>NZ_UTBG01000078.1 GCF_900580675.1 Pseudomonas viridiflava
ATCAAACCCAGCCGATCATGACCTATAACCGGATGTTCTCGCTGTTCGGCGAAAATACCCCGGAAAATCTCAAGCTGCTGAGTGACGCGCTGCTGCGGCCGATGTCGCACCTGATGATCGATGAATTTCAGGACGTATCGCCGCAGATCGTGTCCTGGCTGCGTGCCAGCCTGCGCGAAATCCGCAGCCGTGGGCCCGCAATGCATGTGGGCCGTGGCGCGCAGCGTTCGTCCCTGCTGTGCGTGGGGGACGATTGGCAGTCCATCTACGGCTGGCGCGGCAGTTCGCCCAAGTACTTCATGGCGTTCAACCAGGAGTTCCCATCGCCGAGCACCACGCGGGTGATGCTGAGTGAAAACTACCGTAGCCATCAGCACATCATTGATGCAGCCGAGCACATCGTGCGTGCTGCACCGGCGATCCCTGGCAAGAAGGCCAAGGCCGGTGGAGCGCCCAAGGCTTTAGTGCCGGTTGCGGTGCTGGAACGGGACGACGCTGTACTGGGCCGGTTACTGCTGGATCACTATCAAAAAGGTGATTCGATATTAATGCTGTATCGAAAAAGCAGCGATAAGCTATTGATACAAGAGCATATTCAGCATGTAGTTAATGTCGATTCTAGCTTGCCGCCGCAGTCGCGCCGGCTGAAACAACTGACCTATCACAGCGCAAAGGGCCTGCAAGCGGATGCGGTGTTTCTGCTTGGGGATTGCCAACACCTGACCAGCTCGCCGTACAAGAACCAGGTGTACCGTATGGCGGGCCTGGGCAAGGACGGCGACAGTGAACCCTATGACACGGCGCAAAAAGATGAAGTGCTGCGCCTGGCCTACGTCGGCATTACCCGGGCGGTGAGCCACTGCTATTGGTATGTGGAAAAGCCCGAAGGCCAAGCGGTGAATGTGCCGAAGGCGTCGGAGCGGGTCGATGGGAAGAAGGCGTTTTTCGACGACAGACGCGGCTAACGAACTGTCCCGATATGGGAGGAGGCTTGCCCCCTCCCGCATCAGTTATCCGGTGTCTGATGAATCAGGGATTCATGCGCGTAACGACAATGGCGGCACAAAAGACTCCAGCTCATCCTCTACCGCTTCAATAATGCGCTCCACGTCTGCGGCATTCATCACGGTGGCACAGGGGATGCCGGCGATCGCGATCAAGGTCTCGCCACTGGCGCGGTCGAACAGGCGGGCAATCATACTGCCCGGCGCATCCATGCTGCCTTCGAAGCCCAGTGGATGAAAATGCCAGCGCATCAGCTGGCAGGCGTTGGGGAACGTCACTTTATTCATGTTGCCCACCTTGTTCATTGAGCACTTCCTTTAGCTCGCGGCAGGGGGCCATGACCTTCACGGGTCGATGGCATCGAAGAGCCTCAAAGATAGCATTCGTTCGCAAACGGCAGGTGATTTTTTTTGCCCCGTTCGGCGGTTGTTTTCGATTCACTTGACGCGTGTCATGTCCTACAAACATTTAGGCAAAAGGCCATTAGTCAGAAGTTCCAATCGGCCATTGAAGGCGCCGCTGAAATTCGGCAACCTCCAGGGTTTACCCGCCGCAGAGCCTCTCATGCCTGACATCGCACCGGACGATGATTGCCAGCACACCCAAGCCACGGGCGACCTGGTATTGCGTCATCACTTGTGCTGGCGCCATCGTGATCTGGATGGCGTGATGTCCTACTACCATCCGGACATTCAGTATCACGACTTTTTCCAGAACCGCGTCATCCGCTACGCCGAATTGCGTGAGTACCTGCAGGCCAGCATGCCGCGTGGCGCCGACGAGGCGATCGAGCACACCGATCGCATTCGCGCCGACGGCGACACCGCGTTCATCCAGTACCGCATCACCCTGCGTGGCGGCCAGGGTCTGGTGTCGTTTCGCACCAGCGAGGCGATTACCGTGCGCGACGGGCTGATCTGGCGGGTCAACGAATACGCATCCCTGGTGCACGAGCAACCCGCCCAGGCACTGCGCCCCACGGTCAGCCGCCTGGGCCTGTCGCCCCAGCAATTGGGGCATATGGCCAATGACCTGCAGCAATACTTCGAACTCAAACAACCCTATCTGGACCCGGAGCTGGATTTGCAGCGGGTCGCCAAGGAATGCGGCTACAGTCGCAATCAGATTTCCTACCTGCTGAACCAGGTGCTGGGGCAGAGCTTTTACCGCTACGTCAACCAGGCGCGGCTCCAGCATCTGCTGGCGGCCCTGGACACTGCGCTGCC
>NZ_UTBG01000036.1 GCF_900580675.1 Pseudomonas viridiflava
GGTCTTGGGGGATCGAGGGTAACTCCCTCGCTGCTGCATTGGCGGGCTTCTTTTTGGTTGGCATACATGCACCTCTAGCTACATGTTATGCCCGAACACAAAATTTCTGACAGTCTCACCACCAGCGCCACCTGCCTTGCCTCCTGCATACCCTCCCGCAGCGCCACCAATAACAGCGCAGGCCAGCTCACCGTTTCCTTTAGCCGCGACGCCCATAAAAATCCTACAGCCGACACGGGCTAACCCTGCGCCCAGTTCTCCTCCCACATAAGCCCCCCCAACACTGGTCACCAACCTCCCCGTCTCCACATACTTCGCCCGCCGACACTGCGCCTCCCGCCCGTCCACACACGCCTCCTTGATTTCCAACCCAGTCACGCCCACGTCCAGCGCCAACCCCACATACGTGCCCTTCCCCAGCCACTTCGACGTCTGCGCAATCTCGCGGATTCGCTGGGCGTACCCGGCGATCTCCCCCTTGTGCAAATAGCTCTTGGTGGAAATCCCCAACACCTTCTTTAACGTCTGATTGCCCCGCAACCCGGTGCCCAGCCGCGCCGCGCCTTGCAGTTTGGTATCCAGCAGGTCAAGCAACACCTTGCGCTGGCGAAAAAACGCTTCACGCGCCAGGCCGCCCGCCCTTAAGCGTTGATGCAAATGCTCGATCTGCTCCAGGGTATGCGCCACGTCATCCAGATGCCGTGCCCAGGCCGATGTCGCACTGCCCACGCCCAGCGAGGTATACCCCAGCAGGCTCTGCAGCAGGTCGTAGTCGTTGATCACCTGGGTGCCGGCGGAGTTGTCCAGTTCAAGGCGAATGGCCTCGGCATGGCGAACCAACCAGGCTTCTTCCCTTGAGCAGGTCACGCTGTAGGCGTCGGGCACAATCACCAACTGCCCAGGGGCCACCAGCCCACGGCGCAGGTGGTGGTTCAGCACATCAAAATGGTCGGAACGCTGCTGCTGATGCCCTGGCCCATCAAGCGGGATTTCAAGCTGTGGTAGTCCGTCGTACGCTCGTTGATATAGCCCTGCGCCATGCCCTGCATCCCTGAATGCAACGAAGATGGCGTTGGAATATAAGCAAGCGAATAGGCCCAGGACACAAGTCCCGGCGGCCTCAATTACATTTGGGAAGTTGCCTACATACCGGGGTATAAGGCCCTACAAAAGAGCCTATCGTCCCATCTGACTGGAGGGCTTAATGGCGATTCGTCATGCTCTATAAAGGGTCAGCAAACCGTGTCTGTTTAGATCCACCTCGCCACAGGTTGCAGATCACCCGCCTTTCGCTTGATAGGCGGGCCCGAAAGCAGTGCAATCCTCTCGAATACTTGCCTGATCCTGCGAACTTGGGCTTTTCCTGATAGATACCCCTTGCACAGTGGTCTAGAGTTCGACAATAAGCGGCCATCGCACTCTGACTATTAAAAAGGCCGCACCTACCGTTGATCAGCAGGTGAGCCATGGAATTACGAATCAACAATAAGGCCTATCAGGTCGATGCCGACGCGGACACCCCATTACTCTGGGTGATCCGCGATGATCTGGGCATGACCGGCACCAAGTACGGCTGCGGCCTGGCCCAATGCGGCGCCTGCTCGGTGCTGGTGGACGGTAACGTGGTCCGCAGCTGCGTCACGCCGGTGGCGGGTGTGGTTGGGCGTGAGATCACCACCATCGAGGCGATTGAAGCCGATGACGTGGGCAAGCGCGTAGTCGCGGCCTGGGTCGAGCATCAGGTGGCGCAATGCGGTTATTGCCAGTCCGGGCAGGTGATGGCGGCCACCGCGCTGCTCAAGCACACCCCCGCACCAAGCCCTGCGCAAATTGACGCGGCGATGATCAACCTGTGCCGCTGCGGCACCTATAACGCGATCCACAGCGCCATGGATGACCTGGCCAAACCGGAGCGTGCCTGATGAATACGCGCTCCGAATTACCCAATTTGATGCTGGATGAGCCGGTCAACCTGTCGCGCCGGCGTTTTCTGGCGAGTACCGCAGTCGGCGCGCTGGTGATTGGCTTCGGCTTGCCAATGGGCTCGGCCCGGGTGCAAGCCGCCACCGCCAACGCCGCCGAGCGCGGCACCCAAGTCCCGGCGTTTCTGGAGATTCGCCCCGACGGCAGCGTGCGCCTGCTCAGCCCCTTCATGGAAGGTGGCCAGGGCACCCACACCGCCATGGCGCAGATTGTTGGCGAAGAACTCGACGCCGACCCCGCCACGTTCATCGTCGAAGCCGCGCCGCCTGGCGAAGCTTATGTGGTGATGGAAAACGGCATGCGCATCACCGGCGGCAGCATGTCGGTGCGCATGAGCTACCCGACCATGCGCCGCCTGGGCGCCCTCGCCCGCACCATGTTGCTGCAGGCCGGTGCCGAGCAACTGAGTGTGCCGGTGGCCGAATTGACCACCCAACCCGGCCGCGTGGTGCATGCCGCCTCCGGCCGCTCGCTGGGCTACGGCGAATTGGCCGGCCGCGCGCTGGACATGCCGGTGCCCGACCCGGCCAGCGTCACCCTGCGCGACCCGAGCCAGTTCCGCTGGATCGGCAAGCCGGTCAAGCGCCTGGACGCCTACGACAAATCCACCGGCAAGGCGATGTACAGCATCGACCTCAAAGTCGACGGCATGCTCCATGCCGCCGTGCAGCACGCGCCGCGCCTGGGCATGACCGTGGGCAGCCTGCGCAACCAGTCGCAGGTCGAGGCCATGAAGGGCGTGCATTCCGTGCACACGCTGCCCGGCGCAGTGGCCGTGGTGGCCGAGCGCTGGTGGCACGCCAAGCGCGCGGTGGAAGCTATCCAGGTCGACTGGCTCGAAGCCGCCGCCGACTCGACCCTGCGCGCCATGCCGGCGGATTTTTCCAGCGACAAGCACCGCGATTTCCTCGCCGCCCAGCAGGGCCCGGCCCGCGATGACGAAAACGAAGGCGATGTCGCCGGTGCCCTCGCCGCCGCCAAGACCAAAGTCGAAGCCACTTACCACAACCAGTACGTCAACCACGCCCAGCTGGAGCCGCCGTCTGCCCTGGCGCGCTTCAACCCGGATGGCACGCTTGAGGTGTGGCTGCCCAACCAGGCGCCGGACATGTTCCGCGCCGACATGGCCAAGCGTACCGGTCTGGATATTTCGAAAATCACCCTGCACTCGCCGCTGCTCGGTGGTTTTTTTGGTCGGCACTTCCTGTATGAATCGGCCAACCCGTACCCGCAGGCCATTGCCTTGGCCAAGGCGGTAGGGCGTCCGATCAAGCTGATCTGGACCCGCGAAGAAGAGTTCCTGCGCGATGTGTTGCGCCCGGTCGCCGTGGTCAAGTTCCGCGCCGCACTGGATGAAAAAGGCTTGCCGGTCGCGATTGAAGCCGTCAGCGCCACCGAAGGCCCAACCGAGGGACTCGCGGGCAAACAGGGCGAGAAAATCGACCCCACCGCCCTTGAAGGGCTGTCGGGCAAAAGCTACGCGATCCCCAACAAGCGCATCGCGCAGATCTACGTCAAAGGCCCGGTCATGCTCGGCTACTGGCGTTCGGTGGGCAATTCGCTGAATGACTTTTTCTACGAAGCGTTCCTCGATGAACTGGCGGACAAAGGCGGCCACGATCCGTACGAACTACGTCTGCATTTGCTGCGCGACAACCCACGGCTGACCACCCTGCTGCAAGCGGTGGGCGAACTGTCCGGCGGCTGGAAACGCGGGCCCTACACGGCCGAAGATGGCAGCCGTCGCGCACGCGGCGTGGCCATGGCGTCGCCGTTCGGCTCGCACGCGGCGGTGGTCGCCGAAGTGTCGATCGAAAAGGGCCAGGTCAAGGTGCACCACATCTGGGAAGCGATCGACCCGGGCAGCATCGTCAACCCGGCCATCGTCGAAGCGCAGGTGCAAGGCGCCGTCGCCCTGGGCTTGTCGCAAACCCTGGTGGAGGAAGCGGTGTACGTGGACGGCAAGCCACGGGCACGCAATTACGATTTGTACCCCATCCTGCCGCCCTCGCGGATGGCGCAGGTCCACGTAAAAATCGTCGAAAGCGGTGAAAAGATGGGCGGAATCGGTGAGCCACCGTTGCCGGCAGTCGCGCCGGCGGTGGCCAATGCGGTCGCACACTTGACCGGGCAGCGCATACGCAGCCCGCCATTGAGCCGATACACCTTCAGTTGACCGACAAGGAATGCCCATGAACAACCGTCGATTCGCAAGAACCGCAGGCTGGCTGGTGCTGGCCTGCCTGGTCGCTGCCGGCCTGCTCGTCTGGTACGTCACCCGCCAGCCCGCAACCCCCTTTGAACAGGAAAAAACCACCCAATTCGACCCGGCGCAGGTCAGCCGTGGCGAGTACGTTGCACGCCTCAGCGACTGCGTGGCCTGCCACAGCCTGGCGGGCAAGGCGCCGTTCTCCGGGGGCCTGGAAATGGCCACGCCGCTGGGGACGATTCACGCCACCAACATCACCCCCGACCGCGAAACCGGGATCGGCGCCTATAGCCTGGCCGACTTCGACCGCGCGGTGCGCCACGGCGTGACGCCGGATCGCCGACGCCTGTACCCGGCCATGCCCTACCCGTCTTACGTCAAGCTCAGCGATGATGATATTCGCGCGCTGTATGCGTTCTTCATGCAGGGCGTGCAACCGGCCAAGCAAGCGAATATCCCCAGCGATATTCCCTGGCCGCTCAACCTGCGCTGGCCCATCGCGCTGTGGAACGGCGTGTTCGCCCCGAGCGCAACCTACGCGGCCAAGCCGAACGAGGATGCGCTGTGGAATCGCGGCGCGTATATCGTCCAGGGCCCCGGCCACTGTGGCAGTTGCCATACACCGCGCGGCCTGGCCTTCAATGAGAAAGAGTTGGACGAGTCCGGCAAGCCGTTCCTCGCCGGTGGCCTGCTGGATGGCTGGTACGCCCCGAGCCTGCGCCAGGACCCCAACACCGGCCTGGGCCGCTGGAGCGAGCCGGAGATCGTGCAGTTCCTCAAGACCGGCCGTAACAAGCATGCGGTGGTCTATGGCTCGATGACTGAAGCCTTCAACAACTCGACGCAGTTCATGGCCGACGACGACCTGGCCGCGATTGCCCGTTACCTCAAGTCGTTGCCCGGCGACCCTCAGCGTGACGGCACCGCGTGGCAGTACGTGACCGCCGAGGCGCGCCAGGACGCCCCCGGCGCCCACACTTACGCAACCCGCTGCGCCTCCTGCCACGGCCAGGACGGCAAGGGCCAGCCCGACTGGATGCCACCGCTGGCCGGCGCCACCTCGGCACTCGCCAAGGAAAACGCCTCGGCGATCAACATCACCCTCAACGGCTCGCAACGCATCGTCGCCGCCGGCGTGCCGGACGCCTATCGCATGCCGGCCTTCCGCGAGCAACTGTCCGACGCTGAAATCGCCGAAGTCCTGACCTACGTGCGCAGCACCTGGGGCAACCACGGTGAAGCGGTCGACGCCAAAGCGGTCGGCAAACTGCGCGAGCACACGGACCCGGCGAGCAGCAGCCCGATTATTTTGCAGATGCGTTGAAAAACGGTACACCTCCCCCTGCTCCGGCGTGGTCAGTGAAATGAGCGCGCCGGGGTATCAAAACAGGCCGATGAACAAGAGCAGTCTTGAACTGATCCAATGCGTTTTGGCCCCTTCGTACCAACAATGCCCACTCAAGTTTGCCTCTCCTGACAGTCGACACAGAATCCCACTACGAAACGTATCAGCCATTTCGCGCGGAAATAAGTTGGCAGCCTCAGCAAGATTGAGGCCCGCCTGACCGAACGACAATGGGCACAGATGCAAAGGGACGCGTTCTAGTGGTTGCGTACACCTATCGCGATCCGAATTTCGTGCGTGTCATCAGCGCCAGACTCGCATCAAGAAATGAACGGCGCCAGTACCTGGAGGCTTGAGCCATGAAAGATGAATACGATTTTACCAACGGTAATCGCGGTGCTATAGCCAGCAACAAGGCCAAGACCCGAATCACCATCATGCTTGACGATGTGGTGATAGACGCCGCACGTGAGCGTGCGGAAAGCGCAGGTACGGGCTATCAAACCGTGATCAATAACCTGTTGCGCCAAGCGCTGATTTCTCAAGAATCCCACCCTCTGGGGGCTGCCCCAAGGAAGGAGGTTAAAACCCTTCAAGTTATCAACAACGGCATCAGCCTCTGTGATGTTGAAGCACTGGAACAACAACTCATCGCTGTCGCTGGCGAACTGAATCGAGTGCTGGGCACTCCCAAACCAACCAAATCCAAAACCAAAGCCCCCCTATAAGCGGCTTGCGTGATCTAACCCAGCACGGCCCAGCGTCTACTCACAATGGGCGATGAACAGCGCGGCGCTGCTTTGGATGGCTCCAGTGACGTGGGGCGTGACCAGCAAATTGGGCGTGTGCAATGCAACAGTGGCAGGTCGGACTGGGGCGGTTCCACGTGCAGCAAGCGCCACCGCTGGAAGGCCACTGGGCGTCACGAACTTGTATATGGGGGCCGCGGCGATGCCGCGGATTGTGGTTTGCCGAAAGATCATCGGCATCAGGTTGAGCGCGGCGGTCTGGCCCGTCAGGAAGCCTATCTGGGCAATGCGCCCGCCAACTTTGGTGCTGCGATGGACTGGTTGAAGGCACATTTCCCAAAGGTGCACCCCGCGTGGCTGAGCAGACGCTGAGCGCCTGGCATCATTTGCTGTCGTCGGCCTTGCCTTCCTGCATCTGCACTGAGGATTTGCTGCCGCTGGTGTTGTCCTTGGTGGTGTTGTTGGAGCTGTCGAAACACCCGTGCAGCAGGAACACGCTGCACAGGCTCAGGCACATCGTGAGTTTTTTCATGGTCGCTCTCCTTCGGATGGGGTTCACAGGGACTGGGCCCTTACCTATCTGTCTGAAGCAGCGACGGCCTCGTTCAACAAATCCAGGCAGCGGCTGACGAGTGGTCAGGCCTTTTCACACTTGCACTAATTTGAACGTTCCAGGTTTTTTACCTCTCCATACAACAGGACAACCCGGACACAAGAACGGCTTGTGTCAGTCCTTGCGCGAGCTACGCATACGGCAGCCTCTACCCGGCGCACTGCACTTCGCTCGCCTATGACGACCTTGAGGTGAAGGCCATGGCTGCGAACAGGCAAGAAGCATCTGAATTGCTCGACCCGGAGCAGGAACTCGCGAGAAACACCGAGCTGTTCTTTGAAGCTGACCGGCTGGAACAGGCGGCGTACGCCATCATCGGCACCAGCCTGGCCGACGCCGACGCGTGGTTGCGCTTTACCGAGGCGAAACGGGTAGCGGATGAGAAGCGTACCGAGGCGTACCAGGACTTGATGCGCATCCGGCGCAGCCTGTTGGCACCGCGCTCCGGCTGAGGCCGAGCCGTAAAAAAGATGATGAGTGCCGCGGCCCGAACAAAGTGGCCTGCTCCTGAGACTCAGACTTTGATTGCGGAGTTTACCGCTCCGCTACAATTGAACCCTCTGACAGGCGCGCAGGTCATACCTCGGCTTGGTTGCTCCCTCTAACTCATCTTTGGAAACAGCAGTGAAAGACCTGACTCGTGTAGAGCTGGAGGCAGAAGTTTTGCGTCTGCGTGCCCTGCTGACAGACGCTGGCATTGACCCCCTGTCGGGCGGGTGCATGACGCCGGGTTCGAGTGAAGAAACCGAGGAGCGCTATCGCCAGGCGATGCTCGACATGTCCGACATGCGTGTCGCGCAAACCGAGCTGCGCCAGAGTGAAGAACGCTTTCGTACGATTCTGGAAACGGTCGAGTCGGCCTTTGCCATCGTCGACGTCAAGTTCGATGCCGACGATCAACCGATCGACTACCGCTTCGTCGAGGCTAACCCGGCTTTCGAGCGTCAGGCCGGGGTCAACCTGCAGGGCAAGTGGGTCACCGAGTTCGCACCGGACCTGGAGCGTTTCTGGTTCGAGACCTACGGGCACGTGGCCAAGACCGGCGAGCCGGCGACTTTTGAGAATTACGCCGAAGCGTTCAAGCGCTGGTTCGACGTGCGCGCGGTGCGCGTCGGCGACCCGGCCGACCGGCAGATCGCGATTATCTTCAGTGACGTCACCGAACGCCGCAACGCCCAGGAGCGCCTGCGCGTCAGCGAGGCGGTGGCGCGGCAAAACGTGCAGCGCGTGCAGCTGGCACTGGCCGCTGGCGCGATCATCGGCACCTGGCATTGGGACATCCCCAGCGACCGCTTTACCATCGATGAGGCCTTCGCCCGCGCCTTCGGCGTCGACCCGGCGTTGGGTTATGAGGGCCTGAGCCTGGCGCAGGTGATCACCTCGGTGCATCCGGAAGACCGCGACGGTTTGACCAACGCCATTGACGCGGCTATCGCCCGTGGCGGCGCCTATGCTCACCAGTACCGCGTGCGTCGTGGCGACGGAAAATACTATTGGATCGAAGCCAACGGGCGCGTTGACCTGGCCGAAGACGGCACGCCGCTGACCCTGCCAGGCGTGGTGATCGACGTAGAGGGCCGGCGCTCCGTCGAGGCCGAACGCGACCGCGCAACTGCCGCGCTGTGCGCCCTCAACGAAACCCTGGAACAGCGCGTGGCCGAGCGCACGGCCGAGCTGATCCAGGCTGAAGAGAAACTGCGCCAGTCGCAGAAAATGGAAGCCGTCGGCCAACTGACCGGGGGCCTTGCCCACGATTTCAACAACCTGCTGGCGGGCATTTCCGGCGCGCTGGAACTGACCATGCTGCGCATTTCGCAGGGCCGCTGGGCGGAAGTGGACAAGTACATCACCACCGCCCAGGGTGCCACCAAGCGCGCGGCCGCGCTGACTCACCGCTTGCTGGCGTTCTCACGCCGGCAAACCCTCGACCCACGGCCCACCGATGTGAACCTGCTGGTGGACGACATGGGCGAGCTGATCCAGCGCACGGTAGGCCCGAGCATCACGGTCGAGACCCTCGGCGCCAGCGGCGTATGGCCGACGCTGGTGGATGCCAGCCAGCTGGAAAACGCCCTGCTGAACCTGTGCATCAACGCCCGCGACGCCATGCCCGATGGCGGGCGCATCAGCATCGAAACGGCCAATGTATGGGTGGATACTGCAACCGCCACCGCCCATGACTTGAACGAAGGCGAATACCTGACGCTGACCGTCACCGATACCGGCACCGGCATGACGCCCGAAATCATGGCCAAGGCGTTCGACCCGTTCTTCACCACCAAGCCCATCGGCCAGGGCACAGGCCTTGGCTTGTCGATGATTTATGGGTTCGCCAAGCAGTCTGGCGGCCAGGCGCGAATTGCCTCAGAGGTCGGGCGCGGTACCGCCATCAGCCTTTACCTGCCGCGTTACCAAGGGCACGCCGTTGAGGCCACACCCGAACTGAACAGCGCGTGTGCGATGCCGGCGGAGTATGGCGAAACCATTCTGATCGTCGACGATGAGCCCAGCGTGCGCACGCTGCTGATGGACGTGCTGAGCGGACTCGACTACAGCCTGATCGAAGCGAGTGACAGCATCACCGGGCTCAAAATCTTGCACTCCGACGTGCATATCGACCTGCTGATCACGGATGTCGGCCTGCCCGGCGGCATGAACGGCCGGCAGATGGCCGACGCAGGCCGGGAAGTCCGCCCGGCGCTGAAAACCCTGTTCATCACGGGCTATGCTGAAAGCACCATCATCGGCGACAACAGCCTGGGCCCCGGCATGCAGGTGCTGACCAAGCCGTTTGCGATCGACACGTTGACGGCGCGGGTGCGTGAGCTGATCAAGTCCTGATAGACGCCGCGCGTAGGGAGACCGTCCGGCTGCGGTCTCGTGCGCGGTGGCTCTTCCTCTCCCGCATCAGCCTTGCGCAAAAAAACCTCCACCCGACCTCTCATCGCGACAACTCGTCTTGAGTTTATCTGTGGCTCTTGCGCTTCCGGTATTATGGTATACCATCATACACAAACCAATCAGTACCCCGATGGAGCAGCCATGAGTTTCGAAATCCGCAAGATCGTCAGCTATGTAGAAGAAACCTTTATCGAAGGCGGCAAAGCCTCTGACACGCCGGTCACCATGGTGGGCCTGGCGGTGGTCCTGAAAAATCCGTGGCTGGGTCGCGGGTTTGTCGAAGATCTGAAACCGGAAATCCGTGCCAACTGCTCGGACCTCGGCGCGCTGATGGTCGAGCGTCTGGTCGGCATTATCGGTGGCGCAGACAAGATCGAAGCCTACGGCAAGGCCGCCGTGGTCGGTGCCGACGGTGAGATCGAACACGCCTCGGCCATCATCCATACGCTGCGCTTTGGCAACCACTACCGCGAAGCGGTCAAGGCCAAGAGCTACCTGAGCTTCACCAACAAGCGCGGCGGCCCGGGCACCTCGATCCAGATCCCGATGATGCACAAGGACGACGAAGGCCTGCGTTCGCACTACATCACCCTGGAAATGAAGATTGAAGATTCGCCGCGCGCCGACGAGATCGTCGTGGTCTTGGGCTGCGCCGACGGCGGCCGCCTGCACCCGCGTATCGGCAACCGTTACATCGATCTGGAAGAGCTGGCGGCTGAGAAAGCCCAGTAAGCAAGACCGGCCACCAAAACAAAAAGCATGCAGGAGCGCTCCATGATTCGGCTCACCGCTGAACGCACCCCGGCTGGCACCAGTTATCTGGCGACCGGCCAAGGCCAGCCTGTGGTTTTGATCCACGGCGTGGGCCTGAACAAAGAAATGTGGGGCGGGCAAGTCGTTGGCCTGGCCACGAATTACCGCGTGATCACCTATGACATGCTCGGCCATGGCGCCAGCCCGCGCCCGGCCGCCGGCACCCCGCTGCTGGGGTATGCCGACCAATTGCTGGAACTGCTCGATCACCTGCAACTGCCTCAAGCCACGGTGATCGGGTTTTCCATGGGTGGCCTAGTGGCACGGGCATTTGCCTTGCATTACCCCGAGCGCCTGCACGGCCTGGTGGTGCTCAACAGCGTATTCAACCGCAGTGCCGAACAGCGCGCCGGGGTGATTGCGCGCACGGCCCAGGCCGCCGAACACGGCCCGGATGCGAATGCCGAAGCCGCGCTGTCGCGCTGGTTCAGCCGCGAATACCAGGCGGCCAACCCGGCGCAGATCGCCGCGCTGCGTGAAACCCTGGCGGGCAATGATCCCCAGGGCTACCTCACCACCTATGAGCTGTTTGCGACCCAGGACATGTACCGCGCCGATGACCTGAAAGGGTTGCGCGCGCCCACGCTGGTTGCCACCGGCGAACTCGACCCCGGCTCGACCCCGGAGATGGCCAGGCAGCTCGCCGACCGTATTCCCGGCGCCACGGTTGCCGTGCTGGCCGAGCAACGGCATATGATGCCGGTAGAATCGCCGCGCCTCGTCAACCAATTGCTGCTGGGTTTTCTTGACACGGTTTACGCCCAAAACAATCCAATAAAGGGGATCGTTGCATGACACTCGCACGCTTCCAGATGTGCATCGGCGGTGAATGGGTCGATGCCCTGTCCGGCAAGACTTTCGACAGCCTCAATCCGGCCCTCGCCGAGCCCTGGGCGCAACTGCCCGACGCCGACGAAGCCGATGTGGAACGCGCCGTGCAGGCCGCGCAAAGCGCTTTCGACAGCCCGGCCTGGCGTGGTCTCACCGCCACCGCGCGCGGCAAATTGCTGCGCCGCCTGGGTGACCTGATCGCCGAGAACAAGGAGCAACTGGCCCAACTCGAAAGCCGCGACAACGGCAAGCTGATCCGTGAAACGCGCGGCCAGGTCAGCTACCTGCCGGAGTTTTTCCACTACACCGCCGGCCTGGCCGACAAGCTCGAAGGCGGCACCCTGCCGCTGGACAAGCCTGACCTGTTTGCCTACACCGTGCACGAAGCCATGGGCGTGGTCGCCGCGATCATTCCGTGGAACAGCCCGCTTTACCTGACCGCGATCAAACTCGCGCCGGCCCTGGCGGCGGGCAATACCATCGTGATCAAGCCGTCGGAGCACGCCTCGGCGACCATCCTCGAGTTGGCGCGCCTGGCCCTGGAAGCCGGGATTCCGCCGGGCGTGGTCAACGTGGTCACCGGCTACGGCCCGAGCACCGGCGCCGCCCTCACCCGCCACCCGCTGGTACGCAAGATCGCCTTCACCGGCGGCGCGGCCACGGCCCGGCATGTGGTGCGCAGCAGCGCCGAGAACTTCGCCAAGCTGTCGCTGGAACTGGGCGGCAAATCGCCGAATATCATTTTTGCCGACGCCGACCTCGACAGCGCCATCAACGGTGCGATTGCCGGGATCTACGCGGCGTCCGGGCAGAGCTGCGTGTCCGGGTCGCGCCTGCTGGTACAGGATGAAATTTACGACGAGTTCGTCGAGCGCCTG
>NZ_UTBG01000071.1 GCF_900580675.1 Pseudomonas viridiflava
GAAGAGCTGCAGAACCGCTAAACCATCGTGAGGCGACTATTGCTATCGCAGTTAAGCCAGCTCCCACAGGAGAATGCATTCCAACTGTGGGCGCTGGCTTGCCTGCGAAGACGGCTTCACAGGCGGTAACTATTTAAAGACCACATCCTGCTCCAACACCACCACCTGCTCCCCCGCATCCAACCGCACTTGTGCGCCCATCGGCAACGTCAGGTTCGGGTCGCAATGCCCACTGCGCCAACCGGCCAGCACCGGTATGCCAAGCGGTTCGAAGGTCTGCTTCAGCAGGCGCTCCAGCGCAACAGTGTCCACACCCGCCACATCCCCCACCAACACACCGGCTACCTGGCTCAGCTTGCCCGCCAGGCGCAGGTGCGTCAGCAGGCGGTCGATGCGGTAGATCGGCTCGTTGACGTCTTCGATAAACAGGATGATGCCGTCGGCATCGATTTCGTAGTCGGTCCCCATCATCGCCGCGATCATCGACAGGTTGCCACCCAGCAAGCGCCCACAGGCGATGCCTGGGCCGATCGTGGTCAACGGGAAGGCCACCGGGTGCGCCAATACGCTGCCGGCGCCCAGTTGGCCGCGTAGCATGCTGAATAGCGACGACTCGGTGGGTTGCTGTTTGCCGCCCAACAGGTCGGCGTTCAGCATGGGCCCGTGAAAGGTCACGAAACCGGCGTGACGATTGATTGCCAGGTGCAAGGCGGTGATATCGCTGTAGCCCACGAATGGCTTGGGGTTGGCGCGAAGAAGGTCGAAGTCCACCTGGTCGAGCAGGCGTGGCGTACCGTAGCCGCCGCGCAGGCAGAAAACTGCGTCGACTTGAGGGTCGGCAAAGGCGGCGTGCAGATCATGCAGGCGTACCTTGTCACTGCCGGCCAGGTAACCGTCGCGCTCGTACACACCGCCGAAAATCCGCAACTCGTAGCCACGCGCGCGCATCCATTGCCCGGCTTTTTCCACGTCCAGCGCAGCAGGGCCGGCGGGTGCGATCAGGCCGATGGTGCCCTCGGACCGAAGGACCGGAACGGCTGCAGTCATACACAATTCTCCCTAACTAACCCGCTCCCACACAAGCCCACTCCCACCTTGGATCTGTGGTGCGACTTAAGAAACCAGGCTCGCCTTGACCAGCTTGGCCTGCTCGTCGGCGTGGTACGAGGAACGTACCAGCGGGCCCGAGGCCACGTTCTTGAAGCCCATCTTGTAACCTTCCTCGGCGAACCAGGCGAAGACGTCCGGGTGCACGAAGCGCTGTACCGGCAAGTGGCTGCGGGACGGTTGCAGGTACTGGCCCAGGGTCAGCATGTCGATGTCGTGTTCGCGCATGCGCTTCATGACTTCGATCACTTCCTCGTCGGTCTCGCCCAGGCCCAGCATCAGGCCGGATTTGGTCGGGATGTGCGGCATCATCTGCTTGAATTTCTGCAGCAGGGTCAGCGACCACTGGTAGTCCGAGCCCGGGCGCGCGGCCTTGTACAGGCGAGGCACGGTTTCCAGGTTGTGGTTGAACACATCCGGCGGCTCGGCGGCGGTGATTTCCAGCGCCACGTCCATACGGCCACGGTAGTCCGGCACCAGGGTCTCGAGCATCACGTTCGGCGACAGCTTGCGGATCTCGCGGATGCAGTCGGCAAAGTGCTGGGCACCGCCGTCGCGCAAGTCGTCGCGGTCGACCGAGGTGATCACCACGTATTTGAGTTTCAGGTCGGCGATGGCGATGGCCAGGCTTTCCGGCTCGTTGACGTCCAGTGGCTTCGGCCGGCCGTGGCCAACGTCGCAGAACGGGCAACGACGGGTGCAGATGTCACCCATGATCATGAAGGTGGCGGTGCCGCCGGAGAAGCATTCGCCCAGGTTCGGGCAGGACGCCTCTTCGCACACACTGTGCAGCTTGTGTTTGCGCAGCAGGGCCTTGATACGGTCGACTTCCGGCGAGACCGGGATGCGTACGCGAATCCAGTCAGGCTTTTTCGGCAGTTCGGTGGTCGGGATGATCTTGACCGGGATGCGTGCAACCTTCTCGGCGCCGCGCAGCTTGACGCCGGCTTCCACCTTGGCACGCGGGGCCGGGGCCGGACGCTCGGTGATGTCCAGCGTCGGGATCATGGTTTGCACTGCATCAGTAGTCATAATCAGTCGATTCCGCCCGTGAGGGTCGTCTGCTCAGCATAGTCGAGGTGTTTGACGAGCTGCGCACGCAGCCGGGCACTAACCTCGGCAAATTTAATCGGTGTGGCGTGGTCACTCAGTTGGGTCATCGCCAGCCCGGCGTAACCGCACGGGTTGATCCGTCGGAATGGCGCCAGGTCCATGTCCACATTCAGGGCCAGGCCATGAAAGGAGCAACCGTGGCGAATCCGCAAACCGAGGGACGCGATTTTCGCGCCGTCCACATACACACCGGGTGCATCGGGCTTGGCCGCGGCGGTAACACCGTAACTGGCCAACAGCTCGATCAGGCAAGCCTCCATGCGGCTCACCAGGTCGCGTACGCCAAACCCGAGCTTGCGTACGTCCAGCAGCAGATAAGCCACCAGTTGACCGGGCCCATGGTAAGTCACTTGGCCACCTCGGTCGACCTGCACCACCGGAATATCCCCCGGCAGCAACAGATGCTCAGCCTTGCCGGCCTGGCCCTGGGTGAATACCGGTGGGTGTTCCACCAACCAGATTTCATCCGGCGCCGAGCTGCCGCGCTCATTGGTGAAACGCTGCATGGCGTGCCAGACGGGCTCATAGGCCATCTGGCCGAGCTCGCGAAAGCCCAGGACCTGTGGCATCACAACACCATGTGCACGAAGCCGGTGGCCCGCAGTTCACTGTTGATGTTGTAGAGCTGGTCCTGATCCGTCGCAACGATGTGCAACTGGATCGTGGTGTATTTGCCGGTTGAGCTGGAGCGCTCGTCCACGCGGTTGTCGTTGATCGTCGCGTGTTTACGCACGATCTCGAGAATCAGGTCTTTGCGGCCCACGCCCGTATCGCTGATCACTTTGATCGGATAGTCGGTTACCGGGAACTCGATCTTTGGCGCCTTTACTTCTTTATCGGTCATGGCAGAACAGCCTCGTAAGCGGTAAGCCGTGGCGACGGCAAAGCCCCGTGTCGGATCGACACGGGGCTTTGCAGGTGCACACTATCAGTTGAACAAGCTGTAGAAGAATAGACGGATGCTATCCCACACGCGGCGGAAGATACCACCTTCGTCGACGGCGTCCAGCGCGATCAGGTCGGCGCTGTGCACCACCTTGTCGTCCAGCTTGACTTCGACTTTACCGATCACATCACCCTTGGCGATTGGCGCAACCAATTGCGGGTTCATGGTCATGCTGGCAGCGAGCTTTTTCAGCTGGCCTTTAGGCATGGTCAGGGTCAGGTCTTCGGCCAGGCCGGCCTTGACTTGCGAGGTCGCGCCTTTCCAGACTGGAGCGGTCGCCAGCTCGGCACCCTTCTGATAGAAGGTCTGGGTTTCGAAGAAGCGGAAACCGTAGGTCAGCAGTTTTTGCGTCTCGGCCGCACGGGCCTGCTCGCTGTTGGTGCCGAAAACCACGGCGATCAGGCGCTGGCCATCACGTACGGCAGACGACACCATGCAGTAGCCGGCTTCTTCGGTGTGGCCGGTTTTCAGACCGTCGACGGTCTTGTCGCGCCACAGCAACAGGTTGCGGTTAGGCTGCTTGATGTTGTTCCAGAAGAATTCCTTCTGGGAGTAGATCGCGTAGTGCACCGGGTCGACGCGGATGATCGCGCGGGCCAGGATCGCCATGTCGTGAGCCGAAGAATAGTGCTCAGGGTTCGGCAGGCCGGTCGGGTTCATGAAGTGGCTGTTGGTCATGCCCAGGTCGGCCACGGTTTTGTTCATCATGTCCGCGAACGCGTCTTCACTGCCGGCGATGTGCTCGGCCAGGGCTACGCTGGCGTCGTTACCGGACTGGATGATGATGCCGTGCAGCAGGTCACTTACGGTGACTTGCGAGCCGACCTTGATGAACATCCGCGAACCGCCGGTACGCCAGGCGTTTTCACTGACGGTAACCGGGTCGTTCTCGCCGATCTGGCCGCGACGGATTTCCAGGGTCGCGATGTAGGCGGTCATCAGTTTGGTCAGGCTGGCCGGTGGCAGGCGCTGGTCACCGTTGTTCTCGACCAGCACGTTGCCGCTGGCGGCATCCATGAGGACCCAGGCCTTGGCAGCCAGTTGCGGGGAAGCCGGCACCATTTCAACGGCCCAGGCGGCCGGGGTGATGATCAGCGAAAGAAGCAGGCACGTGCGTTTGGCTAAGGTGGTGATGTTCATCCGTCTCTCGAAATTGCTTATGGAAACTTGCCCTCGCGGGCAAAACTTATTCAGACAGCCCGCTACCAGACTGTCACGTGTTCGGTTGCCCGCTCACCCCTTGCCCCTGGGTTTTTATTGTTCCACGAGCCAACAACCAGGGTTCAAGCCCGCGCACGGGCTTGAACCTTCTATGCTTTGTTATTCGGCAGTGACCACACTGGGTTGCCCCAGGTTGGCCATGCGCACGCTGTTCTGCACTTGTGCAACCTCGCTCGGCGAGCCGATCGGGCCCATGCGCACGCGGTGCAGGGTCTGCTGGTTACGCACGATCGAGCTGATGAATACCGGCGCGCTGACCATGCTGCTGAGCTTGGACCTTAACAGTTCTGCCGCATCCGGGTTGGCGAAAGCGCCCACCTGCAGGTATTGCCCGCCGGCCATCGAACTGCCCGGTGCGGCATGCGGCACGGCCACGGTGTCCGGCGCATGCTGCGCAGGCGGCGGCGTCCACTGCTCGACCTTGCCGGCCGACGCGGTGATTTGCGGCTGTGGCGTCTGCGGCTCGTTGAGCATCAACGGCGCCGGCTTGCCGCGCTGGGCCCAGTACTGCGCCGGGTCGATGCCTTCGACCTTGACCCGCGCGGTGCCGGTTTCGGCATAACCGAGTTTTTTCGCGGCGGCGTAGGACAAGTCGATGATCCGGTCCGAATAGAACGGCCCGCGGTCGTTGACGCGCAGGATCACGGTACGGTTGTTGTCCAGGTTGGTCACGCGTACATAGCTGGGCAGCGGCAGGGTCTTGTGCGCCGCGCTCATGCCGTACAGGTCATACACTTCGCCGTTGGCGGTGTTCTGGCCGTGGAATTTGGTGCCGTACCACGACGCCGTGCCCGACTGCACATAGGTCTTGGAGTCCTGCAGCGGGAAGTAGCTCTTGCCCAGCACGGTGTAAGGGTTGGCCTTGTACGGGCCGGTGTGCAGGGTCGGCGTGGCATCGGGGATTTTCGACACGTCGACGTCCCACCACGGCGCGCCGTCTTTGTGCGCGCGGTTGATGTCCAGGCCCGGCTGTGCACGGACGATACCGCCACCGCTCTTCTGCGCCGGGGCGCGACTGGTGGTGGAGGAACAACTGACAACCAGCAAGGACAACGCGGCGAACGCCACCAGCTTGAGCGGTTTATTGAACGGCGATGCCCGCATTACTTGTTGCCCCGTGCTTGGACCAGCATGTCTGACAGCTGATGCACGGCCATGGCGTACATCACACTGCGGTTATAACGCGTGATTGCGTAAAAATTCTTCAGGCCCATCCAGTATTCAGGGCCATTTTCACCTTCCAGGCGGAACGCCGTCACCGGCATATCATCGCGTGGCGCATTCTGACTCGACCAGCCCAGCGCCCGCAACTCCCCGACCGTCTTGGCGGGCTCGATGCCCTGGGTCAGGCCTTCGTCGGCGCGGTCGCCGCTGACATCGGCGCGGGTCACCACCGGCTCGCCGGCAACCCAGCCATGGCGCTTGAAGTAACTGGCGACGCTGCCGATGGCATCGTCGGGGTTGCTCCAGATATTGATGTGGCCGTCGCCGTCGAAGTCCACCGCATAGGCGCGGAAACTGCTCGGCATGAACTGCGGCAGCCCCATCGCACCGGCATACGAGCCTTTGAGGGTCAGCGGGTCGACCTGTTCTTCGCGGGCCAGCAACAGGAATTCGCGCAGCTCCTTGCGGAAGAAGTCGGCGCGCGGCGGGTAATCGAAGCCCAGGGTCGACAAGGCGTCGATCACCCGGTAACTGCCGGTATTGCGCCCGTAAAAGGTTTCAATACCGATGATGGCGACGATCACCTGGGCCGGCACGCCGTATTCCTGCTCGGCGCGGGCCAACACGGCTTCGTGCTGGCGCCAGAAGTCCACGCCACGCGCCACGCGGGCGTCGGTGAGGAACATCGGGCGGTATTCTTTCCACTGCTTCACGCGCTCGGCGGGACGGGAAATCGCGTCGAGGATCGCCTGCTTTTTCTGGGCCTCGCGGAACACGCCCATCAGCTGTTCACCGGCGAAACCGTAGTCGCGGGTCATTTCACCGACAAATTCGGCGACCTGGGGTGAGCCATCGTAGTCACCGGCCTGCGCCTCTTGCGTCGCGCCCAGCAGCCCAATCAGGCCCATCCAGGACGCGTGCCGAGTCGCCCAGCCGCGCATTACTTGCATTGACATCTTCACCTTATTCAAACCTGTGCGATCCATTTGCGATGCGTATGAATCGACATCAAAACCCCAAACGCTGACAGCAATGTCACCAGCGAAGTTCCGCCGTAGCTAATGAACGGCAACGGCACCCCAACCACCGGCAGCAGGCCACTGACCATACCGATGTTGACGAAAACGTAAACAAAAAAAGTCATGGTCAGGCTGCCGGCGAGCAATTTCCCGAACAGCGTCTGCGCCTGCGCGGTGATCACCAGGCCGCGACCAATCAGCAGCAAATAAATCAGCAACAGCGCGCAAATGCCCACCAGGCCGAACTCTTCGCCCAGGACCGCAATGATGAAGTCGGTGTGGCTCTCGGGTAAAAAGTCCAGGTGCGACTGGGTGCCCAGTAACCAGCCCTTACCAAATACTCCACCGGAACCGATGGCGGCCTTGGACTGGATAATGTTCCAGCCGGTGCCCAACGGGTCACTTTCCGGGTCGAGGAAGGTCAAGATCCGCTGCTTCTGGTAGTCGTGCATAAAGAAGAACCACATGGCCACGGCCACCGGCACGGCAGCGGCCAGCACGCTGAGGATCCAGCGCCAGCGCAAGCCGCCCATAAACAGGACGAACGCACCGCCTGCGAGGATCAGCAGCGAGGTGCCGAGGTCCGGTTGGCGCACGATCAGGATAAACGGCACGCCGATCAAAATCAGGCTGATGCCCACGTGCTTGAGCTGCGGCGGCAAGGTGCGCTTGGACAGGTACCAGGCGATGGTGGCCGGCATCAGGATCTTCATGAATTCCGACGGCTGGAAGCGAATCACCCCCGGAATGTTGATCCAGCGCGTCGCGCCCATGGCGTTGTGGCCCATCACGTCCACCACCACCAGCAGCAACACCCCGGCGACATAGCCCAAAGGCACCCAACGCGCCATGAAGCGCGGCTCCAGCTGGGCGATCACCACCATCGACAGCAGGCCCAGGCCAAACGAAGACGCCTGCTTGATCAGCAAATCCCAGTTCTTGCCGCTGGCCGAATACAGCACGAACAGGCTGCCGGCCGCGAGGGTCAGCAGCAGGATCAGCAATGGGCCATCAATGTGCATGCGCTGCAACAACGTCGCGCGGCGACGCATCACATCCTCGCTGGAGAGGATGCGGTCAAAATTACTCTTCACTGGCCGTAACCTCGGTGCTTGAAGGGGGGCCGCCATATTCGGGTTTGAGCCTGCCGTCGTCGGCCAACAGCCAGGCATCCATCACTTGGCGCACCACAGGCGCTGCGACACCGGAGCCGGACTCGCCGTTTTCGACCATCACCGCCACCACGATTTTCGGGTCATCGGCCGGCGCAAAACCGACAAACAAGGCATGGTCACGGTGACGCTCCTGAACCTTGGAGCGGTCATATTTCTCGCCTTGCTTGATCGCGACCACTTGCGCGGTACCACTCTTGCCGGCAATCCGGTATTGCGCGCCGAGCGCCGCCTTGCGTGCCGTGCCGCGCGCGCCGTGCATCACCTGCTGCATGCCGTGGTTGACCTTGGTCCAGTCGGACGCATCGCGCAGCACAATATCCGGGATCGGGTTTTCATCCAGAGGCTTCTCGCCCTCGATGGTCTTGGCCAGGTGCGGGCGGTTCCAGATGCCCTTGTTGGCCACCAGCGCCGTGGCCTGCGCCAACTGGAGTGGCGTGGCCTGCATATAGCCCTGGCCGATCCCGAGAATCAGGGTTTCGCCCGGGAACCACGCCTGGCGGCGGGTTGCGCGCTTCCACTCGCGCGACGGCATCAGGCCTGGGGATTCTTCGAACATGTCCAGGGAGACTTTCTGACCCAGGCCGAACTTGCCCATGTAGGCAGACAAGCGGTCGATCCCGAGCTTGTGGGCCAAGTCATAAAAATAGGTGTCGTTGGAGCGCATGATCGCGGTGTCCAAATCGACATAGCCGTCACCGGTGCGGTTCCAGTTGCGGTATTTGTGATCGTAGTTGGGCAGCATGTAGTAGCCCGGGTCGAACACCCGGCTGGAGGCCGTGACCACGCCCGAATCGAGGCCGGCAATCGCTACCGCCGGCTTGATGGTCGAACCGGGCGGGTACAGGCCGCGCAGCACACGGTTGAACAGCGGGCGGTCGATCGAGTCGCGCAACTCGGCGTAAGCCTTGAAGCTGATCCCGGTCACGAACAGGTTGGGGTCGAAACTCGGCTGGCTGACCATCGCCAGCACTTCACCGGTTTTCGGGTCCAGCGCCACCACGGCACCCCGCCGCCCACCCAGGGCCATCTCGGCGGCTTCCTGCAACTTGATGTCCAGGCTCAGCACGATGTCCTTGCCCGGCACCGGGTCGGTACGCTTGAGCACCCGCAACACACGGCCGCGGGCGTTGGTCTCGACCTCTTCGTAACCCACCTGGCCGTGCAGCTCGGGCTCGTAGAAACGCTCGATCCCGGTTTTGCCGATATGGTGGGTGCCGCTGTAATTCACCGGATCGAGGCTTTTCAGCTCTTTCTCGTTGATCCGCCCCATGTAGCCGACCGAGTGCGCAAAATGCGGCCCTTGCGGGTAATGCCGCACCAGCTGCGCCACCACTTCCACACCCGGCAGGCGGAACTGGTTCACCGCGATCCGTGCGATCTGCTCTTCGGTCAGCTCAAACAGGATCGGCACCGGCTCGAACGGCCGGCGCCCCTGCTTCATGCGCTTTTCGAAGATCACCCGGTCTTCCGGGGTCAGCTGCAGCACCTCGACAATCACATCGAGGACCTGCTGCCAGTCGCCGGAACGCTCGCGGGTCATGCTCAGGCTGAAACTGGGGCGGTTATCCGCGATCACCACGCCGTTGCGGTCGAAAATCAGCCCACGGGTCGGCGGAATCGGCTGCACATGCACCCGGTTGTTTTCCGACAGTGTGGAGTGATAGTCGTACTGGATCACCTGCAGGAAATACAGGCGCGCAATCAACACCCCGATCAACCCAACCACCAGAAACGCACCAAATACCACGCGAGCGCGTACCAGACGTGCGTCTTTCTCGTGGTCCTTGATGCGGATCGGCTGGGTCATCGGGAGGGGCGCAGATTATTTGTGGTAAGGGTGCCCGGACAGAACTGTCCAGGCGCGATACAGCTGTTCACCGATCAGAATCCTTACCAACGGGTGCGGCAGCGTCAGCGCCGACAGCGACCAGCGTTGGTCCGCCCGCGCACAGACTTCCGGCGCCAGCCCCTCAGGGCCACCGACCATGAAGTTGACGGTGCGCGAGTCCAGGCGCCAGCGGTCCAGTTCCACCGCCAATTGCTCGGTGCTCCAGGGTTTGCCGTGCACCTCAAGGGTGACGATGCGCTCATTCGGGCCGACCTTGGCCAGCATGGCCTCGCCTTCCTGACGGATAAAGCGCGCCACGTCGGCATTCTTGCCCCGGGTGTTGAGCGGTATCTCTACCAGTTCCAGCGACAGCTCGGCGGGCAGACGCTTGGCATACTCGTGCCAGCCTTCTTCCACCCACTTGGGCATGCGTGAACCGACAGCAATCAGACGCAGGCGCACAGCCGTTCCTTATTCCTGGTCTTTGTTGAGCTTGTCGAAGTGCGCGTGGCCCACTTCCGGGCTGTGGTGCTTGCCATCAGCGGCACGGCTCTGCTCCGCGCCTTTCCACAGACGTTCCAGGTCGTAGAACTGACGCGCGTTGCTGGTCATCATGTGAACGATCACGTCGTCCATGTCCAGCAGCACCCAGTCGCTGTCGCCCTTGCCTTCTTCACCCAGTGGCTTGACGCCTTGGGCTTTGACGGCTTCGCGAACCTTGTCGAGCATTGCACCGATCTGACGGTTGGAAGTACCGGTGGCGATGATCATGAAGTCGGTGATGCTCTGCTTGTCGCGTACGTCCAGGACCTGGATGTCCTGGGCCTTCACGTCTTCCAGGGCAGCAACGGCGACTTTTACCAGCTCTTCGCCAGCCAGCTCCGGGCCAACGTGGGCTTCAACCGGCAGCGGGGCGCTTTTGAACGTACCTTTGCGTTTTACTTTGCTTACGTCTTTGTTCGTCATAAAAAACTCGTTTTGCTCATATGTTCGGGCACTCGCTGCACGACTGTTCGTGCGTTCAAGCGCGCCTTTTCAGTTCGACGCACGGTAAAGCCCGTGCGCATCGATGTAGGCCAGGACCGCGTCAGGCACCAGGAAACGTACCGACTTCCCGCTGGCCAGCAGTTGACGGATCTGGGTGGCGGACACCGCAAGCGGGGTCTGCCAGACGAATGCAATATTCCCGTTCGGCCCGGTCAGGGCCAAGGGGTCACTTACCGACCGCGCGGCCAGCAGGTTGCGCAAGGCATCCGGCGGTTCGCTGTCGGCATCCGGGCGTTGCAAAACCAGGATGTGGCAATGCTGGAGGAGTTCCTCCCAGCGATGCCAAGAGGGCAGGCCGCAAAATGCGTCCCAGCCCAAAAGCAGAAACAACTGGTCATCCGCGGCCAACTCGGCGCGCATCAGTTCCAGGGTGTCGACAGTGTAGGACGGTTTATCGCGCTTGAGCTCGCGATCGTCCACCACCAGCGGCGTTATGCCGTCTACCGCCAGGCGCACCATTTCCAGGCGCTGCTGCGGTGACACCTGCGGCGTATCGCGGTGCGGCGGCCGGAAATTGGGCGTCAGGCGCAACTCATCCAGCGCGAGGGCGTCCGCGACTTCCAGGGCACTGCGCAAATGGCCGATGTGCACGGGATCGAAGGTGCCACCGAGCAGCCCGATGCGTTTAGCCATCAAGTGCGCACATGACCGTCGCCGAACACCACGTACTTCTCGCTGGTCAGGCCTTCCAGGCCAACCGGGCCGCGTGCGTGGAGCTTGTCGGTGGAAATACCGATCTCCGCCCCCAGGCCATACTCGAAGCCGTCGGCAAAACGCGTCGAGGCGTTGATCATCACCGAAGCGGAATCCACTTCGTTGAGGAAACGCCGGGCATCGCTGAAATGCTCGGAAACAATGGCGTCGGTGTGCTTGGAGCCGTAGGTGTTGATGTGTTCGATGGCCTCGTCCAGGTCGTCGACAATCTTGATCGACAGGATCGGCGCGGTGTATTCGGTGTACCAGTCCAGCTCGGTCGCTTCGATCACGTCCGCGCCCAGCAGCGCACGGGTGCGTTCGCAACCACGCAGCTCAACGCCCTTGTCACGGTAGATGGCAGCCAGCGGCGGCAGCACGCGATCGGCAATACCGACGTGCACCAGCAGGGTTTCCATGGTGTTGCAAGGAGCGTAACGGTGGGTCTTGGCGTTGTCGGCGATGCGGATCGCCTTGTCGATGTCGGCCGCGACGTCGATGAACACGTGGCACACGCCGTCCAGGTGCTTGATGACTGGCACCTTGGCATCGCGGCTGACGCGTTCGATCAGGCTCTTGCCACCGCGCGGCACGATCACGTCGACGAACTCCGGCATGGTGATCAGCGCGCCAACGGCAGCGCGGTCGGTGGTTTCGACCACTTGCACCACTTCGGCCGGCAACTCGGCCACGGCCAGGCCTTTCTGGATGCAGGCGGCAATCGCGCGGTTGGAATTAATCGCCTCGGAACCGCCACGCAGGATCGTGGCATTACCCGACTTGAGGCACAGGCTCGCGGCGTCGATGGTCACGTTCGGGCGCGACTCATAGATGATGCCGATCACGCCCAGGGGCACGCGCATCTTGCCGACCTGGATGCCGGACGGCAGGTAACGCATGTCGCGGATTTCACCGATGGGGTCAGGCAGCTTGGCCACCTGACGCAGGCCTTCGATCATGTCGTCGATACGTGCCGGAGTCAGCGCCAGGCGGTCCAGCAGGGCTGGCTCCAGGCCATTGGCGCGGCCGTTGGCCAGGTCCATCTCATTGGCGGCGGTCAGCTCGGAGCGCGAAGCATCCAGAGCGTCGGCGGCCGCCAGCAGGGCACGGTTCTTCTGCGCAGTGCTCGCACGGGCGATCAACCGCGAGGCCTGCCGGGCAGCGCGACCCAGGCGGGTCATGTAGTCAAGAACGGACTCAGTCATGGTCAGGGAGTCTTGGCAAAGAGGAAAGCGGCAGATTATAGCTGTGACGCCGCCCGACTGACAGCAGTGAGGGGCGGATGGTCGAAATGAACTGTAAAAACCTGGTGTTCAGCGGTAATTAAGGTGGGAGTTGTTATTATTCGGTCACATTTAGCCGTATTTACCCCGACCGCCATGCCAAGTTCTTCAGACCAACTCCCCGCCAGCGCCCTGCCCGACAGCTTCTTCGACCGCGACGCGCAAATGCTCGCGCGCGAATTACTCGGAAAAGTCATACGCCATCGCGTGGGAAATCTCTGGCTTTCGGCGCGAATTATTGAAACCGAAGCCTATTACGTGGCCGAAAAAGGCAGCCACGCCTCTCTCGGCTACACAGAAAAGCGTAAGGCTTTGTTTCTGGATGGCGGACACATCTACATGTACTACGCGCGGGGTGGTGATTCGCTGAACTTCAGCGCCCAGGGCCCGGGCAATGCCGTTTTGATCAAATCCGCCTATCCGTGGGTCGATGCCGTGTCCGGCCCGGCCAGCCTGGCGCAGATGCTGCTGAACAACCCGAACCCCGACGGCAGCCCTCGCCCATCGCAGAAACTCTGCGCCGGCCAGACCCTGCTATGCAAAGCCCTGGGCCTGAAAGTGCCGATGTGGGACGCGAAACGCTTTGACCAGGAATTGCTCTACGTAGAAGACGTGGGCCAAACCCCGACACAGATCATTCAGACCACTCGCCTGGGCATCCCCAGCGGTCGTGATGAACACCTGATGTACCGCTTTGTCGATGCCGGCTATGCGCCTTATTGCACGCGGAACCCGCTGCGCCGGGGCCAGGTCGAAGGCCGCGATTATTTTTTGATTTGAACCGACTGAACCTCGGAATCGGCAGCGCAGCAATTCCAATGTGGGAGCTGGCTTGCCTGCGATAGCGGCCTCAAGCCGAACATAGAATGGCCTGGTCCACCGCCATCGCAGGCAAGCCAGCTCCCACAATTGATCATCACTGCTCACGCGAATGGAGTGACGTTTTATGGGCCAATGGCTCGATAGCATTACCGGTTGGCTGACCCTGAACCCCCAATGGCTGGCGGCGGCGGTGTTTATCGTCGCGTGCGTAGAGTGTCTGGCCATTGCCGGGCTGATCGTGCCGGGCACGGTTTTGCTGTTTGCCATTGCGGCGCTGGCTGGCAGTGGTGCGCTGTCACTGAGCGAGACGCTGTTGCTGGGCTTTCTTGGCGGCTTGCTGGGCGATGCGGTTTCTTACTACCTCGGGCGACATTTCCATCAAAACATCCGGCGTCTGCCAGGCCTGCGTCACCATCCGGAATGGATGAACGGGGCGGAAACCTACTTCCATAAATACGGCATCGCCAGCCTGCTGGTAGGACGTTTCATCGGCCCGTTGCGCCCGATGCTGCCGATGGTGGCGGGCATGTGCGACATGCCTTTCCCGCGCTTTGCCGCCGTGAGCGTATTGGCAGCAGCCGGCTGGTCAGTGGCTTACCTGCTGCCAGGCTGGGCGGCCGGTGCCGCGTTCCGCCTGCCATTGCCGGAAGGTTTCTGGCCGGAAGCGGCGGTTGTCGCCGCGTGCCTGGCGGTAGTGTTGGGGCTGAGCCTGAACAGCAGCGTGCGCGGCCATCGTCGCGCCACCTTGTGGATTGGCTGCACCAGCCTGGTCCTGTTGATCGCCCTGTTTATCGGCTACCCCCACCTCAACGACTTCGACCAGGGCCTCAGCGCGCTGGTGCAGGAGCATCGCAGCCCATGGCTGGACGAGGTGATGGTGCGGATCACCCAGCTGGGTGAGTTCAAGAAGATGTTTTTTGCCAGCGCCGTGTTCACCGGCCTGCTGTTCCTGGCGCGGCAATGGCGGCATGCGCTGTTTGTCGGCGCGACCCTGGCCGGGGCGGCGGTGATCAATACCGGCACCAAGTTGTTTTTCGCGCGTGGCCGGCCGGAAATTCTGATAGACCCACTCACCAGCTTCAGCATGCCCAGCGGCCATGCCTCCGGTGCGTTCGCGTTTTTCCTGGCGCTGGCGGTGCTGGCCGGTCGCGGGCAACCCACGCGGTTGCGCCTGACCTGGATGTTGATGGGCTGCATTCCCGCGGCATTTATTGCCTTGTCGCGGGTTTACCTCGGCGCCCATTGGCCTACGGACATTCTGGCCGGCACCCTGCTGGCGATGACGGTGTGTGCGTTCAGCCTGACCGCCATCCAGTACCGCAGCCCGCTGCCGGCCATGTCGCAAAAAGCCTGGTGGCTGTTGCTGCCGGTGCTGGTGGCGGTGCTGAGTTTCATCGCGCTCAACGGCACCTCTCATGCCCTGCTGCGCTACGCCTACTGAGTGAAAAGCTCGCCCTGCAATTCGTCGAGCAGCATCTGGATCGCATCCAGGCGCTGCTGAGGGTCGTCGAGCTGCAGCAGGTCGATCTTGTCGGCCTCGGTGAACGGCAGCAGATACGCCAGTTGATTGCTCAGGGCTTGCTGGCCATCGGCGTGGGCGTCCATGTCCAGCGAGGCGACCATCGGGTGTTCGGCCAGGGCCTGGAGCAAGGCGAGCAAGTCGGCGTCTTCCTCTTCCAGTGCCTGGTCGGGCCATTCTTCCAGCCATTGCACGTCGGCGATCAGCAACTGGTCTTTTTGCACCCCGGCGTCACGCACGCGGAAACGCCGCCCGCCCTCGACGCGAATCCCGAGCAAGCCGTTGTCCTGCTGCTTGAAGTCGCGAATCAGTGCTTCGCAGCCGATCAGCGCGTAGCCATCCGGGGCCATGCCCACTTCCTGGCCCTCGAGGATGCACACCACGCCGAAGCTTTCGCCCTTTTTCAGGCAACGGCTGATCATGTCCAGGTAGCGCGCCTCGAACAGTTGCAGGTCGAGGGTGCAGCCAGGGAACAGCACGGTATTGAGCGGAAACAGCGCCAGACTCATAAAGGTTTCCTTAAACCCGGTTTAGACAATTACCGACACAGCCAGCGGCAGGAACACCGCCGTGGCCACGCCCATCAGACTCATGGCCAGCGCTGCAAAGGCGCCGCACTCTTCGCTTTCCTGCAGGGCCACCGAGGTGCCGACAGCGTGAGCGGTCATGCCCAGCGCCATGCCGCGCGCCTCGGGGCTGTGCACGCCGAGGCGCGACAGGTACGCGGGGCCGATCATCGCGCCGACCACCCCGGTGATCAGCACAAACACCGCCGCCAACGCCGCCACGCCACCGATCTGCTCGGCCACCAGCATGGCAATCGGCGAGGTTACCGACTTGGGCGCCATGGTCATCAGCATCATATGTTCGGCGCCAAACCACCAGCCCAGCAACACACACAGGCCGGTGGCCAACACGCCGCCTATCACCAGCGTAGTAAAAATCGGCCAGAACAATTGACGAATCCGCCGCAGGTTCAGGTAAAGCGGCACCGCGAGCGCCACGGTCGCCGGGCCGAGGAGGATGCCCATGATCTCGGTGCTCTTGCGGTACTCGGCGTAACTCAGGCCGCAGGTGAGCAGCACGCCGATCACCAGCAGCATGGAGACCAGCACCGGTTGCAGGAAGATCCAGCGGGTTTTCTCAAAGCCCGCCAGCACCAGCTGATAGGCGCCGAGGGTGATGCCGATGCCGAACAACGGATGATGAATCACTGCGGTCCACGCGCCGTGCCAGTCGAAGATCATTGATCCTTCTCCTTGCGCTTGACCATGGACTGCATCAACACGCCGACAAAACCCATGGCGATCACCAGCGACAACACCAGTGCGCCGACAATCGCCCAGAAGTCCGCAGCAATGTCCCTGGCATACACCATCACACCCACCGCCGGCGGCACCAGCAGCAACGGCAAGTAACGCAACAGGCTGCTGGCGGCGAGGCTCAAGGGCTCGCCGACTTCGCCGCGCCATATCAGGAAACCCAGCATCAGCAGCAAGCCGATGATCGGCCCCGGCAGGACCGGCAGCAGCAAATGGTTGATCGCCGTGCCGATCAATTGAAACAACACCAGCCATGTCAGCCCGCGTAACAGCATCCGCTCTACCTCCCTCAAAACCCGCCCGCATTATAAGCATGCCCGCCCTATGCTTCGGCATTCGCCAAAAGCATGGTGGGTTGACCGGGCTGGTTGCCCATGATGATCTACATTGGTTCTCTGTACCCCCTGACAACAGCACCGATGAACCAAGGAGAGACGCAATGCCCTATGTACCCGTAGCGCAGCTCAAAGACTATGTCGGCAAGGAACTGGGACGTTCCGAATGGCTCACCATCGACCAGGCCCGCATCAACCTGTTCGCCGAAGCCACTGGCGATCATCAGTTCATCCATATTGACCCGGTCAAGGCCGCGCAAACGCCGTTCGGCACCACCATCGCCCACGGTTTCCTGTCGCTGTCGCTGATGCCCAAGCTGATGGAAGACATCCTGATCGTGCCGGAAGGCCTGAAGATGGCGGTCAACTACGGCCTGGACAGCGTGCGTTTTATCCAGCCGGTCAAGGTCAATTCCAAGGTGCGGCTGAACGTGACGCTTACGGATGTCACCGAGAAAAAGCCCGGCCAATGGCTGCTCAAGGCCACCGCCACCCTGGAAATCGAAGGCCAGGAAAAACCGGCCTACGTGGCTGAGTCGCTGTCGCTCTACTTCGTGTAAGCGCTTCCCTGTGGTGGGGTGCAGAAACTCACCACAGGGTATGTAAATTTATGTATGAAACTCGCAGCTGCGGCATACTCGGCGCTCAATTATCCGGATCCCGCTATGCGCCCACTCGCCCCCCTTGCCCTTGCCCTGTTGCTCACCGCGTGCGGAGACGGCGAATCGCTGTTGCCGCCCGATGCGCGCCTGCCCGACGGCGGCCGCTACCGGGGCGATGTGGTCAATGGCTTGCTGCAAGGCCAGGGCCGCGTCGACTACCCCAACGGCAGCTGGTACGCCGGGCAGTTCGACAAAGGCCAGTGGCACGGCCAGGGCGAATGGCATGGCAGCAATGGCGAAGTCTATAAAGGCCAGTTCCAGCAAGGCCTGTTCGACGGCCAGGGCAGCCTGACCACGGCCGGCAGCCACTATGTGGGCGGCTTCAAGAACGGCAGGCGCAACGGCGAAGGCACCCTCAAAGAGGGGCAGATGACCTACCGCGGCGAATTCAAGGACGACCAGTACTCAGGCCTCGGCCGCCTGGAACTGGCCGACGGCAGTCAGTACCAGGGCCAGTTCGCCCACGGCAAACCGAATGGCGAAGGCCAGCGCAACGACGACAGCGGCAACCAGTTCAGCGGCCACTTTGTGGATGGCCAACTGGAAGGCAACGGCACGTTCAACAGCGCTGACGGCGATATCTATGTCGGCCAGTTCAAGCAGAACCAACTCAACGGCAAGGGCCGCTACGAGAACGCCGACGGCGACGTGTGGATCGGCCAGTTCAAGGAGGGCGCGCTCAGCGGCAAGGGCGAGCTGATCGGCGTGGACGGCAGCCATTACGTCGGGCAGTTCAGCGACTGGCGCTTTACCGGCGACGGCCGCTTGAACCTCACCGACGGCAGCTTCTATATCGGCGGCTTCGACAGCGACAACTACCAGGGCAAAGGCACCCTCGTACTCACCGATGGCACCGTACAGGCCGGCACGTGGGTCAACGGCATGCGTGTGCGTGACGCCGACGGCAAGCTGCTGCCCGACCCGCTGGAAATCGGCGTACTGGCCCAGGGCCGCTTGCTCGACGCCGCCCTCGCCGCGGTGCCCGCCTCCACCCCCGCGGTAGAGCTGTACACCCTGGCCGTGGCCGGCGACGGCAAACAAAGCGTGTTCCTGCGCGAAGCCGATTACGTCAGCAATATGCTCGCGACGCGCTTTGGTGCCCGTGGGCAGGTTCGCCTGGTCAACCACCGCGACCACATCGCCGACCGCCCCCTGGCCACCCGCGAAAGCGTGCGCCGCGCGGTGCAGACCCTGGCCGAACGCAGTGGGCCGGAAGACCTGGTGTTCATCTACCTGACCAGCCACGGCACCCATGAACACGAACTGGTGCTCGACCAACCGCGCATGGAGCTGGCCGACCTGCCCGCCGATGAGCTGGCCGCCGTGCTCACACCGCTGAAAAACCGCGACAAGATCATCGTGATTTCAGCCTGCTACTCCGGCGGTTTCATCCCGGCCCTGAAAGACGAACACACCCTGATCATGACGGCCTCGCGCGCGGATCGTGTGTCGTTCGGCTGCTCCGAGGAAGCCGACTTCACCTACTTCGGCGACGCCCTCTTCGCCCAAGCCTTCAACCAGACCGATGACCTGCAGCAAGCCTTCAAGCTGGCGCAACTGCACGTGACCGAACGCGAACAGGCGGACAACTTCGAAGCCTCCGAGCCGCAGATCTGGGCCCCCAAGGGCGTGATCGCCCATTGGCAACTATTACGCAAACAGCAGGCACGAAAGGCGCTCGAAAGCGTCTCAATGAATAGCAAGGAAGCCAAAGGCAACTAAGCTGTAATGTGTAACAAGGGGGAAACACCATGTACCTGACACCTCAACATATCTTGCTCGCCGGCGCCTCTGGCCTGACCGGCGAACACCTGCTCGACCGCCTGCTCAACGAACCCACCGTCACCCGCGTGCTGGCACCCAGCCGCAAACCACTGGCCGAACACCCGCACCTGGAAAACCCGGTGGGCGACCCGGCGGTGTTCCTGCCGCAACTGAGCGGCCAGGTGGACTTGGCCTTCTGCTGCCTGGGCACCACGATCAAACAGGCGGGCTCAGAAGAGGCCTTCCGCGCCGTCGACCTGGATATGGTCGTGGCCTTTGCCAAACGTGCGCGGGAAATGGGCGCGCGGCACCTGATCGTGATCAGCGCGATTGGCGCCGACCCGAAATCCTCGATCTTCTACAACCGGGTCAAAGGCGAAATGGAACAGGCGCTGAAGGCGCAGGACTGGCCACAGCTGACCATCGTGCGGCCGTCCCTGTTACTGGGCGAACGCCTGGAGCCACGCTTGGCCGAGCAACTCGCCGGGCCGTTGTCGCGGTTGATTCCGGGCAAGTATCACGGCATTGAAGTATGCGAACTGGCCCGAGCCATGTGGCGCCTGGCGCTTGAAGAGCAGGATGGGGTGCGGGTGGTGGAGTCGGATGAGTTGCGTAAACTGGGCAAATAGATTGGCTGCGACTGTACCGGCCTCATCGCGGGCAAGCCCGGCTCCCATAGAGGGAATGCAGTCCAAAATGTGGGAGCTGGCTTGCCTGCGATGAGGCCGGCACAGTCAACACCTACTCACAGCCCACCTGTTGCGTTGAAGCCCACGCCCAACACCGTCAACACCGACAGTGGCAGCAGCAAGGTGTCGAGCAACGCGCTGGCCGGCAAGTCCACATGGGGATAGCTCGGCGCCTCGGCGCCAAATCGATCCCTGGCGCAACAGCCGCCGTTAATCGCATACAAATCCAGGCGCGTGCCGGCATACACCACCGGCGCGCCAGGCTGGGCCGCGTCCAGCGTGCGCGCGGTGGCGCAGCCGGTCAGCTGCAGGGCCAAAATGATCAGCAGGGCCTTATTCATCGCTGCTCAAATGGTGTTCGCCCCAACGCGGCAGCATGTCTTGAGGGATATTCAGCAGGTTGAGAATTCGCGCCACCACAAAGTCCACCAAGTCATCGATGGTCTGCGGCTGGTGATAGAAACCCGGCGAGGCCGGCAAGATCGTCACGCCCATGTTCGACAACTTGAGCATGTGCTCCAGGTGAATGCTCGAATACGGTGCTTCTCGCGGTACCAGAATCAACTGGCGACGTTCTTTCAGCGTCACGTCTGCCGCACGCTCGATCAGGTTGTTGCACGCGCCCGTGGCAATCGCCGACAGGGTGCCGGTGGAACACGGCACCACCACCATCGCCGCCGGCGCGCCGGAGCCGGAGGCCACCGGCGACATCCAATCCTCTTTGCCATACACCTTGATCTGCCCCGCCGCCGCACCGGTGTACTCGGTGAGGAAGGCCTGCATCATCTGCACCTTGGCGGGCAGCGCGACATCGGTCTCGGTGGCCAGCACCAATTGCGCGGCCTTGGAGATCAGAAAGTGCACCTCACGGTCCTCGCGCACCAGGCAGTCAAGCAAACGCAGGCCATACGGCGCGCCGGATGCACCGGTCATCGCCAGGGTGACGCGTTCCGGGCCGCTCATTTCAGCGCCTCGGCCAACTTGCCATGCAGGCCGCCGAAGCCGCCGTTACTCATCACCACCACGTGGGTGCCGGGCTTGGCTTGTTGCTTGACGAATTCAATGATGCCCTCGATGGAATCACAGACCTTGGACGGCACCGTACACAGTGCGGCAATACCCGGCAGGTCCCAGCCGAGGTTGGCCGGCGCGTACCACACCACCTGGTCGGCGTCATTGACACTTTCCGGCAAGCCGTCGCGGTGGGCGCCAAGCTTCATCGAGTTGGAACGCGGCTCCACGATGGCAATGATCGGCGCATCGCCGACGCGCTTGCGCAGGCCGTCGAGGGTGGTTGCGATGGCCGTCGGGTGGTGGGCAAAGTCGTCGTAGATGGTAATCCCATTCACGTCGGCGACCTTTTCCATGCGCCGCTTCACGCTTTTGAAGGCACTCAACGCAGCAATACCCAGGGAAGGCACCACGCCCACATGCCGCGCTGCCGCCAGGGTCACCAACGCATTGGCGACATTGTGCTGGCCGGTCATGTCCCACTCGACGACGCCTTGGGCCTCGCCCTCAAACAGCACTTCAAACCGCGAGCCGTCGTCACTCAGCAGCTTGACCTGCCATTGCCCGCCCGCGCCGGTGGTTTGCACCGGCGTCCAGCAGCCCATGTCGATCACACGTTGCAGTGCAGGCTCGGTGGTAGGGTGGATCACCAGGCCTTCGCTTGGAATGGTGCGCACCAAGTGGTGGAACTGGCGCTCGATAGCCGGCAGATCAGGGAATATATCCGCGTGATCGTACTCAAGGTTATTCAGGATGGCCGTGCGCGGGCGGTAGTGCACGAACTTGGAGCGTTTGTCGAAAAACGCGCTGTCGTACTCATCAGCCTCGATCACGAAAAATGGCGTGTCGCCAAGGCGCGCCGACACCGAGAAATTCTGCGGCACACCGCCGATCAGGAAACCCGGGCTCATGCCTGCATGCTCCAACACCCAGGCCAGCATGCTGCTGGTGGTGGTCTTGCCATGGGTACCGGCAACCGCCAACACCCAGCGGCCTTGCAGCACATGGTCAGCCAGCCATTGCGGGCCGGAGACATACGGCAAACCTTTATTGAGTACGTATTCGACCGCCGGGTTGCCGCGGGACATGGCATTGCCGATGACCACCAGGTCCGGGACCGGGTCGAATTGCGCCGGGTCATAGCCTTGGGTCAACTCAATGCCCTGGGCCTCGAGTTGCGTGCTCATGGGTGGGTAAACGTTGGCGTCAGAGCCAGTAACGTGATGGCCCAACTCTTTGGCCAACACCGCCATCGAGCCCATGAATGTGCCGCAAATACCGAGAATATGAATGTGCATAGTCGACCTCGTAAAACATCGAGGCAGGTTAGCGCAGAGAGTGGGAAATCGCACTCTTTAGGTGAATACCCAAGTCAGGCTGCCTCCGGGTTGAGCATCTTGTAAAGCGTATCCTGTGCCTTTCTCACAGCAAGTATTTTGTGTTCGATCACTTCCAGTCGTTTCTCGAGACCGTCATGGCCATGATCGATGTAACTGTGGAAAAAGTAGGGTTTGAAATAGACATGGTGAAGATGCGCATCTGTATCAGTGCGGTCCTCGACCAAACACACCTCAGCTTCCATCTGCCCCATCAGCTCGAGTGGGTCGCCTGACCAGATTTGCCGCGGTGCATGTTGGTTCAATGAGCCTTGCGCCGTTATCTCCAGTGCATGTTTTTCAATATTGACGATATTCGACTTAGCAGCGTCAAGCCGAAGCATGATGGCAGGTGACAACGGTGGGGCAGCAGATCCCGCGCCTTCGGTCACATCAATGGCTGGGCGGGTCTCTTCCGTGTGTTGGCGGATCAAAGCCGGTAGAGAACGGTGATAAATGTGTTGATTCAGAAAAGAGTTGGTCAGGGAAAAACCGACATCCAGCGCTATACCTATGGCAGAGCCAGCCAATTGTTGAGCCGCACCGGGGGGAGGATCGGGTGTAAACCCCTTCAATGGCGCCCCGTAAGCCGTATAGTTTTCAGGATCAAAGGCATACCATTTGCCATTGCGCTGAACCGCTTGGGCAGGAAGCAACTCACCGTTATCGCCTATTCTTCGATACACACCCTCGGCAATGGTATCGCTACCCCCCAACTTCCCAAGATTAAAGCCCCCACTTCGAGGCGCGTTTATCTTGCGCAACGCGTCCACTGAAATGGCTTTTAACGTGTTCAGCTGTTTAAAACTTCCCGCTCCCAGCTTGAATACACCGCGGACTACATCAAATACGTTTGACAACGGGTTGGCAGCCTGCGTCCCAGCCACTGCAAAACCTTTGGTAAAACTCAACAACGACTGGATACCTTTGGCACCGGCCTTGATTGCTTGAAAACCGCCTCTTAGAGCGGGAACAAACAAGCCGAATACGTCGAGTGCCAGGTTCACGAAGCCCTCGCCAATCTTGCCCTCCCCAAAGCTTTTAATCGCGGTGTAAAAAGGCAGAAAATTTAAAATAAACTCATGAACTGCTGCATAAAACTCACTATCCCGCTCTTGCTGCGTCTGCCCTTGGGAGGTCTTTTTCACCGACTCCAAACCACGAGTAAAGAAGGCTCCAACGACAGTCCCCAAGTCACTGAGCCTGGGAGAAGTAACACCCGGAACCGGCCCGAGGAACGCCTTGGGCAAGACCTCCTCCATGGATTTCGAAGGGTAGATCCGTCGCGCCGTAAGATCCAAAGCCGGCCTACCAGCCAGTTGCCAGTGAATGTCGACGGTACTTTCGGTTTCGCCAGGCGCATCTGGCCGAGGCATCGTGAAATGCAGATGCGCATCCGGAAACTGCAAACCAGGTCGAGAGGGATCGGCATCCTTGAGAATTCGCCCCTGCGCCGGCGAATACAAATAATGAGCGACCTTCCCTTCCAGTTCCGCACGGATGAGCATGGCACCGGTCGCAATATAGTCAGCTATTTTGTGGTTACGAATGGCGCTGCCATTGTTCAGCGTGGGCGCTTCAAGACTGAAGGTTGTAACTTTACCTCGCTCAATCAGTTTTTTATCCTCCAGAGGCAATAATGAAAACTGATATTTAAATACATTGACGAACATGTTTTTTAAATGCCCGGCATAGACACCGAACAGCTCTTCAAACTTGTTTTTTATATTGGGCAACTTCGAAAAGCCTGCCGCCACTTTATCACTCGTCAATTCGGCACTGCTGGATAACCAGGGATTTTTTTGCAGATCGCCGGACATATAGATATCCACTAACGAATAGCTCGCCCGGTTCGCGGCCCCCGGCGCCTCTGCGCCGAGGATTTTTTGCTCAAAAAAAAGCTCGTTTTCAGAGCCGTATACGCGCCTCAACTCCGTTAACGCCAAATCCCTACGGGTGGGTGCCGGTGTGGCGGCTGACTCAGCGGCTTCAGTCATAGTGCTGACTTGCTGATTCATCGCCTCGGCTGAGCGCTCGACTTCATCAGCGGTGTATTCGTCCTGGAGGTTCTCTTGAATGACCCCCTGAACGACACCCCAGTCAACGACCGACCTCATCAGGGCCAATTGCGCCTGGCTTTGCGCCCGATCAGTGATGGGCGAAATCTGGTTGCGCTCTATTATCTTTTGATAAGTCTCGCCAGCGGATGAACCTGCAGCACTCAGCTCCATACGAGAGACTGCGGCACTGAATAGCGCCCATGAATGCGAGCCGTACACGAGAGTGGGGGGAATATCCTTCACAAGAAACTCGGGTGCGCAAACCGATAACAATTGAAAGGCGACCACTTTCGCCAACGACTCGCCAAATCTGCCTTCGAGGTGTTTTTCAAAGCGTTGGATGATTTCGGGCGCCGAGCAGCCCCAATTGGCTTTCTGGCGCAGATTGTACCCGGCCAGGTTATTACGCTGCTGACCTGCGTTGATATCGGCATCGAGCAATAGCGCAGTAAGCAACACTTCATCGCCACTGGTGGCCGTCGGCAACGCGTCGATCGCCGCCTGTATCTGCTCACCTAGCGCCTTCGCCTCGGGTGAGCGGATAAGTGCCTTGAGCAAAACTGCCGGGTTGTTGATATCTCTGGTCGGCGACTGCTCGGGCATTGCCCGACTCAAGCATTCGATCAAACTCAGAGTGCGGCCCGCGCTCGCAGGTTGTTGCTGCGCGACCCACGTTTTGACGACCCTGATCACCGTGGCCTGATCCGCAATGCTCATTGGAGCATCCCTGGTAAGCAAGCCTCCTGCGATGTGCTTGCTCTTGGCCTGAAAAGGGTGCGCGCTCAGTGCCAGCCCGAGATTGAACAGCTCGTCTTTATTGTCAGGAAGGCGCCAGTCGTTATCAAGAATCAACTGCTTGAGACTTGCTTTCACAGGCTGGCGCTGTTCTGGACTCCAGTACCGAGAATAGGGTGCCACTTCAACCTCTTGCAGCGCGAGATCGAAAGCGGGGCCGGGTGCTGCAAGGACCGCACGGATGGCGGCGAGAATGTTATAGAAGGTATCGGAGTCACCCACCGCCTCTTGCACCTGCTCCAGTAACGACGGGTCCGGTAATTCACCCTGGCCTTTGAAGACAGGATTGTTCCTCAATTCCCCCGCGCGTGCAGTCGCCTGCTCGAGCGTCAGATGCTGCGGTTCACCGTAAAACTTCTGCACGTCACTTAAGGCCACGGTGCCGCCCTGATAAAACGCCGGAATACGTAACTCTGCATCGGGAGCCAGCACGTAGGCGGCATTCAATAAGACGTTATGTATCTCACGCCCGCCTAAAAGATCTGTCAGGGCAACACTCGGGCTTTTAATTCGAGCGTTAAAGTAATGGGTTACTTTGCCCGTTCGCGGGTTGACTCGGACTTCATCGGCAGCGCCACCTGCTATCGATTCCAACCGCCGCGAAGCCGAGGAATGCACAGCCGACTTCAATACTCCAATCCAACGGCCCAGCGTGGAATGCGCGGGCACCTGAACTCTTCCGCCTGTTAATAGTTGTGTCCCAAGCGCGTTAGCCAACTGCATATCCCCAGCGGCTTGAGAGGACTGCCAATCAACCGTTGACGAATGTAAATGCGTTGACGACGCCACTATTCGTCCACTCGGAAAGTCTGAATGAATATTCATAAGCCATGCCCTGCCTCGGTGGTGAGACTTGATTTACCCGTCTTTAATGAAAAAAGCGTTTTCTGGCAGCGCAACTCGCACCACCAGAAAACGCTTAGGCTCAGCAAACACTAATATATCGTGCAGCGGAACACCCAATGCCGAGACTAAATTCAACTTGGGCCAGGCACAAAACTTAAGTGTTAGAGGGACAGACAGCCACTCTTATTGCACTTCAGTGCGAGCTTTCAGTGTTGCCAGAATACCCGCCTGGGATTTATCGATGACCGCCAGCCTTCGCTGAGCGGTCTCGACTCGTTCAGTGAGCCCGGCTACGCCCTCGGGTGCATCCTTCAACGGCAAGTAGGCTTTGAAGAAGACTTCGCAGTGTTGAGCCACCTCGCAAGTAATAGCCTCACTGCGATCCAACAACTCCTCAAGTTGGGTCATTCGCGTGACCGGGTCTTTTGACCACTCAGCAGAAGGAAGCCAGCCCTTGTCGAAATTTCCAAGCTGCAAAGCCATTGCCGTATTCGTCGAGGCAAATGCCGAGACTTGCAGACTGTCCATTTTGCTGTAAAGCGCTTTTGTATCCGCATCCAGCTCTTTAGTTTCTGGCGCCGCGGTGGCCTTCGCCGAGGAAACGTCAGCGATCGACTTGGTGCCGGGGGCTTGGGGTAAAAGCGGAATCGGCAGGTAGGACGCTTTGATACTCTCGCCCCACGCGGTAGAAGCACCATAGGCGCCGACGCTGATAGGCGCCGACACCACACCGCTTATAGCGGCGTTGGTAGCCGCTTCCAATGCAACATTCTTTACACCGGGAGAGGAGGAAATTACTCCGGACTTGATCATTTTCTCCGCATCCATCATGCGCTGGGTCAATTCGGCTAAATTTTTAATCGGTGGTATCTCCGACTTATTAGCAGGATTGCCGCCCGAGATTTGTTTGCTCCACTTGATAATCGCATTATTTGCCGAAGGAATGACCTGACCTACCGGAGGGGCGACATCACCCTTCACTGCTGATGCCATACTTCTGGCAACTTTACCCTTCTTATTGAGAGGCCGATCAAGCGCGTCTACAAGGTAGTGGTCTTTGTTAACCAGCCTGTTTTGCTTATCGATCAAGTGATGCTGATCGTTGATAGCATATCCCTGGGGATTAATACGTTGATTGAAGTCGTTAATTAAATGTCCCGCAGCATTAATCGGCTTGCCTTGTGGATTAAGCATTTGCCCGAGCGAATTTTTGTTAACTTTCGGTTTTCCATGCCCGTGATTGACACTCAAACTGTGTGGCTTAATTGGAGTTTTAGGAGAGGATGTGCCAGAAAAGCTACCCCATTGCTTTATAGGCGTAGTGACAGGAGGCTTCGGAACAAACGGAGGGATAACCATAGGTCCAAGTGGTTTAATGTGCATTGAATTCACCTCTGTATAAAATTTAAGTTTTCATTAAGAGATCTCCCTGTTCTCGATTATTGAGTGGACCCTCGTCACCATTGAGTTCCATGACCCTTCCAACTTTCAGGCTATTTCTTACAGCCGTTAACAAGCATTCGCCAACCGCAATGTAATTGATCTTAGATAACTCCTACACTACCAGGAAAGGTACACAACCCGTTAAACAAAACAATAAAGATAGAATGATCGGCAGGCCTCTAAAACTCAGACCTGCGCCTGCCTTGCCAGTCCATACTTATGCAGTTTTCGATACAGTGTATTACGACTCAGACCCAAGTATTTCGCCGTGTGACTTATGTGCCAACGCTGTAGGTTCAGGGCATTTAGTAGCGTAAGACGCTCTGCATCGTTTAAAGGTGAATACGCGACGTCAGCCGCTGAGCCCGAGGGCGGCGTAAGTTGGCGAATAGCCTTGGGCAAATCTTCAACCCCCACACATCCGCCGTCACACAGAGCCACCAACGCGCGTAACACCGTACTCAACTGCCGCACATTGCCCGGCCAGGTGTATGCCAACAGCGCCTCGCGGGCGGCAATGTCCAGCACGACCTCTTGCTCCGCCGCTTCCCGCGCCAGCAGAAAATCCAGCAACTGCGGCTTGTCACTTCGCTCGCGCAACGGTGGCACTGCAATCTCCAAGCCATTGAGCCGGTAATACAGATCTTCACGGAAGGAGCCGTCGGCAACTCGCGCCAGCAAATCCCGGTGGGTCGCGCTGATGATTCTGACGTCGACCGCCTGCGGTTCGCCGCCGAGCGGCACCACCATGCGGTCGTCCAGCACTCTCAACAGGCGGGTTTGCAACGCCAGCGGCATGTCGCCGATTTCGTCGAGGAACAGCGTGCCGCCGTCCGCCTGCTGCAACTTGCCTTGCATACCTTCCTTGCGCGCGCCGGTAAAACTGCCACCGCGATAGCCGAATAATTCGCTTTCGATCAGGCTTTCCGGGATGGCGGCGCAGTTCAGTGCCACGAAGGCTTTGTCGGCGCGCTGGCTGGCGTGGTGTACCGCCTTGGCGAAGGCCTCTTTGCCGGAGCCGGTTTCACCTTTTACAAGCAGCGGCACGTCACGCTCGAACACCCTCACTGCCTTGCGAAAATCATTCTGCAATGCAGGGTCGCCCAGGCAGATACCCGGCAGGCGTGGCGCTTCAGGTTTGGCCGGCGGCGCCGGCTGGCGACGGGCCTGGCCACGCAAGGCGGCGAACAAGTGCCGACCTTCACGCGTGCGCAGTGGCCAGCTGGCAGTTGCATGGGCGCTGGCGCGGCCGAGCAGTTGGTCCAGCGTGCACTCGAAAAACGCCTCCACCGCCTGCCCCAGCAAGCCACCGCGACTGTGCCCCAGCAGGTTCAGCGCACTCTGGTTGGCGGCACAGATCCGCCCTTCGCCATCGAATGCCAGCAGCCCCTCGCTGAACAAGCCCACCGACTCGGCTTGCAGGTGAAAACGCAGCAACCAGTGGTTTTCAAAGTGCCGCAGGAAGTAGCAGCTTTCGATCATCTTCGCCGACAGATTCACCAACGCCATGGTGTGGAACTGGCTCTGGCGCGACACCGCCTCGCGTGCCGAGGACACATCCAGCACCGCCAGCAGTTCGCCATGCGGGTCGAATACCGGGCTTGCCGAGCAGGTCAGCCCGGTGTGGCGGCCGCGAAAATGCTCATCACGGTGAATCGTCAGCGACTGGCGCTCCACCAGGCAGGTGCCGATGCCGTTGGTGCCTTCGCACGCTTCACTCCAGTCGGCGCCGAGCCACAGCCCGGCGCGCTCGAAAATCTTGCGCTCGGACGGCGCGGTGACACAGTTGAGGATGACTCCGCGGGCATCGGTGAGCAGCACCGCATGGCCGGCGCCCGAGAGCTGTTGGTGCAGGCTGTTCATCTCGCCGCCGGCGATGCTCAACACGTGTTGCAGGCGTTCGCGGCTTTCCAGCAGACGGCCGTGTTCGAGGACAGTAGGGGCCATGGTCAGTGCGGGGTCGAGGTGGTAGTCCTCCAGGCAACGCAGCCAGGAGCGGGCGATCGAAGGATCGCTGGCCGGGCCGTGGGATAGGTCTTGCCCGCGTTTGACGGTCAGGACTTGCTGGGCATGGCGACTGAAATGATCGTTGTGCATGTTCTTATTATTCTCCCTGCGTGAGAACGGCCAGCATCCCCCAGCCATCCGGCCATTGCAATCCCGCGCAGACCCGCCGGTCACGGGCTGTACCGTCTGTGGCACAAACTGTCACACCACCTGTGCCACCTGCGCTACAGCAATGCCTTGCAACAAAGCCCAAGCCCTTGATTTACCGGGCCTGCAAAGCAGTGGCCCAACCTTTGCTCTACGCTTTATCAAGCGCAACACCGCTGAACTCCAATAAACATAAAAGTCAGGAGATACCCACCATGCGTTACGCACACCCCGGTACTGAAGGCGCGATCGTTTCGTTCAAGGCCAAATACGGCAACTACATCGGCGGCGAATTCGTTGCGCCGGTGGATGGCAACTACTTCACCAACACCTCGCCGGTCAACGGCAAGGCGATCGCCGAATTCCCGCGCTCCACTGGCAAAGACATCGACAAGGCCCTCGACGCCGCCCATGCCGCCGCTGACGCCTGGGGCAAGACCTCCGCCCAGGATCGTTCGCTGGTGCTGCTGAAAATCGCCGACCGCATCGAACAGAACCTCGAACTGCTGGCCATCACCGAAACCTGGGACAACGGCAAGGCCGTGCGCGAAACCCTCAACGCCGACATCCCGCTGGCCGCCGACCACTTCCGCTACTTCGCCGGCTGCATCCGCGCGCAGGAAGGCACCAGCGCCGAGATCAACGAACACACGGCGTCCTACCATTTCCACGAGCCGCTGGGCGTGGTCGGGCAGATCATCCCGTGGAACTTCCCGCTGCTGATGGCCGCCTGGAAACTCGCCCCGGCCCTGGCGGCCGGTAACTGCGTGGTGCTCAAGCCCGCCGAGCAGACCCCGCTGGGCATCAACGTGTTGATGGAATTGATCGGCGACCTGCTGCCGCCGGGCGTGCTGAACGTGGTGCACGGTTACGGCAAAGAAGCCGGCGAAGCCCTGGCCACCAGCAAGCGCATCGCCAAGATTGCCTTCACTGGTTCGACGCCCGTGGGCTCGCACATCATGCATGCGGCCGCCGAGAACATCATTCCGTCCACCGTTGAGTTGGGCGGCAAGTCGCCGAACATCTTCTTCGCCGACATCATGAAAGCCGAACCGTCGTTTATCGAAAAGGCCGCCGAAGGCCTGGTATTGGCATTCTTCAACCAGGGCGAGGTGTGCACCTGCCCTTCCCGCGCGCTGGTGGAAGAGTCGATCTACGACGACTTCATGAAAGTCGTGATGAAAAAGGTCGAGCAGATCAAACGCGGCGACCCGCTGGACACCGACACCATGGTCGGCGCACAGGCGTCCGAGCAGCAATTCGACAAGATCCTGTCCTACCTCGAAATCGCCAAGGGCGAAGGCGCGCAGCTGCTGACCGGCGGCAAGGTAGAGCAACTCACCGGCGACATGGCCGGCGGCTATTACATCCAGCCGACCCTGCTCAAGGGCACCAACCAAATGCGCGTGTTCCAGGAAGAAATCTTCGGCCCGGTGGTGAGCATCACCACCTTCAAGGACGAAGCCGAAGCCCTGGCGATTGCCAACGACACCGAGTTCGGCCTCGGCGCCGGCGTGTGGACCCGCGACATCAACCGCGCCTACCGCATGGGCCGCGCGATCAAGGCGGGCCGCGTGTGGACCAACTGCTACCACCTGTACCCGGCGCATGCCGCGTTTGGCGGATACAAGAAGTCCGGCGTGGGCCGTGAGACCCACAAGATGATGCTGGATCACTACCAGCAGACCAAGAACTTGCTGGTGAGCTACGACATTAATCCGTTGGGCTTCTTCTAACTCAGCCTTCCAGCAGGCGACCCGCTCTCAACTTGAAATGCAATCAAGTGTGGGAGCTGGCTTGCCTGCTCCCACAGTTTTAGATCTTCATAAGTACTTGCGAATTGCATTCGGCACAAAGAGGCCGATTTAAACAATAACAATGGAAGGTACTTCCCCATGCCCAGCGAACCCACTGGTTCCTCCGTCGACTTCGAAAAAGTCGACTCCCAATATTTCCAACAACGCGAACTGAAAAAAGGCGCCGCCGGTTGGGTGCTGTTAGTTGGCCTCGGCGTTGCCTACGTAATCTCCGGCGACTACGCCGGCTGGAACTTCGGCCTGGCCCAGGGTGGCTGGGGCGGTATGTTCCTCGCCACCTTGCTGATGGCCACCATGTACCTGTGTATGTGTTTCTCCCTGGCCGAACTGTCTTCGATGATTCCAACCGCCGGTGGCGGCTACGGTTTTGCCCGCAGCGCCTTCGGCCCCTGGGGCGGGTTCCTGACCGGCACCGCCATCCTGATCGAATACGCCATCGCCCCCGCCGCCATCGCGGTGTTTATCGGCGCGTATTGCGAGTCGCTGTTCGGCATCGGCGGCTGGATGATTTACCTGGCGTTCTACATCATTTTTATCGGCATCCACATTTTTGGCGTCGGTGAAGCCTTGAAGCTGATGTTTGTGATCACCGCCGTCGCCGCGATTGCTTTGGGCGTGTTCCTGGTGTCGATGGTGCCGCACTTCAACGTCGCCAATTTGCTCGACATCCCGGTGACCGAGGCCAAGGGCGCCAGCACCTTCCTGCCGTTCGGCTATGTCGGCGTATGGGCCGCGATTCCCTATGCCATCTGGTTTTTCCTCGCCGTCGAAGGCGTGCCATTGGCCGCCGAAGAAACCAAGAACCCCAAGCGCGACCTGCCGCGCGGCCTCATCGGCGCCATTGTGGTGCTGACCAGTTTTGCCTTGCTGATTCTGGTGATCGCACCGGGCGGCGCCGGCACCTATGCGCTGATCAAGTCCGGCAACCCGTTGGTGGAAGCGCTGGCGCTGGCGTACGGCGGCTCGACCTGGATGGGCGGCTTCGTCAACCTGGTCGGCCTGGCGGGCCTGATCGCGAGCTTTTTCTCGATCATCTACGCCTATTCGCGGCAGATCTTCGCGTTGTCCCGCGCCGGCTACCTGCCGCGCAAGCTGTCGCAGACCAACAAAAGCAAGGCGCCGGTATTGGCGCTGGTGATCCCAGGGATTATCGGCTTTGGCCTGTCGCTGACCGGCCAGGGTGACTTGTTGATTCTGGTGGCGGTGTTTGGCGCGACCATTTCCTACGTGCTGATGATGGCCGCGCACATCACCTTGCGCATCCGCCGCCCCAAAATGGACCGCCCATACCGCACGCCGGGCGGCATCTTCACTTCCGGCGTCGCTCTGGTACTGGCCTGCGTGGCCGTGGTGGCGGGCTTTTTGGTGGATCCACGGGTGGTGATTGGCGCCGCGATCATCTATGGAGTATTAATTGCTTACTTTGCTTTCTACAGCCGGCATCACTTGGTAGCAGGCACGCCCGAAGAGGAATTCGCGGCGATCCAGGCCGCCGAGGCCGCCTTGCACTGAAATGCCGTAAACCTCGACGCGGGCGGCTGCTCGCGTCGTCAAGGAGATACTGTATGGCAAGCTTTTCCCACGCGGTGGGTGCACAAACCTACCGCTTCGACAGCCTCAAGGACGTGATGGCCAAGGCCAGCCCCGCGCGTTCCGGGGACTTTCTCGCCGGTGTGGCCGCGCAGAACGACGGCGAGCGCGTGGCCGCGCAGATGGCGCTGGCAAATATTCCGCTGAAGCATTTTCTCGAAGAAGCGCTGATCCCCTATGAAAGCGATGAAGTCACGCGGCTGATCATCGACACTCACGATAAACAGGCGTTTAGCGTGGTCAGCCACCTGACCGTCGGCGGCCTGCGCGACTGGCTGCTCAGCGACGCCGCCGACGAACAATCCCTACGCACCCTGGCGCCCGGGCTGACACCGGAAATGGCCGCCGCCGTGTCCAAGATCATGCGCGTGCAGGACCTGGTGCTGGTCGCGCAGAAGATCCGCGTGGTCACCCGGTTTCGCGGCACCATGGGCCTGCGCGGGCGCCTGTCGACGCGCCTGCAACCCAACCACCCCACCGACGAACCGGCGGGCATCGCCGCGAGCATTCTCGACGGCCTGCTCTACGGCAACGGCGACGCGATGATCGGCATCAACCCGGCCACCGACAGCATCGCCTCGATCTGCGCCATGCTGGAGATGCTCGACGCGATCATCCAGCGCTACGAAATCCCGACCCAGGCCTGCGTGCTGACCCACGTCACTACCTCTATCGAGGCGATCAACCGGGGCGTGCCGCTGGACCTGGTGTTTCAGTCGATTGCCGGCACCGAGGCGGCCAATGCCAGCTTCGGCATCAGCCTGAGTGTGTTGCAGGAGGGTTATGACGCGGGGCTGAGCCTGAACCGCGGTACAAAGGGGCAGAACCTGATGTATTTCGAGACCGGCCAGGGCAGCGCCTTGTCGGCCAACGCGCACTTTGGCGTCGACCAGCAAACCTGCGAAACCCGCGCCTATGCGGTGGCCCGGCACTTCAAACCGTTTCTGGTAAATACAGTCGTAGGATTTATCGGCCCCGAGTACCTGTACAACGGCAAGCAGATCATCCGCGCCGGCCTCGAAGACCACTTCTGCGGCAAGCTGCTGGGCGTGCCGATGGGCTGCGACATCTGCTACACCAACCACGCCGAGGCCGATCAGGACGACATGGACACCCTGCTGACCCTGCTGGGCGTGGCCGGGATCAACTTCATCATGGGCATCCCGGGCTCCGACGACATCATGCTCAACTACCAGACCACCTCGTTCCACGACGCCTTGTACGCCCGCCAAACATTGGGTTTAAAGCCGGCGCCGGAGTTTGAACAGTGGCTGGCGAAAATGGGCATCTTCACCCAAGCCGACGGCAAGGTGCATTTTGGCAACAGCCTGCCACCAGCGTTTCGCCACGCGTTGGCGCAATTGGGATGAAGGAGCCGCCTGTGCAAGTAGAACTGCCCGACAACCCTTGGCTGGAGTTGCGCCGCCTCACCCCGGCGCGGATTGCGCTCGGCCGCACCGGCACCAGCATCCCCACCACTGCGCAGCTGGACTTTCAGTTTGCCCACGCCCAGGCGCGCGACGCGGTGCACCTGCCTTTCGACCATGCGGGCCTGAGCAGTCAAATGGCCGAGCGCGGGCGTGACAGTCTGTTGCTGCACAGCGCCGCCGCTGACCGGCATATGTACTTGCAACGCCCGGACCTGGGGCGGCGCTTGAGCGATGAGTCGGCACAAACCCTGCGCGACTACGCCGCCGCCAACCCCGGCGGCGTGGACCTGGCCGTGGTGGTGGCCGACGGGCTGTCGGCGCTCGCCGTGCATAAACACACCTTGCCGTTTCTTACACGCATGGAAGAACAGACCCACGCTGAAGGGTGGTCGTTGTCGCCAGTGATCCTGGTGGAACAGGGTCGCGTGGCCGTGGCCGATGAAATCGGGCAATTGCTTGGGGCCAAAATGGTGGTGATCCTGATCGGCGAGCGCCCAGGGCTGAGTTCGCCGGACAGCCTGGGCCTGTATTTCACCTACAACCCCAAGGTCGGCCTGACCGATGCCTATCGCAACTGCATCTCCAACGTCCGTCTGGAAGGGTTGAGCTACGGCATGGCAGCCCACCGCCTGCTGTATTTGATGCGAGAGGCGTGTCGCCGGCAGCTGTCGGGGGTCAATCTGAAGGATGAGGCGCAGGTGCAAACCATTGAGTCCGACGACCCGGATTTGATGAAGGGCAATTTCCTGCTCAGCCCACCCACGGACTGATACCGGCACGATTGCGCTTTTTCGCGTCTTTAGGCAGCATCAAGTCACGGCCGCTTGTGTGGTCATACCCCATTTGGAAGTTGAGGCCTGGCATGCGGATTACTCAAGCGACCCTGGAACACCTGGACCTGTTAACCCCGCTGTTCGTTAAATACCGCGAGTTTTATGGCGCGCTGCCCTTCCCGGACTCATCGCGGGCGTTTCTGGAAAAACGCCTGCGCCGCAAAGAGTCGGTGATCTACCTGGCCCTTGCCGATGATGACGATAAAAAACTGCTGGGGTTTTGCCAGCTGTATCCGAGCTTCTCGTCGCTGTCGCTCAAGCGCGTGTGGATTCTGAATGACATCTATGTCGCCGAAGACGCGCGGCGCCAGCTGGTGGCGGATAACCTGATGCGGACGGCGAAAAAAATGGCCAAGGAAACCCACGCGGTACGCCTGCGTGTGTCGACCAGCAGCGATAATCTAGTGGCGCAGAAGACCTACGAGTCGATCGGGTTTCGCGAGGACACCGAGTTCAAGAACTACACGCTGCCGATCAGCGAAGACTGACGTTGAGACACCACAGATCACCTGTGGAAGGGGGCTTGCCCCCGATAGCGGTGTTTCAGCCTGACGATTTATAACTGACGCGACCCTATCGGGCCAAGCCCCCTCCCACATCCGGCCTGCGGCGCCTTGAAGGGCCTGGCATCTGCGACATCCTTCGCTACAAAACCCACACGCTTTTCACCGCTCAATCCGTATAATGCGGACCTTTCAGGGTTGTAAGAAATGCGGCATACACTTGTAGCCTTATTGCCCGAGCTTCCGCACAGGCCTGCTGAGCCGGGCCGTTCACACAGGTGCCATCCATGGATTTCAACCCGCTTGACCTTATCCTGCATCTCGACGTCTACCTCGACCTGCTGGTAACCAACTACGGTCCGTGGATCTACGCCATTCTGTTTCTGGTGATCTTTTGCGAAACCGGCCTGGTGGTCATGCCGTTCCTGCCGGGTGATTCATTGCTGTTTATCGCCGGCGCAGTCGCAGCAGGCGGCGGCATGGACCCAGTCTTGCTGGGTGGCCTGCTGATGCCGGCGGCGATCCTCGGCGACAGCACCAACTACGTGATCGGTCGAACGGTCGGCGAGCGTTTGTTCAATAACCCGAACTCGAAAATCTTCCGCCGCGACTACCTGCAAAAAACCCACGATTTCTACGACAAGCACGGCGGCAAAACCGTGACCCTGGCGCGCTTCCTGCCGATCCTGCGGACCTTTGCGCCATTCGTCGCCGGCATCGCGAAAATGCCCTACCCGCGGTTCTTCGGTTTCAGCGTGCTGGGCACCATCCTCTGGGTTGGCGGCCTGGTGACCCTGGGTTACTTCTTCGGGAACGTTCCGTTCATCAAGAAAAACCTGTCGCTGCTGGTGGTGTTCATCATCCTGCTGTCGCTGGTGCCGATGATCATTGGCGTGTTCCGCAGCCGGTTTGGCCGCTCGTCCCCCGAAGCCAAGTCGCAGTAAACCGCGATGTGGTCCCTCAGCGCCTGGCGTCGCCGGCGCCTGCTGGCCAAGCACCCGATTGCCGATGACACCTGGCAACGGGTGCGCCACCACCTGACCTTTCTCGACGGCATCAGCGCCGAGCAGGACCAGTGGCTGCGCGAAGCCTGCGTGCTGTTCCTCGCCGAAAAACACCTCACCGCCCTGCCCGGCGTCGAGCTGCATCAGGAACAGCGCCTGTTGCTCGCCGCCCAGGCGCAACTGCCGCTGATGAACCTTGGCTATCTCGACTGGTACCAGGGCTTCCACGAAATTGTGTTGTACCCCGACGACTTCGTGAGCCCCCAGCGCCATCGCGACAGCAGCGGCATCGAACACGAGTGGGACGGCGAACACAGCGGCGAAGCCTGGCAGCAAGGCCCGGTGATCCTCGCCTGGCCAGGCGTGCTCGCCAGCGGCCAGTGGGAAGGCTACAACCTGGTGATCCACGAACTTGCGCACAAGCTCGACATGCTCAACGGCGACGCCAACGGCCTGCCGCCGCTGCACCACGACATGCGCGTGCAAGAATGGGCCAGCGTGATGCAAAGCGCATTTGACGACCTCAATCACCAGCTTGACGCCAACCCGGACGCCGAAACCCAGATCGACCCCTATGCAGCGGAAAACCCGGCGGAATTCTTTGCCGTCACCAGCGAATATTTTTTCAGTGCCCCGGATTTACTGGTCGACAGTTATCCACAGGTGTACGCCCAACTCAGCCGCTTCTACCGCCAGGATCCCCTGGCCCGCCTGATCCAACTGCAAGCGCACGACCTACGTTACCAGCCACAGGGCGAATGACCGTACGACGTCTGGCGCATGGCATCGGCGGCGGAATATGCCTATAATCGCGGCCACTTTTAGGCCAATCCGGCCAAGTTTCTTGGCCAACTAACGGGGGCAACGCCCAATGAGCTACAGCAAGATTCCGGCTGGCAAAGACCTGCCGAACGACATCTACGTCGCCATCGAGATTCCGGCCAACCACGCGCCGATCAAATACGAAATCGACAAAGACAGCGACTGCCTGTTCGTTGACCGTTTCATGGCCACCCCGATGTTCTACCCGGCCAACTACGGTTTCATCCCTAACACCCTGGCCGACGACGGCGACCCCCTCGACGTGCTGGTTGTTACCCCTTACCCGGTCACTCCAGGCTCGGTAATCCGCGCCCGTCCAGTGGGCATCCTGAACATGACCGACGACGGCGGCGGCGATGCCAAAGTTATCGCAGTGCCACACGACAAGTTGTCGCAACTGTATGTGGACGTGAAGGAATACACTGACCTGCCGCCACTGCTGTTGGAACAGATCAAGCACTTCTTCGAGAACTACAAAGACCTCGAAAAAGGCAAATGGGTGAAGATCGACGGTTGGGGCAACGCAGACGCAGCCCGTGCCGAGATCATGAAGTCGGTAGCGGCCTACAAAGGCTGACACCCGCTCCACATTGCCCTGGCAATCAAGAAAGCCCCGATCACTCGGGGCTTTTTTTGTGGGAAAAATTAAACTCAAAGTTCAACTTCTTATAGCTAACGTTTAATTGCGTTTGATATCCGAAAGATCAGGCTACAACTAAGCAAATACCTACACGCGCACGTCAACGCATGGTTTATTTGATCTGTTTTCCCGGCCAGTAAACTCGCGTTTATGAATACATCAGGTGATCGTTTAAAAGCACTACTGCGGGAAGTGCATCTTTCCGCCTCCGACTTCGCCAAGAACCGTGGTGTCACGCCTCAACACGTGAATAACTGGTTCAAGCGTGGTGTACCCATGGGCCGACTCAACGAGATCGCAGAACTGCTGTGCATCTCAAGCCGTTGGCTACGTACCGGCGAAGGCCCCAAACACCCACCGGCGAACTTCCTGCTGGAAGGCCCGAACACTCGCAAAGGACTGCCTGCACGTGAAGAAACCGGCAAATACCTCACAGGCCCCGCCTGCCAAGCGCATAAACTCGACGTGGAGATCCCCCTCCACGCTTCATTTACCGCCATCGAGTCGATCCGCATCGCCCTGCACACACTCGAAGCCCTCAACGTAAAACCCGACCGCGCCCTGGGCGCCTTCATGGTCGACAACAGTATGATCGACATCATCCAACAAGGCGCCACCCTCGCCATCGACAGAGGCCGCACGCAAATCATCGACGGCGAAATCTACGCCGTCGAACACGACGGCATGCTGCGCATCAAATACCTCTACAACCGCCCTGGCGGTGGTTTGCGCATGCGCAGCCACAACGCCAGCGAACACCCCGACGAATACCTGACCCACGAGCAGCGCTTCGAACAGAACTTCCAGATCCTCGGCTGGGTGTTCTGGTGGTCCACCCTGAACAACCGCAGGCCGGTACCACTGGACGAACAGCTGCTGGGCTGGGAAGGCTCTAAATCGGAACCGGAGGTGGGCATTTGAAATGAATGTGGGTATCATGCGCCGCACATTTGGCAGGGGGTGGCTTAGCGCTACCCGCCCTGTTCGGCGATGCGGAGGAGTTCCCGCTGATGCCCCTACTATTCAGCCAGACGGTAAGTTGGCTGAGCGATTTGAAGGCTGGTGAAGTTTGTCAAAAACAAGCTGAAGCAGTCCCCGAGAAGCCGGCCACAAGCCGGCTTTTTAATGCCTGTGAAAAACTCCCGTCATACCCCTCCGCTTCTCCCCCCGCTTTTCCGCAACTGCAAATTGTCTCATTTAAGTTGACAGTAAGACTCGTCCCACCCGGTTTATCCCTCGCTGCTCACCCATTAATCTGTGCCCATGTTGAACGCAACGCCCAACCAACCTAAACAAAAAAAGGATTCAACCATGAGCACTCCAACCTACAACCGCTTGAACAAAGACGACGCCATTGTTCTGCTGGTCGACCACCAGACCGGGCTGATCTCGCTGGTGCAGGACTTCTCGCCCAACGAGTTCAAGAACAACGTGCTGGCCCTGGCTGATCTGGCCAAGTTCTTCAACTTGCCGACCATCCTCACCACCAGTTTCGAGCAAGGCCCTAATGGCCCACTGGTGCCGGAGCTGAAAGAGATGTTCCCGGACGCGCCGTACATCGCTCGCCCAGGTCAGATCAACGCTTGGGACAACGAGGATTTCGTCAAGGCGATCAAGGCTACCGGGCGTAAGCAGATCATCATTGCCGGTGTAGTGACGGATGTGTGCGTAGCGTTCCCGACGTTGTCGGCGCTGGCGGAAGGGTTTGATGTGTTTGTGGTCACCGATGCTTCGGGCACCTTCAACACCACAGTCCAGCAGGCGGCCTGGAGCCGGATGACGCAGGCCGGTGCGCAGTTGATGAATTGGTTCTCGGTAGCCTGTGAGTTGCAGGGTGACTGGCGCAACGATATCGAAGGCCTGGGCAACTTGCTGTCTCAGCGCATTCCCAACTACCGCAACTTGATGAATGGTTACTCCGCGCTGACGGCGCGCAAGGCCTAAGCACAGCGTTGCACCCCGAAAGCCTGCCCTTAAAAGCAGGCTTTCGGCATTTCAGCCGACAGCCAGGTTGGCGTCGATCCGGCCGAGGGCACGCAAATAAAGGTTCATCGTGGTGCCGGCGCCCGGGGCCGTTCGGACTTTGACTGTGCCGCCCGCGCGCTGGGCGAATTCGAGTACCTGGGACAAACCAAGGCCGGTGCCTTTGCCGGCGCATTTGGTGGTAAAGAACGGCTCGAAGACCTTGGCCGCCAGCGCCTCGGGCATGCCGGGGCCGTTGTCGGTGATGCTCAGCAGCAAGTAATTGCCGGCGGCCAGCGCTTCGTCCTGATCGACGCTGACCTGACGCGAGCTGATGCGCACCCGCCCATTGCCGCCCAGCGCATCGCGGGCGTTGACCAGCAGGTTGATGACCGCGGCGCTCAGTTGAGCCTCTTCGCACAACACACCGGTGCGCGTAGCCGCCAGATCCAGTGACAACTCGATGCCGTCCGAGACGGTCCGTTGCAGCACGTCACGCATGCTTTCGAGGCGTTCGTTAACGTCGATGCACATCAAGTTGGGGCTGTCGTGACGAACACTGGCCAGCAGATGGTTAACCAGCAGCCGGCCCTGATCCACGGCTTGCAGGCCCGCATCGCTGAAGCGCTCAACGTCCTCAGGCCGGCGCGCGCGCAGCCGCACCATCTGCAAGCTGGCACTCATGGCTTGCAGCAGGTTGTTGAAGTCGTGGGCGATGCTGGCCGCAACCATGCCCAAGGACGAAACGCGCTTGGCGTGGTGCATGAATTGTTCGGCCTGGCGCCCCAGCGCCTGGGCTTGGGCGAGTTCGTTTTCCAGGCTGCGGGCGCGCAATTCACGCTGCTCACTGAGCAAGCGCAATTGCAGCAACGAGGCGGTTTGGCGGGCCAGCGCCAGCAAGGAATTGTGTTGCCCCACGGTCAGGGTGCGAGCCCGAGTATCGATGACGCACACCGTGCCCAACGCAAAACCACGATCATCGCGAATCGGCGCGCCTGCGTAAAAGCGGATATACGGCGGCCCCAGCACCAGCGCGCTGTGCTCGAAACGCGAGTCCAGGGTGGCGTCCTCGACCACCAGCACCTCATCCGGAGACAGAATGGCGTGCGCGCAAAATGCCAGGTCGCGGTGGGTCTCGCGCACGTCAAGGCCGATGCAGGCCTTGAACCATTGACGTTCGTTGTCCACCAACGAGACCAACGCGATCGGAACGTCGCACAGGCTGGTCGCCAGCAACACGATGTCATCGAAACCAGGTTCAGGAGGGCTGTCCAGCACGCCCAGATGTTCCAGGGACCGGAGGCGCTCCTGCTCATTGGCGGGGAGCCGGGCAGGAAGATGAGGCATCTGCATACGTCGCGATCAGGTCCAGGGAAAAGAATGATGCTTGGGGAAGAACGGCGCAGCAAGGTAAATGAAGAAAACCTTATACCCGTGCGTCTGTTAGGCACAGCCGGAGGTTGATTATGGGTTTTTTGACGCTGTGGCTTGATCGGTCTGTATGAGGCAGTGGGTTAGAAGCACTAGGCTATTAATCGTTCCCAGCCTTAATGGTTGACGCCTTCTCTCGCTGGGAAACGTTATCACCAGCCAACTCACGCTCGATCTGTTCAATGCTGGGCAAGCTGGTTTGCAACTCCGCCGGCAACGACTCGACCAGTTGATACTCAGCCACTCCAATGGGACGGACGTTATCGCGCAGTGCGTACTCGGCGACGATCTTGTTCTTGCTCTTGCACAACAGCAGGCCGATGGTAGGGCCGTCCTGCGGGAGCCTGAATTGTGCATCCACGGCCGCGAGGTAGAAACCCAATTGACCGAGGTGTTCAGGCTTGAACCGGCCGGCCTTGAGTTCGATGACTACGTAACAGCGCAACTTCAGGTGATAGAACAATAGATCGACAAAAAACTCGTCACCGCCTACATTCAGGCGCATCTGGCGGCCGACAAAAGCAAATCCCGCCCCCAGCTCCAGCAGAAAATCGGTGACATGCTTGATCAAGGCGCTCTCGATGTCACGTTCATGGGCATCTGCGCTCAGGCTGAGAAAATCAAAGCGGTAAGGATCTTTCAGAGACTCGCGCGCCAGATCGGACTGCGGTTTGGGCAGATGGCTTTCGAAATTACTCACGGCGTTACCGCTGCGCTCCAGCAGGCGGGCCTCAATCTGGATGACCAGGACATTGCGCGACCAGTTGTGCTTGATCGCCTGGGCGGCGTACCAGCGGCGGGTTTCCGGGCCAGGGAGTTTGTCCAGCAGCACCAGATTATGCCCCCAGGGCAATTGTGCAGCAGCTTGTTGCACAAATTCAGAATCCTGCCACGCCTCGGCAAAAGCGCGCATGTACTTGAGATTACGCGGGGAAAAGCCCTTCATTTCAGGGAACGCAGCACGCAGATCCCGCGCAAGACGATCAATAACCTTGGCGCCCCAGCCCTGCTTGGCCTGGCGGGCCAGGATATCGTCGCCGATCTGCCAGTAAAGCAACACCAACTCCCGGTTTACCGCGAGCGTGGCACGCTGCTGAGCGCTATGAATGCGGCCTTTGAGATCGACCAGCCAATCGCTGTACCCCTCAGGCGCGATGGCCAGGCCATTGGTAGTGTCGTTCATGCCTGTTCACTCTGGACTCATCGGCGGTAGCGGCAGACTAGTCAGGGGGTTTCGCTCTCACAAGCACTCAAAACCGCTTCAGGAAGGGCCCCGCACAACATTCGGAACCGTCCTGCTGGCTATTAAAAATCACCGCACCCGCATCACACCTTGACCCTCCCCTATACGGCAGCCCTTACCCTGAAGGTCATCTTTTTCAGGACTCTTTCCATGGCTCAGCGCACCCTGGTTATTCTCGGCCACCCCTCCCGCACCAGCTTCTGTGCAGCCCTTGCAGACATCTACTTCCAATCTGCGAAAAACGCAGGCCACGAGGTGCGCGTCCTGAGTTTGGGCGAACTGGCTTTCGACCCGGTGCTTCACCATGGCTACACCGAAACCCAAGCACTGGAGTCCGACCTGCTCAGCGCCCAATCCGACATCCTCTGGGCTACGCACCTGACATTCATTTTCCCGATCTGGTGGGGCGGTATTCCCGCGTTGATGAAAGGCTTTATCGACCGCGTTTTCCTACCCGGTTTTGCGTTTAAATACCGGGCGGGCAAGGCATTCCCTGACAAGCTGCTGCAGGGCCGAACTGCACACGTGCTGGTGACGCTGGACACGCCGCCGTGGTATTACCGTTGGCTCTACCGCATGCCGGCTATTCATCAGATGCGCAGCACGACGCTGGCGCTTTGTGGCATCAAGACAACCCAAACGTTGATGTTCGGGCCGGTATTGGGCGCTAAACCAGCGCAACGGGAAAAGTGGCTGAAAAAGGCCGCGGCGCTATCAGGAAAAAGGAGTTTTCATGTACATCGGCAAAGCCGCGCAGTTGTCGGGCACGACCATCAAGGCGATTCGTCACTATGAGGCAATTGGCCTGTTGCCGCCGCCGCAGCGCCAGGGGCAATACCGGGTCTACTCCGAGCAGAGCGTCGAGTTGCTGATGTTCATCAAGTGCGCGCAGCAGCTTGGGTTCAAACTCAAAGAGTTGCAGGGCATCCTTGGCAACCACTCAAGCGATGGGCTGCCCTGGGAGCGCGCGGACCAGGCTATCGCCGACAAGAAGCACGAATTGGCTGCGCAGATTGCTGTGCTGCAAAAGATGCACACAGGGCTGCTTGAGTTCGAACGTTATCTGGAGCAAGCGCAGGGCCGCTGCCCCCAATCGCAGGCCATTTCAGCCTGAGTGGACGATGAGCCGAATAAAAAGCATAATCGGCTCACCGTATGAGCCGAATAAATTTATTATTCGGCTCACGACTTCAGGTATTCCTTCATGGACCACCCGCACTGGAGCTGGCAACAAACCGACTGGCCGCACTTCCATTGGCAGCCCGGGCGGTTGGCGACCCTGCTACGCGAATGCGGGCATGCCCAAGGCAAGCTACTGGGCATGCTTGGCTCTGTCAGCCAGGCGGCCAGTGCACAAAATGAACTGGATGCGCTGCTGCAAAATGTCCTGACCTCCTCGGCAATTGAGGGCGAACAGCTGAACATAGGTTCGGTGCGCTCGTCCCTGGCCCGTCGTATGGGGCTGGAGGCGATGGGCGATGGTCAGGTAAGCCGACGCAGCGAAGGTCTCGCCGAATTGATGATGGATGCCACCCAGCGATTCACCTCCCCCTTTACCCTCCCCCGTCTTTTGAGTTGGCACCGCTTGTTGTTTCCCGCGCCGGAAGCAGGTTTTGCTGCACGCGCGCTGAATATCGGTGAGTTGCGTGGGGATGAGCCAATGCAGGTGGTGTCGGGGCGGCTTGATCGCCCCACCGTGCACTTTGAAGCTCCGCCGCGTAATGGCCTGGACCAGGCACTGAATGATTTCCTGGAGTGGTTTGACACCAGCCGCGAGCAACCCGATCTGGACCCTCTGGTGCGCGCAGGTGTGGCGCATTTCTGGTTTGTCACGCTTCATCCCTTTGATGACGGCAATGGTCGACTGACCCGAGCTATCACGGATTTGGCGCTGGCCCAGGGCGAACATCAGTCCATCCGGTTTTACGCGATGTCGGCGAGCATCCTCGAGGACCGCGCCGGTTACTACAGCGCTTTGGAGTCCAGCCAAAAAGCTTCTCTGGATATCACCGACTGGCTCGAATGGTTCCTCAAAACCCTGCTGCGCAGTGTGCAACAGGCGATGGAGCGGATTGACCGGGTATTGGACAAGAGCAGGTTCTGGCAGCAGTTCCGTGATGTTTCGTTGTCTGCCGAACAAATCAAGGTACTCAATCGTCTGCTCGACGGTGGTGACAAGGGTTTTGAACACGGCATCAGCGCTGCGCAATATCAGGCGGTAGCCAAGGTGTCGAAGGCGACGGCGACGCGGCACCTGGCTGATCTGCTGGAAAAAAACTGCCTGGTACGGCTTTCCGGAGGCGGGCGCAGCACGCGTTACCAAATCAATACAGCAGGTGAGTGACGCGCCGCTCATTTGCCCAGAATCCCCATGTCTGCTAGTGTCGCGCCGGTTTACCGTCAACCGGAATAGCCGCCATGGCCCGCAAAAAAGTTGCACTCGATTTCGAACAATCCCTCGCCGACCTGCAAACTCTGGTCGAGCGTCTGGAGAACGGCGAGTTGTCGCTGGAAGACTCGTTGACGGCGTTTGAGCAAGGCATCGGCCTGACCCGCGACTGCCAGAGCGCCTTGGCGCAGGCGGAGCAGAAGGTGCAGGTATTGCTGGAACGCGACGGGGAGTTGGCCGAAGAACCTTTCGATGCGGAACAGCCCGAATGATCGACGCGTATCAGGCCAGTAGCCAAGCCCGGGTAAATGCGGCGCTCGAGCCCTTGTTTGTTGCGCCAAGCCCGGAAATGAACCGCCTCTATGAAGCCATGCGCTACAGCGTGATGAATGGCGGCAAGCGCGTGCGCCCGTTACTCGCGTATGCGGCCTGTGAAGCGCTGGGCGCACCGGCCGAACAGGCCAACGGCGCGGCGTGTGCGGTAGAGCTGATTCACGCCTACTCGCTGGTGCATGACGATTTGCCAGCAATGGACGACGACGATTTGCGTCGCGGCCAGCCGACCACCCATAAAGCCTTCGATGAAGCCTACGCGATCCTCGCCGGTGACGGCCTGCAAAGCCTGGCGTTCAGCGCCTTGCTGGACCCGCGCTTGAACAGCGTGAACGCTGAAATCAGCCTGCGCATGGTTACGGCCCTGGCACAGGCAGCCGGCCCGGCCGGGATGGTTGGCGGGCAAGCCATCGATATGGGTTCGGTCAGCCTCAAGCTGGATCAAAAAGCCCTTGAACACATGCACCGCCACAAGACCGGCGCGCTGATCGAAGCCGCCGTGCACCTCGGCGCCCTGGCCAGCGGCCGTGCCGACCCCGCGCAATTGGCGGCCCTGCAAACCTACTCCCGCGCAGTTGGCCTGGCGTTTCAGGTGCAGGACGACATTCTCGACGTGGAAAGTGACACCGCAACCCTGGGCAAACGCCAAGGGGCCGATATCGCACGCGACAAACCGACTTATCCTGCGCTACTCGGCCTTGAAGCGGCCAAATCTTATGCGCTGGAGCTGCGTGACCAGGCACTGGCCGCCCTGCGACCTTTCGACGCGGCGGCCGAGCCACTGCGTGACTTGGCGCGGTATATCGTCGAACGTCGCCATTGATATCAGTGGCCATTGCAGCCGCATATCGGCCAAGTTCGGCGCTCTGCGTGGGCAGTTTGCACTGCTTGAGGTAAACTGCCGCCTCTTCTATACCTATAACGATTCGCCTGATGCCCACGACGTTTCAAGAGATTCCCCGCAAGCGCCCGTCCACGCCCCTGCTCGACCGTGCTGCCACGCCGGACGGCCTGCGTCGGTTGGCTGAAGCCGAGCTGGAAACCCTGGCCGATGAGTTGCGCCTGGAATTGCTCTACGCGGTCGGCCAGACCGGTGGGCATTTTGGTGCCGGCCTGGGCGTCATCGAGCTGACTATCGCCTTGCATTACGTTTTCGACACCCCGGACGACCGGCTGGTGTGGGACGTAGGCCATCAGGCGTATCCGCATAAAATCCTCACCGGTCGCCGCGAGCGCATGGCCAGCCTGCGCCAGAAGGACGGCATCGCCGCCTTCCCGCGTCGCGCCGAGAGCGAATACGACACCTTTGGCGTCGGCCACTCGAGCACTTCCATCAGTGCAGCGCTGGGCATGGCAATTGCCGCCCGCCTGCAAGGCAGCGATCGCAAGGCGATTGCGGTGATCGGCGATGGCGCGCTGACCGCCGGCATGGCCTTCGAGGCGCTGAACCATGCGCCGGAAGTGGACGCCAACATGTTGGTGATCCTCAACGACAACGACATGTCGATCTCGCGCAATGTCGGTGGCCTGTCGAATTACCTGGCAAAAATCCTCTCCAGCCGCACTTACGCAAGCATGCGCGAAGGCAGCAAGAAGGTGCTTTCGCGTCTGCCCGGCGCGTGGGAAATTGCCCGGCGTACCGAAGAATATGCCAAGGGCATGCTGGTACCCGGCACCCTGTTCGAAGAGCTGGGCTGGAACTACATCGGCCCGATCGACGGCCATGACCTGCCGACCCTGATCGCCACGCTGCGCAATATGCGTGACCTCAAGGGCCCGCAGTTCCTGCATATCGTCACCAAAAAAGGCAAAGGCTTCGCTCCGGCGGAAGTCGACCCGATTGGTTACCACGCAATCACCAAGCTCGAACCGGTCGACGCGCCCGCCGCGGCGCCGAAAAAAGCCAGTGGGCCGAAGTATTCCGGTGTGTTTGGCGAATGGCTGTGCGACATGGCCGCCGCCGACTCGCGCCTGGTGGGCATTACCCCGGCGATGAAGGAAGGCTCCGATCTGGTGGCGTTCAGCGAGCGTTTCCCGCTGCGCTACTTCGACGTGGCGATTGCCGAGCAGCATGCGGTGACCTTCGCTGCCGGCATGGCCTGTGAAGGCGCCAAGCCGGTGGTGGCGATCTACTCGACCTTCCTGCAACGCGGTTATGACCAGTTGGTGCATGACGTAGCGGTGCAGAACCTCGACGTACTGTTCGCCATCGACCGCGCCGGCTTGGTGGGCGAAGACGGCCCGACCCACGCCGGTAGTTTCGACCTGTCCTACCTGCGTTGCATCCCCGGCATGCTGGTGATGACGCCGAGCGACGAAAACGAACTGCGCAAGATGCTCAGCACCGGCCACCTGTACAACGGCCCGGCGGCCGTGCGCTACCCGCGTGGCAACGGCCCGAATGCAGTGATCGAAAAAGACCTGGAGCCGATTGAAATCGGCAAAGGCATCGTTCGCCGCCAGGGCAGCAAGGTCGCGTTCCTGGTGTTTGGCGTGCAACTGGCCGAAGCCTTGAAAGTCGCCGAGAAGATCGACGCTACCGTGGTCGACATGCGTTTCGTCAAACCACTGGACGAAGCGCTGGTACGCGACATCGCCGCCAGCCACGAACTGCTGGTGACCGTCGAAGAGAACGCCATCATGGGCGGCGCCGGTGCGGCGGTCAGCGAGTTCCTGGCGCGGGAGAACATCCTCAAGTCGGTGCTGCACCTGGGCTTGCCGGATGTGTACGTCGAACACGCCAAGCCGGCGCAGATGCTGGCTGAGTGCGGGTTGGATGAAGCCGGTATCGAGGCGTCGGTGCGCGCGCGCATGGCACTTCTTAACCTGTAACCCAATTCCCCGGTAAAACAGGGACTAAAATGTGGGAGCGGGCTTGCTCGCGAATGCGGTGTGCCAGGTATTACACCTGTCACTGATACAGCGCATTCGCGAGCAAGCCCGCTCCCACATTGGTTTTGTGCATTTTGAAAGCTATGGTCAGTTCATGAAACGCCTGTACTTTGCCCTGCTGCTGCTACCCTCATCGGACCTGTTCGCTGGCACCCGCGACGACGCCTTGAAACTCCCCGACGTGGTCATCAGCGCCAACCGCCAGGTCCAGGCACGCAACGACAGCAGCGCCGCCAACACGGTGTTCACCCGCGACGACATCGACCGCCTGCAACCCACCAGCCTCACCGACCTGCTCAGCCGCGTGCCCGGCGTGCAAGTCGCGCCCACCGGTGGCCGTGGCAGCTTGCCGGGCATTTATATTCGCGGCACCAAATCTGCGCAGAGCCTGGTACTGGTGGATGGCCAGCGCATTGCCAACACCACGTCCGGCGACAGTGGCTTGCAATACCTGAACATCGACCAGGTTGAACGGGTGGAAGTGCTGCGCGGTTCACGCTCGGTGATTTATGGCAGCGACGCCATTGGCGGGGTGATCCAGGTGTTTACCCGGCGCAACGCCGAGCAAGGCCTGCAACCGCGGCTGAAGCTCGGGTTTGGCAGCAACCAGACCTTGGAGCGCAGCCTTGGCCTCTCCGGTGGCGATGAGCACACACGGTTCAACCTGGGCGCGAGCCTGGACGAAACGGCGGGTATCAACTCGACACACGCGTCATTCCCCAGCGATGGCGACCATGATGCCTATCGCAACCAGTCCCTCAGCCTGAACCTCAGTCACGCCCTCAGCGACGATTTGGAGATGGGCTTCAACCTCCTGGATAACCGCGGCAAGTCGGAGTACGACAACAGCTTCGGACGCTTCGACCTCGCCACCAGTCAGAGTGTTGGGCAAAAACCCTACACCGACTACACCGTGAGCAGCGCCAGCGGTTATGTCGACGTCACGCTCAATGAGCATTGGCAGTCGCGTCTGGAACTGGGCCACAGCGAGAACCGTGACACCAAGCGCGACACCCTGAGTGATGATTTCAGCGTATTCAATACCTACCGAGACTCGGTCAACTGGCAGAACGACCTGACGCTGAATGACCACAACAGCCTGATCCTCGGCGGCGACTGGTACGAAGACCGTTTCCACGGCTCCACCACCTTTACCGAAAACAGCCGCTGGAACCGCGCCGCCTTTGTGCAGCACCGTTTCCACAGTGATTGGTTTTCCACGGAACTGGGCCTGCGGCGCGACCAGAACCAGCAATACGGCGGGCAGAACAGTTGGAGCGGTACGCTGACCTTGCCGGTCAACGCCGACAATGACCTGCTGCTGAGCTACAGCGAAGGCTTCCGTGCGCCGACTTTCAACGACCTGTATTACCCGGACACGCAGTACAGCAACCCCGACCTGCAGCCGGAAACCTCCAAAAGCTACGAGCTGCAATGGCGCAGCCAACTGAGTGACAGCACGCGTCTGGAAGCTTCGGTGTACCGCACGAATTTAAGCGACGCAATCATCCTCGACAGCACCAGCAAGCCACAAAACGTGGCCTCGGCCCGCATCAACGGCTTTGAAGCGGCGCTCAAGCAAGAGGTGTTCGGCTGGCAGGGCAACCTGGGCGTTGCGCTCATCGACCCGCGCGACCGCGACACGGGCCACACCCTCGCCCGTCGCGCGCGACGCACGTTGAATCTGGACCTGGATCGGCAATTCGATAAGTGGGGCGTAGGGGCGAGTTGGCAGGCGATCAGCAACAGCTATGACGATGAAGTCAACCGCAATCGCCTGGGCGGTTATGCGCTGCTGGGGCTGCGTAGCAGTTGGGCAGTCACGCGCGAAGTGGCGCTGTCACTGAAGGTCGACAACCTGCTGGACCGCGAGTACGCCCGCGCGCGCTACAGCTACGACTCCCCCGACTTTGCCAACAACCAGAACTACCGCGAAGAGGGGCGTACCTGGATGCTGGGCCTGACCTGGACGCCCCAGCTGTAACAACTCAGCTTTCGCGCGGCAACTTGTTGGAGTTCACATACCCCTCCTTGATTGCATTGGCGCAGGTGTTGAACCCGTACGAATTGACCAGGCCTGTGTCGGTAAAAGCGGCATACATGTCCTGCCGCTGGCCTTTGTTTTGCAGTTCATAGTCAAAGCACTGTGAGCTGCCATTGCGAATCGGCGTGATGCGTGCGGGCTGCTGGATCGCCAGCAGATCCTGCTTCGTGGCCCCGCGCTGCTCGGCCTTGGTAACAAGCGGATGATCGGAGAAATTCATTAACACTGAGATGCCTTTCACTGTGTGGCAGCCGGCCAGTAACAGCGCGAAGGAAATTAGGATGATCGAACGGCGCATTGCCACCTCCGGTAGTTGAATAAGCGCCATGCAGTCAGCATCGCGGGACCGCAGAGTAAACCGATGCCACAGGAGTCACTCGACGGACATGTCTTAACAACAGGTAGGAAAACACAGATTTTGCGCACTAGCCTTTCGGCGAAATCAACTCACACAGCTTAGCCACCGCCTCGATCATTTGACCGCTGGGGCGCTCCAAGCCTTTATCGGGCACGACCACCAAGCGCCCCTGCGCCACGCCAGTGATCTGCGGCCAAGCCTTCCAGGCATCCAGTTGCGCCTGATCTCCCGCCAGAATCACCTCGGGATTGCGCTGCAACACTGATTCGACACTGATCTGCGGCGCAGGCAGTTGCAGGTCGTCAAACACATTGCGCGCGCCGCATACGCTAAGGGCGTCGCTGATGATCTGCCCGCCGCCCACGGTGTACAGCGGCTGGTCCCACACCTGGTAAAACACCCGTAACGGCTCGGCGCGCTGATAGCGCTGGCGCAAGTCGGCCAAGCGTTGGCGCAACTGTGCAGCCAATATTCGACCAGCGTCGGCGCGGCCCAATTGCTCGGCAATCGCCTGGACTTGGGAAGTGAGTTGTTCAAGGCTATGGGGTTCGGCGACGTATACCGGGATATTCAAACGCTGCAATTGCGCGCGCTGGGCCGGGCCGACGCTGCCGGGCCAGAGCAGGATAAGGTCTGGGTTGAGGCTGAGCAGGCGCTCCATGTCCAGCTGACCGTAACGCCCAACCGATGCAACTTTGGCCAAGGCAGTTGGCCGCTCACCGCCATCGAGCACGCCCACCAGCAGGTCGGCTGCGTCCAGTTCAACCACGATTTCCGACAGCGACGGCGCCAGGCTGACGACACGCTCGACCGCCAGGGCCTTGGCGCTGAATGCCAGCAGCAACACCGCCAGCCAGCGACGGCTCATCCCAGTTGACGGGGAATGCGGTAGAGGTAGAACAGCACCGTGGTCGACAGCGCCAGCAGGAACAACGGCACCGCTTCCAGGCCGACGAACACGGCCAGCGCGCCGATCCAGGCCGGTGCGGCCGCCACCAGCAAGGCCGTGCGCCGCCGCGCCGCCAGGGTAATCCAGGCAGCCGGTTCTTCAGGGGTATCGAGGGCTTTGGAGGTGGCGATCAGCGCGTGTTTATAGCCGTTGAAGTAGCGCAGGCTGAGAAACATCGAAGCCACGCCGGCGATAAAGAACGGCATGGCCAGCACCGGCAGCAAGGACTCAGCCTTGCCAAACACCAGGTTGATCACGAACAACGGCAGCAATGCCAGGGCCAGGTACTGCCACCAGCTGAAGGACAGTCGTCGCTTTACCTGGCCTCGGGTCACGCGCGGTCTACCTCGCCTTGATGCTCGTTGCCCATCATGTGGTCGAGCTTGCTGGCTTTGGTCGCCAGGTAGAGCTTGTTGTGCGGATTGTGCCCAGTGTGCAGCGGCACGCGCTCGGCGACGGTAATGCCCATCTCGGTCAAGGCCTTGACCTTGCGCGGGTTGTTGGTCATCAGGCGCAGGGATTTCACGCCCAAGTGCTCGAGCATCGGCAGGCAGATCGCGTAGTCACGCTGGTCGGCGGCGAAACCCAGGCGCTCGTTGGCCTCGACGGTATCGGCACCGCCATCTTGCAGCTCGTAGGCGCGGATCTTGTTCATCAGGCCGATGCCACGGCCTTCCTGACGCAAGTACAGCAGCACGCCACGGCCTTCACGGGCGATGGCTCGCATGGCCGCTTCCAGTTGCGAACCGCAGTCGCAACGCTGGCTGAACAGCGCATCGCCGGTCAGGCATTCGGAGTGCACGCGCCCCAGGACCGGTGCGCCATCAGCGATATCACCCAGGCTGAGTACAACGTGCTCGCGGCCTGTGGCTTCTTCGAGAAAGCCGTTCATGGTGAACGTGGCAAAAGGGGTAGGCAGCTTGGAAGCAGCGACGAAAACGACGGGCACCGTGTGCTCCTGATCTCAGTTTTTACAAAGGCGTCCATTGTAACAGTACGTTCCTACAGACGCTTAAGCTGAATTATCGCTGATAAAGATCAATCGGTTCGATTGGCCTTCACCCTGGTTCTATGCAGGTCAGAACGGATAGGACTGGTGCCACCGCGCAAAAATCGGCTTCAGCTCACCGCTTTTCACCAGGGCCGCCAGGCGCTGGTCGAACAGCGCGGCCAGCGCCCGCCCACGCTCACTGTCGGTAAACCCGACGTAGAGCGGCAATTCAACGAGAGGGCTGAGCTTGAACTGTGAAGGATCTTTCGCCTGGCTGAGTACGAATTTGGCCTCGGTCAGGGAGTCGATATAAAAGTCGGCCCTGGCGTGCTTGAGCATCGGCAAGATGCCATCACGGCGCTCGATCTGATTGAAGCGTTGCACATCAGGCAGGCGCCGACTCAGGGCGCTTCGCGAAAATGTTGATAGCCGCGCACGGCCGGGGTGATGTCTTGCCCGTCCGCATCGAGCAGCGTCACGCCCTGCCCCGCCTCGACCCGGCCGATCACATGGATCGGCCAGCCAGCGGCCAGCAAGGGCGACAGCTCCACGGGCGGCAAGGTGAACGCCAGTATGTAGTCGTCACCGCCGCTCAGGGCCGCGACCCGCGCCGCGTCATCGCCGACAAACGCCAGCAACGCCGCCGACAACGGCAACCGTTCGCGCTCAATCAACAGGCTGACAGCCGATGCCTTGGCGATATGCCCGCAATCGGCCAGCAGCCCGTCGGAGATATCCATCGCGGACGTAGCCTTGCCCCGCAGCGCCAGCCCGAGGGCCAGTTGCGGTTGCGGTGACCAGTAATGCGCCAGCAACGGGTCGGCGATGGTGGCGTCGGCGCTGCGCTGCCCCAGTACCAGCGGCAAGGCGCCCGCGGCATTGCCCAGCTCGCCGCCCACACACAGCAGGTCCCCCGGCCGCGCACCGCTGCGGGTCAACGCCTGCCCGGCCGGCACTCGGCCAAACACGGTCAGGGTCAGGCTCAACGGCCCGCGCGTGGTGTCGCCGCCCACCAGGCCCACGCCGCAGCTTTGCGCCATCGCGTTCAAACCCTGGGCATAGCGTTGCAGCCAATCGGCATCGACCGTCGGGGTGGTCAGGGCAAGGGTAAATGCGAGGGGGTGGGCGCCCATGGCGGCCAGGTCGCTCACCGCCACGGCCAGCGAGCGCTGGCCGAGCAGGAACGGGTCACACGGGTCGGCAAAATGCACGCCGGCCACTAACGTATCGGTAGAGACCGCCAACTGCTCCCCGGCGGGGAGCGCCAGCAAGGCGCAGTCATCGCCGATCCCCAGCGCAATGCCATCGCCGCCCTGCGCACAGGGCGCGGCGGCGAAGTATTTGCGGATCAGCTCAAACTCACCCATGAGGAACTCAAGCGCAGATTAGCGCTTGTGTTCCTTCACTTCGGCTTCACGCAGGCGCGGGGCCAGCTTGTCGAGCACGCCGTTGACGAACTTGTGGCCGTCGGTCGAACCGTAGACTTTCGCCAGTTCGATACCTTCGTTGATCACCACACGGTACGGCACGTCGACGCGCTTGAGCAGTTCCCAGGTGGACAGGCGCAGTACGGCCAGTTCAACCGGGTCCAGCTCTTCGAGCGTCAGGTCCAGGCAAGGCGCCAGCGCGGTGTCGATCTCGGTCAGGTTGGCCGGAACACCGTGCAGGATGTCGTGGAAGTAGCTCTGGTCGGCGAAGGTGAAGTCGTTATCGACGCGAAATTGCGCTTCGATCTCGTTCAGCGACGTGCCGGCCATATGACGCTGGTACAGCGCTTGGGTCGCGAGCTGACGGGCAGCACGGCGCTTTTCGCTCTTCGACGGCTTGCCGGCATCGGCTGGACGCTCGTCACGAGGGTTGAAACGATCGCTTTCGTCGGAAATCACTTGGCCTCCAACTGCGACAGCAGGCTGACCATTTCCAAGGCGGACAGGGCAGCTTCAGCGCCTTTGTTGCCGGCCTTGGTGCCGGAACGCTCGATGGCTTGCTCGATAGAGTCAACGGTCAGTACGCCGAAAGCGACAGGCACGCCGAACTCCATGGACACCTGGGCCAGGCCCTTGGTGCATTCGCCGGCCACGTATTCGAAGTGCGGAGTACCGCCACGAATGACCGCGCCCAGGGCGATGATCGCCGCGTATTCACCCTGTTGTGCAACTTTCTGCGCAACCAGTGGAATTTCGAAGGCGCCAGGGGCACGGATAATGGTGATGTCGCTTTCGCTCACACCGTGGCGAACCAGGGCGTCCACGGCACCGCTTACCAGGCTTTCAACCACGAAGCTGTTGAAGCGGCCAACCACCAGGGCATAGCGGCCTTGGGGGGCGATGAAGGTACCTTCGATGGTCTTCAGGGTCATTCGACAAATCTCTTAAAGAGCCGGGACGCGAAAAGTGCGTCCCTCAGTGATGATTTAACCGCGAACAAGGGGCTGGAAACGCCAGCCTTTATTCGGAGGGCACGTATTCTACAACTTCCAGATCGAAACCGGATATCGCATTAAATTTCATCGGCGCACTCATCAGGCGCATTTTGCGCACGCCGAGGTCGCGCAGGATCTGCGAACCGGCACCGACGATGCTGTAAGTCGTCGGCGTCTTGACCTGAGTGTGCTCGGCGGTTTCGCGAATATGCGCGAGCAATACGTCGCCATCCACCGGGTTGCCCAACAGCAACACCACACCGCTGCCGGCATCGGAAACCGCGGCCATCGCGGCGCGCAGGCTCCAGCGGCCGGGTTGCTTGACCATCAGCAGGTCGCGCAGCGGGTCCATGTTATGCACGCGCACCAGCGTCGGTTCATCGGCGCAGATGCTGCCCAGGGTCAGGGCCATGTGCACGTCGCCTTCGACTGAATCACGGTAGGTCACCAAATTGAATTGGCCCAGTTCGCTGTCCAGTGGCTGCTCGGCGATCCGCTGAACGGTACGTTCGTGGATCATGCGGTAGTGAATCAGGTCGGCAATGGTGCCGATCTTGAGGTCGTGTTCGGCGGCAAACGCTTCGAGCTCGGCGCGACGGGCCATGGTGCCGTCGTCGTTCATCACTTCGCAGATCACGCCGCTCGGCTCGAAACCGGCCATGCGCGCGAGGTCACAGGCGGCTTCGGTGTGGCCGGCGCGCGCGAGGGTGCCGCCCGGCTGGGCCATCAGCGGGAAGATATGGCCAGGGCTGACGATGTCTTCGGCCTTGGCGTCCTTCGCGGAAGCAGCCTGCACGGTGCGCGCACGGTCAGCGGCCGAGATGCCAGTGGTGACGCCGGTGGTCGCTTCAATCGATACGGTGAACTTGGTGCCGAAACCCGACCCGTTGCGCGGCGCCATCAGGGGCAACTTGAGCAACTCGCAGCGCTCGCGGCTCATGGGCATGCAGATCAGCCCACGGGCATGCTTGGCCATGAAGTTGATGTGCTCGGCCTGGCACAGCTCGGCGGCCATGATGATGTCGCCTTCGTTTTCGCGGTCTTCGTCATCCATCAGGATGACCATCTTGCCTTGGCGGATGTCTTCAACCAGTTCTTCGATGCTATTGAGCGCCACGCGGCACCCCCTTGGTCAGGATTTCAGGTAGCCATTGGCGGCTAGAAAACTTTCGGTGATGTTCCCTGATGCTGGCTCTGCGGCCTTATCGCCCATCAGCAGGCGCTCCAGGTAACGGGCAAGCAAGTCGACTTCCAGGTTCACCCGGCGACCAGGCTGGTACGACGCCATGATGGTTTCACTCAGGGTGTGGGGAATGATGGTCAGTTCGAATTCGGCGCCATTCACGGCGTTCACGGTCAGGCTGGTGCCGTCGACGGTGATCGAGCCTTTGTGAGCGATGTACTTGGCCAGCTCTTTCGGCGCGCGGATACGGAATTCCACGGCACGCGCGTTTTCGCTGCGCGCAACCACTTCGCCGACACCGTCGACGTGGCCGCTGACCAGGTGGCCACCCAGGCGGGTGGTCGGGGTCAGGGCTTTTTCCAGGTTCACCGGGCTGCCGGCCGCAAGGTCGTTCATCGCGGTGCAGTCCAGGGTTTCGCGGCTGACGTCGGCGGCAAAGCCGTTGCCCGGCAGCTCGATGACGGTCAGGCACACGCCGCTGACGGCGATGCTGTCGCCCAGCTTGACGTCGCCGAGGTCGAGCTTGCCGGTTTCAACCAGCAGGCGCACGTCGCCGCCCTTTGAGGTCATGGCGCGGATGCTGCCGATGGATTCGATAATGCCGGTGAACATGGCCTTCTCCTGGAAAACGGTGCAGGCGCCTGAGCGCCTGGTCAGAATTATACGCTC
>NZ_UTBG01000012.1 GCF_900580675.1 Pseudomonas viridiflava
GTTTTCGGGCACACCGAGCCGGAGGCGAGGTGCCGAGTGGTGGGGCAAGAGCCCTTTGGTTACTTTGGGGCTCTTTTCCAAAGTGACTCGCCGTAAGGGCGAAACCAATACCCGCCATCACCCCAATAACGGATATGCCCCCCATCACCCGCCATAAAAAAAGGCGCAACCCCCATCAGAGAACGCGCCTTCTTTTTCAGCCGCAGCCTATCAGCTACCCAACGCCTTGGAAGCCAACCAGAACAACCCGGCCGACAGGCCCACGGTCGCCGGCAAGGTCAGCACCCAGGCCATCAGAATGGTCTTCACCGTGCCGCCCTGCAACCCGCTCTTGTTGGCGACCATGGTCCCGGCCACACCCGACGACAACACATGGGTGGTCGACACCGGCAGGCTGAAGATGTTGGCCAGGCCAATCATGCTCGCCGTGGTGATCTGCGCCGACATGCCCTGGGCGTACGTCATGCCCTGCTTGCCGATCTTCTCACCGATGGTCAGTACCACGCGCTTCCAGCCCACCATGGTGCCCAGGCCAAGAGCCAGGGCGACCGCGAGGATTACCCAGAACGGTGCGTATTCGGTGGTGGCGGTCAGGTCTTTGCGCAGCTTGTCCAGGTCGGACTTCTCACGCGCATCCAAGCCTGGCAACTTGCCGACTTTCTTCGCGGTGTCATCCAGGCAGAGCAGGTAGCGACGGACTTCAATGCGCTGGTCAGACGTCAGCGAGTGATAGTCGGACACGCCCTTCAAGGTATCGACCAGCGCATTGATGGTCGGCTCGGTCTGCTGCGGGCTGCATTGGAACTTGCCCGGCAAATCGTCCTTCACGCTTTTACCCAAGGCCAGGAACTCGCCCAAGGTTGCATTGTTACGCTGGTAGAACTGGCTCAAGTGCACCGTAGCGTCGCGGGTACGTTCGATCTGGTAAGTGGTGCTGCCCAGGTCGAGTACGAACTGCGCCGGCACGATACCGATCAGCACCAGCATGATCAGGCCGATACCTTTCTGACCATCGTTGGAACCGTGCACGAAGCTCACGGCCATGGCGGAAATCACCAGGACCAGGCGGTTCCAGAACGGCGGGTGCTTTTTATCGTCAAGCTTGCGCCGCTGGTCCGGGGTCTTGTGCATCTTCGACAGCGGGCGCCACCATTTCAGGCCGAGCAGCACCAGGGCTGCGACCGCGAAACCGGCCATCGGCGAGAACACCAGGGAAGCACCGATATCGATCGCTTTCTGCCAGTTCACACCGTCAGCCAGGGGGATATCGTTGATCAGGGCATTGGCCAGGCCGACCCCGAGGATCGAGCCGATCAGGGTGTGGGAGCTGGACGCGGGGATACCGAAGTACCAGGTGCCGAGGTTCCAGGTGATCGCCGCCGCCAACAAAGAGAAGACCATCGCCAGACCATGGCCGGTGTTCACATTGATCAGCAACTCCACCGGCAGCAAATGCACGATGGCGTAGGCGACACCCACACCACCGAGCAACACGCCGAGGAAGTTGAACACCCCGGAGAAAAACACGGCCAGGTGCGGCGGCATGGCTTTGGTATAGATGACTGTGGCCACCGCGTTAGCGGTGTCATGAAAGCCATTGATGAACTCGAAGGCGAGGACAAAGGCAAGGGCGAGCAACAGGCTCACGAGAACCCAAGCATCCAGTCCGCTGAATAAATCGATCATGAAGGTTTTCTGACCCGGTCGTAAGGGGGCGCGATTATGCCAGAAAACCTCAGAAATCGATGCACTAGCTGCTCATCGGTAACAATCTTCTATAAGAAGTCATGTGGGAAAGGCGTGCATCCCAGGGTTTTCGGGGCTTTGGCAAGTCTTTGATTTATAAAGCGGAGCGCGCGCGCGAAGAGGTTTATCGCTAAAACGGCGCATCTGAAACATTTGTATGAAATTTCGTTGGATGCAGTGAGATGCGAGCTTGTCGACCGCTAGCCATATGCCAGCAGTCGAAGCGAAACCCTCAGGCTCGGGCCGAAGCGCTTATGGCTCTTCGGCTTTGAGTTCCTGTTCAATCTTCTGGATTTCCTGGGCAAATGCCTGGTCAAGCAAGCTGGCTCGCTTGCGCCATGGTTTGCGCTCAGGTTCTGGCTGGGCGGCGTAGGTGGTGACTTCCCCGCCGTAAACGTCCTTGTAACGTTGCTCCTGGCGCTCAAGTTCCGCGCGCAGTTCATCTTTTGTCACATCGTTACCTAATTGAGTTGAGTGTTATTAAGTTGCAGTGCCAAGCCTGAACGCCGCCCTCGGCCGGTTCACAATTGAACGATTAAAACCTTCAAGTTTGAAAGGCGCATGTGGACATTTATCAGGGCGCACAGTTGAGGCAAGTAGTTATGCATCGACAATGCACGGCGGGTGCATCACCCGGGGCGCTCAGGCCCCGGAGCAGAACCGGGCAGGCTTTTGCGCAGCTGCATTATAGCGAGGCATTCAGATAACACTATCGGCATAAAGTAAAAAACATCAACGTTGTGTGAGGGTGTTGTTACACGGGAACGTCAGTCTTTGTGGGAATGCTGGCGTCATTAGTTCCACGCAAACTTCAGTCTGATAAAACGCCGTTGTAACTATGCCGGCGTTCACCACAGGCGCCGCAGGCTGCCGGTTTGCGATAATCGAATGACCGTCCGATAATCGCCCAATGTTCTCGGCCCTGCCTTGTGCAACCCGGCCGACGCGGCTTGTAATAGCCGCCAAACCTCCCCTGTGGTTGACAATAAGAGAAAGGATCCCGACATGAACGATCAATTGCGCAACTCTTTCGCGTCAGTGGCGCCGCCGATCGTTGCCTCACCGGCCAAGCGTATCCAGGCGTTTACCGGTGATCCGGACTTCATGACCTCCCTGGCCCGCGGCCTGGCCGTGGTGCAGGCGTTCCAGGAGCGCAAGCGCCACCTGACCATCGCCCAGATCAGCCACCGTACCGAAATCCCCCGCGCCGCCGTACGCCGTTGTCTGCACACCCTGATCAAGCTGGGGTACGCGACCACCGACGGCCGCACGTATTCGCTGTTGCCCAAAGTGCTGACCCTCGGCCACGCCTATTTGTCGTCCACGCCACTCGCCGTGTCGGCCCAGCCTTACCTGGACCGCATGAGCGAGCAACTTCACGAAGCCTGCAACATGGCCACGCTCGAAGGCGACGACATCCTGTATATCGCGCGTTCGGCCACTACCCAGCGCCTGATTTCCGTGGACTTGTCAGTAGGCGGGCGTTTGCCGGCGTATTGCACCTCCATGGGCCGCATCCTGCTCGCGGCACTGGACGACGCCTCGCTGCAGGATTACCTCGACCACGCCGAATTGCACACCAAGACCAGCCGCACGCTGACCACCCGCGAAGCCTTGTTCGAATGCCTGCAACAAGTGCGTCAGCAGGGCTGGTGCATCGTCGATCAGGAACTGGAACAAGGCCTGCGCTCCATCGCCGTGCCGGTGTACGACGCGTCCGGCCAGGTATTGGCGGCGCTGAATGTGAGCACCCACGCCGGCCGGGTCAGCCGCAGTGAGCTGGAGCAGCGCTTCCTGCCAAGCATGCTCAGTGCCAGCCGTGAGTTGAGTGCGCAGTTGTTTGCCTAAGTGTTCGCTGATCGCACAGATCCCGGCTGGATGAATTGACGATGTTTCCCCCGTCTTATTACTGTGCGGCAGCGCCTTGGCGCCCAATAATAACGACGACCTCAGGCCGTCAGCCCGCCATCGGTGTGGAATAAAAATAATGAATCAGCCTTCTGTCGGTACCACGCTGGACGTCCAGTCCTTTATCAACGCGCAACCGCTGTCACGCTATCAGTGGCGTGTGGTGATCCTGTGTTTCCTGATTGTTTTCCTCGATGGCCTCGACACGGCGGCCATGGGCTTTATCGCGCCTGCGCTGTCGCAGGATTGGGGCATCGACCGCGCCAGCCTCGGCCCGGTGATGAGCGCCGCATTGATCGGCATGGTGTTCGGCGCCCTGGGGTCCGGGCCTCTGGCTGACCGGTTTGGGCGCAAAGTAGTGTTGGTTGGCGCGGTGCTGGTGTTTGGCGCGTTCAGCCTGGCCTCGGCCTACAGCAGCAATGTCGACCAACTGCTGGTACTGCGCTTTCTCACCGGGCTGGGCCTGGGCGCCGGCATGCCGAATGCCACGACCCTGCTCTCGGAATACACCCCCGAACGCCACAAGTCCCTGCTGGTGACCAGCATGTTCTGTGGTTTCAACCTGGGCATGGCGGGGGGCGGGTTTATCTCCGCCAAGCTGATCCCGGCGTTCGGCTGGCACAGCCTGTTGATGATCGGCGGCATCCTGCCGTTGATCCTGGCGGTGGTGCTGCTGGTGTGGCTGCCGGAATCGGCGCGGTTCCTGGTCGTGCGCAATCGCGGCACCGACAAGGTGCGTAAGACTCTGTCTCCGATTGAGCCCACGATAGTCGCCCAGGCCAGCGGCTTCAGTGTGCCGGAGCAACAAACCGTCAAGGCGCGCAATGTGTTCGCGGTGATCTTCTCCGGCACCTACAGCGCCGGCACCTTACTGCTGTGGCTGACTTACTTCATGGGCCTGGTGATTGTGTACCTGCTGACCAGTTGGCTGCCGACCCTGATGCGCGACAGCGGCGCGAGCATGGAGCAGGCAGCGTTTATCGGCGCGCTGTTCCAGTTTGGTGGCGTATTGAGTGCCGTCGGCGTGGGATGGGCGATGGACCGGTTCAACCCCCACAAGGTCATCGGCACTTTCTACCTGCTGGCCGGGGTGTTTGCCTACGCGGTAGGGCAGAGCCTGGGCAATATCACCCTGCTGGCGACCTTGGTGTTGGTCGCCGGGATGTGCGTCAACGGCGCGCAGTCGGCAATGCCATCCCTGGCAGCACGCTTCTACCCGACCCAGGGCCGCGCCACCGGCGTGTCGTGGATGCTCGGCATTGGCCGCTTTGGCGCGATCCTCGGCGCATGGATGGGCGCCACCTTGCTCGGCCTTGGCTGGAACTTCGAGCAGGTGCTGACGGCGCTGGTGATCCCGGCCGCCCTGGCCACGGCTGCCGTGGTGATCAAAGGCATGGTCAGCCACGCAGACGCGACCTGAGCCGTGATCCGATTTCCTGGCTGCAGGGAATGTGTGGGAGCGGGCTTGCTCGCGAATGCGTTGGGTCAGTTAATACTTCTGTGACTGATCCACCGCTTTCGCGAGCAAGCCCGCTCCCACATTGACTGTGCGTACGGTTGAGAGCTGTATTCCAAGAAGATTAGCAAGGTAACAATGCGTTCGATAATCGAACACTGTGTCGATTATCGGATTGTTTGGCTCAATCCCCCGGCTTAATCTTCAAGCACTTCGGCGCCACCTCAGCGCCTTTTTCGATCCACACCGGGAGCCCAACCCCATGGCTGAAATTCTCGCGCTGCGTGACGCGGTGAAGCAATTCGTGAACGACGGCGATACCGTCGCACTGGAAGGCTTCACCCACCTGATCCCTACGGCAGCGGGTCATGAAATCATTCGTCAGGGCAAGAAAGACCTGACGCTGGTGCGTATGACGCCTGACCTGATCTACGACCAGTTGATCGGTGCCGGCTGCGCCCGCAAGTTGATTTTCTCCTGGGGCGGCAACCCGGGTGTCGGCTCCCTGCATCGCCTGCGTGACGCGGTCGAGAAACAATGGCCGCAGCCGCTGGAAATCGAAGAACACAGCCACGCCGACCTGGCCAATGCCTACGTCGCCGGTGCCTCGGGCCTGCCGTTCGCGGTGCTGCGTGCCTACGCCGGTTCGGACCTGCCCAAGGTCAACCCGCTGATCAAGACCGTGACCTGCCCCTTCACCGGCGAAGTGCTGGCGGCGGTGCCGTCGGTGCGCCCGGACATCACTGTGATCCACGCGCAAAAGGCCGATCGCAAGGGCAACGTATTGCTCTGGGGCATTCTCGGTGTGCAGAAAGAGGCGGCGTTGGCGGCCAAGCGCTGCATCGTCACCGTCGAGGAAATCGTCGATGACCTGAACGCGCCGATGAACAGCTGCGTGCTGCCGACCTGGGCCCTGACGGCGGTGTGTCACGTACCCGGTGGCGCGCACCCGTCCTACGCCCATGGCTACAACGAACGCGATAACCGTTTCTATCAGGCGTGGGACCCGATCGCCCGCGACCGTGGGACCTTTACCGCCTGGATCGACGAATACATCCACGGCACTGCCGACTTCAGTGAATTCCAGGCCAAACTGGCCAGCGCGCAGGAGGCCAAATAATGGCTTACTCGACCAATGAAATGATGACCGTCGCCGCCGCGCGTCGCCTCAAGAACGGCTCGGTGTGCTTTGTCGGTATCGGCTTGCCCTCCAAGGCCGCCAACCTGGCGCGCCTGACCTCGTCGCCGGATGTGGTGCTGATCTACGAATCCGGCCCGATTGGCGCCAAACCTTCCGTGCTGCCGCTGTCGATCGGTGACGGTGAGTTGGCGGAAACCGCCGACACCGTAGTCCCGACCGGTGAGATTTTTCGCTACTGGCTGCAAGGCGGGCGCATCGACGTCGGCTTTCTCGGCGCCGCCCAGGTCGACCGCTTCGGCAATATCAACACCACCGTGGTCGGCGATTACCACCAGCCCAAGGTGCGCCTGCCGGGTGCCGGTGGCGCGCCGGAAATTGCCGGCTCGGCCAAAAGCGTGCTGATCATCCTCAAGCAGTCGTCGCGTTCGTTTGTCGACAAGCTGGACTTCATCACCTCGGTCGGCCATGGCGAAGGCGGCGATTCGCGCAAACGCCTGGGCCTTCCGGGCGCGGGGCCTGTAGGGATTATTACCGACCTGTGCATCATGGAGCCGGAAGAGGGCACCCATGAATTCGTGGTGACTGCGCTGCACCCTGGCGTGACCCGTGAGCAAGTGGTCGCGGCCACCGGTTGGGCGATTCGTTTTGCTGACCAGGTGGCCACTACTGCTGAGCCGACCGACGTGGAACTGACCGCCTTGCGTGACCTCGAAGCCCGCACCGCCGCCGCCCACGGCCAAGCCCCCGGAGAAGCCTGATGCGCGACGTATTTATCTGTGACGCCATCCGTACGCCTATCGGCCGTTTCGGCGGTGGTTTGTCCACGGTACGCGCCGATGACCTGGCCGCACTGCCGATCAAGGCGCTGATCGAGCGCAACCCCTCGGTGGATTGGAGCGCGGTCGACGAAGTGTTTCTCGGCTGCGCCAACCAGGCCGGTGAAGACAACCGCAACGTGGCGCGCATGGCGCTGCTGCTGGCGGGCCTGCCGGAAAGCATTCCGGGCGTGACCCTCAACCGTTTGTGCGCCTCGGGCATGGATGCGATCGGCACCGCGTTCCGTGCCATCGCCAGTGGCGAAATGGAGCTGGCGATTGCCGGCGGCGTCGAGTCGATGTCCCGCGCGCCGTTTGTGATGGGCAAGGCCGATGCGGCGTTTTCGCGCAACATGAAGCTGGAAGACACCACCATCGGCTGGCGCTTTATCAACCCATTGATGAAGGCGCAATACGGCGTGGATGCGATGCCGCAGACCGCCGATAACGTCGCCGACGACTACGGCGTGTCCCGCGCCGATCAGGATGCGTTCGCCCTGCGCAGCCAGCAACGCACCGCCGCCGCCCAGGCTGGCGGGTACTTCGCTGAAGAGATCGTGCCGGTGCGCGTCGCCCATAAAAAAGGCGAGACCCTGGTCGAGCGCGATGAGCATCCACGGGACACTACCCTGGAAGCCCTGGCCAAACTCAAGCCGGTCAACGGCCCGGACAAAACCGTCACCGCCGGCAATGCCTCGGGCGTGAACGACGGCGCAGCCGCGCTGATCCTGGCGTCCGCCGAAGCCGTGAAAAAACACGGCTTGACCGCCCGCGCCCGTGTTCTGGGCATGGCCAGCGCCGGTGTCGCGCCGCGTGTGATGGGCATCGGCCCGGTACCGGCGGTGCGCAAACTGGTCGAGCGCCTGGGCCTCGCGGTCACCGATTTTGACGTGATCGAACTCAACGAAGCCTTTGCCAGCCAGGGTTTGGCGGTGCTGCGCGAGTTGGGCATTGCCGATGACGCGCCGCAGGTCAACCCGAACGGTGGCGCCATCGCCCTCGGCCACCCGTTGGGCATGAGCGGCGCGCGGCTGGTATTGACCGCGCTGCACCAGTTGGAAAAAACCGGTGGCCGCAAAGGCCTGGCGACCATGTGTGTGGGCGTCGGCCAAGGCCTGGCCCTGGCGATTGAACGCGTCTAATAAGAGAGGATTGCTCCATGAGTGACAAGCCCGGTTACCGGCGCCCGCAAGCGGGCACTCAACCTGATTACCTGCACCCGGCCTATCAGTCGACGAACCTGCGTTCGCCGTCCAAGCCGTTGGTGTTTCTGCCCCATTCCTTGTCGGAAATCACCGGCCCGACTATCGGCGCCGAGCGCGTCAATGAGAAGGACAATGACCTGACGGCCCAGCATGACGGCGAGCCCCAGGGCGAACGCATCATCATTCACGGGCGTGTGCTGGATGAAAACGGCCTGCCGGTGCCGGGCATTCTGGTGGAGATCTGGCAGGCCAACGCCGCGGGCCGCTACAACCACAAGCGCGACCTGCACGACGCGCCGCTGGACCCTAACTTCACCGGCACCGGCCGTACCGTCACCGACGCGGATGGCTGGTACCAGTTCCAGACCATCAAGCCCGGCGCGTACCCGTGGGGCAACCACCACAACGCGTGGCGCCCGGCGCATATCCACTTTTCGCTGTTCGGCCCGAGCGTGCTGACGCGTCTGGTCACGCAGATGTATTTCCCGGGCGACCCGCTGCTGGAATACGACCCGATCTACAACTGCGTGCCGGACACCTCGGCCAAGCAGCGCCTGATCGCCAGCTTCGACCTGGAAAAAACCATCCCTTCCTACGCCCTCGGCTACCGCTGGGACATCGTCCTGCGCGGCCGCGACGCCACGCCGATGGAGAAATGAGATGACACTCAATGCGACCACGTCCCACACCGTCGGGCCGTATTACCACATCGGCCTGACCTGGCTGAACCGCGAAGACCTGACCGTGCCCGCCACCCTCGGCGAGCGCGTCGCGATCAGCGGGCAAGTGGTGGATGGCAACGGTGATGTCGTCAACGACGCCATGCTGGAAGTCTGGCAGGCGAACGCCGCCGGCAAGTATGACCACCCTGAGGATGAGCAGGCCAAGGCCGTCGACCCGAACTTCGAAGGCTTTGGCCGCGTGCCGGTGGATGCCGAGGGGCGGTTCCGGTTTACCACGATCAAGCCGGGCAGTGTGCCGGGGCTCAAGGGCACGACCCAGGCGCCGCACCTGGTGGTGCTGGTGTTTGCGCGCGGGTTGGTGAAGCACTTGCTGACGCGGATTTATTTTGACGGTGAGGCGTTGAATGGGGATGACCCGTTGCTGGCCTGTGTGCCGGCTGAGCGGCGTGACACCCTGATTGCCAGGCAGGATGCAGCCGGGGTTTATCAGTGGAATGTGATTTTGCAGGGGACGGACGAAGAGACGGTGTTCTTCGATTATTGAGTCGCTTTTCAGGGCCCCATCGGGGGCAAGCCCCCTTCCACATTTGATAGGCGGCGCGGTCGGAATGTGGGAGGAGGCTTGCCTCCGATTGGGCCTCCCGGACAGCACTTACCCAAAAGTCTGCTTGCATGACATGGTTGTTGCAAAGTATGTCTAGGCTATAACCGTTCCCACTGAGTGAAAAACCATGACAACAAAAACCAGCCACTACACCGGAGAAGAACGCAGCAAACGGATATTTGCGATCGTCGGCGCATCCTCCGGCAACCTCGTCGAATGGTTCGACTTCTACGTCTACGCCTTCTGCGCCATCTACTTTGCCCCCGCGTTTTTCCCGTCGGACAACCCCGTCGTACAACTGGTCAATACTGCCGGCGTATTCGCCGCTGGATTCTTCATGCGACCGATCGGTGGCTGGCTGTTTGGCCGGGTGGCCGACAAGCACGGTCGCAAAAACTCGATGATGATTTCGGTGTTGATGATGTGCGCCGGTTCGCTGGTCATCGCCTGTTTGCCGACCTACAAAGACATCGGCGTCTGGGCGCCGATCCTGCTGCTGGTGGCGCGCCTGTTTCAAGGCTTGTCGGTGGGCGGCGAGTACGGCACTACCGCGACCTACATGAGTGAAGTGGCGCTCAAGGGCCAGCGCGGGTTCTTTGCCTCGTTCCAGTACGTGACGCTGATCGGCGGGCAGTTGCTCGCGGTGCTGGTGGTGGTGATCCTGCAGCAATTTCTCAGCGAGGATGAGTTGCGGGCGTGGGGCTGGCGGATTCCGTTTGTGATTGGTGCCATTGCCGCGGTGATCTCGCTGATGTTGCGCCGTACCTTGAAAGAAACCACCAGCAAGGAAATGCGTGAAGACAAAGACGCCGGCAGCATTACCGCGCTGTTTCGCAATCACACCGCTGCCTTTATTACGGTGCTGGGCTACACCGCCGGCGGCTCGCTGATTTTCTACACCTTCACCACGTACATGCAGAAGTACCTGGTGAACACAGTCGGTATGCACGCCAAGACCTCGAGTTACATCATGACCGGTGCGCTGTTCCTCTACATGTGCATGCAGCCGTTGTTCGGCATGTTGGCGGACAAAATCGGCCGGCGTAACTCGATGCTCTGGTTCGCCGGCCTGGGCACACTGTTCACTGTGCCAATCCTGTTGACCCTGAAAACCGTTACCAGCCCCTTCCTGGCCTTTGTGCTGATTACCCTGGCGCTGGCGATCGTCAGCTTCTACACCTCCATCAGCGGCCTGGTCAAAGCGGAGATGTTCCCGCCGCAGGTACGCGCGTTGGGCGTTGGCCTGGCCTATGCGGTGGCGAATGCGGTGTTTGGCGGTTCGGCGGAAGTGGTCGCGCTGAGCCTGAAATCCATTGGCATGGAAAACACTTTCTACTGGTACGTCACCGCCATGATGGCAATCGCTTTCCTGTTCAGCTTGCGCCTGCCGAAACAGGCGGCGTACCTGCACCACGATTTATAAGGGATGAGTTATGACACTGCGCACGAGCAATCAACTGTTCGACGCTTACTTCACCGCTGACAGCATGGCCGAGGTGTTCTGCGACCAGGGGCGCCTGCAGGGCATGCTGGATTTCGAAGCCGGGCTGGCCCGGGCGCAGGCCCGGGTCGGGTTGATCCCACAGGCTGCCGTGGCACCGATTGCCCAGGCCTGCCTGGCGTCGCTGTACGACGTTGATGCCCTTGCCGTGGCGATTGCCACGGCGGGGAATTCGGCGATTCCGCTGGTCAAGGCGCTGGGCAAGTTGATTGCCAGTGACGACGCCGGAGCCGAGCGTTACGTACATCTGGGCGCGACCAGCCAGGATGTGATGGACACCGGCCTGGTCCTGCAAGTGCGGCGAGCGGTGGAGTTGATCGAAGCAGACCTGGCGCATCTGGGGGATATTCTGGCCGCCCAGGCCCAGCGTTATTCCGATGTGCCGTTGGCGGGTCGTACCTGGTTGCAGCATGCAACGCCGGTCACCCTGGGGATGAAAATCGCCGGTTGGCTGGGCGCCGTAACGCGCAGTCGGCAAAGGCTTGTCGAGCTGAAACCGCGCTTGCTGGTGCTGCAGTTCGGCGGCGCGTCCGGAACCCTGGCAGCCCTCGGCGAACAGGCAATGCCGGTGGCCGAAGCCTTGGCGGATGAATTGCAACTGAACTTGCCCGAGCAACCCTGGCACACCCAGCGCGATCGCCTGGTGGAATTTGCCAGCGTACTCGGTCTGATCGCCGGCAGCCTCGGCAAGCTGGGGCGCGATATCAGCCTGCTGATGCAGACCGAAGCGGCGGAAGTCTTCGAACCGTCGGCGCCGGGCAAGGGCGGCTCGTCCACCATGCCGCACAAACGCAACCCGGTGGGCGCTGCCGTGCTGATCAGCGCGGCCACCCGCGTGCCCGGCCTGGTGGGCACGATGTTCAGCGCCATGCCCCAGGAACACGAGCGCAGCCTGGGGCTATGGCACGCCGAGTGGGAAACCTTGCCGGAAATCTGCCGGTTGGTCTCTGGCGCGTTGAAGCAGGCATTGCTGGTGAGTGAAGGGTTGGAAGTCGACCCCCAGCGCATGAGCCAAAACCTGGACCTGACCCAAGGTCTGGTGCTCGCCGAAGCCGTCAGCATCGTGCTGGCCCAGCGCCTGGGCCGCGAGACCGCGCACCATCTGCTCGAGCAATGCTGCAAACGCGCCGTGGCAGACGGGCGCCACTTGCGTGCGGTACTGGGGGATGAACCGCAAGTCACCGCCGAGTTGTCTTCGGCTGAACTGGACCGCCTGCTCGACCCGGCCCACTACCTGGGCCAGGCGCACACCTGGGTCAGCCGCGCCGTTACCGAACATTTTGCATTGACTGCCTAAGGAGGCCTTTGTGGCATTTGTACAACTCGCCGAGGGCGAACTGCATTATCAATTGGATGGGCCTGCGGAGGCGCCGGTACTGGTGCTGTCCAACTCGCTGGGCACCGACCTGCACATGTGGGACATCCAGATTGCGGCCTTCACCCAGCATTTTCGCGTGCTGCGCTTCGACACCCGTGGCCATGGTAAATCCCTGGTGACCGAGGGGCCCTACAGCATCGAGCAGTTGGGCCATGACGTGATTGCACTGCTGGACGCGCTGGGTATCCAGCGTGCACATTTTTGCGGGCTGTCCATGGGCGGCCTGATCGGCCAGTGGCTGGGGATCAACGCCGGGGAACGTCTGCAGCGTCTGGTGGTGTGCAACACCGCCGCGAAAATCGGCACGCCGGACATCTGGAACCCGCGCATCGAGACGGTCCTGCGCGATGGCGCGGCCGCGATGGTCGCCCTGCGCGATGCGTCGATTGCGCGCTGGTTCACCGCCGATTTCGCGGCCGCCAACCCGCACCAGGCCCAGCAGATCACCGACATGCTCGCGGCGACTGACCCCCAGGGCTACGCCGCCAACTGCGCTGCCGTGCGTGACGCAGATTTTCGTGAGCAGTTGTCCTCGATCAAAGTACCGACGCTGGTCATCGCCGGCACCGAAGATGCCGTCACACCACCGGCCGGTGGCCACTTTATCCAGAACCATGTAAAGGGCGCCGAGTACGCCGAGTTCTACGCCGCGCACCTGTCGAACGTACAGGCCGGCGCTGCGTTCAGTGACCGGGTCATTGAATTTTTGCAGGCCCGCTGAGGAGTTTTTTTGTGGACGAGAAACAACGTTACGCCGATGGTCTGCAAGTGCGCCGCGAAGTGCTGGGCGATGCCCATGTCGACCGCAGCCTGAATGCCCTGACCGAGTTCAACAGCGAGTTCCAGGAAATGATCACCCGCCATGCCTGGGGTGATATCTGGACCCGGCCCGGCCTGCCTCGGCACACCCGCAGCCTGATCACCATCGCCATGCTCATCGGGATGAACCGCAGCGAAGAACTCAAGCTGCACCTGCGTGCCGCCGCCAGCAACGGCGTGACCCGCGCCGAGATCAAGGAAGTGCTGATGCAGAGCGCGATTTACTGCGGGATTCCGGCGGCGAATGCGACGTTTCACCTGGCCGAGTCGGTGTGGGATGAGTTGGGTGTGGAGTCGCGGGGGCCGGCCTGATTTGCCGAACGCCGCGACCCGAACCTTTCAGGTGTAGGTCGTGCGCAACGGGCGGCGCATTTCCTTGCGCAATGCATTCTCAGTGAAGGGCCTGGGGTTGGTTGTTCGGGGTTCGGTTGCACGCTGTCCGTCAAAATCAAACGGCAGGGCAATGGTCGGCAGGCCTACCGCTTGCCGCTCAAGATTGGATTCGCCGGTGGGGTTTTCAGGTATGGCAGTGCTGCCCTGAAAGAAAGTGCCCGAAGCTCCATTATAGGCATGCGCCATTTCATGGTAGAGCACGTTGATCGGGGCGCTGTTTTCGTCAGGCGAGAAGGAGGGGTTGTATTCTATTTGCGCGCCCGTGGCGACATCGCCACGCTGTTGGTGCGTAATGTAGCCAAAGGCCGCTGGCGTCAGCTCATCCAGTGACCGGTCCGTGCTCAGCTGATTGCGGATAGCCACGCTATTAAAATAATAACTCCCGTTGTCTTCCGTCAGCTCGGTAATGCGTACTGGGGAATCGTTTCGTTTAGCCGCAGCGTCTGCAGTGCCGAGCATTCGCTTGCCTTGCCTGGACATCCTCAGCAGCTCCAGATCATCCTCCACGTTCTGGACGAATTCGGCGGAGCCTTCAACCACATAGCCACTTTTACCCGCTTCGTTGGGTTGTGTGTGCACACGTGTGGACCCCGGGGTGCGATGAACTTCGTCCGAGGGCTTGGCGTAGATGACCGTATTGTCGTCATCGCTCCTGATGATATTTTTGTCGCGCCCGCTGTAAATCGTCGCGGGGCCCATTGCGACTATCAGGTTTTCACCTTGGCCGCCGTGCATGATCACCGGAATTCGCGTGTCATTGGCCGTGACAATCATGAAGTCGTGACCGTTACCGCCGTCCATGAACAAGCGACGATTCGCCGAACCTTTGCCGGCCTGCAGACGGTCATCGCCGTTATTGCCCTTGAGCACACCGTGGCCGGTACCTGCGATCAGTAAGTCATCACCTTCATTGCCGAACGCGACGCCATGGCCGCTCCCGAGCTTGAGTAGATCGTTGCCCGCGCCGCCATACAGGCGGGTATCACCGGCACCCGCGCGCACATAATCATCACCGTCTCCGGCCTCGACGCGAATGGTGTTTTCAACCAGCGGGTCGATAAGAACGCAATCGTTGCCACCGTGGGTCTTTATGCGCAGAGGCTGCGTCTCGCTTCCGTCAGGGGAGGTCAGCAGGTTCAATTGATAGGGCGTGTTGTTGATGGTGGCGATCAGGCTGTTATCCGGCCCTTTTTTGATGGTTATCTTATCGGCGCGGTCACCGGTCTCGATGATCACTTCGTTGTCTACGGCGTCAGTCGGGTGGCCGTTTTTGCTTACGTAAGTGATTTCCTGATAGATCTTCAGGTTTTTGTCGTGTCGCAATACGTCGGTGTTGATGTACTTCTTTTTGGTTTTATCCATCGGGTCCTGATCAAGGGAGAGCTTCGAGTTGGAGGAAAAATACAGGAAATCCGAGGGCCTATCGGGCCCGTAATAATGCGAGGACCTGGCGTCAACCCTGATCGGGAGTTGGGGCGACCCCTCCTGGGGGGCTGTCGATGGTTCAGTGCGCGGTGGCGAAGCCGATAACGAAGGGATCATGGGGGCATCTCAATGAGTGATTACCCCTTGTGTGTGGGGGACCTTGAGCTGGGGTTCCAATGATGGGAATGCCGACGTTGTTGCAAATGTTACTCGTGGTGAAGTGAGTCAATGCGAATCCGCGTCCCACACCCAATTCCACACACCCGGCAGATGCACGGGTTCGGTCACATCCTTGACCGTTCGCGCCAGCGCCGCGCGTTCCAATACGGCACGGTCGGTGTAGAAGGGCTCGGCGGCGGTTTGCATGCCGTTGATCCGGGCGCTGTCGAGCAGGATTTGCAGGTATTCCTGCAGGTGCCGTGCGGTGTAGCGGTTGATGTCGTGGAAGGTCACGACCACGGGGATCACGCCGTCGACCGTCGGCAACTCCCCCAGCGCGATGCGCTCGCGCACGACCGACAGTTGGCGATACAAATTGGCGCGGCGGCGGGGGCTGCCGTTGAAGCCCCAGATCTTGCCGTCGTTGGCGCTCAAATCGGTCAGCAATACTTGCATGCCATGGCGCTGGTAGGCGGCGAAGGTGCGTCGGTCGTAGTTCCAGAACGGCGGGCGCACCAGCTTGGGCGGCGCGCCGGTGATCGAGGCAATGTCCGCGGCCCCCTGGCTGAGGGTGCGTTCCAGCTCGGCGTCGCCCAGCCAGCGATGGTTGGTGTGAAACCCGGTGGCGGTGTGGAACGCCAGGATATGCCCGCCCGCGTACTCACGTTCCATGGTCTTGCGCCCGCGCGCGCTGCCGCCGGAACGGGCCGCTTCGGTCTGCAGGAAGAACACCGCTTTGATGCCCGGCGATACAGGGTTTTTCGCCAAGTCCGCCACGATCGATCGGCTCGGGTTGTTGTAACCCGAGGCGCTGGGGCCGTCGTCGAACGTCAGCAGGAAACGGATCGGCGCCTGCGCTTGCAGGCGTTGTTCGGTTTGCGCGGTCAGGGCGATGGGCGCGCTTATGCAGCCACCGAGGTTCAGCGCCAGGGCAAGTACGGCGAATGCGGTGGCAAAGGATTTCATGGGCGCGGGCTCGAATAGAGGCCGCTGCTGAGTGGATCAACAGCGGCAGGCGCGCACCATACAGCAAGATCGGTTGCGGTTTACAGCAGACTTACCGGGTAGCTGACGATCAACCGGTTTTCGTCGAATTCATTGTTGCTGTAGTCGCGCCGCATGCTCGAATTGCGCCAACGGACCGTCAAGTTTTTCAGCGCGCCGCTCTGCACGGTGTAGCCCAATTCGCTTTCGCGGCCCCACTCCTTGCCGTCGCTGATGGTGCCGGTGTGCACGTTGCTGCCGCTGATATAGCGGTTCATCAGGGTCAGGCCCGGCACGCCGAGGGCGACGAAGTTGTAGTCGTGGCGCACCTGCCAGGATTTTTCCTCGGCATTGTCGTAGCTGCTGTTGTAGCTGTCGTTGGCCAGGGTACCGCCGCTGGTGCCGTTGACGCGCATCCAGGCGCTGTTGCCGGTGAGCTTTTGCAGGCCGACGTAGAAGGTGTTGCCACCGTAGCGCGCCGAGAACAGGCCGGACCAGGTCTTGTTGTCCAGGTCGCCGGCGCGGGCGCTGCCGTCGTCCTTGCCGTAGAAGAACCCGAGGTTGGCGCCCAGGGTCCAGTCACCGATGGGCTGGCTGTGGATGAGGTTGATGAACTGCTGGCTGTAGATGTCCTTGAGCTGGGCATTCCACAACCCGACTTGGGTGCGCTTGTCGTTGAACGCGTATTCGCCGCCCTGGAAGTTGAAGCGGTCGGAGGTGAAGGCGGTTTTGCCGACCATCGACATGTCGGTCATGCTGCTGTCGTCGCGCGGGCTGTTGGCGCGGAACTGGCCGCCGTAGAGGGTCAGGCCGTCGATTTCTTTGGAGGTGATCTGCCCGCCGCGCAGGGTTTGCGGCAGGGAGCGGCCATCGTCTGAACGCAGGATCGGCAGTACCGGCATCCATTCGCCGACCTTCACTTCCGTCTTCGAAATCCGTGCCTTGAAGGCCACCCCGAGCCGCCCGAATTCATCCGCCGGGCGCCCGTCGTGATCCAGCGGCAACAGCTGCGTGCCCCCCGTGCCGCGCCCGCCATCCAGCTTCAATGAGTACAGGCCCAGCACGTCCACACCGAAACCGACCGTGCCCTGGGTAAAGCCGGATTTGGCGTCGAGAATGAAACTTTGCGTCCACTCCTGCGCACCGCCCTGGGTTTTGGTGGGGTTGGTGTAATTGCGGTTGAAGAAAAAATTACGCAGGTTGAGGTTGGCGCTGGCGTCTTCGAGAAAGCCGTGTTCTTGCGCGGCAACGGGCAAGGCAAGACTGGCGACAGCGGTTGCCAGCAAGAGCCGGCGCGGGTGAAAAGTGCTCATGGCGTTGGACCTGTTGTTATTGGGTTTATGCAGGTGGCGGCCATGGTGCGGGGCAGTGCGGGGGCGGTGAAAGTGGGGGAGAGCGGGTTGTGGGCGATGATCGAACGTAAAGTAGGGGCATAAAAAAACCGCCTCCTGTAAGGGCGGCGGTTTTTGTTTACGGCGGCGTTATCAGAACAACTTCAACGCCGGTGCTTCTTCTTTCAACGGTTCGTTCTGCGCGGTCTGCTCGTTCCAGCCACCGCCGAGGGCCTTGTACAGGTTGACCTCGCTGTTGAGCTGCGCCAGGCGGTCGGTGATCAGCGATTGCTGGGCACTGAACAATTGGCGCTGGGCATCGAGGAACGTCAGGTTGCTGTCGACGCCAATGCGGTAGCGACGCTCGGCCAGGCGGTAGTAATCCTGGTTGGCCGCGACGAAGCCACGTTGGGCATCCAGCTGCTGCTTGTAGGTTTCACGTGCGGCGAGGCCGTCGGAGACTTCCTGGAAGCCAGTCTGAATCGCCTTCTCGTAATTGGCCACGTTGATCTCTTTCTGGATCTTCGAGTAGTCCAGGCTCGCGCGCAGGCTACCGGCGTTGAAGATCGGGATGTTGATCTGCGGGGCAAACGACCAAGTGCCCGAACCGCCTTTGAACAGGCCACCCAGGGTCGGGCTGGCGGTGCCGGCGCTGGCGGTCAGGCTGATGCTTGGGAAGAACGCAGCACGCGCCGCGCCGATATTGGCGTTGGCTGCCTTGAGGTTGTACTCGGCCTGCACAATGTCGGGACGACGTTGCAGCAAGTCGGAGGGCAACCCGGCCGGCACTTCGCTGAGCAGGTCATCCGACAGCGGCTTGCTGGCGATATTCGCCGGCAGGCCGGTGCCCAGCAGCAGGGTCAGGTTGTTTTCATCCTGGGCCACCTGGCGGGTATAACGCGCCAGTGCCACGCGGGCGTTTTCGACCGAGGTGCGCGCCTGGCTCAAGTCGAGGGCCGAGGACACGCCGACTTCGTTGCTGCGCGAGGTCAGCTTGTAGCTCTGCTCGAACGCACCGAGGGTGTCCTGGGTCAGCTTGAGCAGTTCCTTGTCGGCCTGCCAGGTCAGGTAGGCATTGGCCACGTTGGCCACCAGGCTGATCTGGGTGCTGCGACGCGCTTCTTCGGTAGCGAAGTACTGTTGCAGCGCTTCTTCACTGAGGCTGCGAATCCGACCGAACAGGTCCAGCTCATAGGAGCTGATCCCGAGACCCGCCGAGTATTGGCTGGTGATGCCCGCTTCGCCGGTCTGCGACAGCTTGGCCGGGGTACGTGTACGGCTGCCGCTGCCCGTGGCCGAAATGGCCGGGAACAGGTCGGCACGCTGGATCTGGTACTGCGCGGCATAGGCGTCGATGTTCAGCGCCGCGACGCGCAGGTCACGGTTGTTCACCAAGGCGGTCTGGATCAGCTGTTGCAGGGCAGGGTCGTGGAAAAACTGCTTCCAGCCCTGCTCGGCAGCGGCCTGGCCCGGCGCCTGGGCCGACGAATACGCCGGCCCCTGCGGGTACTGGGCTGCCACCGGCGCTTCGGGGCGCTGGTAGTCAGGTATCAGCGAGCAGCCACTGAGCACGAATGCCGTGACGGCTAGGGAAAGTAGCGACTTGCTCATTGGCCAGCCTCTTTAGGAGTTTCAGTGGTATCAGTCTTTTTGCGCTCGCCGACGGACGACACGGTTGCAAAGAACAGTGGCACCCAGAAGATCGCCAGGACAGTGGCCGTGATCATACCGCCAATTACGCCGGTACCGATGGCGTGCTGGCTGCCCGACCCGGCGCCCGAGGAGATCGCCAGCGGCAGTACACCGAGGACGAACGCCATGGAGGTCATGATGATCGGCCGCAGACGCATGCGGGAGGCCTCGATGGCAGCTTCGACGATGCCTTTGCCCTGTTCGTGGAGCTCTTTGGCAAACTCCACGATCAGGATGGCGTTCTTCGCCGCCAGGCCCACCGTCACCAACAGGCCCACCTGGAAGAATACGTCGTTGGACAACCCGCGCATGCTGGTCGCCATCAACGCACCCACTACCCCGAGCGGCACAACCAGAATCACCGCGATCGGGATCGACCAGCTTTCGTACAGTGCCGCAAGGCACAGGAACACAACCAGCAGCGACAGGGCGTACAGCGCAGGCGCCTGGGAGCCGGACAGACGTTCTTCGTACGACAGGCCGGTCCACGCATAGCCAATACCCGCAGGCAGTTGCTTGGCGATGCGTTCGACTTCGGCCATGGCGTCACCGGTGCTGTAGCCCGGTGCCGGAGTGCCGAGGATTTCCATCGCCGCCACACCGTTGTAGCGCGAGAGTTTCGGCGAACCGAAGATCCACTTGCCCGAGGCAATGGCCGACAACGGCACCATCTTCCCGGAGTCGCTGCGCACGAACCATTTGTTCAAGTCTTCGGGCGACATGCGGCTTGCGGCCTCACCTTGCACGTAAACCTTCTTCACCCGACCACGGTCGATGAAGTCGTTGACGTAGCTGCCACCCAGGGCAATCGCCAGGGTCTGGTTGATGTTCGACAGCGTGATCCCTTGGGCACTGGCCTTCTCGTCGTCGACGGTGAGCTCGTACTGCGGCTCATCGTTCACGCCGTTGGGGCGCACACCGGCCAGGATCTTGCTCTGGGCAGCCATGCCGAGGAACTGGTTACGCGCTGCCATCAACTGCTCATGGCCGACGCCGCCCTGGTCTTGCAGGAACACGTCGAAACCGGTGGCGTTACCCAGCTCCAGTACAGACGGCGGCACGATGGCAAACACCATGGCGTCCTGGAAGGTCTGCATGAAGTAGCCCTGGGCGCGTTTCGCAATCTCGAATACCGAGTTGGACGCATCGCGCTCATCCCAGGACTTGAGCATCACAAACGCGAGGCCGGAGCTTTGGCCACGACCGGCGAAGTTGAAGCCGTTCACGGTGAACACCGATTTCACGCCTTTGCCTTCGCCTGGCTCGCCTTCCTTGTCGTTGAGCAAGTAGGCGCGCATGTCGTCGATGACTGTTTGCGTACGTTCAGCCGAGGAGCCTACCGGCGTCTGCACCTGGGCAAAAATCACACCCTGGTCTTCATCGGGCAGGAACGCAGCAGGGATGCGCATGAACAGCCAGATCATGCCGACGATAATCAGTGCGTACACCAGAAACGCCGGGATCTTGTGCTTGATCATGTTACCCACGCCGCGCTCGTAACTCAGTACGCCACGGTCGAAGGTGCGGTTGAACCAGCCGAAGAAGCCACGCTTGGGTTGGCCGTGTTTTTCCGGGTCGATCGGCTTGAGCATGGTGGCGCACAAGGCCGGGGTGAAGATCAGGGCAACCAGTACCGACAACGCCATGGCCGAAACGATGGTGATGGAGAACTGTTTATAGATCACACCGGTAGAGCCGCCGAAGAAGGCCATCGGCAACAGTACCGCCGACAATACCAGCGCAATACCTACCAGGGCGCCCTGGATCTGGCCCATGGACTTGACCGTCGCCTCTTTCGGCGACAGGTGTTCCTCGGCCATGACCCGCTCGACGTTTTCCACCACGACGATGGCGTCATCCACCAGCAAGCCGATGGCCAGGATCATGCCGAACATGGTCAGGGTGTTGATGGTGAAACCGAACGCCGCGAGGATCCCGAAGGTACCCAGCAATACCACCGGGACGGTCATGGTGGTGATGATGGTGGCGCGGAAGTTCTGCAGGAACAGGAACATCACCAGGAACACCAGCACAATCGCTTCGACCAGGGTATCCACTACGCCGGAGATCGATTCGGTCACGACTGGCGTGGTGTCATACGGCACCACTGCCTTCATGCCAGGCGGGAAGAACGGTTCGAGCGACGCGACGGTGGCGCGAATAGCCTTGCCGGTGTCCAGGGCGTTGGCACCCGAGGCCAGCTTGATCGCCATACCGGAAGCGGGCTTGCCGTTGAACTGCGCGCTGATGCTGTAGTTCTGGCCACCCAGTTCGATGCGGGCAACGTCACGCAGGCGAACCTGGGAACCGTCGGTATTCACCTTCATCAGGATGTTGCCGAACTGCTCAGCCGTTTGCAGACGCGTCTTGCCGATGATGGTGGCGTTCAACTGGGTGCCGGGCAGGGCAGGCAGGCCGCCCAATTGACCGGTGGCTACCTGGACGTTCTGTGCGGAGATGGCGGTGCTGACGTCTACCGGGGTCAGCTGGAAGTTGTTCAGCTTCGCCGGGTCCAACCAGATACGCATGGCGTACTGCGAACCGAACACCTGGAAGTCACCCACACCCGCGGTACGCGAGATCGGGTCCTGGATGTTGGACACGATGTAGTTGGAGAGGTCGTCCTTGGTCATGCTGCCGTCTTCCGACACCAGACCGATTACCATCAGGAAGTTCTTCACCGACTTGGTCACGCGGATACCCTGCTGCTGCACTTCTTGCGGCAGCAGTGGAGTCGCCAGGTTCAGCTTGTTCTGCACCTGAACCTGGGCGATGTCCGGGTTGGTACCCTGGTTGAACGTCGCGGTGATGGTCATGCTGCCGTCGGAGTTACTGTCCGAGGCGACATAACGCAGGTTGTCGATACCGTTGAGCTGTTGCTCGATGACCTGCACCACGGTGTCCTGCACGGTTTGTGCGGACGCGCCTGGGTAGGTCACCTGGATATCGATGGCGGTTGGCGCAATGGCCGGGTATTGGTTAATGGGCAACTTCAGGATCGACAGTGCCCCGACCAGCATGATCACCAGGGCAATTACCCAGGCGAAAATGGGACGGTCGATAAAAAATTTCGACATGGATTACTCCCCTTTGCCAGCAGCGGCAGCAGGAGCAGTACCGGCGGGCTTGGCGTTGTCCGCTTCCTTGACCTTGACCTCGGCGCCCGGCTTGACGTACTGCAGGCCTTCGGTGATGACGCGGTCACCGGCATCCAGGCCTTTTTCCACCAGCCAGTAGGCGCCGGCAGTGCGGTTGGCGACCAATACACGCTGCTCGACCTTGTTGTCCTTGTTCACGATCAGCGCGGTCGGGATGCCCTTGAGGTCACGGGTCACGCCTTGCTGAGGTGCCAGGATGGCCTTGCTGTTCACACCGGCTTGCAGTTGGGCGTGTACGAACATGCCCGGCAGCAGGGTGTGGTCAGGGTTCGGGAACACCGCGCGCAGGGTCACGGAACCGGTGGTCTGGTCGACCGACACTTCGGAGAACTCAAGCTTGCCTTCCTGGCCGTAGTCGCTGCCGTCTTCCAGGGTCAGCTTGACCTTGGCGGCATTCGCGCCGGCCTTTTCCAGTTGGCCGCTTTCCAGGTCGCGGCGCAGTTTCAGCATTTCAGCCGAGGACTGTGTGACGTCAACGTAGATCGGGTCCAGTTGCTGGATCACGGCCATGGCATCGGCCTGGCCGTTGCTGACCAGCGCACCTTCGGTGACCGCAGAACGGCCAATACGCCCGGAAATCGGCGCGTACACCTTGGTGTAACGCACATTGATCTGGGCGGTTTGAACGTTTGCTTCGGCCGTCATGCGGTTGGCGACGGCGGTGTCGTATTCCTGGCGGCTGACGGCTTGCTCATCGACCAACTGCTTGTAGCGGTCGGTGATGGACTTGGTCTGCGTCAGTGTGGCCTGTGCGCTTTTCAGGGTGGCCTCATAGACCGACGGGTCGATCTGGTAGAGCTGCTGGCCTTCCTTCACGTCTGCGCCTTCCTTGTACAGGCGCTTGAGAATGATGCCGTTGACCTGTGGCCGAACTTCCGCGATGCGGAAGGCCGTGGTGCGGCCTGGCAGCTCGGAGGTCAGGGTAAAGGCTTGGGGTTGAAGGGTGACCACGCCGACCTGAGGGGGTTGAGCGGGCGGAGCCGCTTCTTCCTTTTTACATCCGCTGAGCAGCGATGCCAGGGCGACGGCAGTGACCAGAGCGGTAACAGCTGGCTTAAGTTGCATGAAGATCCTCGGGTCAGGCGCGCAGGGTGCGCACAAGAAGTGTGTAAGGGTAAAAAACAGGCTGTGTGTAGATAAGTAGCTTGCTACGCAATATACTTACGTTCATGGTTGTTTGTAAACTCTTGACAGGCTTCGCGCAATGTAGACAAAGCAGCGCCCAAAGCCTCGATTCTAGTACGTTCGGCGCCCATGACGGTGTCGTCCCACAATTATTCAGATGATCGTTACCGCCTATTAACTCTGCGTTACCGATAGTCCCACGTGTTCTGATTGAGGTTTTACTGCCATGGTTCGTCGCACCAAAGAGGAAGCTCAGGAAACGCGCAGCCAAATTCTCGACGCCGCCGAGCAAGCCTTCTATGCGCGCGGCGTTGCGCGGACTACGCTCGCCGACATCGCCGCGCTGGCGGGCGTGACGAGGGGTGCCATTTACTGGCACTTCAGCAATAAATCCGACTTGCTTCAGGCGTTGCTCGACACACTGCACGAGCCGCTGGACGAGTTGGCCAGGGCCAGTGAGAGTGAGGATGAACTCGACCCGCTGGGTTGCATGCGCAAGCTGCTGATTCATTTGTTTCATCAAGTTGCCCTGGACCCGAAAACCCGGCGCATCAATGAGATTCTTTTCCATAAGTGCGAATTCACCGATGAAATGTGTGACATGCGCCGCCAACGCCAGACTCACAGCCTGGAATGCAACCTGCGCATCGGCCTGACACTACGTAATGCGGTCCATCGCGGGCAACTTCCGGAAAATCTCGACACCACGCGTGGCGCGGTGTGTATTCATGCCTACATCAACGGGCTGATTGGTCAGTGGCTGTTGGTGCCCGACAGCTTCCAGTTGCACCAGGATGCCGAACGTTGGGTCGATACCGGGCTCGACATGCTGCGCTGGAGCCCCAGCCTGCGCAATTAACACAAAATGCGTAATTGCGTCCGGTTGTGTCAACAGTAAAGACCAGGGACAGTCAATCGTCCCTTTGCCTGATCAGTGGGGTGACTTTATATACGGGCTGGCGGGCGGTTGATAGGTAGCCGCCTAAGTATTTTGTAGCGATTTTGTTGCAATGCTGTGAAGGAATGTTTCGTAGCCAGTGTGAAAAAGCCCCGGTTCCTGCGAACCGGGGCTTTTTCGTTTCAGCACGTTTCTCTCAGGGCTTACATCACAGCGCCAGGGTCGGGTAGTCGATATAACCGACCGGGCCTTTGGCATAGAAGGTTTCCGGGTGCGCTTCGTTCAGCGGCGCATCGGCTTTCAAACGCGCCGGCAGGTCCGGGTTGGCAATGAACGGTACGCCGAAAGCCACCGCGTCCGCTTTGCCCGAGGCCAGCCAGGCGTTGGCGCTGTCCTTGGTGAAGCGTTCATTGGCGATGTACGGGCCACCGAAGGCTTTTTTCAGTTGCGGCCCAAGGCTGTCGCCGGCTTCTTTCTCGCGCGAGCAGATGAACGCAATACCACGCTTGCCCAACTCGCTGGCGACGTAGGTGAAGGTTTCTGCCAGGTTGTCGTCGCCCATGTCATGGGCATCGGCGCGTGGTGCCAGGTGCACGCCCACACGGCCGGCGCCCCAGACTTCGATGGCGGCGTCGGTCACTTCGAGCAGCAGGCGCGCACGGTTTTCCAGGGAGCCGCCGTAGTGGTCGGTGCGCTGGTTGGTGCTGCTCTGCAGGAACTGGTCAAGCAGGTAGCCGTTGGCGCCGTGGATTTCCACGCCGTCGAAGCCTGCAGCCTTGGCGTTCTCGGCGCCGGTGCGGTAAGCGTCGACGATGTCGGCGATTTCAGCGGTTTCCAGGGCGCGCGGGGTCGGGTAGTCGGCCAGCGGGCGAACCAGGCTGACGTGGCCTTTAGCCTGGATCGCGCTCGGCGCCACCGGCGTTTCGCCGTTCAGGTAGGACTCATGGGAGATACGGCCAACGTGCCACAGCTGCAGGAAGATCTTGCCGCCGGCACCGTGCACGGCTTTGGTGACGTTGGCCCAGCCACGTACCTGGTCATTGGACCAGATGCCCGGGGTGTCCGGGTAGCCGACGCCCAGTGGCGTCACCGAGGTGGCTTCGCTGAGGATCAGCCCGGCGGAAGCGCGTTGCACGTAGTACTCGGCCATCAGCGCGTTGGGAACGCGACCGGCGTCGGCACGGCAGCGGGTCAGCGGCGCCATGATGATGCGGTTCGACAGTTCCAGGTCGCCCAGTTTGATCGGATCGAAAATAGTCGTCATGGGATTACACCCTTCTCTTGAGTTTGATCAGTGGGTCGCAGGGGCCAGGTCGGCATTGCCGTTCTGACGGAAAGTAATCAGGGTCACCAGCAGCGCCAGGATCGCCAGGGCCGCAGCGGCCAGGGGCACGCTGGTCAGGCCGAAACCGTGGGCAATCACGCTGCCGCCGACCCAGGCGCCGAGGGCGTTGCCGATGTTGAAGGCGCCGATGTTCAGGGTGGACACCAGGTTCGGCGCCGCCTTGCCGAAGGTCACCACGTTGATCTGCAGCGCCGGTACGGCGGCAAACGAGGCGGTGGCCCACAGGAACAGGGTGATTTCAGCCGGGATGATCGCGACGCTGGTCCAGGTCAGTACCGTGGAGACCACCGCCATGCTGATGAACACGCCGATCAGCGTGGCCGCCAGGCGTTTGTCCGCCAGCTTGCCGCCGATGATGTTACCCACGGTCAGGCCCAGGCCGATCAGCAGCAGGGTCCAGGTCACGCCTTTGGGCGAGACGCCGGTGACGTCGCCGAGCAGCGGCGCCACATAGGTGAAGAGGGTGAACATGGACGCGGCGAACAGCGCGGTCATGGTCAGCGACAGCCAGATGCCGGCGCCTTTGAGGGCGGCCAGTTCGGCGCGCATGTCGAGTTTTTCCTCGTCACGCTTGGCCGGCAGGAAGCGGATCAGGCCGATCAGCGCGATCACACCGATCACCGTCACCGCCCAGAAGGTCGAGCGCCAGCCGGCTTGCTGGCCCAGCGCGGTACCCAATGGCACCCCGAGCACGTTGGCCAGGGTCAGGCCGGTGAACATCAAGGCCACGGCCGAAGCGCGTTTGTTGGCCGGCACCAGGTTGGCGGCAACCACCGAGCCGATCCCGAAGAACGCGCCATGGCACAGCGCGGTGACTACGCGGGCAACCATCAGTACGTTGTAGTCACTGGCGATTGCGCAGAGCAAATTGCCGACAATAAAGATGCCCATCAATGCTACCAGTGCGGCCTTGCGTGGCAGCTTGGCGGTGGCCAGTGCCATGAAGGGCGCGCCAATGGCCACGCCCAGGGCGTAGCCGGTGACCAGCCAGCCGGCGCCGGGAATCGACACGCCGAGGTCCGCCGCCACATCGGGCAGCAAGCCCATGATGACGAACTCGGTGGTGCCGATGGCGAAGGCGCTCAGGGCCAATATGAGGAGCGAGAGGGGCATTTGCGTGTCCTTGTTACAGCGCCGGTGCGCTGAGTTCTGTGATAAGCGCCGCGAGGAAGGCCTGGATGACGGCTTCGTTGCGTTTGAAAAAGTGCCACTGCCCGGCCTTCTGGCTGCTGATCAGACCCGCGCGTTGCAAGGTGGCCAAGTGGGCCGACACGGTCGACTGGGACAAGCCGCAGCGCTGATCGATCTGGCCGGCGCAGATGCCGTATTCGTGGTTGTGCAATTGCTCGGGGAATTGCGCTTTCGGGTCTTTGAGCCAGGTGAGGATGTCTCGTCGTACTGGGTGTGCCAGGGCTTTTATTATTTCGTCGAGGTCAATGGACATGGCAGGTGCTCGGTTTCGTAAAGCGTTATATCGCGATGAGGCGAACTTTAAATCGTAATATCCCGATACACCAATATGATTTTGGTCTGAGGTCAGGCTGAATCGGTATATCGGGTTATAACGATGCATTGACGGCAGTGCTAGACTGCGCGCCATGAATTATCTCGCACATCTGCACCTGGGCGGCCAACTCCCTGCACAACTGCTGGGCAGCCTGTATGGCGACTTCGTCAAAGGCCGCCTGCAGGGCCAGTTCAGCCCGCAAATCGAGTCGGCGATCCAATTGCACCGCTCCATCGACCGTTTCACTGACAGCCACCCCTTGGTCGCGGCGGCGTTGTCGCGCTTCAGCCTGACGCGCAGACGCTACGCGGGGATCGTCCTCGATGTGTTTTTTGACCATTGCCTGGCGCGGGATTGGGCGCTGTATGCCGACCAGCCCCTGGAGCACTTCACCTCGCAGGTGTACCGCGTGCTGGCGGCAGAACCGCAGTTACCGGGGCGGCTGGCGCAGATTGCGCCCTATATGGCGGCGGATGACTGGCTGGGCTCGTACCGCGAGTTTGCGGTGATGGACCAGGTGTTGCGGGGAATCTCGCGGCGGCTGACGCAGCCTGAGGAATTGGGCTATGCCATGCAGGAGTTGCGGCAGCTGTATGAACCGCTGAGTGAGGACTTCCGGGTGTTTTACCCCGAGTTACAGGCATTTGCACAGTCCCACCTGATTAGTGGGATCTAAATGTGGGAGCGGGCTTGCTCGCGAATGCGGTGTATCATTCAGTACATCTGTAACTGACAGACCGCATTCGCGAGCAAGCCCGCTCCCACATTTTTGACCGTGCCCGCTTCAGGCGGCAAACGCTGGCCGAACCGCCACCTGCTCTGCTTCCGGCAACGGCCCAAACAACGCCTTCTGCACCGCCTGCTGCGCCTGGAACGCCAGCGCGGCACGTTCCTGCCCGGCGCAGGCGATCGGCTTGAGCACATGGATCTCCACGTCGCCCTGGTCATGGCCGAACAGGCGCATCAAGTGCGAGAGCAAATCGTCATCGCCAATAAACGGGGCCAGTGGGTCTACTTGCCCGTCGCGCAGGTAACGAATCGCCACCGGCTGCAGCGACACATCCGCGTCAATCGCACTGGCCAGCAAGCGCCCGTGAAAAGTGCGCAGGCTGCGCCCGTCGGTGGTGGTGCCTTCGGGGAACATCAGCAGCGGGTGCTGTTGCTCCAAGTGACGGGTCATCTGCTTGCGGATCAATTGGCTGTCGCCTGCACCGCGGCGGATAAACAGGCTGCCGGCCTTGGCCGCCAACCAGCCGGCCACCGGCCAGGTGCGCACTTCGGCCTTGGACAAAAACGACAGCGGCGTCACCATGCCCAGCAGCGGAATGTCGGTCCAGGACACGTGGTTGCTCACCCACAGCATCGGCGTTTGCGGCAACTCACCGTGCACCGTCACGCGAAAGGGCAGGGCGTTGGTCAGCCGCGCCATGAAGAAACGCGACCAGCGCTGGCGGCGCACCATCGAGTTGGCGACCCCCATTCGCTCAAACACACCAAACATTCCTGCCATACTCAAACCGAGCGCCACCACCAGCAGCACGCGGGCAATGCGCCCGTAAACCCGCAGGCGGCCCATCACATGGCCGCCTTGAAGTGGCGGGCGTAGCGCGGGCACAGTTCATCGCGCTTGAGCAGGATAAACACGTCGGCCACCTGGAAATCTTCATCCCAGCACGGCTCGCCGCAGATCTTCGCGCCCAGGCGCATATAAGCCTTGAGCAGCGGCGGCATTTCCGCGATGACGTTGGACGGCAGGTCCAGCGCAGGCAGCGGTTTTTTCGGTTCGGCGCGCAGGTGTTCATTGCACAGGTAGCGTTCGCGCAAGCGCTGCATGATCGCGTGGGCCTGGATGCCGCCGTCGTGCATCGGGATGCTCGCGCACCCCATCAAATAGCTGTAGCCGCCCTGGTTGAGCACTTCGGCCAGCTCGCCCCACAACACGGCGATGGTGCCGCCGTTGCGGTAAGCCGGGTCGACACAGGTGCGGCCGATTTCCAGAATCGGGCCCTGCAAGTGCAGCAAGCCATGCAGGCTGAATTCTTCTTCGCTGTAAAAGCGGCCCAAGGTGCTGGCGGCCTGGTGGTCGAGCAAGCGAGTGGTGGCGACCAATCGACCGCTGTTCAAGTCCCGCACGCCGATGTGGCTGCAGTGAACATCATAATCATCCATGTCCAGACCCAGTTCCGCGCCTTTCAGCTTGGCGTTGAACTCGCCGCTGAACACGTTGAACCGCAGAGCCTGGGCTTCCTGCAACGCCTGCGCGCCGATCAGGCGTTCGGCTTGCAGGCGGCGTTCATTGCCGGTGTCGCTGATGCGGGCGATCTGAGTCATGGCGAATCTCCGAGTGCCGGCCACGATTTCGGCCGGTCGACTTTGTTGTCCAAAGTCAGGCTATGTAGCCTCGGTGTCAGCGCCATGAAGTTACGGTGACGGTTGGATGACAGCCCCTTTTGTCGCAAATCTGTCATCAGCCTCGGCTAGGCTCGCGAGCTTGAATGCCCCCTTGAGTTAGCGTCCATGGTCAGAGGCCTGTTGTGCGTTGTCCTGCTGTCAGTCACCGTCTTCGCCCACGCCGAAACCTGGCCAGACAAGGAGTGGGCCAAGGGCACCCCCCTCACAGGCCCTGCTGTCGAAGCCCTCGCCACCTACGCCTTCCCCCCGCGTGACGACGCCACCCGCCAAGGCATCCGCACCGATGCGCTGCTGGTGATCCGCGACGGCGAAATCATCTATGAACGCTACGCCGCGCCCACCAGCGCCAGCACGCCGCACCTCACCTGGTCCATCAGCAAAAGCCTGATGGCCACCGTGCTCGGCGTGGCCTACGGCGATAACCGCTTCAAACTGACCGACCCGGTTGCGCGCTTTTACCCGCCGATGAAACAGCACCCCACGGTGACCATGGGCGACTTGCTGCACTGGGCCTCCGGCCTGGACTGGCAGGAAGACTACGAATTCGCCCCGCTGAAATCCTCGGTTGTCGCGATGCTCTACACCCGTGGCCACGCCGACATGGCCGAGTTCGTCGCCGGCACGGAGAGCTTCAGCGCCCCGGGCCAGGCGTTCCGCTATTCCAGTGGCGACAGCAACCTGCTGTCCGCTGCGCTCAAAGGCATGCTCGGCCACAAGGCCTACATGAGTTACCCCTGGGATGCACTGTTCAAACCGCTGGGCATTCGCAACGCCACCTGGGAAACCGACGCCGACGAAACCTTCGTCGCCTCGTCTTACGCCTACCTGACCGCCCGCGACCTGGCACGCGTCGGCTTGCTGATGGCGAGGGATGGGCGCTGGGGTGAAGAGCAGCTGGTGCCGAAAGCCTGGATCGCGTTCAATCGCCAGCCTTTCGCCCCCTATAAGACCGGCCAGGATGAAGCCGTGCCGGGCGGGCATTGGTGGCTCAATCAAGGAACCCCGCGCCCCTGGCCCGATGCCCCCGCCGACACCTTCGCCGCCCTCGGCCACTGGGGCCAGGCGCTGTACGTGATGCCCGACGAACACCTGGTGATCGTGCGCTACGGCGATGATCGCGACGGCAGCTATAACCACAACGAACTGTTGAAACGTGTCCTCGCGGCGGTGCAACCATGATCCGTCGTCGCCCGTTTACCAGCCTGCTATTGCTGCTGTTGCTCGCTCTGTCGGGTTGGGTCTGGCACGAGCGCGTCAACCTGCAAGCCTTCCCCAACATCATCGCGGCCTACACCGCCAAGGAGTATTGCTCGTGCCGGTACGTGGCGAACAACCCGGCCGAATATTGCCGTGGGTACGTGAAGCAGTACGTGCCGACCAGCGCGTTCAGCGATAACCCGGAGCGCAGTGAAGTGACGGCAAGCGGGTTGGGGCGCACGCACAGTGCAAGGTGGATGGGCGAGCGCCAAGGCTGTCGCCTGACCCCCTGACCCACCAAAATCCCCTGTGGGAGCTGGCTTGCCTGCGAAGGCGGTGTATCAGCCAATGCATCAGTTGACTGACTCGCGCCTTCGCGAGCAAGCCCGCCCACATTGGATTTGCGCCGCTCGTGACATTGAGCTTAAGGTTCGCTCAGGTTTTTCGCCCCACGAGTCCTTATGTTCAACGCTTCGCTATTCAAACCCCTGGCCTTCGCCCTGCTGGCCGCTGCCACCGTGCCCGCTCACGCCGATTGGTACCTGGACAACGAGTCCTCACGCCTGTCGTTCGTTACCACTAAAAACACCGAGATTGCCGAGGTCCAGCGCTTCCTGGTGCTGCACGGCAAGGTCGACAGCAAGGGCGCGGCCAAGGTGGAAGTGGAGCTGGAATCGGTCAACAGTGGCATTCCGTTGCGTGACGAGCGTATGCGCAATGACCTGTTCCAGATCAAGACCTTCACCGACGCGCTGATCAGCGCGCAGATCAACCTGCAGCCGATCAACGACCTGGCCCCCGGCGCGCAACTGGAGTTGCGCTTGCCGTTGAGCGTCACCTTGCATGGCAAGACCCAGATCTACAGCGCCGAATTGTTGGCCACGCGCCTCGACGACCGACGCTTCCAAGTGGTGACCCTGGAACCTGTGGTGCTGCATGCCGAGGATTTTGACCTGGCGCCGGGCGTGGCCGTGTTGCGCAAGGCGGCTGGGGTCAAGTCGATCAGTTTGTCGGTGCCGGTGGGTGCGGTACTGATCTTCACGGCGCGCTGACATGAGCGGCGCGGTGTTCCCGTGGCGCAGCGCCAACCGTTTCGAGTTGTTGATCGACGGCCCGCAGTTCTTTCCGCAGATGCTGGTGGGCATTGCCCGGGCTGAGCAGCAAGTCGATCTGGAGTTGTATCTGGTGGAGGCCGGGGCCTGCGCCGATGCCATGGTTCAGGCGTTGGTCCTGGCTGCCGAGCGCGGCGTGCGCGTACGTTGCCTGTTTGATGATTACGGCAGCCTGGCCTTTACCCTCGGGCTGCGCAAACGCTTGACCGACGCGGGGGTGGAGCTGCGGTTTTACAATCGCCTGAGCTGGCGGCGCTGGATGCGCAACCTGTACCGCGACCACCGCAAGCTGTTGCTGATTGACCAGGAGACCGCCGTGGTCGGCGGCACCGGCGTCACCGATGAGTTCTGGACGCCGGGGCAAGACACCGCCGAATGGCATGAGGTGATGGTGCAGATCAGCGGCCCGCTGGTGCTGGACTGGCAGGCTTTGTTTGATCGCCAATGGCACGCCAATGCAGCGCGCCGCGAGTGGAAGCCCGCCACGCATTTCGGTTTGCCGCGGCTACCCAAGCTGCCGGCGTCGGGGCCTGGCCTTGGCCGCGTGGCGTATGCCGACGCCCGCCAGCACCGCGATATCTTGCAGTCGCTGATCCGCGCGTTGAACAGCAGCCAGCACCGCATCTGGCTGGCGACCCCGTATTTCCTGCCGACCTGGAGCGTGCGCCGTGCCTTGCGCCGCGCCGCCGGGCGTGGGGTGGACGTGCGTTTGCTGCTGACGGGCCCGCGCACCGATCACCCGTCCGTGCGGTATGCCGGGCACCGTTATTACCCGCGTTTACTGCGCGCTGGCGTGCAGATTTTTGAATACCAGCCGTGCTTCCTGCACTTGAAAATGGTGCTGGTGGACGACTGGGTGAGCATCGGCTCATGCAACTTCGATCACTGGAATTTACGCTTCAACCTGGAAGCCAACCTGGAAGCGCTGGACCCGGCGTTGACCCAGGCGGTGGCGGGCAGTTTCGAACGGGATTTTGCCCAGAGCCAGGCGGTGAGCCTGGAGGCGTGGAAGTCGCGGCCGTTGTGGCGGCGGGTGAAGCAGCGGGTGTGGGGCTGGATTGATCGGTTGGTGGTGAATTTGCTGGATCGGCGGGGGTAGGGTGCCCCCGCCGTTCGCCTACAACGCTGCTTAGAACAGCAGCGTGTATTGCGCCGTAAGGCTTTGATCGTGTGTGCGCTCACCTTGCTGGCGGCTGAAGCCCAGGTCCAGCGTACTGTCGCGGCTCAGGCGTGCGGTGGCGCCCAGCTCTATTCGGGTGCTTTGGCGGTCCAGCGGTGCGCCGCTCACACTCATCACTCGGCCGCCATCCCAGGCTGCTTTGGCGGTGGGGTGCAGGTCGCCGCCGGCATGGGTGTAAGCCAGGCCGCCGCGCAGGCTCAACCACGACGGGCCGATCCGGGCCTTGCCCAGGTCCAGGTTGACGCGCACACCGCCGGTGGCCAGGTTGACGCTGTCTTTCGAGGCTTTGCCGCGCAGTGCCGCGATGCCGCCGCGCTCGTTGTACCCTTCGCTGCGCTGTTGCACATTGGCCAGTTGCACGTACGGCTGCCAATCCCAGAAGTCATGGCTGAACCGGTAGTTGGCCTCGGCAAAGGTCTGCAGGGTGCGGCTGGCGTACTTGGCGGACAGTCGGTTTTCGATGCCGGGGAAGCTGACGCGGCGTTTGGTTTCGATCTCATGCCAGGCGTAGGCAATGCCGCCATACAGGCCGAATGCGTCCCAGGTGTGACCGGCGTGAACGCCCAGTTGGTAGCTGTCGACACTGGCTTTGCCGCGAGAGCCGGCCTTTACGTCGGTACGGCCGCTGCCTGCCACTACGCCCAGACGGGTGCCCTGTTCCAACGGGTGATCGAAGCCGACCAGCAGGCCGGTGGTGCTGTGGGCTGCACGCGAGGTGCCGCTGTCGCCGCCAAGCTGGCCGGACTGGCGAGGCATTTGCACCCACGCGCCGCGGTTGTTCGCTTGCGGCCCGGCTGAGCGATTGCCTGGCGCGAGGCGCTGACGGTTGAACACCGCCTGGCGCAACACGCGGCTGTTTTCGATCAGCACTGCCTGGGTGCTGGGGTGCAGTTCGCCGCTCAACTGGTCCAGTGCCGACGGCGCCTGGTCGGGGAACAGTGCCGTCAGGCGTTGCACCAGCGGCGAGGTCAGTGCATCGGTGTCGGCGGCATTGGCGACAGCGCGCTGGTTGGGCGTTTCGGCGGCCGAAGCGAGTAAGCGGCCACGGCCGAATTCCACCAGCAGGCTGTTGGCTTCCTTGATCTGCGACACGCTGAGGAACGGCGAAAACTCACGACGGTCGATCGCGGCAAACTCGCCGCTCAAGGCCGCGTTGGCCTGCAGGATGCTGTAGCGCTGGCCGAGGTAGTAGCTGTTGGGTTGTGCGCTGAGGTACAGCGTGCCGCCGGTGATCGACGCCTGGTTACTCACCTGCAGCTTTGCGGGTGCGGTCGGGGCGGCCAGCCCGGTCATCAAGGTTGAACCGGCGGCTTGCCGGTAGTTACCGTCGACGGCCAGGGAGCCGTTGAGGCGCAACGTGCCGCCGTCGACGTTGACGTCGCCCTTGAGCGTATTGATGCCGTCCAACTCCAGAATGCCCTGCTTGAGCGTGGCCCCGGCAAAGCTGTTATTACCGCTCAGGCGCAGCCAGCCGATACCGGTTTTTTCCAGGCGCCCGGGGCCGCTGATGTCGTTGCGCCAATCGTCCCAGGCGCCGCCTTGCCAGACAATCGCACCGCCGGCGGGGCGGTCCATATTGACCACGGTGTCGACGCGCATCTGGCCGGGGCCGTCGATGGCTTTTTTCAGGTTCATCAGACCCCAGCCGTAAACGTCGTCGACGCCAGGGGCACCGAGGTCGGTGGCGGTGGTCAGCAATACATCGCGGATTTGCGGGTTATTGAGGTAGGGGAAACGCTCCATCAACAGGGCCAGCCCGCCGGTGACGTGGGGGGCGGCCATAGAGGTGCCGGAATTCAACGCATAACCCAAGTCCGGTTTATCTCCGGTCACGGTGAAGCCGTTGATATTACCGTCCAGGTCAACGCTGTTTTGCGTTTGTATCGACCCAGTAACCCAGGACGAGTTGATATCCGTCCCGGGCGCGGCCAGGCACCAGTCTTTGCTGAAGCCGCAGCGCATGGAAACATCGCTCAAGGTCAGCTCTTTATTCAAGTTGACGACAGTCAACCAATAGGGCTCCAACGCTGCAAGCGCACGTGGCAGGTTGGACTGCAGTCCGGCATTGGGCGCTGTTTGCGGGGATTCGTTTGCTGTGGTCAGGTTGCCTGCTGCCCAGACGTGCAGCATTCCATACTGGATGGCGTTGTCGGCTATGGCCTTGAGTTCTGTATAAACGGGGGGCCCGGTTATGCTCAATGCAATGTCCAGCTCTGCTTCATCCGCAGGGGAAAATGGGCTCCCCCAACTGTGATTGACGACGCGCACATTATGTCTGTGCAAATCGGCATAGGCGGCGTCTACCGCTGCGGCTGTTGGAAGGGGGGCTCTCAAAACATCGGTTATGGCAATCGGGCCTCCCAGGTAGGTATTGCCGAACTTGCGCACTGCACTCAGGTTGGCCCCGTAAGCCACACCATGAACCCCGGCGCCATCACGATTGGCCAGTGCCGTACCGGCAACGTGAGTGCCATGTGCCTCGTAGGTAGCACCTGCCAGCCCGAGATATTCATCAAGTTGCTCTCGGGTAAGGCTGCCGTCGGCGATGAGTTCTTCAAGGGCAGCCAATGCTTCGGGTGGCAACGTGTCGAGTACGGTTACAGCGGCGCGATCACCTTCGGCGTAGAAGCAACCATTTTCCAGCGAGGCCCCACTGATGCAGCCGTTGTCAGCCATCAGTACGCCTGTATTCGGCTTCCCGGAAAATTCGCGATGACGCAGGTCGGTTCCCGTGTCGTAAACCGCCATTTGCACCCCGGCACCACTCAAGCCCCGTGCATAAGCGAACTCGGCGCCGACTGCGCCCAACCCCCAGTTACTCTTGAACTCTTCACTGCGCCAACTCGCTGCATCGTGCGGTCGACCCTGTTCTTGATAGGTCGCCGCCTCAACGGCCGTACCCGACAGGCAGGCGAGTACACAGAGGGCGATGGCATTTCGCTTGAACGAGGTTTGAACGGTCGTTTTTCTGGCTGACTGCCGAAGGTTTTCCGTGGGCGACATAGTCCGCACACCTGCACATTGGGAAGGGCAGGCAGAGTGCGTGATCAGCTAAGGGGGGCGATGTCGGACGCGGCTTATTGGGAAGTGTGTAGAGTTACTTTTGGCTGTGCAGTACAGGCACTGCGCAGGCCCCCTCCAAGGAAAGGAGGGGGCTGCACGTATTACAACAGCTCGAAGGTCTGCTGCTGAACATCCTGGGAATCCAGGCCGATCTGCACATTGAACTCGCCGGGTTCGGCGGCGAATTTCAGCTGGGTGTTATAGAACTTCAAGTCGTCTTCGGTGAGGGTGAAGTGCAGCGTGCGCTCCTCGCCTGCCTTGAGCATGACCTTCTGGAAGTTCTTCAGCTCCTTGATCGGGCGGATCATCGAACCGGCCACGTCCTGGATATACAGCTGCACCACGGTTTCGCCATCGACCTTGCCGGTGTTTTTCACCGTGACACTGGCGTCGAGCTTGCCGGTCTTGTTCAGGGTGGTGGACGACAGCGCCATGTCCGACAGGCTGAAGGTGGTGTAGCTCAGGCCGTACCCGAACGGGAACAGCGGCCCCGTGGTGTCATCGAAGTACTGCGAGGTGTAGTTGCCTGGCTTGCCCGGCGTGAACGGTCGGCCGACGGTCAGGTGGTTGTAGTAGGTGGGAATCTGCCCCACCGAGCGTGGGAAGGTGATCGGCAGCTTGCCCGACGGGTTGTAGTCGCCGAACAGTACGTCGGCGATGGCGTTGCCGCCTTCGGTGCCGGCAAACCAGGTTTCCAGGATCGCGTCGGCCTGTTTGTTCTCCTCGACAATCGACAGCGGACGGCCGTTCATCAACACCAGCACCAGCGGCTTGCCGGTCGCCTTCAGCGCCTTGATCAGGTCGCGCTGGCTTTGCGGGATGTTCAGGTCGGTACGGCTGGAGGATTCGTGGGACATGCCGCGCGATTCGCCCACGGCAGCCACCACCACGTCGGCATTCTTCGCGGCTTTTACCGCTTCGTCGATCAGCTCCTGTGCCGGGCGGGTATCGTCCACCACTTCCGGCGCATCGAAGTTGAGGAAGTTGAGGTAGTCGACCACTGCCTTGTCATTGGTGATGTTGGCGCCTCGGGCATAGATGATCTTGCCCTTTTCGCCGATCACCGCGTTCATGCCGTCGAGCAGGGTCACCGATTGCTCCGGTTTGCCGGCGGCGGCCCAACTGCCCATCATGTCGATGGGGGCCTTGGCCAAGGGGCCGACCAGGGCGATGGTCGCGGACTTTTTCAGCGGCAGGGTGTTGTCCTGGTTTTTCAGCAACACCAGACTGCGGCGCGCGATATCACGTGCGTCGCTGCGGTGCAGGCGGCTTTCGGCGTAGGTGTCGGCCGGGTCATCCTCGGCCTTGCCGATGCGCAGGTACGGGTCCTTGAACAGGCCCATGTCGTACTTGGCGCCGAGCACTTCGCGCACGGCGTTGTCGATGTCGCTCTGTTCGATCTCGCCGGACTTGAGCAGCCCAGGCAATTCCTTGCCGTACAGCGAGTCGTTCATGCTCATGTCGATACCGGCCTTGATCGCCAGCTTCGCGGCTTCACGCCCGTCCTTGGCCACGCCGTGCTTGATCAGCTCGACGATCGCGCCATGGTCGCTCACGGCCAGGCCCTTGAAGCCCCAGTCCTTGCGCAGCAGGTCGTTCATCAGCCAGGTATTGGCGGTGGCGGGCACGCCGTTGATCGAGTTCAGCGCTACCATCACACCGCCGGCACCGGCCTTGATGGCTGCGTGGTAGGGCGGCAGGTAATCCTGGTACATCTTGACCGGGCTCATGTCGACCACGTTGTAGTCGCGCCCGCCTTCCACCGCGCCGTAGAGGGCGAAGTGCTTGACGCTGGCCATGATGCTGTCGGCATTCGCGGGGCTCACGCCCTGGAAGGCCTTGACCATCACTTCGGCAATCCGCGAGACCAGATACGTGTCTTCTCCGAAGCCTTCGGAGGTGCGGCCCCAGCGTGGGTCGCGGGAGATGTCGACCATCGGCGCAAAGGTGATGTCGAGGCTGTCGGCGGCGGCTTCCTGGGCGGCGATGCGCCCGGAGCGGCCGATGGCGTCCATGTCCCAGCTGGAGGCCAGTGCCAGGCTGATCGGGAAGATCGTGCGGTGGCCGTGGATCACGTCATAAGCGAAGAACATCGGGATCTTCAGCCGGCTGCGCATGGCCGCGTCCTGCATCGGACGGTTTTCCGGGCGGGTGATCGAGTTGAATGTGCCACCGATACGGCCGGCGGCGATTTCCTTGCGGATCATCTCGCGGGGCATTTCGGGGCCGATGCTGATCAGGCGCAATTGGCCGATCTTTTCATCCAGGGTCATTTGCTTGAGCAGGTCGCTGACAAACGCGTCCTTGTCTTTAAGCGCAGCAGGCTTTGTTTCTGCCCAGACGGGGTGGGTGGCCAGAGTGGCAACAAGGCCGAGCAAACACAGCTTCTTCATGAATATCCTTTTTCGGCTCACTGCACAGCATCAAGGGAACGCCGTCGGCCAAAATGTGGGGAGCGTCTATTGTTGTTCGGGTGTTGTTCAGATAAATGCAGCACACTTCTCTGAACGCTTATTTATGAACTCTTCGTGGCGCTGGGCATCTTTTAGCTGATTGGCTCGATGCATGCCAGTAGTGGTGGCGGATTATGCCCCAAGCGCGTGGTCTATAGGGTTAGTCGTCACATTCCATCAAGATCGGGCAGGAGAAACACCATGCAAGCAGCACAAGGTTACCGCTGGGGCTTGAAAGCCGCGGTTCTGTTATTGATCAGCACGGTGCTGAGCGGTTGCGGCATCAACAATATTCCGACCCTGGATGAACAGGCCAAAGCCGCCTGGGGCCAGGTGCAAAACCAGTATCAACGCCGCGCCGACCTGATCCCCAACCTGGTGGAAGTGGTCAAGGGCTATGCCGCCCATGAGCAAGACACCCTCACTGCCGTGATTGAGGCGCGGGCCAAGGCCACCTCGATCCAGGTGGATGCCAGCACCCTCGACAACCCGGAAAAGCTCAAGCAGTTCCAGCAAGCCCAGGACGGCTTGAGCGGTGCCCTCAGCCGCCTGATGGTGGTGTCCGAGCGCTACCCGGACCTCAAGGCCAACCAGAACTTCCTGGCCCTGCAATCGCAACTTGAAGGCACTGAAAACCGTATCGCCGTGGCCCGCCGTGACTTTATCCAGGCGGTGCAGGCCTACAACACCGAAATCCGCACCTTCCCTGGTCGCCTGTGGCACAGCGTGATGTACAGCGACTTGCCGGTCCGCGCCACGTTTGAAGCCACCAGTGCCGATGCCGATAAAGCGCCGCAAGTGAAGTTCAAATAAGACTTTCCTGAGGTGTCGATGCGTTTATTACGGATAGGCTTGGCGCTGTGGCTGTTGGCTTGCGTGGGCGTTGCCCAGGCGGCACTGACCTTCCCGGCATTGAGCGGGCGGGTGGTGGACAGCGCCCAGATGATCGACCCGGCAACGCGCGAGCAGATCACCCAGCAGTTGCAGGCGCTGGAACAAGCCCGTGGCGACCAGATCGTGGTGGTCACGGTGCCCGACCTGCAAGGTGTGCCGATTGAAGACTACGGATACCAATTGGGCCGCCAATGGGGCATAGGCCAGAAGGGCAAGGACAACGGCGCGCTGTTGATCGTGGCCCGCGATGAGCGCAAATTGCGCATCGAAGTCGGTTATGGCCTGGAAGGCGTGCTGACCGATGCGCAGTCCTGGGTGATCATCAACCAGGTGATCGCGCCCAAGTTCAAGGCCGGCAATTACAGCCAGGGCATCAGCGACGGCGTCTCGGCGATGGTGCAGGTGGTGGGCGGCGAGCCGTTGGCGGTGCCTGTGCATGTGGCGGATGCGAATTTTGCCAAGGATAATCCCGGGTTTTCCATCGGGCTGTTTGTCCTGTTGATCGGCGTGTTGTGGCTGTGCAATCGCCTGGGGCTGCCGATTGGCGCCATCTTGCTGGCGATTCTCAGCAGCAGTGGGCGCGGCGGTGGTGGCGGGGGCGGCGGCGGTGGTTTCCGCGGCGGCGGCGGTGGCTTCGGCGGCGGCGGGGCGTCGGGGGGATGGTAATCACAATAACTAGAACAGAGCGTCTAAAACCATGGCATTACTGAGTGAACACGAGCAGCGCCAGGTCGCCGAAGCGATCGCGCGGGTAGAGCAACAGACCGACGCCGAACTGGTGACGGTGCTGGCTGCCCGCGCCGACGATTACGCCTACATCCCCTTGCTGTGGGCCAGCCTCATCGCGTTGGTGGTGCCCGGTGTGGTGCATTACTTGTCGGGCTACCTGACCATGTACACCTTGCTCCTGGCGCAGTGGGCGACGTTTATCGTGTTGTGCCTGGTGTTCCGCTTGCCCAAGGTCACCACCCGCCTGATCCCGCGTTCGGTACGCCATTGGCGCGCTTCGAACCTGGCGCGACGCCAGTTCCTGGAGCAGAACCTGCACCACACGCTGGGCAGCACCGGGGTGCTGATTTTTGTCAGCGAGGCCGAGCGTTACGTGGAAATTCTGGTGGATGACGGGATTTCCAAACGGCTGGATGACAGCAGTTGGGATGCGATCGTCAAGGCGTTCACCCAGCAGGTGAAGCAGGGGCAGACATTGGCCGGGTTTATTGCCTGCATCGAGGCCTGTGGCGAGTTGCTCAAGGTGCATGTGCCGGTGACGCAGACGCGCAATGAGCTGCCAAACCGACTGGTTGTACTCGAATAGCCCACACCACTTAGAACCCCTGTGGGAACTGCCTTTCTGTGGGAGCCGGGCTTGCCCGCGATTGCTTCCACTCGGTTTGCCTGATGGACCGAGGTGCCAGCATCGCAGGCAAGCCAGCTCCCACAGAAAAGCAGCTCCCGCATTGGATTTGCGGCGGCTGAGCGACCGTTGATCAAATAACCCCGTGCCCTCAACCCCCATCCCCCCTAAAATGCCCGGCATTCCCTGCCCGAGGCGTTTTTGTTCATGTCCGTCACCGCTCAACCTGCCAGCCCTGCGCCGGATCATCACGCCCAGTTCATCGAATTGCTGAGCGCAAGCCTCGCGCAGAATGCGTTCATCAAGCTGGTGCTGGCCAAGTACGTTGGTGAGGAAGCCGAGCTGCAACGGCTGATCATCAAGCCTGTGACGGTCAAGGAGCAGGCGTGCCTGTCTTTCGTCTACCGCTACAAGACCCGCGACATCACCAAGAATCTGCCGCTCGCCGACGGCGTGGCGACGATTGCCGAGCTATTGCCGGCCGCGTTCAAGAACGCGCACTTGCTGGCGCTGACCGACGAAGCGCAGCTGGAATACAGCAAGAAGAACAAAAGCTCGCTGTTCAAAAGCAAGACGCAGCAACTGCGCGAGGCGCCATCGGCCGAGCATAACCGCGAGAAGAATCGCTTCCTCGACCTGAGCCGGCCGTTCCTGGCCGACCTGGGCGTGACCGATGCCAGGCAGGCGCTGATCCCGGCGATGTCGCGCAAGTGGAAGCAGATCAACAAGTTCATCGAAGTGTTCAGCCACGCGCTGACCTCATCGCCCTTGAAGCTGGACCAACCGGTGCGCGTCGCCGATTTCGGTTCGGGCAAGGGGTACCTGACCTTCGCTATCCACGATTACCTGCGCAACACCCTCAAGGCCGAGGGCGAAGTGACTGGCGTGGAGCTGCGCGAAGACATGGTGACCCTGTGCAATAACGCCGCCGCGCGTTTGGAACACCCGGGGCTGGTGTTCAAATGTGGTGACGTGCGCAGCGTGGCGCCGAGCGAGCTGGATGTGATGATCGCCCTGCATGCCTGCGACATCGCCACCGATTACGCGATCCACACCGGCATCCGTTCCGGCGCGTCGATCATCATGTGCTCGCCGTGCTGCCACAAACAGATTCGCCTGCAAATCCAGAGCCCGGTGCTGCTCAAGCCAATGTTGCAATATGGTCTGCACCTGGGCCAGCAGGCAGAAATGGTCACCGACAGCTTGCGCGCGCTGTACCTCGAAGCCTGCGGTTACGAGACCAAGGTGTTCGAGTTCATCTCGTTGGAACACACCAACAAGAACAAGATGATCCTTGCGATCAAGCGCTCCGAGCCGTTGGACAATGCGCAGTTACTGGAAAAAATCCAGGCGCTGAAGGCGTTCTACCACATCACCGAGCACTGCCTGGAAACCCTGCTGCGCGCGGATGGATTGTTGAGCTGACCTCGGGTTCATGTGGACGCTGGCTTGCCTGCGATGACGATAGTGACTGCACAACCGCTATCGCAGGCAAGCCAGCTCCCACAGTTAGACCGTGTTCGGCTTAAGAGCGGGCGCAGGCCGTACCGTCGTCTTGCGCCCGAGCATCACCGTCACGATCACCCCGCAGGCAAACAGCCAGGTGATCGGCTCGATATGTTCACCAAAGAACAGCGCCGAAAACGCGATGGTGAAGAAAATCTGCAGCAGCTGGATCTGGCTGACGCGTGCAATGCCGCCCATGGCCAACCCGGCGTACCAGGCGAAGAACCCCAGGAACTGCGAGAACAGCGACACATAGCCGAACGCCCACCAGGCGCGCATGGAAATCGCCCCTTGATGCTGCGCCGCCAGGTACCCCACCGGGCCGATCAGGATTGGCGTTGACAGCACCAGTGCCCAGCAGATCACTTGCCAGCCGCCCATTTCCTTGGCCAGCCGGCCGCCTTCGGCATAACCCAGGCCGCCGACGGCAATGGCGCCGAGCATCAACAAGTCCCCCGTCTGAATACTGCCGGCGCCGGTGATCAATGCATAACCGAGCACCAACGCACTGCCCAGCGCCGCGCACGCCCAGAAGGCTTTTGACGGCCGCTCATGGGACAGCCATGCCGCATACAGCGCCACGCACAGCGGTTGCAGGCCATTGACCAGTGCACCGTGGGACGCCGGCAAGGTTTGCATGGCCCAGGCCGACAGCACCGGAAAGCCCAGGATGACCCCGGCAATCACCAGGCACAGCCCGCGCACCTGGCGCCAGGTCGGCCAGCGCTCACGGCGCCACAGCAACAGCGCCGCCGCCGGGATCGCCGCGAACAAGGCGCGGCCGAGGCCGTTGAGCAACGGGTGGATTTCCTGCACCACGATGCGGGTGAAGGGCAGGGTCAGGCTGAAGATGACGACGCCCAGCAGGCCGAGGGCCATGCCGGTGTTTTCGCGCGAGCTCATGGGCAGCAACCGAAACGAGAGGGCTTCAAGGGAAGCCCATCTAGCCACAATCCCCGAAGAATGCGGGCCTACAGCTGGGCGCGGATTTATCCGTACAGTTTCAGAAGAAGCGCGTGATGCTGATCTTGGCATCGCGCCCTTTGGTGTAGGCACGGTCGCCACTGAGGGCCGGGCGGAAGTTGCTGTTGAACAGGTTGTCCACGGTGAAGTTCACCTCGGTGCCTTTCAGGTAAGCCTGCTGCGGTTTCCATTTGGCGAACAGGCCCTGGGTGTTGTAGCGCTTGTTGGCGTACTGGTCGTAGAACACGTCGCCGACGCTGGAGCCAGGGCCGCCTGAATATTTGTCGCTGGGCAGGCGGTCGGTGGCGCCGATGAATTGTCCCATCCAACCCACTTGGGCGTCCCAGGCCGGGATGTTGGTTCCCAGCACCAGCACCCATTTGGTGGGGGGGATATCGCGGGCCGACACATCCGGCCCCCATGGGTTGGTGTAGGCCCCTTCGTGTTGACCGGTGGTGTAGGCGTACGACACCGAGCCGAACAGATAGGTGGAGTTATAAAACGACTCCACTTCAAAACCCTTGATCGTCATGCCGCCGATATTGCGATAGTTGGACATCGCGCCCGGCGGGCAGGCGGTTGATATCGTGCCGCCGTTGACGGCCTGGTTCTGGCAACCCACGCCGGTGGCCTTGAAGATCTCGTCTTCGACTTTGTTGTGGAACAGCGTGGTGCGAATTTGCAGGTTATCGTCCTGAGCGATCAGGTTATCGAAACGGGTGATGTTACCCACGGTGATCGAGGTGATGCGTTCCGGGTCGAGGTCGACGCTGGTCGCGGTACGGCTGCCGACGCCTTGCACTTCGTACTGCTCGTCGATGACCGGCGCGCGCCAGGTCTGGCTCCAGTTGGCGAACAGGCCCACGTTCGGGGTCACGGTCCAGAACAGCGCCAGGCGCGGCGACCATCCGGTGTAGGTGCGGTCGCTGTAGTCGTGGCCGATGGCGGGATCGGGGTTGCTGTAGTACGGCGCATCGTTGGCTTCGCCGCGGTTGCGCACATGGTCGTAGCGCAAGGAGGGGGTGACGGTGACGTCGCCCAACGTGACTGCATCCTGGATGAAGAAACTGTTGGTATCGACTTTGCCGTGGGGCATGAAGCCTGGCTGGAAGTGCCCGTAGTTATAGCGTGGGGTGTTGTAGGTGGCGCCGGGCATCCACATTTCAGTTTCGCGAATGTGCTTGCGGATCTGCCCGCCGACGGTCACCGCATGCTGCAACAGCCCGGTGTCAAACAGGCTGACGTTGCGGATGTCGAGGTTCTTGTCGGTGTAGGCCGTGTCCATCTTGCGCCCGCCGCTAGCCAGCTGAAAGAACGCTGTGGCGTCACGCTCGTCGGTCTGGTCGGTATTGGACTGGGAGTATTTCACGGTCAGGTCCACCAACGGGTTGTCCAGGGGCTGGTATTCATACTTGCCCGACCAGGTCGTGTCGACGGTGTCGCGATTGGCTAAAAAACGTTTGAGCGCGCCTTCGTAGCCGTAGCGGTTGATGTTGGCCTGGGTTGGTGGCGTGGGGTAGCTCGCAGCGGAAAACGGAGTCCAGCGGTTGCTGTGGGATTGCGAATAGGACAGGCCCACGCTGTGCTCGTCGGTGACATGCGCATTGACCTTGAACAGTTTGCCGTCCACATCCTGGGCCGTGTTGGGCAGGCGCTGGGGGTTGATCGGGTACTGGTTGTTGGCGTTGGGCAACTTGGCAGCCACCTTCATGTCGTCGCCGTCGCGCTTTGTCCAGTAGGCCAGGGCATCGAAACGCCCGTCATCGGTACGGCCATAGACGGCGCCGCTGTAGACCTGCTCGTGGTCGTTGCTGGAATAACCGTATTTGAGCATGGCGCCGCTGTTGCGTCCGTCCTGGAGCAAGTCCGGCGCATCCTTGGTCGTCATGTTCACGGTGCCGCCGAAGCCGCCATTACCGCTGAAGGCCGAGTTGGGGCCTTTTTCGACCTCGATGCTTTTGATCAGCTCGGGCTCGATGAAGACCGTGCCTTGCTGGTAGCGCTCGAAGCCGCTTTTGGTAGCGCCATCGACGGTCAGCGGCACGTCTTCGGCGTCGCCGAAACCGCGGATGTTGATGGTCTGGCCGCCGGGCTTCAGCGAGCCGCCCTGGCTGACGCCGGGCAGGGTCTGCAACAGGCTGGGGATGTTGTTGGACTGGTAACGGTCGATATCGGCCTGGCTCAGGGTCGAGCGGCCAACGGTGCTGGAGTCGACTTGGCTGCCGGTGCCGATCACGCTCAGGGTTTCCAGCTGGATGGCGCCGCTGTTGGTGGTCTTGCCCTCTTCGGGGCGCACGACGTAAGTATTGCCGACCTTGATCAAGGTGAACTCGCCGTTCTTCAGCAGCGTGCGAATTGCCACTTCCGGCGTGAAATCCCCCTCGAGCGCTGGCGCCTGCACATTCTTGAACAGCGCTTCATCGAACAACAGTTGGATCTTCGCCTGCTGCGCCACCTCGCTCAGGGACGCGGCCAGCGACTGGGCGGGCAGTTGCAGCTTGAACGACTCGGCCTGGGCGCCAAGGCTGAACGCCAGGCAGGCAGCAATGAGGGTCGGTCGAAGAAACAGGTGCGAAGCGTGGCAAGGCGCGCGAAACATGAAATCCCCCGGTGTGGCCAAATGGCCAAAAAGGCGTGCGTATCAAACGCAGACCGGAGGAAGACGCGGCAGGACATCAAATCCACACCTGCGAATGCAAAATATTCTCAAGTGCGATTTTTTCAGGGTTATTTGCTCGGTTCGATACGCACGATGCCGTCAGCCGAAGCCACGGTTTTCACCGGCAGCAGGGCGGGCAGGGCATTGAGCAGGGCGTCGGGGTCGCTGACATCGAGGTTGCCCGAGACTTTCAGGTGCGCCACGGCGCTGCTCACCTGCAAGGGGGCCTGGGGACGGTACAGGCTCAGTTCGTCGATCAGGCTGGCCAGCTCGCGATTGCGAAATGACAAGTGCCCGCTGCGCCAGTCAGCAACCTCTTCGCCCATCAGGGTTTGTTGCTGCAAGGTGCCCTTTGCATAGCTGTAGGTCGCGCGTTGCCGTGCGCCGAGCAGCGTAACGGGGCTTTTGGCATCCGGCTCGAAAGCCACTTGGCCGTGGGCAACGCTGACCACCAGTTGCTGCTGGCTGCGTCGCACATCAAAGCCGGTGCCGACCACCCGCACACTGGCTTCGCCGGCCTGCACGAACAGTGGCCGTTCCTTGTCGGCAGCGACCTCGATGTACAATTGGCCCTTGTCCAGGTGCACGATGCGCTGGTGGGCGCTGAAGTCCACGCGCAGGCGGGTATTGGCGTTGACGTACAGCGTGCTGCCATCGGGCAGGTTAAATGTGCGCGTGCCCTTGGCATGGGCCGCCACCTGGGAGTGATACAGCTCGCGGGGCGCGCCGACATGCGTGGCCAGCACGGCGCAGAGCAAGGCGGCGGCCACCGCCAGGGCAGGGCGCCATACCGACGGTTTGCGCTTGGGCAGCGCCACGGGTTTGTTCAGTTGCTGCAACTGGGCCAGGTCGGCCCACAGCTGTTCGAATTCGGCATAGGCCCGGGCATGGGCAGGCTCCGCTTGCCAGGCCGCAAAGGCTTTGCGGTCGGCGCGCGCCGCATTGTCGCGGTTGCGGGCAAACCAGCTGGCGGCTTGGGCATCGATCGAGTCGCTCGCTTCGATGTCCAGGGCGTCGCTGTCGCTCAGGCGGTTCATTCTGGCTGCTCCGTGCCGGGGTCGTTTTGAAGGCGTCGCTTGCAATGCAGCAGGGCCAAGGCAATGTGCTTTTCCACCATGCTGGTCGAAATGCCCATGCGCTCGGCGATCTGTGCCTGGCTCAGGCCTTCGAAGCGGTGCAGCATAAGGGCTTCTCGTCGGCGCGGCGAGAGTTCAGCGAGGACTTCTTTCAACTGTTCCAGGCGTTGCATACGAAGTGCTGCGGCCATGGGTTCGTTTTGCTCGTCGGTGATCGCGTCGGCGTCCATGTCGGCCTGATCTGTGTGGACGGTGTGCCGCACCTTCTGTTTGCGCCAGTGATCACGCAGCAGGTTGCGCGCCATCTGGAACAGGAACGCCCGTGGCTGCTCGACCTTGGCCTGGTCGCGGTAACCCAGCCACTGGGTAAAGACGTCCTGTGCCATGTCCGCCGCGTCGCTGGCGTTGTCCGTGCGTTTGCGCAGGAAATACAGAATATCTGCATAAAACCCGCGAAAGGCGTCGGCCGACAACGGGTCGGGCTTGGGACGAGACATGGATATCCTTCTTGATAAGGCACGGCGCTGAAAAGTCGCGAATGATATCGAGAATTATTGTCATTTGTCTTTATTTAAAAAGCACATCCCAAAAATGTGCGAGGGCGCTTGGCCCCACATTTAATCTGCTTTGTTCAGCGGATCAGCGCTCGACCGGCACCGACAGCGCGGCGTTGCCCAGGGGATGGGTGCGTGCCGCGAAAAACTTCAACTCCACATTGATGCCGTCGAACAACTGCGAATACCGGCGCTTCTGCTGACGAATAAAGCCGTCGCTGCGGCCCGATACCGAGATCGCCAGGGTCGCAGGTCTGGCTTGGCGAATCGCATCCACCAGGTGTTGATCCTGCGCGCCCAGGTCGTGGCCAAAGATGCACAGCGCGCCCTCATGGGTCAGCAATTGCTCATAGCAGAACGACAGGTAATCCGAGCTGCGGATGGTCTTGAGCTTCTCTTCGACCTTGCCTTCGCTGACAAACAACGGCACATCGTCCAGGGTCTTGATCGTGTTGTTGATCGCAAAGCTACTGAGCAAGGTGCTGTCGGTGCTCGGCAATTTGCGCGCGGTGCCGTCCAGGTTGCGCACCAGGTGCAGGCCGCCATGCAGGTAGAGAATGCGCGTGGCGTCGGTGCGTGTGTTGCGCAGGTCGAAGCTGGCATCGGCGCTGCGGAACAGGTCGTCGATGCCCGGGGTGTGCAGGATCGCCCAGTAGTTGAGCAGGTCGTAATTGGTGGTAAAGACGCTGGCGTAATTGCCCAACTCCGCGTTGATCGTCGCCAGCGTTGACGGCTGCACCAGGCGCCACGGAATGTGCACCGCGTGGATGGTGTTGATCAGCGCTTCCTTGATCGCGTAATAGCGATTGCGCGGCGCCGCCGAGCTGACCGCCAGGGCCTTGTTGACCCGGCTGGTGGTTTTCAACGCGCCCAGGGCCTGCTCGAAACTGCGGGTTTGCAGGGCGTCAAAGACGCTGAGTTCGGACTGGCCGAGGGGCTTTTCTTCGACCGTGCGTGCGTTTTCGAACAGCGAGTCGTAGGCAAAGTCTTCCCAAATCACCCGGCTGGCGCCGTTGCCGATCAGAATCCCACTGAACGCGGTGGAGCTGCGCAGCGCGCTCCAGTCTTCAAGGTGGGCGTCTATATCCTGGAAATCCTTCATTGCGGCGGGTCTACTCGAAATCGGCTGGACGGTGACTTTATCACGAGCGGGCGTTGATCCTGATCAAGATGCCGTAGGCAGGTGGGGTCGATGCTGTAGGCATAACCGTCATCCGAGGATTCGCCATGAGCAGCACTTTCTTCATTCCCGCCGTCAACATCATGGGCACCGACTGCCTCGACGAAGCCATGCTCGCCATCCGTAACTACGGGTTTCGCAAGGCACTGATCGTCACCGACGCTGGCCTGGCCAAGGCCGGCGTGGCCAGCATGATCGCCGAGAAGCTGGCGCTGCAGGACATCGACTCGGTGATCTACGACGGCGCCAAGCCCAACCCCACTGTGCAAAACGTCGAGAACGGCCTGGCGTTGCTGCAACAGAGCGCCTGTGATTTTGTGGTGTCCTTGGGCGGCGGCTCGCCCCATGACTGCGCCAAGGGCATTGCACTGTGCGCCACCAACGGCGGGCATATCGGCGACTACGAGGGCGTTGACCAATCGAGCAAACCGCAACTGCCGTTGGTGGCGATCAACACCACCGCCGGCACCGCCAGCGAGATGACCCGGTTCTGCATTATCACCGACGAAACCCGCCACGTGAAAATGGCCATCGTCGACCGCAACGTCACGCCGCTGCTGTCGGTCAACGACCCGTCGCTGATGGTCGGCATGCCCAAGGGCCTGACCGCTGCCACCGGCATGGACGCGCTGACCCACGCCATCGAAGCCTACGTGTCCACTGCCGCCAACCCGATCACCGACGCCTGCGCGATCAAGGCGATCGAACTGATCAGCGCCAACCTGCGCCTGGCGGTACGCGACGGCAGCGACAAGGCCGCGCGGGAAAACATGGCGTACGCGCAGTTCCTCGCCGGCATGGCATTCAACAATGCTTCCCTGGGTTTCGTGCACGCCATGGCCCACCAACTCGGCGGTTTGTATGACTTGCCCCACGGCGTGTGCAACGCGGTGTTGCTGCCCCACGTGCAAAGCTTCAATGCCAGCGTCAGCGCCAAACGCTTGAGCGACGTGGCGCACGCCCTCGGCGCGGACATCAAAGGCATCACGGCGGAGGAGGGCGCCCAGGCGGCCATCGCAGCCATCCGCGCGTTGGCCCACGACGTTGAAATCCCCGCCGGCCTGCGCGAGCTGGGTGCCAAGCTGCAGGACATTCCGCTGCTGGCAACCAACGCGCTGAAAGATGCCTGCGGGCTCACCAACCCACGGCGCGCGGACCAGCGTCAGATTGAGGAGATCTTTCGCAACGCGTTCTAAAAGGGGCAGTCGCACGCTGCAAGCGGTAAGCTACAAGCCGAAGCGCATTCAACTTGAGCATGAAGCTTGCGGCTTGCCGCTGAGGTCCCCTTATGAGAGTTCTGTTATTCGGTGCCACCGGCATGGTCGGCCAGGGCGTCCTGCGCGAGTGCCTGCTGGCTGCGGATGTGCAGGAAGTGGTGGCCGTCGGCCGCACACCCCTGACCCAGGAACACGGCAAGCTGCACCAGGTGTTGCACAGCGACATGCTGGATTTCCAACCCCTGGAAAACCTGCTGCAAGGTTTCGACGCGTGTTTCTTCTGCCTCGGGGTTTCGTCGGCAGGCATGAATGAAACCCGGTACACCCACCTCACGTATGACCTGACGCTGGTGGCCGCCAGCACCCTGGCGCGGCTCAACCCGCAGATGACTTTTATCTATGTGTCCGGCGCCGGTACGGACAGCTCCGAGGCGGGCAAGTCGATGTGGGCGCGGGTCAAGGGCAAGACCGAGAATGCCTTGCTGCGCCTGCCATTCAAGGCGGTGTACCTGTTTCGGCCTGGGGTGATCCAGCCGCTGCATGGCGTGCGCTCGAAGACGCCTTTGTATCAATCCTTCTATTCCGTGCTCGGGCCGGTGCTGTCGTTGGTGCGTCGGGTCAAGCCGGGCTGGGTGGTGAGCACCGAGACCGTTGGCCGGGCGATGTTGGCGGCCGTACGCAATGGCGCGCCGCAAGCGGTGGTGGAGCAGGCCGAAATCAATCGCCTGGCTACCGAGCGCGCCTGATGTTGCACAAAAGCCTGGTGCGGCGCCTGGATCTGATCACCCTGCAACTGTTCGTCGCCGTGTTTGAAGAGGGCACCCTGACCCGCGCCGCCGCCCGCGAAGCCATCGCCGTGTCAGCCGCCAGCAAGCGTTTGATGGAGTTGGAGCAGGTGTTGGGTGTGAGCCTGTTCGTGCGCCGGGCCAAGGGCATGGACCTGACCGCAGCCGGTGAAACCCTGCTGCACCATGCCCGGCAGATGCTGTTCAACGTGGAAAAAATGGGCCTGGAACTCGGCGAGCACAGCCATGGCGTGCGCGGGTATGTGCGGATGCTGGCCAATTTGTCGGCGATCATTCAGTTCCTTCCGGAAGATCTGCGGGATTTTTCCGCGTTACATCCCGAAGTCAAAACCGACCTCGAAGAACGCCCCAGCAACGGGGTGGTGCAGGGCGTGCTGGATGGGGTGGCGGACCTCGGGATCTGCTCCAGCGACACCGACACCAAAGGCCTGCCCAGCGTGATTTATCGCCACGACAAACTGGTAGTGCTGATGCCTGCGGATCACCCGTTGGCGACACGCGAATCCCTGGCCTTCGCCGAAACCCTTGGCAGCGACTACGTCGGCCTGCACGCCGCCAGCTCGATCAACATGCGCACCCACGCCGCCGCGCGCGAGGCGGGCAAAATGTTGCGCCTGCGCATCCATGTACCGGGGTTTGATGCGATGTGCCGGATGGTCCAGGCCAATATGGGCATCGGCATCCTGCCGCAAAAGGCCTATGAACTGTTTGGCCGCGCCCTGGGTTTGCACGCCGTGCCGTTGACGGATGCGTGGTCCGATCGCAGCCTGATCCTGGTGGTACGCGACGTGGCGCAGTTGTCGCCGGTGAGCCGATTGTTGTTCGATGCCTTGGGCGTTCGCGTTTAGCGAACGCTCGTTGCCAACTGACGGTTGGATTTTACCTTGCGCTGTCCTCTAGCCTTGGCCGCACATCCAAGAATAAGAGGTACACCCCATGACGGCTCCCCTGAGCGGCATCAAGGTGATCGAAATCGGCACCCTGATTGCTGCGCCGTTCGCCGCCCGGCTGATGGGCGAATTCGGCGCCGAGGTGATCAAGATCGAGGCCATGGGCCAGGGCGATCCGCTTCGCAAATGGCGAAAGCTGCACGAAGGCACGTCGCTGTGGTGGTACCTGCAATCGCGTAACAAGAAGTCCCTGGCGCTGGATCTCAAGTCCGCCGAGGGCCTGAGCCTGATCAAGCAACTGCTCGGCGATGCCGACGTGCTGATCGAAAACCTGCGCCCCGGCGGCCTGGAAAAACTCGGCCTGGGCTGGGAGGTGTTGCACGCCCTCAACCCCAAGCTGACCCTGGTGCGCATCTCCGGCTACGGCCAGACCGGCCCTTACCGCGACCGCCCAGGCTTTGGCGCGATCGGCGAGGCCATGGGTGGCATTCGCTACACCACCGGCAACCCGGATTCGCCCCCGGCCCGGGTCGGCGTGAGCCTGGGCGATTCGCTGGCGTCACTGCATGGCGTGATCGGCGCGCTGATGTCGCTGCTGCGGGTCAAGACCGGCCAGGGTGATGGGCAGATTGTCGACGTGTCGCTGGCTGAAAGCGTGTTCAACCTGATGGAAAGCCTGGTGCCCGAATACGACATGCTCGGCCATGTGCGTGAACGCAGCGGCGGCGCCTTGCCGGGTATCGCGCCCTCCAACACCTACCTGACCGCCGACGGCGCCTATGTGGTGATCGCCGGCAACAGCGACCCGATCTACAAGCGCCTGATGACCACCATTGGCCGCGCCGACCTGGCCGAAGCGCCTGAATTCGCCCACAACGATGGCCGCGCAGCGAAGAGTGGTTTGCTGGATGCCGCGATCACCCACTGGACCAGCAGCCTGCCCATCGACCAGGTGCTCAGCGCCCTGGAGGCCGCCGAAGTACCGGCCGGGCGCATCTACTCGGTGGCCGATATCGTCAGCGACCCGCACTACCAGGCGCGCGACATGCTGCTCAATGCCGAGTTGCCCGGTGGCGTATCCGTGAAGATGCCCGGCATCGTGCCCAAGCTTTCCGAGACCCCCGGTGGCGTGAACTGGCAAGGCCCGACGCTGGGCCAGCACACTGACGACATCCTCGGCAGCCTGGGCCTGACGGTGGCCGATATCCAACGCCTGAAAACCTGCGGAGTGGTGCAATGATCACTGATTATTCCGACCCGCTGATCGTGCAGGAAGTGTCCCCGCGCGACGGCCTGCAAATCGAGCCGACCTGGGTTGAGACTGCCGACAAGATCGCCCTGATCGACCAGCTTTCATTGGCCGGTTTTTCGCGTATCGAAGCCGGTTCGTTTGTCTCGCCCAAAGCCATCCCGGCCTTGCGTGATGGCGAACAAGTGTTCCAGGGCATTCAGCGCGCACCCGGCGTGATCTACGTGGCGTTGATCCCCAACCTCAAAGGCGCCCAGCGCGCCATCGAGTCGCGTGCGGACGAGCTGAACCTGGTGATGTCCGCCAGCCAGACCCACAACCTGGCGAATATGCGCATGCGCTGCGAGGCGTCGTTGGCAGCGTTTGGCGACATTGTCAGTTTTGCCGCCGAGCACCCGGTGCGGCTCAATGGCAGCATTGCCACCACCTTTGGCTGCCCGTTCGAAGGCAAGATCGATGAAGACCGCGTGCTGCAGATTGTCGACGCTTATCTGGAACTGGGCATCCAGGGCATCAGCCTGGCCGACACCACCGGCATGGCCAATCCGCGCCAGGTCGAACGGCTGGTCAAGCGTGTGTTGCAGCGCGTGCCCGCCGGTGACCTGACGTTGCATTTTCACAACACCCGCGGCCAGGGTTTGTGCAACGTGCTGGCCGCCTACGAAGCCGGCGCCCGACGTTTTGACGCAGCCCTCGGCGGCTTGGGTGGCTGCCCGTTTGCGCCGGGCGCGTCGGGCAATATCTGCACCGAAGATTTGGTCAACCTATGCGAGGAGGTCGGGATTCACACCGGAATCGACCTGCCGCATTTGCTGGACATGTCCCGCCGCTTACCGGCCTTGCTCGGCCACGAGCTGCCCGGCCAAGTGGCCAAAGCCGGGCGCAACTGCGATTTGCATCCGCCACCGGCTTACATCGCCACGCTGTAACGCCGCACCAGACAACAAAAACAATCGGGCGCCTGTGAGCAGCCCGCTGGAGAGAAACCCATGAGCACTAATACGTTGGAGGCCGGCGCGCGCCCTGCCGCTGAAATCGATGCCGAAAAAGCCCTGGTCAGCAAGGTCGCCTGGCGCCTGATGCCGCTGATCATGGTGTGTTACCTGTTCGCGTTTTTTGACCGCATCAACATCAGCTTTGCCAAGTTCCAACTGCAAGCTGACTTGAGCCTGAGCGACACCGCCTATGGCCTGGGCGCCGGGTTGTTTGTGGTGGGTTACGTGATCTTCGAAGTGCCGAGCAACATGATGCTGTACAAGGTCGGCGCGCGGCGCTGGATCGCACGAATCATGATGTCGTGGGGCCTGGCCACGGCGGCGATGGTGTTTGTCACGGCCGAATGGCAGTTCTATGGCCTGCGCTTCATCATCGGCGCGATGGAGGCGGGCTTTGCGCCCGGCGTGCTGTATTACCTGACGCTGTGGTTCCCGCAGCATTTCCGTGGACGCATCACCTCGATGCTGTTCCTCGCCTCTGCATTCGCCGGTTTGGTCGGCGCGCCGTTCTCCGGCCTGGTGCTGGAGCACCTCGACGGCGTGCTGCAGATGCGCGGCTGGCACTGGTTGTTCCTGCTCGGCGGTTTGCCGTGCATTGGATTGGGGTTGCTGGTGTTGATGTTGCTCAAGGACCGTATCGAAGACGCGCACTGGCTAACGTCCGCCGAGAGGGCCTTGTTGTCGAGCCGCATCGCCAAGCATGAGCCGAACCAGCACGGCGGCTCGCTGCTGTCGGCGATTCGTATTCCAGGCTTCTTGATGCTCGGGTTTATCTACTTTCTGATCCAGGTGGCGTCCTACGGCCTGAACTTCTGGGCTCCGCAACTGATCCGCAGCGCCGGCACCCAGAGCCCGGTGATGATCGGCTTGCTCACCGCCATTCCGTATGTGTGTGGCGCGATCAGCATGGTGGTGATCGGGCGGTTGTCGGATGCCACCGGCGAGCGTCGCAAGTTCGTCTGTGGCCTGGTGGTGCTCGGCGCGGTGGGCTTCTTCTGTGCCGGGATCTTTGCCGACCACACCACCTTCCTGATCATCGCCCTGGGCATGTTGGGTGCCGGCATCATTGCCTCTATCCCGACCTTCTGGACCCTGCCACCCAAATTGCTGGCCGGCGCGGGTGCCGGTGCAGCGGGCGGGATTGCGGTGATCAATACCCTCGGGCAGTTCGGCGGGATCGTCAGCCCGGTGATGGTCGGGCGGATCAAAGACCTTACCGGCAGCACCACCCCGGCACTCTATGTGATTGGCGTATGCGCGCTGTTGGCGGCGGCGTTGCTGCTGTGGGGCCTGCCGCAAAAGCTGCGCACGCTGGACAAGGGCTGATCAGTTGGCGCTGGCCAATGCCGGAGCGGGCGTGGCGCTGAACTGAATCAACGCCACCCCGCCGATCAACAACAACGCCCCCAACACACGGGGCGTTGTCAGTTGGCGCTCCACCAGACCGAACAGGCCGAAGTGGTCGAGCAGCAGCGAGGCGAGAATCTGCCCGGCCATGGCCAGGGCAATAAACCCGGATGCCCCCAGCTTGGGCAGCAGCATCAACGCCAACGAGATAAAGCACACGCCAAACGCGCCACCGGCCCACATCCACAAGGGGGCCTTGGTGATAAACGCCAGGCTCGGCAGCGGCAAGCGCAGCGCCACGATCACCGGCAGCAAGACAACGATGCTGACCAGCAGCGACGCCAATGTGGCCCACAACGGATGACCGAGCCCGCGCCCAAGGTTGGCATTGATCGCACTTTGAAACGGCACCACCGCGCCGGCGATCACCGCCAGTGCCAACAATCCCAGCCAATGCAACGTCGTCATCGTGAATCTCCCAAAGGTTTTGCTGGACTCTAGGCTATTCGTCGCGCAAATTTAAATTCCAAGTTCTTATGATGAGCATGCAGCTGATGAATGATCTGCGCCGCATCGATCTCAACCTGTTGGTGATCCTCGACGCCTTGCTCGGTGAGCAACACGTCACCCGCGCCGCCGAGCGTTTGCACTTGAGTCAGCCCGCGGTCAGCCATGCGTTGGCACGCTTGCGCGACCTGCTGGGCGACCCCTTGCTGGTGCGCCAAGGCGGTACGCTGGTGCCGACCGCCCGCGCCCTGGAGTTGGCAGCCCCGCTGGCCGAGGCCCTGGCCCAGGTGCAGGCGCTGCTGGCGCCGAATCGGTTTGACCCGGCATCGGCCAAACGCCGGTTCCGCGTGGCGATGTCTGATTACAGCGCGGCGATTTTCCTGCCAAAATTAGTACGCGTCCTACGCCATGAGGCGCCAGGCATCGACCTGCAGATCATCCAGACCAGCCGCGAAGGCATGGTCGACGGCGTGCTCAATGGCGATATCGACCTGGCTGCCGGGGTGTTCCCGGATATGCCCGCCGAACTGCGCACCACGCCCTTGTTCGAGGAGCATTACACCTGCCTGGTGGACCGCAGCAGCTTGCCGGAGCAGGGTTCTTTGGATCTGCCCACCTACCTGTCGCGGCCCCATGTACTGCTGGAAATGCGTGGCAGCGGCACCCCGGAAATCGAACGTGCGCTGACGGCGATTCGTGAGCGCCGGCACGTGGCGATCAGCCTGCCGCATTGGGGCGTGGCGCCGCAGTTGATCCAGGGTACGGACCTGATCCTGACGGTATCGTCGCGCGGCTTGCTGAACATTGATCAGCAGCACCTGCTGGCGGTCCCGCCGCCGTTTCATATCCCCTCGTTTGCTTTTGAGTTGGCGTGGCATGCACGGCGCGGCGGCGATTCGGGGCTGCAGTGGTTGATGGGGCAGGTGCAGGGTGTTTTGAGTTAGCCACGATTGCACTCGCCGGCAGAACGTGCAGAATTCATGCACCTCACCGCCTGTCAGAGTCGCGCCCATGACCCCATCGTTGCTGTTTGCAGTGCTTGCTTCGGGTTTCATCTACGGGATTACGCCAGGCCCTGGGGTGTTGGCCGTGTTCGGCATCGGCGCCGCCCGTGGCCGTCGCGCCGGGGCGGGGTTTTTGTGCGGGCATTTGCTGGGCGATGTGGTGTGGTGCAGCACTGCGTTGATTGCGATTGTGGGCGCGCGGGAAGTCGGCAGCAGTGCCTTTGATGTGCTGGGCGTGCTCAGTGGCCTGTACCTGTTCTGGCTCGGCTGGCGCGCCATCCGCACCCAGCGCCGCAGCAGCGACGCGCCCCAGGGCGCCGCACGGCATCCGTTCTGGCACGGCATCCTGTTCGGCCTGACCAACCCGAAGGCTTACCCGGTGGCCGTGGCGACCTTTACCGCGCTGCTGTCCAGCCGTGCCGAGTTGCTGACCTGGGCGATGCTCCCGTCGTTGATCTTCCTCAGCTTCATCGGCGGGCTGCTGGCCTACGCCATCCTGATCGGCGTGGTGGGCGCCCAGCGGGTGCGCACGGTGTATCAGCGCCATGAAATCCTGATCACCAGACTCTGCGGCGTGATGTTCATCGGCTTCGCGATCAATGCTCTGGCACACGCGCTGCCGGGGCTTTTCGGCACTAAACCCGCCTGATGCAGCCATGACCGTTCGTCGCACTGGTGAGTTTTTTCTAAACCTTTGCCGCGCATAAAATTCGAATCCAGGGCGGGGTGTATTCCCCCGCACCTATTTTTACCCTGGAGGAACCCATCATGAGCCGCATGGCTATCCGGTTACGCACCGCCAGTTTCGCGATGCTGCTGGGCCTCGGCGCCAGCAATGCTTTCGCCCAGTCGCCTGCTGAATTCATCGAGCAGGCTTCGGCCAAAGGTATGGCCGATATCGAAACCAGTCGCATGGCCCACGCCAAAACCTCGTCCCAGGAAATCAAGGATTACACCATCGAGGTGATCAACGAGCGGACCCTGGCCAACCAGCACTTGGCGGCCATCGCCAAGAAGCTCGACCTGTCGGTGGCGCCGCGCGAGAAAATCGTCGACAAGGCCGAAACCCTGATGCCCGAACTCAAGGATGGCGATTCCTTCGACGCCGCCTACACCGCGCAGCAGGTCAAGGAAAACGAAGACGCCATCGCCTTGTTCAAAAAAGAAGGCGCGGCGTCGAATGTGCCGGAAATAAAAGCGCTGGTGGATGAGACGCTGCCCAAGTTGGAGGAGCGTCTGCAGAAAGCCCGTGCCCTGGCGTCGACCTACGGTAAAGGTCATCAAGGCGAAGGTTAAGCCTGTTGCCTGATATGAAAAACGGCGGTTGGAGTTCATCCAACCGCCGTTTCTTCAGGCCTGGTTCAAATCGGTTTTATTCGGTTTTGCGTCGTCGACCGCTTCACCGCAACTGCTGTTGAGGCTGATGCTGCCCATGGCGCCAATGCTGCGGTATTCATTGCGCAGTTTTTCCAGCTCTTTGCGGTCCAGACCATCCAGGCTCAGCACGGCGTTCTGCGCATCCTTGGACACACGCAGCAGTTCATCGATCTTGATGTGCAGGATGTCGTTGTCGCGGTTTTGCGTGTTTTGGATCAGAAACACCATCAGGAAAGTAATGATGGTGGTCGAGGTATTGATGATCAGCTGCCAGGTGTCGTTGTAATGGAAATAGGGCCCGCTCAGGCTCCACAGGAAAATCAACGCAACGGCCGCGTAAAACGTCCGGGCACTGCCTGCCCAGCGGGACAGGGATTGGGAGACTGCAGAAAATTTCATGACCGTTTTCCTCGATGGATGAGTGATGAAATGATTGACCGCAGTCGTGCCTTGAAATTTCTTTTTACAATTAGCCCCCTGAACAAAGTTGTACGTTTTTGTCGCGAAGGCGCCTAGAACGCCAGTTCAGCCTGCCCGGTGCCTTCCAGCGCGAGCAGATACTGCTTGGCCTCAAGGCCCCCGGCAAACCCGGTCAGCCCGCCCGAAGCACCAATCACGCGATGGCACGGTGCAACGATCGAGATGGGGTTGCGGCCATTGGCTGCGCCCACCGCGCGTACGGCTTTCGGGTTGCCAATCTGATGGGCAATCTGGCTGTAGCTGCGGGTTTCACCGAACGGAATGGTCAGCAGGGCCTGCCAGACGCGTTTCTGAAAGTCAGTGCCGGTGAAGTCCAGCTCCAGCTCGAACCGGTTACGTGTCCCGGCGAAGTATTCCTTCAACTGGCGCTCGGCTTCCAGCAGCACCGGGCTGCTGTTGGCTTCGTGCAGCTCACCCAGGCGCACGCGGTTGGCGCGTTCACATTCCCACAGGATGGCGCTGAGCTTGCCAGCGCGTCCCACCAGGGTCAGTTCGCCGACAGGGGAGGGCATGCGTTTGTATTCATAGGGCATGAGCGGGCTCCGGGGTGGGGTGGGCTTTGTGCCAATCCAGCGCGGCCATCCCCACTGAAAACTTCGTTTCTTGCGGTTGAATTCGAGCCGATCAGTGGTCCTGCTGCAGCACTTTGAGTGCAGCCGATGCCAGGAAACCCGAGCGGCTTTTTTCCTCCGGGTGGTTGAGGACGTATTCATCAATCCGATTGAGCAGATAGCCTGGCAAGGTGATGTTGAGTTTCTGCGCCTTGCCCAGGTATTTGGTGACGTCAATGTCCACCACTGCCCAGGTGCAGCCGGCGTACTGTGGGTTGGCTGCATGCAAGGTGACTTTCTGGGCGCCGGGAATCGGTGCGCCATCCTCCGCAAGGATTTCGAAGTGCCCTTCAATGGCTTCACGGGCCATGGCCATGGCGTCATCCAGGTCGTCGCCTGCCGAATAGCAGCCAGGGATATCCGGCACTTCCACGCCCCAGGCATGGTCTTGGTCGCCGGTTGAAATTGCGATTGGGTACAGCATGTTCGTTGTCCTCCAGGGGTGCCTAACTCAGCAGAGCCTGTTTCAAAATGCTTTTGGCGGTCTTGTCCAGCAGGTCCTTTTTGGGATGGGGAATCGTCACCAGCCCCGGTTTTGTCGGGTGCTTGAAGTGGTGGTGGCTGCCCCTGATACGTACCAGGTACCAGCCGTCCGCGACGATATGCCCAATCAGATATCGGCTATCCACATCACCTCCTTGTGGTGTGTGTTGGTGGTGACTATAACCACCGAAAATAAATTATCAACACTCTACCTACCAACGGTCGATGACCGGTGTTTTCAGTAAGCGCTAGGTGGAGTGTATGACCGTGCGGGAAAGGCGTTCGGAAGAGGTATTGCGAGGTTTTTCGAATACGTCAGCGAGTGTGTAACGCCTCGCCAATAACGGCGAGAAAGGCGTCAGCCAACAGGCTTTGTCTTTGCGTAGGGGTCAGTACCCACAATTGCGTACACGCATCCACCTCCACCAGCGGTTGGTAGGTAACGCCCTTGTTCATCAAGCTCCGGGTGCAGGCGGGCACCAGCGCCACCCCTTGGCCGGCTGCCACCAATGCAATGATCGAGGTGATCTGCCGCCCGGTCGGCCCGGCACGTAGCGGCACACCATGGCGCCGGTAAAGCTGCTCGATGGATTGGTTAAGGCCCGAGCCGTAGTCGGCTGGAAACAGAATCAACGGGTAGGCACCGAGCTGCACCAGGCTCACGTCCACCTGGCGGGCCAGCGGGCTGTCACTGGACACCGCGGCCACCAAGCGTTCCTCGCCCAGCGACAGCGCCTGCACCTCGTTGTTTTGCGGTACCAGCCGGCTCAGGCCGATATCCACGCGGCCGTCAGCCACTTGCGCACCGAGGCTGCCGGAGGCGCATTCCACCAGGGTCAACTGCACATCCGGAAACCGCTGGGCGAAGGCCTGGATCGCCTGGCTGAACAGGTCCGACAGGGCAATCGAGCTGACGTAGCCCAACGCCAGTTGCCCGGCCGTGCCCGCAGCCAATTTGCCGGCGATCACTTGGGCCAGCTCCACCTGTTCCAGTACGCCACGGGCATACGGCAAAAACGCCTGGCCCTGGGCGGTGAGGGATACCGTGCGGCTGGTGCGATCAAACAGCTTGAAACCCAACTCGGCCTCAAGCGCTGAAATCTGCCGGGTCAGGGGCGGCTGCGCGAGGTGCAGGCGCAGCGCCGCGCGGCCGAAGTGCAGTTCTTCGGCGACTGTCAGAAAGTAACGCAGCTTGCGTAGGTCGAGCATCCTGGTCCTTGGGTATTGATCGGTCGGAAATCGGTATTGGTCACGATCATGCCGCTCATTCTATAAAGGCGTAACAAAATAAAACGCAAAATAAAAACGAGAGAGTGCATGAGACCGCGTCTGCATTGTGCCCGCCTTGCCCTGTTCCTGTGTGGCTGCGCGGCGTTTCTAAACCTTTATGCAACCCAGAGCATCCTGCAGACCTTCGCCACGCAGTTTCAGATCAGTGCCAAAGACGCAGGCTGGAGTATCACCGTGACCACGCTGGCCGTGGCGATGACTGCGCCGTTTGTCAGCCGCCTGACCGGGCGCTTCGACAAGCGCACGGTGATCGCCGGCGCGGCGTTGCTGCTGGCGTTGCCGGCGCTGTTGACCGCTTACGCCGACAGCTTCGCCGAAGTGCTCGTCTGGCGTTTTGCACAGGGCATGTTGATCCCGGTGGTGTTCGCCACCAGCGTGGCCTACATCGGCGAACGCTGGAGCGGCGCCACGGTCACCGAGGTTACCAGCCTGTATGTCGCGGGCACCGTGTTGGGTGGGTTTGCTGGACGCTTCGTGACCGGCGTTATGACTGAGTATGTGGGCTGGCGTGAAGCATTTGAATTGCTCGCGGTGCTGAGCTTGATGGTCGGCGGGTTTATCCAGTTCCTGTTACCCGCCAACCGACCGCGAGCCGTGCGGGTTAAAGCGCCTTCGTCTGGCGTTTTTCGCCAACCTTTGTTGGCCGCCTATGCCGTAGGCTTTTGCGTGTTGTTTTCCCAGGTCGCGGCGTTTACCTACGCCGGTTTGTATCTCGGCTTACCGCCTTTCAGCCTTGGGCCGGCGGCGTTGGGCACGCTTTACATGGTGTTCTTGCTGGCGTTGATCGTGATCCCCATTGCGGGTCGACTGAGCAAGGCGCGGCCTCATGCCGAATTGCTGACCGTCGCTGCCGTGCTCGGCATCAGCGGCTCGGCCCTGACCCTGCTGCCGTCGCTGTGGTGCATCGTGGCGGGTCTGGCGCTGAGCTCCACTGGCGTGTTCCTCGCCCAGGCTGCCGCGAATGCCTTCACTGCTGCCACCGCCGGCGATAACAAGGCGGGCGCGGTTGGGGTTTATCTCACCTGTTATTACCTGGGGGGCAGTTGCGGGGCCATCGTCCCGGCGCTGATCTGGGAGCGCTGGGGCTGGTCCGGCTGCGTGGCGCTGATTATCGGTTTTCAACTGCTGACCCTGCTGATCGCCCTCACTGGCTGGAAGCCTCCCAAACCTGAGCTGGTTCCTACACCATGAACGACACCGTCGCTGTGCCTGCGTCCGTAATACCTACGCGCCGTCGCGCCCTGTTCGCCGGGTGCGGTGCCCATGCGGTGCACGACGGCCTTACCGACGTGATCTATGTTCTGCTACCCATCTGGCAGGCTCAGTTTGCACTGTCCTACGCCCAGATCGGCCTCTTGCGCGGCGCCTATTCGGGGATGATGGCTGTGTTCCAACTGATGGCCAGCCGCGCCGCCAAGCGTTGGGGCCGCGTGCCGATGCTGGTGGGCGGCACTGCGCTGGCAGGTGTTGCCTACCTGTTGGCCGGCCAAGCCACCGGGCTTGCCCTGTTGCTGATGGCGCTGCTGCTCGGCGGCCTCGGCGCCAGCACCCAGCACCCGCTGGCCTCCTCGATGATCACCGACGCCTACGAGGAGGGTGGCGGGGTGAAGCAGGCGCTGTCCCAGTACAACTTCTCCGGCGACATCGGCAAAACCCTGGTCCCCGGCCTGGTCGGTTTACTGCTGACCGTGGTCAGTTGGCAAGCCGGCGCCACGTTGCTGGGCCTGCTCGGCCTGGCAGCGGCGGGGCTGCTGTGGTGGATCATCCCGCGCCAGGACCAGCTGTCCACGGCTGCACCAAAACGCAAACCTCCCGCCGGAACCGGTGCCGTCACAGGCCTGCGCGCACTTGTTCTCACGGGGACCCTCGACAGCGCCGTGCGCATGGGCTTTCTCACCTTCCTGCCATTCCTGCTGCAAGCCAAAGGGGCGGGCACGGCGGGCATCGGCCTGGCCCTGACCATGCTGTTTATCGGAGGAGCGTTCGGCAAATTGCTTTGCGGTTATCTGGGCGCACACATCGGCATGATGAAAACGGTGTGGATCACCGAAACCAGCACCGCGTTGCTGATCGTCGCAGCGCTTTACCTGCCGCTGACCGGTTTGATGCTGGTGCTTCCGGTGCTGGGGCTGGCGCTCAATGGCACGTCTTCAGTGCTGTACGGCGGGGTGCCGGACCTCGCTGGCGCGGGCAAGCGGGAGCAGGCGTTTGCAGTGTTTTATACCGGCACGATTGGCGGCGGTGCATCGGCCCCGATGGTGTTTGGTGGGGTGGGGGATGCGCTGGGCGTGCCGGTCGCAGTGATGATCCTGGCGGCGATGTTGTTACTGACATTGCCTTTGGCGTGGGTGGTGGAGCGACACAGCATCGGTAGCCATCAGAGTGCCTGAAGGTTTAAGGACACTCATATAGACGCCGCCAGCGAAAACGGAATCCGCAACGCCCCTATCGCCCCCTCTCGCACACCGCACATTTCATCATGGACACAGTGCTGCACCAGCACACACGGAAACGGCGGAACCCTTTGCAACAGGTCGCGCAGATGCGTGGTGGACCTGATGCGCATTGGCTTGCCATCGTCGTCAACCAAAGTCATTTGAACATCGCCGAGGTTGATGCGGGCCAGGTAGAAACCGCCTTCCAGCGAGAGCAATTCCAGCTCACGTATTTCGCCCTTTGTGGCCAGTTCCGTCAGCTTTTGCAGATGCATGATTTGCCCTCGTGATGCTGTGTTCATTGGCGACGAAAGAACAACGTAACCTGGCCCCACTCAACGCCGAACTTGGACATGCTTGAACGGTTGATCAGGGTGTCTTCGTCCATCAGGTACATCCAGTCGTCAAAGCTGACCTCGTAAACGGAACCATCCACCGGCAGGTTGAGACGGTAGCGCCAACGCAGCGCGTTACCCGCGACTTCGCCGATCGCTTCGCCAACCACATCGCCAGCCCGCCCGCGCCAGCGCCCCGGACCATCCGGCGTAAGCGTCCATACGCGCTGCTGGCGGGTGCCATCGCTGTACAGAAAGCGCTCGTCGAGAATCAGTGCATTGCCTTCGTGGCGGCTGGTGATATCCACTTCAAAGCGCTTGGCCACTTCTCCCGAGCGTTTCTGGAAGATGCCCCAGGCCTTTACGGGTTTGCTGAAAAAGCGCTCCAGGTCCAATTGCGGTTGCTGGTCGGCGTAGTGATCGACACCGACGTTGCTGCAACTGCACAGGCCGAGTATCAGCAGCAGTGAAATGAGTAGACGTGTCATGGGCTGACCCCTGGATCGTGCGCGGCGCGATGCCGACACCTGCGTAGATACTTGTACAGAAATATTGATTTGTACAGGTTTGTGCGAGAGGAATGACGGAGACCTCAAATCGCGCCCATAAAAAAACCGGCCACCAAGGGCCGGTTTTTTTGCATCCCCCGTCAAAAACAGCCTGACGTTGGCGCTAAATCTGAGTGGAGCGGGTGAAGGGAATCGAACCCTCGTTATCAGCTTGGGAAGCTGGAGTAATGCCATTATACGACACCCGCTCAGAGCGGCTGACTTTGTACCAGATGTGCGTCTGGATTTGAAGTTTTTCTTCGAAAAATGTGTGGCTTGCAGGTGGCGCAGGCGCGCGCTGACCCCCTGCAAGCCTTGATTTCAGAGCGCAAACGCATGCTGTGTCTGGCCCTGGTGATAACGCAATCGGCTGACCTGCCGTTCCGGTTTCAAAAACCCCACCACCGCCTCGCGGCTGTCCCGGCAGGCTGCCTTGTGTTCCATGTCCAGGAAGTGCCCGGTCGCCTGGACGGTGCTGAAGCTGCTGTTCGGCACATATTGCGCGAACTGCTTGGCATCCTGGGCGCTGGTGTACTCGTCCCATTCGCCGTTCAGGAACAGCACCGGTACGTCGATCTGCCGCGCGGCCTTGAGGTAGCACAGCCGGTCGCTGTTCAGCACTTCACTGATGTGAAAATGCATCTGCCCGTATTCGTGCTCGGCCAGGTTGCTCACATGCTTGTAGTTGAAGCGCTTGAACAGCGACGGCAGGTGTTTGCCGATGGTGCTGTTGACCAGGTGGCCGACGCTGTGGCGATCAAGGTTGCCGAGGTAGTCGACACCGCGCTCAAGGTAGTCGCGCATGGGCGCGTTGATCACCGGGGAAAACGAGCTGATCACCGCCTTTTCCACGCGGCGTGGCCGGTGGGCGAGGGCGACCAGCGTGGCAGCGCCGCCCCAGGAGAACGACAGCACGTGTTCGGCGGCAAAGTGCTCGATGAGTTCCAGGAGGATCTGGCCTTCGACTTCCTTTGTCAGCATCTGCTCATGGCGGTTATGGATTTTGGAGCGACCGGCGTAGGGCTGGTCGTACAAAACCACGTTGAATTGCGGGTACAGGCTTTTCACGGTCTGGGCGAAGGACGCCGTGGTGGCCATGGAGCCGTTGACCAGGATGATGGTCTTCTCAGCAGCATCCGCGCGATAGAACTCCGTGTAAACCCGATACTGACCCTGTATATCCAACACAGCGATTTCTGGCCTCATGTCGTAAGACTCCTGGCAAGCGGGTAGGGCGCGCAGATCACTCTGCACGAGCTTTATGACAGGTAGGCATACGCCTGGAAGATGAGCACCCATGTCGATCCGATGACGGCTGGCCGACGGCTGTTGTCAGGGCGGGCTGTTTGCCTGAGAGGCCCGTGAATCAAGCGCGGGCGGGGCAAAGTGTTTCTTGGAGGTTATAGGCGACTCGCCAGTCATAATTCGGCTGGCATCCTGATTCAAGCAGTAGACTCGGGATGTCGCAAGTTGCAGAAATGGGTTTTTGCCATCACCGGCTGAACGGTCGTCAGACCTGTCGGATTTCGTCGTCAGTCAACGCTCGGTATTCGCCCGGCGCGAGGGCGGCATCCAGCACCAATGGCCCCATCCGCTCGCGATGCAGGCCGATCACTTTGTTGTTGAAATGCCCGAACATGCGCTTCACCTGGTGGTAGCGCCCTTCGATGATGCTCAGCCGCGCCGTCGTCGGCCCGAGCAGCTCCAGTTCGGCGGGTTGAGTGGTGAGGTCCTCGAACGCAAAATACAGGCCCGCCGCAAACGTCGCGGCATACTCAGGGCCGATGTCCTGTTCTGTCTCAACCCGATAGACCTTGGGCAGTTTGGTCTGCGGCTGCGTCAGGCGCCGCGACCACTGGCCGTCGTTGGTGAGCAGCATCAGGCCGGTGGTGTTGAAGTCCAGGCGACCGGCGATATGCAGCGCGTCCACATCCGGCTCGTCCAGTAAATCCAGTACGGTCGGGTGCTGCGGGTCCGAGGTGGCGCTCACGCAACCCTGGGGTTTGTGCAGCATGAAATAACGCGCCGGCTTGCCCGCCTGCAGCACCTCATCGTCCACGCAAACCTGGCTGAATTCGCGCACCTCGTGATGCGGGTCGCTGACCGCCACGCCATCCACCGTTACCCGACGCTCAACCAGCAACACGCGCACTTGCTGGCGATTGAAACGCGGCAGGTTGCTGAGGAAGCGATCAACGCGCATTGCGAAGCTGCTCATCCACTTGGGCGCAACGGGGACACAGGCAGGCCTTGTTGCGCAATTCATCTGGCAGCGCTTCAAGCACCGCCGGGTCGATGGTGACGCTGTAGCACCAGCAGGCCTGGTCGGCGGTACGCGGGTCGGCCAGGGCGCAATCGTTACGGGCGCCGCAGGCAGGGCAATGGGTGGGCGTGGTCATGGGGTATGCAGGGCCTTGGAAGTCCCTGCACGATACAGCGCCACTCAGTCCCGTTCCAGCACCACAACCCGCTGCCCGGCGCCGATACTGCTGCCCGGCTGCACCGGGATCTCCCGCACCACACCGGCAAACGGTGCCAGCAGCGGAATCTCCATTTTCATCGACTCCAGAATCACCAGCACGTCGCCGGCCGCCACCCGATCGCCAGAGGCCACCTGAACCTGCCAGAGGTTGCCGGCGATATGGCTGTCGATGCTGTACTCATTGGCCTGCAACGGCGTGTCGTCACCCAGCGGTGCCGCCAGCTCTTCGCTGTCAAAATGCGCTTGGCCGCTGGCGATCCAGCGTTCGCGCTCGGCGTTGAAGGCGTGCTGCTGGTGCTCGCGGAATGCGTCGATAGTCGGCGCTTCGCGCGCGAGGAAGGCCTGGTAATCCGCGAGGTTCAGCACGCTCTCTTCGATGTTCAGCGCAAAGCGCCCGAGGGGGAAGTCGCGCCGAATCCGCAGCAGCTCGTCGCTGCTTACCGGGTAGAAGCGAATCTGGTCGAAGAACCGCAGCAGCCAGGGTTTACCGTCAAACGCCGCGACTTCCCGGTAGCGGTTCCACATCTGCAAGGTGCGCCCCACAAACTGATAACCGCCGGGGCCTTCCATGCCGTACACGCAGAGGTAGGCGCCGCCGATGCCCACCGAGTTCTCGGCGGTCCAGGTGCGCGCCGGGTTGTATTTGGTGGTCACCAGCCGATGGCGCGGGTCCAGCGGCGTGGCCACCGGGGCGCCGAGGTAGACGTCCCCCAGGCCCATCACCAGGTAGCTGGCATCGAACACGGTGTGGCGCACTGCGTCGAGGTTGGCCAGGTCGTTGATGCGCCGGATGAACTCCAGGTTGCTCGGGCACCAGGGCGCGTCCTTGCGCACAGTGGTCATGTATTTATCGATCGCCAGCTGGCACGCCGGGTCATCCCAGGACAGCGGCAAATGCACGATGCGCGACGGCACTTGCAGGTTTTGCCGGGCACACACGGTGGCCCAGTCACTGGCGATCAGCGCCAACAGCTCGGCCAGGGGCAGTTGTTCGGGTTGGTAGTGGATTTGCAGCGAGCGAATACCAGGGGTCAGGTCGATCACGCCGTGCAGCGTGCGGGTTTCGAGGGCTTGCATCAGCGCGTGGCCGCGAAAGCGCAGCACCAGGTCCAGCTCGGCGGCGCCGATTTCCAGGAGCAGGTGGGTGTCGCCGGCGAGGCGGGCGACCAGGCGGGTGTCGGCCTCGCCGATGTCGAGGATAATCGGGGATGCCAATTGCTCGCTGCGGGCAGGAGACCGAGGTGCTGCCATCGCGAGCAAGCTCTGCTCCCACAGGGTTTCGGTGTCCTGTTGATCCCAGTTCACGGCGAGATCGCGGGCAGTTTTGAGGTCGACGGGTTCGAAGCGGATTTTGTCCCCGGCCTTGAGCTGGCCGAGCTGCCACAGGTCGGCCTCGATCACCGTCACCGGGCACACGAACCCGCCGAGGCTTGGCCCGTCCGGGCCCAGAATCACCGGCATATCCCCTGTAAAGTCCACGGCGCCGATGGCGTACGGGTTGTCGTGGATATTCGACGGGTGCAGCCCCGCCTCACCGCCATCGGTGCGCGCCCACACGGGCTTGGGGCCGATCAACCGAACGCCGGTGCGGCTGGAGTTGAAGTGCACTTCCCACTGCGTAGCGAAGAAGGTGTCGATGTACTCGGGCTTGAAGTATTCCGGCGCGCCGTGCGGGCCGTAAATTACCCGCAGCGTGCGGACCTCGGCCAGCGGTTGAGCAACCCACTGCTGCCCGGCGCTGGTGTCCACCAACGGCGCCAGATGCAACACATCACCGGCGCGCAATGCCCGCCCGCCATGCCCGCCGAACTGGCCCAGCGTGAAGGTGCTTTGACTGCCCAGGTAGGCGGGCACTTGCAGCCCACCGCGCAGGCACACATAGCTGCGCGCGCCTGCCCCGGCGATGGTGCCCAGGCTCAAGGTAGCGCCCGCCGGAATCAGCAGCGCGGTGTTCATCGGCACTGCCTGGTCATTCAGCAACAGCGGAATCTGCGCGCCGGTCACCGCGACGACTGCCGTGCAATTGAAGCGCAGCAGCGGCCCGCTCATGGTGATTTCCAGCGCGGCGGCACCGTCGTGGTTGCCCAGCAGGCGATTGCCCAAACGCAGCGCGCGGCTGTCCATCGGCCCCGACGGCGGTACGCCAACGGCCCAGTAGCCGAGCCGACCAGGGTAGTCCTGCACGCTGGTTTGCGTGCCCGCGCTGAGCACCTCAAAGGTGTCGGCGACGTAAACCAGGTCTTCCAGGCAACGCGTCCACGGCCGGCCACTGGCGAAGGGCGCGGCCAGCAGAATCTGGCGCAAGTAGTCGCGGTTGGTTTCCACGCCGTAGAGCTGGCTGTCGCTCAGCGCCTGATGCAGATCCAGGCGCGCCTGCTCGCGGGTCGGCGCCCAGGTGATGAGCTTGGCGATCATCGGGTCGAAGTAGGGCGGGATCTCGCAACCGGCTTCTACCCAGGTGTCGATCCGCAGGCCATCGGCAACCGGGAAATCCACGCAGGTCAGCAGGCCCGGGCTCGGCTGGAAATCCCGGCCGGGGTCTTCCGCATACAAGCGCGCCTGAATCGCATGGCCCCGGGGTTGCAGCGCCAGCGTATGCAGCGGCGGCATTTCCCCCGCCGCCAGTTGCACCATCCAGCGCACCAGGTCCACGCCCCACACCTGTTCGGTGACGCCGTGTTCCACCTGCAAGCGTGTGTTCACTTCGAGGAAGTAGAAGCGCTCGTCGTTGCTGTCAAAGATAAATTCAACGGTGCCGGCGCTGCGGTAATTCACGGCTTTGGCCAAGGTGATGGCGGCCGCGCACAAGGCCTCGGCCATGCCTTCGGGCAGGTTCGGCGCCGGGGTTTCCTCGAGGACTTTCTGATTGCGCCGCTGCACCGAGCAATCGCGCACGCCGAGGGCAATGACCTCTCCCGCGCCATCGCCGAACACCTGCACTTCCAGATGGCGGGCGTGCTCGATGTACTTCTCGATAAACACCCCGGCATCGCTGAAATTGTTCTGCCCCAGGCGTTTGACAGCCTCAAAGGACTCGCTCAGCTCGACCGCACTGCGGCACACGCGCATGCCGATGCCGCCACCGCCGGCGGTGCTCTTGAGCATCACCGGGTAGCCCACGCCGTCGGCGGCCTGCAGGGCGGCGTCGAGGCTGTCGAGCAGTTCGGTGCCTTCCAGCAGCGGGATGTTGTATTGCTTGGCCAAGGCGCGGGCGGTGTGCTTGAGGCCGAATACACGCAGTTGTTCCGGCGTTGGGCCGACAAAGGCAATGCCCGCGTCTTCACAGGCTTGTGCAAAGGCGGCGTTTTCCGAGAGAAAGCCGTAGCCAGGGTGAATCGCCCTGGCGCCACAGGCCTTGGCGGTGGCGAGGATTTTTTCCACCGCCAGATAAGTGCCCGCCGCCGCGCCTTCGCCGAGGCTATAGGCCTCGTCGGCCTGCTGGATATGCAGGCTCGCCGCATCAGCCTCGGCGTACACGGCGACGCCCTTGACGTGCAGCTCGCGCAAGGTGCGCAGGATGCGGCAGGCGATGGCGCCACGGTTGGCGATCAAGAGTTTTTCGAACATGGCAAAACCCTGCGGGCCGTCCCGCAAAGTGGGGGTACACGCCAGGGTCGTCCGTGGCGCAAATTGTTGGAGTTGATGGAGATCAACTGTGGGAGTCGGGCTTGCTGTGGCGAGGGAGCTTGCTCCCGTTCGGCAGCGTAGCTGGCGCCCGCTTTTTGGGGGCGCTTCGCACCCCAGCGCAAGCAAGCTTGCTCGCCACAGCAAGCCAGCTCCCACATTGGATCTTCATTGTTTTTTAAGGCACTGCCCGGCGCGGGATTGGCACAGGGCAAACAACCATTTACGCAGACGCTTGAATTTCAGTTCCATACCAGTAACTCCGCAGGGGTCGGGTTGTAGGCGTTGCACGGGTTGTTCAATTGCGGACAGTTGGAGATCAACACGATCACGTCCATCTCTGCGCGCAGGTCGACGTATTTGCCGGGGGCGGAAATGCCGTCTTCAAAGGTCAGCCCACCGTCGGCGGTGACCGGCACATTCATGAAGAAATTGATGTTCGGCCCGATATCACTTTTGCCCAGGCGCCCGTCGTGGGCACAGGCGCGCAGGTAGTTGTCGCGGCAGCTGTGCATGTAGCGTTTTTCCAGGGCGTAGCGCACGGTGTTGCTCTCCTGGGCGCAGGCGCCGCCGAGGGTGTCGTGGCGCCCGCAGGTGTCGTCGACGATGGTCAGCATCGGCTGGCCGAGGTTGGAATACAGCACGCTGCCAGCGCCCAGGTACACGCTGTTCTGTCGGCGTAATGTGCGTTGCACGTCGTAGCGTTCGCGCGGGTTCTTGAGGCTGTAGAACAGCGTGTCGACGGCCTGGTTGCCCTCCAGGTCGAGGATGCGCAAGGTCTGCCCGGCCTTGACCTCCATCAGCCACGGCTCGCCGGCGGGAATGGTCGCGCGGTACACGGCGGCGTCGGGTTGTTTCAGTGCGATAGACATGGCAGCTCCTCAGGCGAACAGGCGGTCGGTGTTGATAAAGCCGCGCTCGTTTTCCGGGCGCGAGGTGCGGCAGTGTTCGGCGACGCTGGCGTCGGCGTTCATCCAGCTGAGTTTCAGCGGTTGCGGGGCGTAGGCGGGGTTGGGGTCCATCGGGTGTTGCAGCGCGGTGAGCACCACCAGGGTGTCCATCGGCGCATAGAGTTCGATGTAGTCGCCGGCTTTGGAATTGCCCGGCACGAAGTGCAAGCCACCGTCGCCGTCCACACTGACGCGGCTGAACAGGTTGAGGGTCATCAGCAGGTCGGACAGGCCCAGCCCCCACTTGCCCAGTTCCACCAGCAGGTTGTCGGTGCCGTTGCGGAAGAAACCGTTGCGCAGTTCCTGATAGCGTCCCTGACCATATTTTTCGGCCACCTCAGTTGCGCACAGCACGCCGCCGATGCTGTCACTCCAGCCGCAGGTGTCGGCGGTGATTGCGGCCAGCACGCGGCCCATGTCCGAGTACAGGCAATGGCCCGTGGTCAGCTTGGCCGTGTGTTGGCATTTGAGGCTGTCGGGCAGGTTCAGGCGCTCGGTTTTTTCATTCGCGTTGAGCAGGGTCAGGCTGACGTTGGCGCCGCCGCGAATGTCAGTGAGGCGCAGCAGTTGCCCGCGCTTGAGCACGAACGAGCGGTGGCCGCCGCCGGGCAGCATTTCTTCGGCGAAGGGTGGGAACAGTTGGGTGGAATCGGTCATGTGGAAATGGCTCCAAGTTCGGCGGCGAGCACCTTGCGGCGTTCGCTGTTCAAAGGGATGTCGTAGGTGATGCGGGCGCCATAGGCGCCGGGGGCGTGGGGGTCGACGCGGACCTTGTCGAACACCAGCAAACGCGTGCCGAGGCTGAAGCCTTCGCTGAGGTCGTGGGTGACCATGAACACCGTCAGCCGGGTTTCGCGCCACAGCTCCAGCAGCAACTGGTGCATGTCTTTGCGAATGCCCGGGTCGAGGGCGCCGAAGGGTTCGTCCAGCAGCAATACGCGGGGTTTCATGATCAGGGCCTGGGCGATGGCCAGGCGTTGTTGCATGCCGCCGGAGAGCTGCGCGGGGTACTTGTCCAGTGCGTGGGCGAGGCCGACTTTTTGCAGCAGCGCGGCAGCCTGTTCGCGGGCGTCTTTTTTGGCCTTGCCGAACAGCCGGCCGAGTAACGGCGAGCGCGGCAGTTCAAGGCCCAGGGCGACGTTGTCCAGTACGGTCAAATGCGGGAACACCGAGTAACGCTGGAACACCACGCCACGGCTGGCATCCGGCTCGCCAACAAGCGCTTGGCCGTCGAGCAGGATCTGGCCCTTGCTCGCGGTTTCCTGGCCCAGCAGCAGGCGCAAAAAGGTCGATTTACCGCAGCCGGAGGTGCCCACCAGCGTGCAGAACTCACCCTCGGCGACGTGCAGGTTGAGGCCCTCGAGCACCACCTGGTCGCCATAGCGCTGCCACACATTGTTGACGCTGATAAAGCTCATGCCCGCGCTCCTTCATACCAGGGGAACGCGCGCCGGGTCAGGGCCTTGAGGCCCCAGTCCATCAGCCACGCCAGCAGGGTGATCCACACCACGTAAGGCAAGATCACGTCCATCGCCAGGTAGCGGCGTACCAGGAAGATCCGGTAGCCCAGCCCGTCGGTGGAGGCGATGGCCTCGGCGGCAATCAAGAACAACCAGGCCGAGCCGAGCATCAGCCGCAGCGAGATCAGCAGGCGCGGCAGCAATTGCGGCAGCACCACGCGCAGCATCAGGGTCCAGGTGTTGGCGCCGAGGGTCTGGGCTTTCACCAGCAGCTCGACCGGGATTTCCCGCGCGCGCTGCTCCAGGTCGCGCGCCAGGCACGGGGTCACGCCGATGACAATCAGCATCACCTTGGACAATTCCCCCAGCCCGAACACGATGAACAGAATCGGCAGGATCGCCAGCGGCGGCACCATCGACAGCACCGTGAGCAACGGCGACAGCGGCGCGCCAAACAGCGGCAGCGTGCCTGCCGCCATCCCCAGGCACAGGCCGGCGAGGGCGCTTATCCCCAGGCCAATCGCCAGGCGACGCAGGCTCGACGCGCTGTCTTGCCACAAAACGTATTCACCGGTGCGCGCATCGGCGCTGAACGCCAGGCGCTTTACGGCGTCGCCCATCTGCACGGCGCTGGGCAGCAGCTTGTCGTTGGGGTTTTCTGCCAAGCGCTCGGCCGAACCCACGAAGTAGGCGAACAGCAGCAGGGCGAACGGCAGCAACACCAGCAGCAGGCGGCTGGAGCGTTGCGGATGATGGTTGATCAGGCGCATGGCCAGGTCCTCTTACAGCTTGCCGTCGGCGGCCATCTGCACGTAGCTGGGGTCGAATTGCAGCTTGAGGTTGGTTTTGTCGCCGCTGGTCACGCCATTGGCGAAGCTCATGCCCACGGCGCTGGTGTCCTTGGCGCCTTCGCCGAGCAGGCCGTGCTCAAACGAGAACTCGGCGACCTTGCGCATGGTCGCCGGCAGCTGCGCGCTGGTGGCGAAGGCCAGGGCTTCCTGGGGCGTGGCGAACAATTTGGTGGTGTCCAGTTGCGACTGGAAACCCTTGAGGTCGGTGCCGGAGGCCTTGGCCATATGCTCCAGGGCTTCAGTGCTGGCGGCGCCCTTGGCGTTCATCAGCGCGACCACTTCAAACCAGGCGCCGGTCAGCGCTTTACCCAGCTTGGGGTTGTCTTTGAGGGTCTGGGTGTTGACCACCATCATGTCCATGATTTCGCCGGGCACTTTGCTCGAGTCGAACACTTGGGTGACGCCCGGTTTGGCGTTGAGCTCGGAGAGCATCGGGTTCCAGGTCGTCACGGCCTGCACCTGGTCGGTGTTGAAGGCCGCGGCGATGTCGGCGTCGGAGGTGTTGACCACTTTCAGGTCTTTTTCGGTGAGGTCGGCAGACTCCAGCGCGCGGGCCAGCAGGTAGTGCGAGACCGAGAGTTCCACCAGGTTGACGTTCATGCCCTTGAGGTCGGCCACGGTCTTGCCGGTGCCCTTGAGCACCACGCCATCGTTGCCGTTGGAGAAGTCGCTGACCACCAGCGCCGTGCTGTCCACGCCACCGGCGGCGGGGATGGTCAGGGCGTCCATGTTGGTCATGGTGCAACCGTCGAACTGCCCGGCGGTGTACTGGTTGATCGATTCGACGTAGTCATTGAGCTGGACCATGTCGATCTTGATGCCGTACTTCTTCGCCCACTTGTCGAGGATGCCTTGGCTGCCGGCGTACTCCCAGGGCATCCAGCCGGCGTAAATGGTCCAGCACACGCTGAAGTGGTCTTTGGTCGCGGCCTGGGCGGGTAAGCTCAGCACGACGGCAAAGGCGGCGGCGAGCAGGGCGGGTAAACGGATTGAAGGCATGGGGCTTCTCCAGTTGATCGTGGGCGAGCAGGAGCAACGCGGCACCGTGAACGGTGGCTGTCTCCCGGGCTTTTATCCCGCCGTGTAACCTCAACTGGAGGTCGCCAACTCTCGGACCAGCCACTCGCTGTCAGCGAGCCGGAACCCTAGTCGGCCATTTGCAAATTGTGGTGCCGCGAACCTGTGATGAATCCTGCACGGGAGAGGCAAAGCGAGAGTCGTGCCAACTGACGCAGAAGCCCGGCTGTTCAGCCGGGCAGAGGAGCGGGGAGGGTTCGCTTGAGGCGTGTGTGCCTCAAGCGGGTGCGCAGGTGCACTGCGATGAGGCGATTACAGCTGGAACTTGCTGACCAGCACATTGAACGAGGTGGCCAGGCGCGACAGGTCCTGGCTGGACGCGTTAGTCTGGTGAGCACCGGCGGCGGTCTGGGTGGACAGGTCCTGGATGTTCAGCAGGTTGCGGTCCACCTCACGGGCCACTGCTGCCTGTTCCTCGGACGCCGAGGCGATCACCAGGTTGCGCTCGTTGATCTTCGCCACGCTGGCGGTGATGCGCTGCAGCGCCTCGCCGGCGTTTTGCGCGAGGGTCTGTGTGTTGTTGGCCCAGCTCAGGCTTTTGTTCATGGCGGCCACCGCGTCATCGGCGCCGGTCTGCACGTCGCCGATCATTTTTTCGATATCGACCGTGGAGACCTGGGTGCGATGGGCCAACGCACGCACCTCATCGGCGACCACCGCAAAACCACGACCTTGCTCACCTGCGCGGGCGGCTTCGATGGCGGCATTTAGGGCCAGCAGGTTGGTCTGGTCGGCGATGCCGCGGATCACATCGATCACCTTGCCGATCTCGCGCACCTGGCCGGCGAGGTCCGCGACCGATTGGGTGGAGTCGTTGATCTCGCCCACCATCGAGCTCATGCCGGCCACGGCCTGCTCCACTTGCTGGCGGCCATCTTCGGCTTCGTCGGTGGCCTGGCGCGAGGCTTCCGAGGTGGACACCGCGTTGCTCGCGACTTCGTCCACGGCGGCGGTCATCTGGTTCACGGCGGTGGCGGCTTGCTGGATTTCGTCATTCTGGCGCGTCAGGCCACGGGTGCTTTCGTCGGTGACGGCGCTGAGTTCTTCGGCGGCCGAAGCCAACTGGTCGGAAGCGTTGGCGATTTCCACCAGGGTGCTTTTCAAGCCGCCCTGCATATCCGCCAGCGCCATCAGCAATTGCCCGGCTTCGTCGGTGCGCTCGGTGATGATCGCCTGGGTCAGGTCACCCTTGGCGATGCGCTGGGCGCTCTCGACCGCTTGGGCGATGGGGCGAGTGATCAGGCGTGTGATCAGCACGCCGATGACGATGGCAATGATGAAGGCCAGCACAATCCCGCTGATCATCCAGGTCAACGCACTGTTGCGCAGTTCTTCAGCGGCGACTGCACCTTCTTTGATCTGGCGGTTATTGGACTCGATCATCACGCGGATCAGTTCGCGCGCCTGGCGGAACAGTTCGTTGTTGGTGCTGTTGAGCTGCGCGCGGGCCTGTTCGACCTGGCCGGCGTCGAGCATCGCGATGATGCGGTCGGAGTCGCTGACGTAGTTGGGCCAGATCAGGTCGAGCTTGTCGCCCGCCGCCCGCTCGTCATCTTCCAGCGGCGTCGCACGGTAGGTGGCGTAGGCCGTTTGGCTGCGCTTGAGTTCGTTGGCAATGTCCTGGCGCACGCGGTCGCGGTCTTGCGCGGCTACATCGCCCTTGCTCGCGTCCAGCAGCCGGTACAGACCACGGTTATGCGCGACCAGGCCATTGAGGGTCGACGCCGTATTGCTGACGGAAACCAGGTTGTTGGAGAACGTCAGTTCCAGAGCACTGGAGAGCCGGACGACGCCTTTGATGCCCAGCAGGCCAACCCCGAGGGTGACCAGCGCACACAGAAGAAAGGACAGCAGCAGTTTGGTTGAGATTTTCATGGCTCGAATCCGGCGTTAGTAGCGAAGGGCGCACGCTAGAGCCTCCTTGGCGATGTGCGATGGCATAGTGACATCATCGCAATCGAGAAAGTTTCGAGCCAGGAAAATTTACTGAATCGATAAAGCAAGATGATAGCTAAACGCTATGCCGGCGTATGCAATTCCCCCGTGTACATTGATGTATCAAGTTGTTACCAGAACGCACCAGATTCGGATTTTGATGTCCGATACCTTGTCATTCAGCCAAACGCTGAGTGCCGCCCCCCAGCGTCGCTGGAGGTGCTCTTCCGCGGTCCAGGAGGCCGCCATGACTCGACGACTGCTGCTCAGTGCTTTACTCGCTCTATCCCTTTCCGCTTGTGTGCCCTACTACGATGGAGGCCAGACCTACTACCGTTCCGAGGTCTACACCGCACCGGCGCCGGCGTATTACTACGGCGGCGGCACGGCGTATCAATACCGCCAGGGCTACTACCCGGCGCCGCGCTATTACGCGCCTCCTCCGCGTTACTATTCAGCGCCCAGGTATTACCAGCCGGCGCCTCGCTATTACCCATCGGGGCCAAGGGCGGGTTACCGGCCTTATCCGAACCACGGTTGGGGTGATCATGGCGGTGGACGCAACGGCGGGCACGGTCGCGGTGGTGATCACGGAGGTGGTCGCGGCGGTCACCGTTAACAGGCCAGGAATGCAAACGGCGCAGGAAGCGCCGTTTTTTGTGGGCGAAACTAAATCAGTAATCAGATAAATCCGCGAGCGGGTGCCGACCTTCCCACGCCTTGTTGAAGTGGGCCTGCACCACTGCCTCCGGCACCGTGTTGATGTCCGGCCAATGCCAGTGGGGAGTCTGGTCCTTGTCGATCAACCGCGCGCGCACGCCTTCACTGAATTCCGGGTGTCGGCAGCAGTTGAGGCTCAGGGTGTATTCCATCTGGAACACCTGGGCCAGGGACAAGTGGCGGGCGCGCTCGATCTGTTCCCACACCAGGTGCGCCGTCAGTGGGCAGCCTTCGCTCAAGGTCTTGCCGGCGCGGTTGAACAGCGGGTCGGCGTGGTCGCGCAACAGGCTCAAGGCGCGCCAGGCAGAGCGCACGTCACCTACGTCCAGCCACTCGTCGATCTGCGCGCGGCGAGGCAGCCACTGGGCTTCGGGTTGTTGGTCGACGGCTTCCTGGGCCAGAGCCTTGAGCAGGCTGTTGAGCTGCATCGGGATTTGTTCCTGCCAGTTCAGCTGCAGCAGGCCATCGAGCAGTTCGTCCTGTTGGTCGTCACGCAGGAAACGGTCGGCCAGGCCCAGGTCCAGGGCGTCACGGCCGTTGACGTGTGCGCCGGTCAGGCCAAGGAACAGCCCGAGCTTGCCTGGCAGGCGAGACAGGAACCAGCTGGCGCCCACGTCCGGATACAGGCCGATGCTGATCTCGGGCATGGCCAGGCGGCTGCTCGGCGTGACGATGCGCACCGCCGCGCTTTGCAGCAGGCCCATGCCGCCCCCCAGCACATAACCGTGGCCCCAGCAGATCACCGGTTTGGGGTAGGTGTGCAGGCGGTAGTCGAGGCGATATTCCGCGGCAAAAAACTGTGCGGCCAGGGCGGGCACTTCACCTGGGTGTTCGCGGCAGGCCAGGGCCAGGCTGCGCACTTCGCCACCGGCGCAAAAAGCCTTGGGGCCATTGCCGCGCAGCAGCACGCAGACGATATTCGGGTCCCTGGCCCAGGCATCCAGACGATCGCCCAGCGCCAGGATCATCGGCAAGGAGAGGGCATTGAGGGACTTTTCAGCGTCCAGGCTGGCGATGCCGATGCGGGCACCGTCGCTGCCGGTCAGCTCTTCGAAGTGCAGGTTCATCGTGACCTCAATCGAGAAAGTGAAGGATCAGTATGATCGGTTCGCAGGAAACTGCCGGTTGTGCGTCAGATCAATTGACAAGCGGGGTCAGCTTTCCTAGGGTTCGCGCATTCTTTTTTACGCGACGAACACACCATGACTGAAGGCGACCGTATCAAACTCGAACCCAGCTGGAAACACGCCCTGCGGGATGAGTTCGAGCAGCCCTACATGGCGCAATTGCGCGAATTCCTGCGTCAGGAGCACGCCGCCGGTAAAGAGATTTACCCGCCCGGCCCGCTGATTTTCAATGCCCTCAACTCCACGCCCCTGGACAAGGTCAAGGTGGTGATCCTCGGCCAGGACCCGTACCACGGCCCCGGCCAGGCCCACGGGCTGTGCTTCTCGGTGCAGCCGGGCGTGCCGACGCCGCCGTCGCTGGTCAACATCTATAAAGAACTCAAGCGCGACCTCAACATCGACATTCCCAACCACGGCTACCTGCAAAGTTGGGCCGACCAAGGCGTGTTGATGCTCAACACCACCATGACCGTCGAGCGCGCCAACGCCAACGCCCATGCGGGCAAGGGCTGGCAGTTCTTTACTGACCGGGTGATTGAGGTGGTCAGCGAGCATCAGCCGCACTTGGTGTTTTTGCTGTGGGGCGCGCATGCCCAGGGCAAGCAGAAGCTGATCGATGCGACCAAGCACCTGGTGCTGACGTCGGTGCATCCGTCGCCGTTGTCGGCCTATCGAGGGTTTTTGGGTTGCGGGCATTTCAGCCGCACCAACAAGTTTCTTGAGCAGAATGGCGAGACGCCGATCGAGTGGCGGTTGCCGCCACTCTAGGCCAACCGAAAAAAAAGTGGGAGCGGGCTTGCTCGCGAATGCGGTGGATCAGTCAATAAATCTGGTGACTGACACTCCGTACTCGCGAGCAAGCCCGCTCCCACATTTTGAACTGCGTCTGGCTTTAGATCTTGTCGGGCTGGCGGTTCCAATACCGAAACAACGGTTCCGCCAGAAACAGCACAAACAGCAAACGCATCACCTGCATCGCCGTCACCAGGGGTACCGACAGTTGCAGGGTCTCGGCCGTGAGGCTCATTTCGGCGATACCGCCGGGCATCATGCCCAAGGTCAATGAACGCAGGTCCAGCTGGGTCAGGGCGCTTAAACCTACCGCTGCCAGCGTCGCCAGCGCCATGGTCAACGCTGTACCTATCAACGTACGCGCCATGAACGACGGTGCACGCCGGAAGAACTGACGGTTGAAGTGGCAACCCAAGCCGCTGCCGATCAGCCATTGGCCGATCTGGCTGCCGCCATCGGGCAGGCCGATATGCAGGTCCCACACCACGCTGGCCGTCGCGCTCACCAGCAACGGGCCGAACAGCCACGGGTTTGGCTGACGCAAGCGCTGCCAACCCCCGGCCACCAGCGCACCCACGGGAAACAGCAACGCCAGCCACGCCCAACTCACGGGCGCCGGATGAAACTGCGGGGCGCCGCCTTCGAGCAAATACTTGAAGATCGCCGGCACACACAGCACCACCACCAGCACGCGTAAGCTCTGCCCCGCGGCGACACGGCTAAGCACCGCGCCATTGCGTGCGCCGAGGTTGACCATCTCACCGGAACCGCCCGGCATGCTCGAGAAAAATGCAGTGGCGCGGTCCTCACCGCTGCGGCGCATCAACCACACACCGACAACGCTCGACAGGCTGGTGACCAGCGCGCCAAAGAAGATCAGGCCGAAGTGGCTCATGACCTGCTCGATCACCACCGGGGTGAAGTGCAGGCCGATGCCGATTCCGACTACCCATTGGCCGCATTTGCGCCCGCCGGGAATCTCCGCCAGCTGCCACGGCGTCAGGCAGCGCACCAGGATGATCGCCAGCAACGAACCGACCATGTACGGCAAAGGCCAGCCGACGAGGCTGGCCAGGTAACCGCCGGCCAAACCGACCAGCGGTGTTCCCCACCAATGTTTAAAGGTGACCTCAGACATCGGCCACGGCACGACGCTGCAGGGCGCGTTTGCGGTAGATGCGCACCAACGGGAACATCAACATCAACGCGGTCAGCACCCACACACCAAAGGTGATCGGGCTCGACCAGAGGATATCCAGCGCACCGTTGGAGATCGACAGCGCGCGGCGCAGGTTCTGCTCCATCAGGCCACCGAGGATAAAGCCCAACAGCACCGGCGACAGTGGGAAGTCGAGCTTGCGCAGGATGTAACCGAAGATGCCGATGCCGACCATCAGGAACAGGTCGAAGGTGGTGGCGTGCACCGCGTACACACCAATCGCGGTGATGATTGCGATCACCGGCACCAGCGCCCAGTTCGGCACGGCGAGGATGCGCGTGAAGATGCGGATCATCGGAATGTTGAGGATCACCAGCATGATGTTGGCGATAAACAACGAGGCGATCAGGCCCCAGACGATGTCCGGTTGTTGTTGGAACAACAGCGGCCCCGGCGTGATGTTGTACAGCGACAGCGCGCCGATCATCACCGCCGTGGTGCCCGAGCCCGGTACGCCGAGGGTCAGCATCGGCACCAGGGCGCCGCAGGCGGACGCGCCGATTGCGGTTTCCGGTGCCGCCAGGCCGCGCATGTCGCCCTGGCCGAATTTACCGCTGGCACCCGCGATGCGTTTCTCGGTCATGTAGGCAACAGCTGACGCCAGGGTCGCGCCGGCGCCCGGCAGCACGCCCATGATGAAACCGAGCAGGCCGCAACGGATGTTCACCACAAACACCGCCGACGCCTCCTTGAAGTTGAACATCATGCGCCCGGTGGCTTTTACCGCCTCCTGGCCACGGTGGGTTTTCTCCAGCAGCAACAGGATTTCGCTGATGGAGAACAAACCGAGTACCAACACCACAAACTGGATGCCGTCGGTCAAGTGGATGTTATCGCCGGTAAACCGGTACACGCCGCTGTTGGCGTCAATGCCGACGGCTGAGAGGAACAAACCGATCAGCGCCGCCACAAAGGTCTTCAGCGGTTTGTCACCGGCCATGCCGCCCAGGCAGACAATCGCGAACACCATCAGTACGAAATATTCCGCCGGGCCGAAGGCAATCGCCCATTTGGCCAGCAGCGGTGCAAACAGCACCATGCCGCAGGTGGCGATAAACGCGCCGATGAACGAGCTCCATGCCGACAGCGACAACGCCACACCGGCGAGGCCTTTGCGCGCCATTGGGTAGCCGTCGAGGGTGGTCATCACGGTGGACGCTTCACCCGGGATGTTCAGCAGGATCGAACTGATACGGCCGCCGTATTCGCAACCCAGGTATACGGCTGCCAGCAGGATCAGCGCCGATTCCGGCGGCAGCCCCAGGGCGAAGGCGATCGGGATCAACAGTGCCACGCCGTTGATCGGGCCCAGGCCCGGCAGCAGGCCGACCACGGTGCCGATCAAGGTGCCGCACAGCGCGGTCACCAGGTTGTAGGGGGACAGCGCAACGCCGAAGCCCTGGCCCAAATATCCAAAAGTATCCATGTCAGTTCTCCAGAACGTCGAGCAGGCCGAGGGGCAGCGGAACATCCATGGCTTTATCGAACAGCAGATAAAGACCAATGGCCATCAGGCTGACGATCACCACGCTGGGCATCCAGCGGCCGCCATACAGGCGCGCCATCGGGATACCGATCAGCATGCTGCTGAGAATGAAACCGAGCGGTTCGAACGTGCCGGCAAACACCAGCAGCAGCGCGACGCAGATGCCGATCTTGATCAGGGTCTGGCGGTCGAGCGCGGGTTCTTCTTCGGTGTGTTTGGTCGGCTGCGGGCGAAAGATCATGTAGATCAGCCCCAGGCTCATCAGCCCGAGCATCAGCAGCGGGTAGGCACGCGGGCCAACCGGCTCGTAGGAAAATGCCGCCTGATACGGCCAGGCCATCAGCGCGAGACCCGCGCAGGCCAGCAGCATCACCGAGGCGAAAATGCGTTGTAAGAGCATGTGGAACTCCTGGGCCGCGCCCCTTTTGAGGCGGGCGCGGCCGTGCAAAAGAGGGGCGATTACTGGATCAGGCCGAACTCTTTGGCCAGCACTTTGTAGTCAGCCACCTGTTTCTTCACGTAGGTGTCCAGCTCCGGGCCGGTCATGGCGAACGGGAACAGCTCGCGCTGGTCACGCAGCTTGGCGAACTCTTCGGAGGCCAGCAGTTTGTCGAACGCGTCTTTCCACCAGGCATAGTCGGCATCGCTGACTTTAGGCCCGAGGTAGAAACCCCGTACCACCGGCCAGACGATGTCGTAGCCTTGCTCTTTGGCGGTCGGAATATTCTTCATTTCCGGCTCGTCCAGGCGCTCTTCGGAGAACACCGCGAGCAGGCGCATGTCACCGCTGAGGATGTGCGGCATGGAGTCGGAGATGTCGGTACTGCCGACCTGGATGTGACCACCGAGCAGGGCGGTAGCGATTTCACCACCGCCTTCGAGGGCGACGTAACGCAGCTCGCGCGGGTTGATCCCGGCGGCCTTGGCGATCAGCGCGGTTTGCATCCAGTCCTGGCTGCCGACGGTGCCGCCGGAACCGATCACTACGCTGCCCGGATCTTTCTTCAGGGCCTTGACCAGATCGTCGAGGGTCTTGTAGGGCGAATCCGCTTTCACCGCGATTGCCCCGTAGCTGGTGCCGACCGCTGCCAGCCAACGCACGGCGCTTTCATCGAAACGCCCGAACTTGCCTTGTGCCAGGTTCAGCAGCGAGCCGCTGGACCAGGCCACCAGCGTGCCGGCGTCCGCAGGGCGCTGAGCCACCACCGCGTTATACGCCACCGCGCCCACGCCGCCCGGCATGTAGGTCACGCGCATCGGCTTGCTCAGCAACTTCTCGTTGACCAACGCGCTTTGCGCCAGTTTGCAGGTCAGGTCAAAACCACCGCCGGGGGAAGCCGGGGCGATGCATTCCGGTCGCTTGGGTTCGTCGGCGGCCAGCAGTTGGCCGGCGAACAGCATGCAGCCGGCGGCGAGGGCCAATTTACGCAATGAAAGGGTCATGTGTTTCTCCGTATTGTTGTTATGAGGTACTACTACCAGGCACTGCTTACCAGAGCGCGACGCTGTAGCTGACCAGCACACGCACTTCATCCGCATCACGGGCTGAATAGTTGGAGCGATACGTCGCGTTACGCAGGCGCAGGGCCACATCCTTGAATGTGCCGCTCTGCACGATGTAGCGGATCTCGCTGTTGCGCTCCCACTCCTTGCCGGTCTCGCCGTTCCTGAGCTTGATGTTGTCACCCGACAGGTAACGGCTCATGAAACTCAGGCCGGGAATGCCCAGCTTGGCGAAATCGTAGTCGTAGCGAGCTTGCCAGGAACGTTCTTCGGCGCCGGCAAAGTCGTTGATTTGCACGAAGTTGACAAGGTACGGATCGCTGCCGTCCACGTAGGGAAAGGCGCTGTCACCGGACATGTGCTGGTAGCCGGCGCTGAGCTTATGGCCATTGAGGGCATAGCTGAACAGGCCGTTGAGGGATGTGTTGTCGATCTTGCCGCCCCGCGCGCTGCCGGTGTCGTCACTGATCGCCAGCCGCAGGTCGGCGCCAAAGGTGCCTGGGCCCATCGGGCGCGAGGCCACCAGGCCGAGGAAGTGTTGGCGGTAGACGTCATCGAGTTGGGCGAAGTGGTAGCTGCCGGTGATCTTGTCGGCGAATTTGTAGTCCACACCGCCAAAGTCGAAATGCTTGCCGGTGGCGCCGGCGACGAAGCGGCTGTTGCGGTTGTTCAGGCCAATGTCTTCGTAATTGGTGTCGTCGCGGTCCTTGGCCTTGTTCAGGCGGCCGCCGGTAAACACCAGGTTCTTGAATTCCTTGGAGCTGAGCAGGCCGCCTTCGAAGGTTTGCGGCAGGATGCGTCCGTCGTTGGGCTTGAGGATCGGCAGCTCGGGAATCAATGCACCGATCTTCAGCTCGGTGGCGGAGATTTTCACTTTGCCGGTCAGGCCCAGCTTGGAGTATTCGTTGGCGGCGCGGCCGTCGTCGTGGGTCGGCAGCAGGCCGGTGCCGGTGCGGTCCGGGCTGGAGTCGAGCTTGACCCCAAGCATGCCCAACGCATCCACGCCGAAGCCGACAGTGCCTTCGGTGTAGCCCGACTGCAGGTTGAGCATGAAGCCCTGGGCCCACTCGTCACGCTTGGATTGCTGCAAACGGGTACCGTCGCGGAAATCGCGGTTGAAGTACATGTTGCGGGTTTCGAGGGTGGCGCTGCTGTCTTCGAAGAAGGCAGCCTGGCTCAGCGGCGAAAAGCCGGCAAACGCGGTGGCACTGGCAAGGGCGGTCTGGGCAAGGCGAGAAAAACGAACAGGCGGGCAAGCCTGTGGCTGTGTCGGCAGCATCGTTGGCACTCCAGTTATTGTTCTTATTAGGCGAAAACGCTTCGAGGCGTTTTTCATTCGCGACCCTGAGGTCGCTCGGCAGGCATTACCCACCGTGGTTGGATGCTAAAGCGCGAAGCTTTCACTAACCTTTCAGTTGCCTTTCAATGTTTTCGGGCTTCACAGGGCAGGCGGCGCCTGTAAACTGCCCGCCAAAGCGTGGCGTCGACCACCCCTGAATGAGGTAGAAATCCATGCGTGTCCTCCTGGTTGAAGACCATCTGCAACTCGCCGAAAGTGTCGCCCAGGCGCTCAAGAGCACGGGTTTGACCGTGGATGTGTTGCACGATGGGGTGGCCGCGGACCTGGCCTTGAGCAGCGAGGAATATGCGGTGGTCATCCTCGATGTGGGGCTGCCGCGCATGGACGGTTTCGAGGTGTTGGCGCGTTTGCGGGCGCGTGGGAAAAATCTGCCTGTGCTGATGCTGACGGCGCGCAGTGATGTGAAGGACCGTGTACATGGCCTGAACCTCGGCGCCGACGACTACTTGGCCAAGCCCTTCGAGCTGACCGAGCTGGAAGCGCGGGTCAAGGCGCTGCTGCGGCGCAGTGTGCTGGGTGGCGAGCGCCAACAGGCCTGCGGTGTACTGGTGTATGA
>NZ_UTBG01000017.1 GCF_900580675.1 Pseudomonas viridiflava
AGTATTAATATCGCGCATAAGAACGCCGGTTTGTTAGATGTGTTTGCTCGCACGAACATCATCAATCAAATCGGCGTTCTTGTTTCTGTCTTTCCCGGGATTCCGTGAAGAACCTTTTTTTTGCCTGCGATTTGTTGATCAGGCTTTCTGTTCGAACACCACGTAGATCTTGCGGCATGGCTCCAGCACTTCCCAGGTGCCGCTGAAACCGGCAGGGATCACAAAGCGATCACCGGCGCGCAGGGTTTTGGCGTTGCCCTCGGCATCGCGCAACACAGAAACCCCCTGCACGATCTCGCAGTACTCATGCTCGGTGTAGTTGACCTTCCACTGCCCGACTTCACCTTCCCACACCCCTGCACTCATCTGGCCGCAAGGGCTGTTGTAGTGGTTATAGATCGTTTGTTCGGGATCGCCCTTGAGGACTTTTTCCGCGGCAGGGCGGTAGCGATCTGGGGCGGTGCTGGCTTGGCTGAAGTCGACGATGTCCTGGATGCTCATGTGCGTGTCCCGTCTGGCCTGCGGTTGGAGAGCCCAAAGTCTATGTTTATTAAAATGAACATCGCAAGGGCGTTTACCGGCCTTATGTCAAATATATTGAAACACCCCCAGCCGCTGGTTTAGGGTGGTAGCCGCCTTGAGCCGAACAGCAGGCTGGCCGGGCAAGAATTCTTTGAGGCTGCCGGGGGACATCGCCTGGCCCTCGTATTCAATGAGAGGAGGACACTCGCATGACCACCCTGACCCGTGCCGACTGGGAACAACGCGCCAAGGATCTGAAGATCGAAGGCCGCGCCTATATCAATGGCGAATACACCGCCGCTGTTTCCGGTGACACGTTCGAATGCATCAGCCCGGTCGATGGCCGCCTCCTGGCCACGGTTGCCAGCTGTGACGTCGCCGACGCCCAGCGCGCCGTGGAAAATGCCCGCGCCACCTTCAATTCCGGTGTCTGGTCGCGCCTTGCGCCGGCCAAGCGCAAAGCCACGATGATCCGCTTCGCCGCGCTGCTTAAAGAGAATGCCGAAGAGCTGGCGCTGCTCGAAACCCTGGACATGGGCAAGCCGATCAGCGATTCCCTCGGCATCGACGTGCCGGGCGCAGCCAATGCCCTGGCCTGGAGCGGTGAGGCGATCGACAAGATCTACGACGAAGTCGCGGCCACCCCGCATGACCAGTTGGGCCTGGTGACCCGCGAGCCGGTGGGCGTTGTCGGCGCTATCGTGCCGTGGAACTTCCCGCTGATGATGGCCTGCTGGAAACTCGGGCCGGCGCTGTCCACCGGTAACTCGGTGATCCTCAAGCCGTCCGAAAAATCCCCACTGACCGCCATCCGCATCGCGGCCCTGGCGGTTGAGGCCGGTATCCCAAAAGGCGTGTTCAACGTGCTGCCGGGCTACGGCCACACCGTGGGTAACGCGCTGGCGCTGCACATGGATGTCGACACCCTGGTGTTCACCGGTTCTACCAAGATCGCCAAGCAGCTGTTGATCCGCTCCGGCGAATCGAACATGAAGCGTGTGTGGCTGGAAGCCGGCGGCAAGAGCCCGAACATTGTGTTTGCCGATGCGCCGGACCTGCAAGCTGCTGCCGAATCCGCCGCGGGCGCCATCGCCTTCAACCAGGGCGAAGTCTGCACCGCCGGTTCGCGTCTGCTGGTGGAGCGTTCCATCAAGGATAAATTCCTGCCGCTGGTAATCGCAGCCCTACAAGGCTGGAAACCGGGCAACCCGCTGGACCCGGCGACCAACGTCGGCGCGCTGGTGGACACCCAGCAGATGAACACGGTGCTGTCTTACATCGAAGCCGGCCACGCTGACGGCGCCACATTGGTCGCGGGCGGCAAGCGCACCCTCGAAGAAACGGGCGGTACTTATGTGGAGCCGACGATTTTCGACGGCGTGACCAACGCGATGAAAATCGCCCAGGAAGAGATCTTCGGCCCAGTGCTGTCGGTGATCACGTTCGACAGCGCCGAAGAAGCCATCGCCATCGCCAACGACACCCAGTACGGCCTGGCCGCAGCGGTGTGGACGGCGGATATCTCCAAGGCGCACCTGACCGCCAAGGCCCTGCGCGCCGGTAGCGTGTGGGTCAACCAGTACGACGGCGGCGACATGACCGCGCCGTTTGGTGGCTTCAAGCAGTCGGGGAACGGCCGCGACAAGTCGCTGCACGCGTTCGACAAGTACACCGAGCTGAAGGCGACCTGGATCAAGCTGTAAGCACCACCGCTGACCCACTGTAGGAGCAAGCCTGTGTGGGAGCTGGCTTGCCTGCGATAGCATCACCGAGGTGTACTTGACACACCGAGGCGTCTGCATCGCGGGCAAGCCCGGCTCCCACACAGGCTCGCTCCTACAGTTCGTTTACAACCTTGAAAATAATTCTCCACAGGAGCGTGGACATGCGTTGGGCGACTTATTTCGCCGTCCTGGCCTCGGTACTCAGCGTCGGCCTGGCGCTGGGCGTCAGCATGCCGCTGGTGTCCCTGCGCCTGGAAAGCTGGGGCTACGGCAGTTTCGCGATCGGCGTGATGGCGGCGATGCCCGCCTTTGGGGTCCTGCTGGGGGCGAAAGTGTCCAGCCGCATGGCCTCCTGGCTCGGCACCGCCAACCTGATGCGCCTCTGCCTGTGGGCCGGGGCAGTGTCCATCGGCTTGCTGGCGATCCTGCCCAGCTACCCGGTATGGCTGGTGCTGCGCCTGATGATCGGGGTGATCCTGACCATCGTGTTTATCCTTGGCGAAAGCTGGATCAACCAACTGGTGGTCGAGCAATGGCGCGGCCGGCTGGTGGCGTTGTATGGCTGCACTTACGCCCTCAGCCAACTGTCGGGGCCACTGCTGCTGGGCGTGATCGGCACCGATCATGACTACGGTTTCTGGGTCGGTGTGGGCCTGTTGATGGTCGCGCCGCTGCTGTTGCTTGGGCGTTCCGGTGCGCCGACGGCCGAGTCGTTCAGCGTGACCTTCAGTGACCTGTGGCTCTTCTGCCGGAGCTTGCCGGCGATTGCGTGGGCGGTGGCGCTGTTCGCCGCGTTCGAAGCGATGATTCTGACGCTGCTGCCGGTGTATTGCCTGCAACAGGGCTTCACTGCCGAAGTCGCCCTGGCGATGGTCAGCACCGTGGTGGTCGGCGATGCGTTGCTGCAATTGCCGATAGGCGCGCTGGCCGATTACCTGCCACGGCGCACGCTGTTCTTGAGTTGTGCGGTGCTGCTGTTGGCCTCGAGCCTGGCGATTCCGCCGTTGCTGCACACGCCGCTGATCTGGCCGGTGTGGGTGCTGTTCGGTGCGAGCGCCGGTGGCTTGTTTACGTTGTCACTGATCCTGATCGGCGAGCGCTACCGCGACGATGCGCTGGTGCGTGCCAATGCGCACATTGCGCAGCTGTGGGGTATCGGTTGCCTGATCGGCCCGCTGGTGGCCGGCGCGGGCAGCCAGTGGATCAGCGGGCATGCACTGCCGTTGCTGATGGCGACGGGTGCGCTGGGGCTGGTGGTGCTGTTGCTGCGCCAAGGGGCGTTCGGCGCTGCGCAGCCTGCCTGAATTGGAATGCAAACAACGGTGGGAGCTGGCTTGCCTGCGATAGCGGTGTGTCAGCTGCCAACCCATTACCTGACACACCGCCATCGCCGGCAAGCCCGGCTCCCACAGGGATCTAGTGTGTGCTTACAGCATGCGCTCCAGGCCTACAGAAGTGGCAAACCAGGCATTGAACCGCCGCCACCAACTGCCTGGCTCACGGGTCAGGGTGTGCAGTTGGCCGTTATCTTCGGTCACCCACACCACTTGGCCGTCCTGCAATTTCGCTTCATAGCTCAACGCTGGCGCCATGCCTTGCAGCGCCAGGTTGCGCACGTGTTCCGCCAGTTCGGGGCTGTCGACCAGCACGCCGACTTCGGTGTTCCACAGCACCGAGCGCGGGTCGAAGTTGAATGAGCCGATAAACGACTTGGTCCGGTCAAAGATCATTGCCTTGCTGTGCAGGCTCGAGTCCGAGCCGCGGAAGGTGCCGCGCCGAAACAGATGCGGCCCGCTGCCCGCGCTCGGGTCGCCCGGCTGGCGGCGCAACTCATAGAGTTTCACCCCGTGCTCCAGCAACGCCTTGCGATAGGGTGCGTAGCCGCCGTGCACGGCCGGTACGTCGGTGGCTTCCAGGGCGTTGGTCAGCAGGCTCACCGATACCCCGGCGTCGGCGCGGCCGGTCAGGTACACCAGCCCAGGCTGCCCCGGTACAAAGTACGCCGAGATCATCATCAGCTCGTGGTTGACGCCTTCCAGCTCCGGCGCCAGCTGCGTGGTGAGCAGCAGGTGCGGGTCAGGATCAGCCTTGGCCAGCACCTTGCTCGGCGCGTCCCACAGCGCCTGGTTCCAGGCCCAGATCAGCTCGCGGCGCCAGATGTCCATGCGCGGCTGGGTCTGGTAGGTGCGCAGGCGGTTGTACAGCGCGTGGTTTTGCTGGCGTGACTCTGCCAGCGACGCTTCGAGGCGCACGCGGGCGGCAGCCAGGTCACCTTTGGAGGGCGTGTGGGAAACAAAGTCGTCAATCGGCTTGCTCAGCGCGCTGTTCCAGTACTGGTCAAAACTGTGCCCGAGCTGCTCGGCCACCGGGCCGACGCTGAGCATGTCGATATCGGTGAAGTTCAGGTTGGGCTCGGCGTCGAAATACTCATCCCCCAGGTTGCGCCCGCCGACAATCGCCACGCTGTTATCCGCCAGCCACAGCTTGTTGTGCATGCGCCGGTGTTGCAGCGACAAATTGAACAGGCGGCCCATGGCCCGGGTCACGCCGGTGCTGCGCCCCAGGTGCAGCGGGTTGAACAGGCGTATTTCGATTTTGGGGTGGGCGGCGAGGGTGGCGATGATCTGGTCGAGGCCATCGCTGGTGGTGTCGTCCAGCAGGATGCGCACGCGCACGCCGCGGTCGGCGGCCTTGAGCAGTTCGTCCACGAGCATGCGGGTGCTGATGCCGTCGTGCACGATGTAGTACTGCAGGTCGAGGCTGGTCTGGGCGTTGCGGATCAGCTCGGCGCGGGCCATGAAGGCTTCGCTGCTGTTGGGCAGCAGGCGGAAACCGGAGCGGCCTTGATACGGCGCGGCCTGGGCCTGGATCGAGCGGCCGAAGGAGGATTGCGCTGCGGGCAGGGCGTCGCTGGGGATGCGCGGTGTAGTCACCGTAGCGCAGCCGCCCAGCGCCAGGGCGCCCAACAGGAAAAACGGTAAAAGCCGTCGGATCATCAAGGGCGCTGCTTCCAGGTCAGGGCGGTTGTGGGCATATGACGGCTAATTTCCGGGAAAGGTCAGTCGGCAGCCTCGACGAGCATTTTGCTCGCGGCCGCGCCGACCTTGCGCACCGCTTCCTCAATCTGCGCGGTTGGTTTGGCAGCGTAGTTCATGCGCAGGCAGTTCCGGTACTTGCCCGAGGCAGAAAAGATGCTGCCTACGGCGATCTGTACGCCTTGTTCCACCAGGACCCGGTTGAGTTTGAGGGTGTCGAAGCCTTCCGGCAGCTCGACCCACAGCATAAAGCTGCCCTGCGGCCGGCTGGCGCGGGTACCGGCCGGGAAATAGCGGCTGACCCAGTCAAGCATCAAGTCGCGATTGCGTTGGTATTGGGTGCGCATCCGCCGCAAATGCGGTTCGAAATGGCCACCCTTGAGAAACTCGGCAATCGCGATCTGCGGCTGCGTGGCGGTCGAGCCGGTGCTGATGTATTTCATGTGCAGCACCCGCTCCAGATACCGCCCCGGCGCGACCCAGCCAATCCGCAGGCCTGGGGCCAGGGTTTTCGAGAACGAACTGCACAGCAGCACGCGGCCATCTTCGTCGAAGGATTTAATCGTGCGTGGGCGTGGGTAGCTGTAGGCCAATTCGCCATACACATCGTCTTCGATGATTGCCACGTCAAAACGCTGGGCCAGGGTCAGCAGCGCCTTCTTGCGCGCCTCGGGCATGATGTAGCCCAAGGGGTTGTTGCAGTTGGGGGTCAGCTGGATGACCTTGATCGGCCACTGTTCCAACGCCAACTCCAGGGCTTCGAGGCTGATGCCGGTGAGCGGGTCCGTAGGGATTTCCAGGGCCTTCATGCCCAGGCCCTTGAGGGTTTGCATGGCGCCGTGGAAGCTCGGCGAGTCCACCGCGACGATGTCGCCAGGTTCGCAAATCGCATGGATGCTGGCGGACAGCGCCTCATGGCAACCGGTGGTGATCACAATATCCTCAGCGGTCAGCTGGCAGCCGGAGTCCAGAGACAGCCGGGCGATTTGTTCGCGCAGCTCCATACAGCCAAGGATGTTGTCGTAATACAGACCGGGCAGATCCTGGCGCCGACTGACGCGGGCGAGGCTGCGCAGCAGCGGTTTCAGCGTCGGCGACAATACATCAGGCATACCACGGCCTAGCTGTATGACGTCTTTGCGCGGCACCGCGCGAATCAGCTCGAGCACAAGATCCCATTGCGAAATTTCCACCGGGCGCTGGGCCGGGCGACCAATCTCGGGCAGGGCGGGCAGCTCACGGCCAACCGGCACAAAGTACCCGGATTTAGGCTTGGGCATCGCCAGCCCGTTGTCTTCGAGCAACCGATACGCCTGCTGCACGGTGCTCAGGCTGACCCCATGCTCCACGCTCAAGGCGCGCACGGAGGGCAGGCGATCACCGGGACGGTAGAAGCCCTGTTCGATGCGCGTGCCCAGTAATTCGGCGAGGTTGACGTAAAGGGTCATGGCGGTCGCTCCCGGGGGACCAGTACAGATAGAGGGAAAATACAGGATTCAGCCGCGCATAGGCAGTGTCTGTATGGATTTAATAAAGATAGGTTGAATCTGTAATGGTTTTGCCCGTGCGCTCATTCTTGTCACTCATGGCAACAAGCAAATGAGGGGCAGGAAAATGAACGGCATGAGCGATGTGCGGCTGATGTTACACAGCCAGGAATTGCAGGCAGGGCAAGAGCGGGCCACTGCGCCGCGCGATATCAGCCGCTGGGAGCTGTTCTGGCATCGCCGCAATACGCGCAAGTCCCTGCTGCACTTGACCCGCGAGCAACTGCGCGACGTCGGTTTGAGTGCAGAGCAGGCGCGCCAGGAAGGTTTGAAACCGTTCTGGCGCGATTGATCAGAGCAGTTCTTTGAGGCGGTGCCAAAGCATCCCCAGCGCCAGCAACGGCGAGCGCAGGTGCTTGCCGCCGGGGAAAGTCATGTGCGGCACCTGGGCGAACAGGTCGAAACGCCCCTGTTGCTGGCCGCTGATGGCCTCGGCCAGCAGCTTGCCCGCCAGGTGCGTGGCGTTGAGGCCATGCCCGGCGTAGGCCTGGGCGTAATACACATTGGGTTGATCGGCCAACCGACCGATCTGCGGCAGGCGGTTGGCGCCGATGCCGATCATGCCGCCCCATTGGTAGTCGATGTTCACATCGGCCAGCTGTGGGAACACTTGGAGCATCTTGGGGCGCATGTAAGCGCCGATGTCCTTGGGGTCGCGCCCGGAATAATGGCAAGCGCCGCCGAATAGCAGGCGGCGGTCGGCCGAGAGCCGGAAGTAATCGACGGTCACGCGCTGGTCGCATACCGCCATGTTTTGCGGCAGCAGGCTGGCGGCCTGTGCTTCGCTCAAGGGTTCGGTGGCGATGATGTAGCTGCCGGCGGGCAGCACTTTGCCGCTGAGTTGCGGGTTCAGCCCATTCAGGTAGGCGTTGCAGGCGAGTACCAGGGTTTTCGCGCGCACTTTGCCCAGGGCCGTGTGCACCTGGACTTCGGGGCCGTAGTCGATGCGCGTCACTTCGGACTGCTCAAACAATTGCACACCCAGCTGCTGTGCCGCCGCCGCTTCACCGAGGGCCAGGTTTAGCGGGTGCAGATGGCCCGAGCCCATGTCGATCATGCCGCCCACGTAGCGCTCGGAGCCGATCACGCTGCCCATTTCGCTGGCTTGCAGCAGGCGCACTTCGTGGCGATAGCCCAGGCTGCGCAGCTCTTCGGCGTCTTCGGCCAGGCCTTGCAGGTCGCGGGGTCTGTTGGCGAGGTCGCAGTAGCCCCAGGTCAGGTCGCAGGGTATCTGGTAGCGCTCGACGCGCTCACGCACGATTTCCACTGCTTCCAGGCCCATCAATTTCATCTGGCGCACGCCGTCGCTGCCGATCACATTGGTGAACTGCTCCAGGCCGTGGCCAACCCCGCGAATCAGCTGGCCGCCGTTGCGCCCGCTGGCGCCCCAGGCGATCTTGCGGGCTTCCAGCAGCACCACGCTGAAGCCACGTTCAGCCAGTTCCAGGGCGGTGTTGAGCCCGGAAAAACCACCGCCGACCACGCACACGTCGGCAACGATTTCACCTTGCAACGTCGGGTGATCAAGTTGCGGCAGGCTACTGGCGGCGTAGTAGGAATCTGCGTGCCGGGCGCTGGCAGTCATGGGGAGCATCCGTGTTTGGAAAATTTGACGCAGGATACAACGGTCGGACGAAGCTGTCTGCGCAGGTCGTTTTGCGTCAGAATCCACGCTTATTCGCGGTTCGGTATGTGTTTCGATGAGTTGCAACAGTCAGAAAATCAGCGCGCTGCGCCGTCAGATTCCTTCGTTCGAGTGCGTCCCCGGTTGCCACGACTGCTGTGGGCCAGTGACCACGTCGCCCGAGGAAATGTCGCGCCTGCCGCGTAAGACTGCCGCCGAGCAGGACGCGGCCATGGACGAGTTGAACTGCGTGCACCTGGGGCCCAATGGTTGCACGGTGTATGACGAGAGGCCGTTGATCTGCAGGCTGTTCGGCACTACCAAGACGTTGCCATGCCCCAATGGGCGTGGGCCGGTGGTGCTGATTCACCCACGGGTAGAAAAGCAGATCCATGAGTACATGGCGAGCACCCGGCAGGTGCTGGTCTAGCGAAGGTATTTAATCTAAATGTGGGAGCGGGCTTGCTCGCGAATGCGGTGTGTCAGCTAGCGAATTTTTCACTGATCCACCGCATTCGGGAGCAAGCCCCCTCCCACATTTGGCCGAGTTTGTAAGTCAGTCCGGGATAGGCAGGTTTAGGCTTTCCTTCACCTCTTCCATCACGATATAGCTCTTGGACTCCCGCACATGGGGCAGCTTGAGCAGGATGTCGCCGAGCAATTTGCGGTACGAGGCCATCTCGGAAATCCGTGCCTTCACCAGGTAGTCGAAGTCGCCTGACACCAAGTGGCACTCCAGCACATGCGGCAGTTTCAGCACGGCGCGGCGGAATTCCTCAAACGTGTCGCCGGACTTGTAATCCAGGCTGATCTCGACAAACACCAGCAAACTCCCCTTCAAATGCTGCGGATTGAGCCGCGCGTTGTAGCCCATGATGATCCCTTCGCGCTCCAGGCGGCGGACCCGCTCGGTGCACGGCGTGGTCGACAGCCCGACCTTTTCCCCCAGCTCCGTGAACGAAATACGCCCGTCGGCTTGCAGGATACGCAGGATATTGCGGTCGATCTTGTCCAGCTCCCGCTTGGTCTGGGTGTTGGTACGCATAGGGGATACGCCTCTGTGAAAAGGGTTTTTGCCGAGAATTGTCGCCAAATATAGGCATTTATATAGTGAAATGCACTGGCGATTGCTTTTTATACTGCGCTCATCATTGCTCGAATAACACACGTCAGCGGCCAGGCCCGCGATGAGGATATAAAAATGCGCGTTCTGGTCTTGGGTAGCGGCGTCATTGGTGTGACCAGTGCCTACTATTTGGCGCGGGCCGGGTTTGAAGTGGTAGTGGTTGACCGTCAGCCCGCCGCAGCCATGGAAACCAGTTTCGCCAACGCCGGCCAGGTGTCCCCAGGCTACGCGTCACCGTGGGCTGCGCCGGGCGTGCCGCTCAAGGCCATCAAATGGCTGCTGCAGCGCCACGCGCCGCTGGCGATCAAGGCCACCGCCGATATCGACCAATACCTGTGGATGGCGCAGATGCTGCGCAACTGCACCGCCAGCCGCTATGCGGTGAACAAGGAGCGCATGGTGCGTCTGTCCGAGTACAGCCGCGACTGCCTCGACGAACTGCGCGCTGAGACCGGCATTGCCTACGAAGGTCGCAGCCTCGGGACTACCCAACTGTTCCGCACCCAGGCCCAGCTTGATGGCGCCGCCAAAGACATCGCCGTGTTGAAAGAGTCCGGTGTGCCGTTTGAGCTGCTCGACCGCGCCGGTATTGCCCGCGTTGAGCCGGCCCTGGCCAGCGTCACCGATATCCTCGCCGGTGCCTTGCGCCTCCCGAATGACCAGACTGGCGACTGCCAGATGTTCACTACGCGCCTGGCGGACATGTGCAAACAGCTGGGCGTGGAGTTCCGCTTCGAACAGGACATCCAGCGCCTCGACTACGCCGGTGACCGTATCAACGGCGTGTGGGTCGACGGCAAGCTGGAGACCGCCGACCGCTATGTGCTGGCCCTTGGCAGCTACTCGCCGAAGCTGCTCAAGCCGCTGGGGATCAAGGCGCCGGTGTACCCGCTCAAGGGTTACTCGCTAACCGTGCCGATCACCAACCCGGCGATGGCGCCGGCGTCGACCATCCTGGACGAGACCTACAAGGTCGCGATCACCCGTTTCGACAACCGCATCCGCGTGGGCGGCATGGCTGAAATAGCCGGTTTTGACCTGTCGCTGAACCCGCGTCGGCGTGAAACCCTGGAGATGATCGTCAACGACCTTTATCCTCAGGGCGGCGATTTGGCCGAAGCCAGTTTCTGGACCGGCCTGCGCCCGACCACACCCGACGGCACGCCGATTGTCGGTGCCACGCCGTTCAAGAATCTGTTCCTGAATACCGGCCACGGCACACTCGGCTGGACCATGGCCTGCGGCTCCGGCCGTTTGCTGGCTGACCTGATGGCCAGGAAAACCCCGCAGATCAGTGCCGAAGGCCTCGATATTTACCGTTATGGCAACCACCAGGAGTCCGCACAACATGTCCATCCAGCGCCAGCTCACCAATGAGCGCATGAGCCAGATCGTTGTCCACAGCGGTACCGTGTACCTGGCGGGGCAAGTCGGCGACGACCTGAACGCCGGGATTGAACAGCAGACCCGTGAAACCCTGGTCAATATCGAGCGTTTGCTCGACCTGGCCGGCACGGACAAAACCAGGCTGCTGTCGGTGACGATTTACCTGAAAGACATCGACGCCGATTTCGCCGGCATGAACGCGGTGTGGGACAAGTGGCTGCCCAAAGGCGTCGCTCCGGCCCGTGCCACGGTTGAAGCCAAGCTGTGCGAACCGGAAATTCTGGTAGAGCTGTCCGTCGTGGCTGCGCTGCCTTAAACAACGCTCCCTCTGCCGGTGCCGACGCTGTTGGTCGGTGCCGGTTTTTTCTCCACTCTGCCGCCTAGAAGCCTGCCGCCATGCGTCCTGCCCGTGCCCTGATCGACCTCCAAGCCCTGCGCCACAATTACCAATTGGCCCGTGAAGTCACGGGGGCCAAGGCCCTTGCCGTGGTCAAGGCCGATGCCTATGGGCATGGTGCCGTGCGCGTGGCCCAGGCGCTGGAAGCCGAGGCCGACGGGTTTGCCGTGGCGTGCATCGAGGAAGCCTTGGAACTGCGCGCCGCCGGCATTCGCGCGCCGGTGTTGCTGCTGGAAGGTTTCTTCGAAGCCGACGAGCTGCCACTGATCATCGAACATGACTTCTGGTGCGTGGTGCATTCGCTGTGGCAACTGGAAGCCATCGAGCAAACCAGCCTGAGCAGACCGCTGACGGTCTGGCTCAAGCTCGACTCGGGCATGCACCGCGTTGGCCTGCATCCCAAGGATTACCACGAGGCGTACCAGCGCCTGCTGGCCAGCGGCAAAGTCGCCAGGATCGTGTTGATGAGCCACTTCGCCCGCGCCGACGAACTCGATTGCGTGCGCAGCGATGAACAAGTGGCGGTGTTTGAGGCGGCGCGTCAGGGTTTGTCCGCCGAGGTGAGCCTGCGTAATTCGCCGTCGGTGATGGGCTGGCCAACTATGGCCAGCGACTGGGTGCGCCCAGGCATCATGCTTTACGGCGCCACGCCGTTTGGTGAAGATCAGGCCATCGCCGCGCGTTTACAGCCGGTGATGACCCTGGAATCGAAAGTCATCTGCGTGCGTGAACTGCCGGCCGGCGAGCCGGTGGGCTACGGCGCCAAGTTCATCACGCCCAAGCCGATGCGTATCGGCGTGGTCGCCATGGGCTATGCCGACGGTTACCCGCGCCATGCACCGACCGGCACGCCGGTGTGGGTGGCCGGGCAACGCAGCCAGTTGCTGGGGCGGGTGTCGATGGACATGCTGTGTATCGACCTCACGGATGTGCCGCAGGCCGGCCTCGGTTCCACGGTGGAGCTGTGGGGCAAAAACATTCTCGCGAGTGACGTTGCAACCGCTGCCGAAACCATTCCCTACCAGATCTTCTGCAACCTGCGCCGCGTGCCAAGGCTCTATTCCGGGGCTTGAGGCCCAGGCACGAACGTCCCTTCCCGGGATTTAGGCCCAAGTGTTGTAAATACTGAACGCTGTCGCCATGATAACGCTCAATTACAACAAAGCCTGAATCCTAGGAGGCTCCTGCATTGGACGTCGGCGAACGACTGCAATCCATCCGTAAACTGAAGGGTCTTTCCCAGCGCGAGCTCGCCAAGCGCGCGGGTGTCACCAACAGCACCATTTCGATGATCGAAAAAAACAGTGTCAGCCCCTCGATCAGCTCCTTGCGCAAGGTGCTGGGCGGCATCCCCATGTCCATGGTCGAGTTTTTTTCCGAGGAGATCCTCCAGGAAATACCGACGCAGATCGTCTATAAAGCCAATGAGCTGATCGACATCTCTGACGGCGCCGTCACCATGAAACTCGTAGGCCGCGCTCACCCCAGCCGGGCGATTGCGTTTCTCAACGAGATCTACCCACCGGGCGCCGACACGGGCGAAGAAATGCTCACCCACGAAGGCGAGGAAACCGGGATTCTGGTGGAAGGCCGCCTGGAATTGGTGGTCGGTGTTGAAACTTTTGTGCTCGAAGCCGGCGATAGCTACTACTTTGAAAGCACCAAGCCGCATCGTTTTCGCAACCCGTTCGACGTGCCGGCGCGACTAATCAGCGCAGCCACACCCGCGAACTTTTAACAGAAGAGGCGTCCTGCCAGCGTTGCAGAGACACCCGCAGCAGTCACCGTGAGGCCTAATCTCCCTTTATTTAATAGGGTTGTTTCGGCGGCTCGGGCTAACCGTTATACTTTCACCGCCTGCGAAACCGTGGCCGCAGGCGTGAATAGCCACCATTGAGGGTGAACGCGTGAACCTAATTATGAAAATGCTGGCTGCACCAGCAACCGTACTGGCCCTGTGGGCTGTCAGCGCTCAAGCTGCGACCAATGATGATATTGCCAAGCGCCTGGAGCCTGTCGGCCAAGTCTGCGTCCAGGGCCAGGAATGCAAAGGGATGGAAGTTGCCGTGACCGCGGGCGGCGGCGGCGGGGCAAAGACGCCGGATGAGGTGATCGCCAAGCACTGCAATGCGTGCCACGGGACCGGCTTGCTGGGCGCGCCGAAGATCGGTGACACGGCGGCCTGGAAAGAGCGCGCCGACCACCAGGGCGGCCTCGATGGCATCCTGGCCAAGGCCATCACCGGTATCAACGCCATGCCGCCAAAAGGCACCTGTGCGGATTGCTCGGATGACGAGCTCAAGGGCGCGATCGAGAAGATGTCGGGCTTGAAATAACCGACCTTCGCCAAAAATGCCGCTTACGAGCGGCTTTTTTGTGCCCGCAATTCAACGCTGGGTGCTGTTCAATGCAGCAAAGACCCGGCAAGCTCGGTCCAACCCCTAATCATGGAATGTTCAGGAGGGTCGGATGGTGCAGTTGTGTTCAATCGAGCAAGCAGTTGACGATGTACTGGCGCGGTTGCCGGCGCATATCCACATGGGCATGCCCCTGGGCCTGGGCAAGCCGAACCTGTTTGCCAACGCGCTATACCGGCGGGTCGCCAAGTTGCCGGAGCGGTCGCTGACGATCTACACCGCGCTGAGCCTGGGCCGGCCCCCCTTGGGCGATGGGTTGCAGAAACGTTTTCTCGAGCCGTTTATCGAGCGCGTGTTTGGCGACTATCCCGAGCTGGATTTCCTCGCCGACCTGCACAAAGACAGCCTGCCAAAAAATATCCATGTGCAGCAATTCTTCATGCAGCCCGGCAGCCTGCTGCACAGTGCGTCGGCCCAGCAGGATTACGTCAGCAGTAACTACAGCCATGCCGCCCGTGACATCAACGCCGCCGGCCTCAACCTGGTGGCGCAACTGGTGGCCAGCAGTGCTGAACATCCGGACCGCCTGAGCCTGAGCTGCAACCCCGATATCACCCTCGACCTGCTACCGATGATTGCCAAACGCCGTGCCGCCGGGGATACCATTCTGGTGGTCGGCCAGGTTCACAGCGATCTGCCCTACATGCCCGGTGATGCCGAGTTGGGCATGGATGAATTCGACTACCTGCTCGATGCAAAGGACAACACCACGCTGTTCTCCACACCGAACATGCCGGTGGGTTTCCAGGATCACTTTATCGGCCTGCATGCCAGCACCCTGGTGCGTGATGGCGGCACGCTGCAAATCGGCATCGGCTCGATGGGCGACGCGCTGACCGCCGCCTTGTTGGCGCGCCAAGCCGACAATGAGGCGTATCGCTTGCTGCTGACGGACCTGGATGTGTACCAGTGGGCGCCCTTGATCAGCCGTGAGGGCGGCGTCGATCCCTTCGCCCGTGGCCTTTATGGTTGCAGCGAAATGTTCGTCAACGGCCTGCTTGTGCTGGCGGACGCCGGGATCATTCGCCGCAAGGTCTACCCGGATGTGGCCACCCAGGAACAGGCCAACGCCGGTGTTCTGGATGATGCCGCGCAGCCCGATGGCGTTTCGATCCACGGTGGTTTCTTCCTCGGGCCGCGTAGTTTTTACCAGCGCCTGCAGGAAATGACCCACGCCAAACGCCTCGAATTCAACATGACGCGTATCAGCTACATCAACGAGCTGTATGGCCAGGAAGAACTCAAGCGGTTGCAGCGCCTGGACGCGCGGTTTATCAACAGCGCGATCATGGTGACATTGCTCGGCGCCGGTGTGGCCGACCAACTGGAAGGCGGCGGTGTGCTCAGCGGTGTGGGCGGGCAATACAACTTCGTCGCCCAGGGGCATGCGCTGGAGGGCGCGCGCTCGATCCTGATCCTGCGCAGCTGGCGTGAGTCGGCGGGGGAGGTCAGTTCCAATATCGTCTGGGAGTACGGCCACTGCACCATTCCGCGGCACCTACGGGACATCGTCATTACCGAGTACGGGATTGCCGACTTGCGCGGTCAGACGGATGCCAAGGTGATTGAGGCTCTGCTCAACATCACCGACTCCAGGTTCCAGGACGACTTGATCGAACAGGCGCAAAAGGCCGGCAAGTTGCCCAAGGACTTCAAGCTGGACCCGCGTTTCAGCGACAACACGCCGGAGCGCTTAAAGGGCATCCAGGCACGCCATCGCCGCCTGTTTCCGGAGTATCCGTTGGGCAGCGACTTTACCGACGAAGAGCGGGATTTGTTGCGCGCGTTGAACTGGCTCAAGAGCAAATTCAAGCTGACGGAGATTCTGGAGCTGGGCAAGGCGGCATTGGATGCACCGGAGCCGGAGGCGTTTCCCGAGCATTTGAAGCGGATGCGTTTGGATCAGCCGGAGGGGCTGAAAGAGGACCTCTATCAGCGCTTGCTGCTCGCGGGCCTACAGGCCACCGCCCACTAAAAACCCACACAAAACCAAATGTGGGAGCGGGCTTGCTCGCGAATGCAGTGTGTCAGTCGCTACATTTCTGACTGATCCACCGCATTCGCGAGCAAGCCCGCTCCCACATTTTTGATCGGCGTTCGAGCAGCAATTACTCGATAAAAGTAACCACACCACCCGCCAGCGACTTCACGCGGGCCAGCGACTCAACCCGATAACCCTGCGCATCCAGCTCCGCACGGCCACCCTGGAACGACTTCTCGATCACAATCCCCAGGCCGGCAACGGTTGCGCCGGCTTGTTTGATGATCGAAATCAGTGCCTGGGATGCCTTGCCGTTGGCCAGGAAGTCATCGATCACCAGCACGCGGTCGCTGCTGGTCAGGTGGCGCGGGGAGATCGCCACGGTGCTTTCGGTTTTCTTGGTGAACGAATACACCGTCGCCGACAGCAGGTTTTCCGTGAGGGTCAGGGATTGCTGCTTGCGGGCGAAGATCACCGGCACGCCGAGGTTCAGGCCGGTCATGATCGCCGGTGCGATGCCCGAGGCCTCGATGGTGACGATCTTGGTGATGCCCGAATCCTTGAACAGCGCGGCGAATTCGTCGCCGATCAGTTTCATCAGCGCCGGGTCGATCTGGTGGTTCAGGAAGGCGTCGACCTTGAGTACCTGATCGGAAAGCACGATGCCTTCTTCGCGAATTTTCTTGTGCAGTGCTTCCACGGAAAGCTTCCTCTAATGGCGGGTTGTGCGCCGAAAGTAGATTAAAAAGTAGTCGATTCTAGCGCTTTAACATCGCGCGTATATCCGCCAGGGCGGTGTTGCCGCGAACGGCCTTCACCTCGGTCGGGGTGTCGTCATTGCCTTCCCAGGCCAGGTCGTCCGGCGGCAGTTCATCCAGAAACCGGCTGGGGGCACAATCGATGATTTCGCCGTACTGCTTGCGCTTGGCGGCAAAGGTGAAGGCCAGGGTCTGACGCGCGCGGGTAATGCCCACGTAGGCCAGGCGCCGTTCTTCCTCGATGGTGTCGGCTTCGATGCTGGAGCGGTGCGGGAGGATTTCCTCTTCCATGCCCATGATGAACACGTAGGGAAATTCCAGGCCCTTGGACGCATGCAAGGTCATCATCTGCACGCCTTCGGCGCCGTCTTCCTCTTCCTGCTGGCGCTCGAGCATGTCGCGCAGTACCAGCTTGCCGATGGCGTCTTCGACGGTCATCTCGCCGTCTTCGTCTTTTTCCAGGGTGTTCTTCAGCGCTTCGATCAGGAACCAGACGTTGCCCATGCGGTAGTCCGCGGCCTTGTCGCTGGAACTGTTGGTGCGCAGCCAGTTTTCATAGTCGATATCCATGACCATGCTGCGCAGGGCGCTGATCGGGTCTTCGCCGGCGCATTGCTCGCGCACCTTGTCCATGAAGCGCTTGAAGCGCGACAGGCGGTCAGTGAAGCGCGTGTCCAGGTGCTCGCCCAGGCCGATTTCATCGGTGGCGGCGTACATCGAGATCTTGCGTTCGGTGGCGTAGTTGCCGAGCTTTTCCAGGGTGGTCGAACCGATTTCCCGGCGTGGGACGTTGATCACCCGCAGGAAAGCGTTGTCGTCGTCCGGGTTCACGATCAACCGGAAGTAGGCCATCAGGTCTTTCACTTCCTGGCGTCCGAAAAAGCTGTTGCCGCCCGACAGACGATATGGAATCTGGTGGTGCTGCAGCTTCAGCTCGATCAGCTTGGCCTGGTAGTTGCCGCGGTACAGGATCGCGAAGTCGCTGTAGGGCCGGTCGGTGCGCAAGTGCAGCGTGAGCAGTTCGACGGCCACGCGCTCGGCTTCGGCGTCCTCGTTGCGGCAGCGGATCACGCGGATCTCGTCGCCATGGCCCATCTCACTCCACAGCTGTTTTTCAAACTCGTGGGGGTTGTTCGAGATCAGCACGTTGGCGCAGCGCAGGATGCGGCTGGTGGAGCGGTAGTTCTGCTCCAGCATCACCACTTTCAGGGACGGGTAGTCGTCCTTGAGCAGCATCAGGTTTTCCGGACGCGCGCCGCGCCATGCGTAGATCGACTGGTCATCGTCGCCGACCACAGTGAACTGGTTGCGCGTGCCGATCAGCAGCTTCACCAGCAAATATTGGCTGGCGTTGGTGTCCTGGTATTCGTCCACCAGCAGGTAGCGGACTTTGTTCTGCCACTTTTCGAGGATGTCCTTGTGTTCCTGGAAGAGTTTGACCGGCAGCAGGATCAGGTCGTCGAAGTCCACCGCGTTGAACGCCTTGAGCGTGCGCTGGTAGTGGGTGTAGACGATGGCGGCGGTCTGCTCCTTGGGGTTGCGCGCGTTTTCCAGGGCTTCGGCGGGCAGGATCAGGTCGTTCTTCCACGAGCCGATCATGTTCTTGATCTCGTCGACGCCGTCGTCGCCCGCGTATTCCTTCTGCATGATGTCGGTCATCAGGGCCTTGACGTCGGTCTCGTCGAAGATCGAGAAGCCCGGTTTGTAGCCCAGCCGCACATGCTCCTTGCGGATGATGTTCAGCCCCAGGTTGTGGAAGGTACACACAGTGAGGCCACGGCCTTCGCCACCCTTGAGGAGGGTGCCGACACGCTCTTTCATTTCCCGCGCCGCCTTGTTGGTAAAGGTCATGGCGACGATGTACTGGGCGCGGATGCCACAGTTCTGGATCAGGTGCGCGATCTTGCGGGTGATCACGCTGGTCTTGCCGGAGCCTGCGCCGGCGAGCACCAATAGAGGGCCGCCGACGTAGTTCACGGCTTCTTGCTGCCGGGGATTGAGTCGGGACATACAGAGTTCAGGGAGTCATTGTTCAAAAGGGCGGGCATTTTAACAGGCTGGCAGGATTCTGCTCTCTCAGAACGACAGTGTGACGTACCGCTCGATCTAAATTTGCCGGTTTTGCTACTTTGCCGCAGGATGTCCTGGCCTTTTTCTGGTTAAGGCTGCGACTAATGTTTACAGTCAGCGTATTTGATAAACCCTGTCATTGGTGATTATCAGGCCGCGCGTCATAATGCCCGCCGCCAACGAAACCTTGCAGAGTCTAGGGAGCTAGCTTGTCTACGCCTGTCGAACCCTTGCGTTTGCTGCTGCTGGCCGATGAGCCAGCCTGGGCAGCGTTGTTGCGCGAGTGCCTGGCGCCGATGGGCGATGGGGCTGTGCTGATCAGCGCACCCAACTGGGACTCCGTGAGTCGTCTGTTCGATGACGACCACAGCGCCGTGCTATTGACCACGCCCAGCCTGCAGCCCGGCCCTGGCCGTTGCAGCCTGCCGTGCGTGTTGCTGCTGGAACAGGAGCCGCTGGTTTCCCCCCTTGGCGTCAGCGATTGGCTGGTTCGCGCTGTACTCGACGCCCAGACGCTACGCCGCTGCCTGCGCCATGTGCGTGAGCGCGGCGTGCTGGAAAACACCCTGCAACGCCTGGCCGAGCAGGACCCGCTTACCGGTATCGCCAACCGCCAGGGCTTCCAGACCCTGCTGGCGGCGCGGCTGGCCGAAAATGAAGGTCGCGGCCTGGCCCTCGGCCATCTGGACCTCGACAACTTTCGCCATGCCAACGACGCCCTCGGCCACCAGGCCGGCGACCGGCTGATCCTGCAAGTGGTCTCCCGGCTCAAGAGCCAGCTCGAGGCCGGCGACCAGCTGGCGCGCCTGGGCAGCGACGAATTCGCCCTGCTGATCGATACCCGCCGCGCCCCCCAGCGCGCCGAGTGGATGGCCGAGCGCATCACCGAAGTCATGGCCGAACCCTACTGGGTCGATGGCGAAAGCCTGCTGATCGGCTGCAGCCTGGGGGTGGCGCATGCTCGCGCCCGCGCCGGTGCCGACCCGCTGATGTGGCACGCACACATCGCCATGCAGCAAGCCAAGAGCACCCAGGGCTGCACCTTTCATATCTTCAATGAACGCATCAACCGCAACGCGCGCAGCCTGGCCGACCTGGAAAGTGAGCTGCGCCGCGCCCTGCGCCGTGACGAACTGGAACTGCACTACCAGCCGCGCCTGGACCTGGACGACGGGCATATCGTCGGCCTGGAGGCCCTGGTGCGCTGGCGTCATGGCGAGCGCGGCCTGTTGCCGCCCAGCGAGTTCGTGCCCCTGGCCGAGCAGAGTGGTCTGATCGTGCCGCTGGGCTACTGGGTGATTTCCCGGGCTCTGCGCGATATGCAGGACCTGCGCGAACGTGGTCTGCCGCCGCTGCACATGGCGGTCAACCTGTCGTTCCGCCAGTTCCAGGACAGCCAATTGCTCTCGACCCTCAGCCGGCTGATTGCCGAGCGTGGGGTGGAAGCGCAATGGCTGGAGTTCGAACTGACTGAAACCGCCGTGATGCGCCGCAGTGACCTGGTCAAGCAGACCATGGATGCGCTTGGCCGCTTGGGTGTGCGGTTTTCGCTGGATGACTTCGGCACCGGTTTCTCATCCTTTGTGCACCTCAACAGCCTGCCGATCGCCTTGTTGAAGATCGACAAGAGCTTTGTCGGCGGCATGGAAGAGCGCGAAGAGAACCGCAAGCTGGTGCACGCCATGATCAACCTGGCCCACAACCTCAACCTGGAAGTGGTGGCCGAAGGTGTGGAAACCCCCGAGCAGTTGGCGTTGTTGCGCTTGTTTGGCTGCGACCAGGCCCAGGGTTACCTGATCAGCAAGCCGCTGCCGTTGCCTGAACTGGTCGAATACCTGACCTATGGCGAGGGCCGGCAGGCGTTGCTGGGTTGAGTTGCGAAGCCAATAAAATGTGGCTTGTGTGGGAGCTGGCTTGCCTGCGATAGCATCACTGCGGTGTAACGGATACACCGAGGTGTCTGCATCGCAGGCAAGCCAGCTCCCACATTGACGGGTACAGCTGTCAATCCGGCTGAGCAGCTTGCATAGCGCTAAAGGTCGCCGGCTCCTGGCGAATCATGCGTTTCATCTTCGCTTCAAACGCCCAGGTCAGGCTCACCGCCGCGCAGGCCAGGCCCAGCGCCAGGCCCCACCACACACCGGTCGGGCCCCAGCCCAGGGTGAATGCCATCAACCAGGCCGATGGCGCGCCGATCAGCCAATAGCACCCCAAGCCGACCAGGAAGGTGGTCTTGGCATCCTTCAGCCCACGAATGCAGCCCATGGCGATGGTTTGCACGCCATCGAACAGTTCGAACCAGGCCGCCACGGCCAGCAGGCTGACAGCCAGGACGATAACGTCGTGGAACGCCGGGTCGTTATGGTCGAGGAACAGCCCGATAAGCGGGTCGGAAAACAGCCACAGCGCCACGGCAAATCCCAACATCACCGCGCCACCAAAACCGATCCCGACACGCCCCGCCAGGCGCGCCTGCAGCAGTTGCCCGGCGCCGTAGTGCTGACCGATGCGCATGGTCACGGCGTAGGACATTCCTGCCGGCACCATAAAGGCCACCGACACGATCTGCAGGGCAATCTGGTGCGCTGCCAGTTGCGTGCTGCCCATGGTGCCCATGCACAGCGCCGCGAATGCAAACAGCCCGACTTCCACCGCATAGGTGCCGCCAATCGGCAGGCCCAGGCGCCACAGCTCGCGTAGATATTGAGTGTTGAGGCGCAGCAGGCCGGTGCTCAGCGGGTAGGCGGCATAGGCGCGGTTGCGGTGGATGTACCACATCAGTGCCAGTGCCATGCCATTGGCGACGAGGGCGGTGACCAGGCCGATGCCCATCAGGCCGAGTTTCGGCAGGCCGAACATGCCTTCGATCAATGCATGGTTGAGCAGGTAGTTGGCCACCGCGCCGCCAAGGCTGATCACCATCACCGGTTTCGCCTTGCCGATCGCACTGGTGAAGCCGCGCAAGGCCATGAAGCTCAGGAAGCCGGGCAGGGCGAAGGGCAGGATCGTCAGGAATTGCCCCGCCGACTGCACGTTGGTTTCAGTCTGGCCGAACAGCAGCAGCAGCGGCTTGAGGTTCCACAGCAGCAGCGCGGCGACCAGTGCCATCAGCCAGGCAAGCCACAGGCCGGCCTGGGTCAGGCGGGTGGCGCCTTCGATATCGCCGGCGCCATGACGGATGGCGACCAGGGTGCCGACGGCGGCAATCACACCGATGCAGAAAATCGACACAAATGAATAGCTCGCCGCGCCCAGGCCACCACCGGCCAGGGCTTCGGGGCTCAAGCGCGCCATCATCAGGGTGTCGGTCAGCACCATCAACATGTGCGCCAACTGTGAGGCAATCAACGGCCCTGACAGCCGCAGAATGGCCCAGAGTTCGGTACGTGCCGGATGCTGCATGATCATCACGCTCAAAAAGTCAGAAGGTTTGGGGAGGGTTGATTCTCGGCGCTCCCAGCCCTTTACACAAAGGGATAAAAGCGATGGCCAGCATGATTAAAACTCATGCCTGTTCGATTCTGGTAGGGTTTGAAAATTGCGCTGTCGGAGCTTTCCCAATGTCCCGTCGTCTTCCTCCGCTTTATGCCCTGCGTGCCTTTGAAGCAGCGTCCCGTCACAACTCCTTCACCCGTGCGGCGGAGGAGTTGTCGATCACCCAAAGTGCGGTCAGCCGACATATCCGCACCCTCGAAGAGCATTTCGCCTGCCGCCTGTTCCAGCGCAGCGGGCGCAACCTGCAACTCACCGAAGCTGGGCGCCTGCTGCTGCCCGGCGTACGCGAAGGCTTCGCCGCGCTCGAGCGCGCCTGCCATACCCTGAACGCCGAAGATGACATCCTGCGCATGAAGGCGCCGTCGACCCTGACCATGCGTTGGCTGTTGGCGCGGCTGAGCCGCTTCCGGCATTTGCAGCCGGGCAATGAGGTGCAATTGACCAGCGCCTGGATGAACGTGGACGAAGTGGACTTCAACCAGGAACCGTTCGACTGTGCGGTGCTGCTCAGTTATGGGCACTTCCCGGCGGACTGGGAGGCCAGTTACCTGTTTCCCGAGCTGCTGATTCCTGTCGGCGCCCCGAACCTGTTGGCGGACGGGCCGTGGGACGTTACGCGCCTGGCCACCGCAGAATTGCTGCACCCCACCCCCGATCGTCGCGATTGGCGCTACTGGCTGGAACGCATGGGGTTGTCCTCCCAGGTGTCGCTCAAGGGCGGGCAGGTGTTCGATACCCTTGAACTGGGCATGATCGCCGCCGCGCGGGGTTACGGTGTCTCCATGGGCGACTTGTTGATGGTGGCCGAAGACGTGGCCCAGGGCCGTTTGAGCCTGCCGTGGCCGACTGCCGTGGCCAGCAGGGAAAATTATTACCTGGTATGGCCGAAAACCCGCCCCGGCGGCGAGCGTCTGCGACGGCTGGCGGAGTTTCTCCAGAACGAGGTGCAGGCGATGGTTTTGCCCGACGTAGAGCGCCTTGATTGAGTCGTTTGAGGCGCTGATACGCAACCGTTTGCGTGATACCCCTATGAATCGCTCAAGTATTGCCTTTGCCCGCCGAAGTAGGTGTGTTGGAACCATCGTGCACCAACGTTTCCCACTAGATAATTTGCCGAGCAGTGCTAAGAGATCAGGATGATCCTGGCCTCGGCCAGGAGCCTTCATGTCTCAACCTCGCGCCCGGATTGCCTCACAGTTAGGCCTCGCACTAGCCGTGATACTGGCTGTCGTCATCAGCGGCAGTACTGTGTTTGCCTTGCGTTCCCTCGACTCCGCCAACCTCGATACCCGCGAGGAACACCTGGCCAGCGAGGCGCGCTTGCTTGCCGACCAGCTCAATACCTTCCACAGCACCTTGCGCGAGAGCACTCAGCGCTTGAGCGGGCTGTTTGAGAAGCGCTTCGGCGCCGGGTTGACTGTGCGTGCGGACCAACCGGTAACCGTTGCCGGGGTGCAGACGCCGAGCCTGTCCCTGGGCAGCGCAGTGTTGAACAACGATTTCGCAGAGGTCGACGAGTTCAAGGACACCTCCGGCGGCGTAGCCACGGTGTTTGTGCGCAGCGGTGAAGATTTCATCCGCATCAGTACGTCCCTGACCAAGCAGGATGGCAGCCGCGCTATCGGCACGGCCCTGGACCATCAGCATCCGGCCTATCAGCGCTTGCTGGCCGGGCAGAGTTATGTGGGCCGTGCGGTATTGTTCGACCGCTCCTACATGACCCAGTACAGCCCGGTGCGTGATGCCGCCGGCAAAGTGATTGCGGTGCTGTTTGTCGGCTTCGACTACACCGACGCGCAGAACGCCCAGTTTGAAAACCTTAAACGCTTCCGGATCGGCAAGACCGGCTCCCTGGCCTTGCTGGATGAGCAGAAACGCTGGCTGGTGCCGCCCGCTGGTGTACAGGCGCTGGATCAGGCGGTTCCGGTGATGCTCGACCTGGCTAAAAAGCCGGGCGTGGGCCGCTTCTGGAGTGACAAGAACGAAGATTTCTACAGCGTCTCGGTGCCTTTCGAAGGTGGCCCGTGGGCGGTAGTAGCGAGCATGCCGAAGGCTGAAATTCGCGAAGTCACCTGGGCTGTGGGCATTCGCCTGGTAATTGGCAGCGTGCTGGCGATGCTGTTCGCGGTCGGTGCGGCGGTCTGGTTGCTGCGCAGCAAGTTGCAGCCTTTGAGTGACCTGGTGCGCCAGGCGGAGGCCTTGGGTGCAGGTGATTTGAGCGTACGTCTCAATGTGTCGAGCCATGACGAAATCGGCCAGTTGGCCCGCAGCTTCAACCAGATGGGTGAAGCGCTGTCGACCATGGTTTCGCACATCCGTAGCGCGGCCGAAGAGGTCAACAGCCGTGCCCAGGCGCTGTCCGGTTTGTCCGGCGGTGCCTATGAAGGCATGGAGCAGCAGTCCGGCGAGATCACCAGCATGGCCGGCGCGGTGGAAGAGTTCAGCGCTACTTCGCTGAACATCGCCGACAACATGGGCAATACCGAACGCCTGGCCCAGGAAAACGCCCAGCAAACCCGTATCGGGCGTACCTCGATGCAAGAGGCGTCGTCGTCCCTGGAGCACATCGCTTCCGCGCTGAACAGCACGGCCACGGTGATCAACACCCTCGGCCAGCGCTCCCAGGAAATCGGCGGTATCGTCGGCGTGATCACTTCGATTGCCGAGCAGACCAACCTGCTGGCGCTCAACGCGGCCATTGAAGCGGCGCGCGCCGGTGAGCAAGGCCGGGGTTTTGCGGTAGTCGCCGACGAAGTGCGCAATCTGGCTTCGCGCACCCGCCAAGCCACCGACGAAATTTCCGGGATGATCCAGAGCATCCAGCAGGAAACCGGCAACGCCATCAGCACCATGGAGCACGGTAACGTGCTGATGCAGGAAGGCCTGTCGCGCAACGCCGACGTGGCCTCGGCCCTGGCGCGTATCGACGAGCAAAGCCGCTCGGCGGGTCAGCAGTTCGCGGCGATCACCACCGCAACGCAAGAGCAGAGCAGCACGGCAACCTTGCTCAGCAGCAACCTGCAAAGCATTGCGCTGGCCAACAGCGAACAGCGCGAAGTGGTGTCCAACCTGGCGATTACCGCCAAGGAACTGGAGACGCTGGCGGCGGGCTTGCGGCATGAGGTTGATCGCTTCCGCTGAGGTTCAGGTGACGGAGGCCGGACGGTATTGCAGGGCCTCCTTCAGATGATCGCGGGTAATCGCCTCCACCTGGTCCAGGTCTGCCAGGGTGCGCGCCACCTTGAGCAGCCGGTGGGCCGCGCGCAGCGACAGTGTCAGGCGTTCGCAGGCGCCCTCCAGCCAGCCCTCATCGACCTTCGGCAGCTTGCAGTGCTTGCGAAGCCCCGGCAGATCCAGAAACGCATTCGCACAACCCTGGCGCCGCTGCTGGCACTCCCGGGCCTGGGCCACCGCTGCCGAGGCCTTCGCGGTGTTATCCCCGGCCTGCTGGGCGGGGTTCAGTGCAGTGGTCTCCCGCGCGACCGTGACGTGCAGGTCGATGCGGTCCAGCAAGGGCCCGGAGAGCTTGTTGCGATAGCGCTGAATCTGCTCCGGCGTACACCGACAGCGCCCGCTGGGTTCGCCCAGGTAGCCGCAAGGGCAGGGGTTCATCGCCGCGACCAACTGAAAGCGCGCGGGGAAGCTCACCCGGTCGCGCGCGCGGGAAATCACGATACACCCTGATTCCAGGGGTTCACGCAGCACCTCCAGCACCTTGCGATCAAACTCCGGCAACTCATCCAGAAACAGTACCCCATGGTGCGCGAGGGTGATCTCCCCCGGCTGCGGCTTCGAACCGCCGCCCACCAGCGCCGGGCCTGATGCGGAATGGTGCGGCTGGCGAAACGGGCGGTGCGGCCAATGGCTCAACGGCGCCAGGCTGACCACGGATTGAATCGCCGCGACCTCGAGCGCTTCCTGCTCGCTCAAGGGCGGCAACAATCCCGGCAGGCGGCTGGCGAGCAAGGTCTTGCCGGTCCCGGGCGGCCCGCTGAACAGCAGGTTATGCGCGCCCGCCGCAGCAATCAGCAGCGCGCGCTTGGCGCCTGACTGTCCCTGCACTTCACTCAGGTCCGGGTACGGTTTGTTCAAGTACAGCAAGCCGTCGGACTTGTAAGGCTCGATCGGCACCTGCCCATTCAGGTGCGCCACCACTTGCAGCAGGTGATCCACCGCGATCACCTTCAGCCCCGACGCCAGGCACGCCTCCTCGGCATTCGCGCTGGGCACTATCAAGGTGCGCCCGGCCTTGCGCGCCGCCAGCGCTGCCGGCAGCACACCTTTCACCGCTCGCACTTCGCCGGACAGCGCCAGCTCCCCAAGGCATTCCACGTTATCGAGCATCAGCGCGGGCACCTGCACACTGGCCGCCAGGATCCCCAGGGCTATCGCCAAATCAAAACGCCCGCCGTCCTTGGGCAGGTCGGCGGGCGCGAGGTTGAGGGTGATGCGGCGTGAGGGGTATTGCAGGGCCGAGTTGAGAATCGCGCTGCGCACCCGGTCCTTGCTTTCCTTGACCGCGGTTTCGGGCAAACCCACCAGCGTCAGGGACGGAAGACCATTGGCCATGTGCACTTCGACGGTGACGGCAGGCGCTTCGACGCCAATTTGGGCGCGGCTGTGGACAATCGCGAGGGACATGCTCGTTCCTTGAAAGAGAGGGCCGCTTCCTGCGGTTTTTCAAGGGTAGACGAGGTGGGGAAGAGCGAGGCGGGGGAGGTTTTACAGAACGTATCGGAGCAGCTTTACAGCGCTTTATGTGGGAGCTGGCTTGCCTGCGATAGCATCGCCTCAGTGCAACTGATACACCCAGGCGTCTGCATCGCAGGCAAGCCAGCTCCCACACGGCCCGCGTTTATTCAGCAGAGGGCGGCGTCAACCGCGCTTCCAACTCCGCCACTTTTGCCTCCAGGCTCTCCAGCCGTGCACGCGTGCGGGCCAGCACGACCATCTGGCTGTCGAATTCTTCCCGGCTGACCAGGTCGAGCTTGCTGAAACCGCTTTGCAGCAATGCCTTGAATTGGCTTTCGATTTCGTTGCGAGGCAGCGGGGTCTCGCCGCTGAACAGGCGGGAGGCGTGGCCGCTCAGGGCGTCGAGGAGGTCTTTGGGCGCGAGCATGGGAAATATTCCGGAAAACTGTTGGCCGGCAGTGTATCACGCAGCGTCTATAGTCTTTTTCACGGCCTGCGACGCACGCTTTTCGCGCAAGGGTCCGGGCGACGACGCACTGTTTTTGTGCGCATTGCATTCGCCAAGCTTGCCGGAGGGTGGGCATAAGTGAACAAAGGACTGATTTCAGTGATTTTTACGGAGCTGGCAAGGTTTCTGCTTAGACGATCATGACCCATGCACTGATGCAGTCGCTGTGACGAATGCAGTGCGCCGACGGATCAGGGGTACAGGTTTCGTCACCAGTGGTTCGCTGGCGTTGCAAGGCAAGTGCCCTGCGACGACGCGTTACAAAGCCAGGCACTGCGCTTAGACTTGAGACGGGTTTGTTTTCCTGGGGCAAGTCCACCAATTCGGGAGAGAGTTTTCATGAAGCTAGTCACTGCCATCATCAAGCCGTTCAAGTTGGACGATGTACGCGAGTCGTTGTCCGAGATCGGCGTGCAGGGCATTACCGTTACTGAGGTCAAAGGCTTCGGTCGGCAGAAGGGTCACACCGAGCTGTATCGCGGCGCGGAATACGTGGTCGATTTCCTGCCCAAGGTGAAGATTGATGTCGCCATTGACGACAAGGATCTTGACCGGGTTATCGAGGCGATAACCAAGGCCGCCAACACCGGCAAGATCGGTGACGGCAAGATCTTCGTGGTCAATCTGGAACAGGCTATTCGCATCCGTACCGGCGAAACCGATACCGACGCAATCTAAGCCGCCAAACCCCAACGCCCCAGGAGAAAACAATATGACTCTGCGTAAATTCGCAGGGCTCGGAGCCCTGTTGTCCGTCGTAATGCCAAGCCTGGCTATGGCGGCAGACGAAGTGGCTGCTCCAGTCCTCAACTCCGGCGACACCGCCTGGATGCTGACCGCCACCGCATTGGTGCTGTTCATGACCATCCCCGGCCTGGCGCTGTTCTACGGCGGTATGGTCCGCTCCAAAAATATTCTGTCGGTGATGATGCAGTGCTTCGCCATCACCGGCCTGATCAGCATCCTGTGGGTCGTCTACGGTTACAGCATCGCGTTCGATACCACCGGTATGGAACAGGGCGTGGTCAACTTCAACTCCTTCTTCGGCGGCATGGGCAAGGCGTTCCTGACGGGTGTGACCCCGGCCAGCATCACCGGGCCTGCGGCGCTGTTCCCGGAAGCGGTGTTCATCACCTTCCAGATGACCTTCGCCATCATCACCCCGGCGCTGATCGTCGGTGCGTTCGCTGAGCGTATGAAGTTCTCCGCGATGCTGATTTTCATGGGTATCTGGTTCACCCTGGTTTACGCGCCGATCGCACACATGGTCTGGAGCGGCAACGGTGGCCTGATGTGGGACTGGGGCGTGCTGGACTTCGCCGGCGGCACCGTGGTGCACATCAACGCCGGTGTGGCTGGCCTGGTGGCGTGCATCGTGCTCGGCAAGCGTAAAGGCTTCCCGACCACCCCGATGGCGCCTCACAACCTGGGTTACACCCTGGTCGGTGCGGCCATGCTGTGGATCGGATGGTTCGGCTTCAACGCCGGTTCCGCTGCTGCGGCCAACGGCACCGCCGGCATGGCGATGCTGGTCACTCAGATCGCTACCGCTGCTGCGGCGCTGGGTTGGATGTTCGCCGAGTGGATCACCCACGGCAAACCAAGCGCTCTGGGCATTGCCTCGGGTGTGGTCGCCGGCCTGGTTGCGGTGACTCCGGCTGCTGGCACCGTGGGCCCGATGGGCGCCCTGGTGATCGGCCTGGTTGCCGGTGTGGTCTGCTTCTTCTGCGCCACCAGCCTCAAGCGCAAGCTGGGCTACGACGACTCCCTGGACGCATTCGGCGTGCACGGTATCGGTGGTATCGTCGGTGCGATCCTCACCGGTGTGTTCGCGGCCCCTGCTCTGGGCGGCTTCGGCACCGTGACCGACATCGCTGCACAAGTCTGGATCCAGTGCAAAGGCGTCGGTTTCACGGTGATCTACACCGCTGTCGTGACCTTCATCATCCTCAAGGTGCTGGACATGGTCATGGGCCTGCGGGTTACCGAAGAGGAAGAGGCTGTGGGCCTCGACCTGGCGCAACACAACGAACGCGGCTACAACTTGTAAGTACGCGTAAAAAAGATGCCCGGCTTGCCGGGCATTTTTTTGTCTGGCGTTTGTCAGTCATAACAAGCTGTGTCGGTTTTTGCGCGAAGTTTGTGATGGTGCGCACACGGCACTTTCCAGCGTGCGAATGTCTTACAGCCATGTAGGCGTATTCGGCACTTTGTTTTTTCCCAGAGCGCGCTAGAATGCGCGCCGATGGGCGGAGAACTGTATGTGGCAACAGACCTTGATTACCCTGCGGGCCAAGCCCCGGGGCTTTCACCTGGTGACAGATGAGTTGCTTGCCGGCCTGCCTGAATTGAAGGCGTGCCGCGTGGGTCTGTTGCATCTGTGGCTGCAGCACACCTCGGCCTCGTTGACCGTCAACGAGAATGCCGACCCGGCGGTTCGTCGTGACTTCGAGCGTTTCTTCAATTCGCTGGTGCCGCAAGGCCGCGCAGGATTCGAGCACAACGACGAAGGCCCGGATGATCTGCCGGCGCACTTCAAGGCCAGTCTCCTGGGCTGCCAGCTGAGTTTGCCGGTGAAGGCCGGCCGCTTGGCGATGGGGACCTGGCAAGGTGTTTATCTGGGCGAGCACCGTGAGCATGGCGGTGCTCGTAAAGTCCTCGCCACCTTGCACGGTGATGGGGCATAGGCCACTGGTTATCCGGTGGATGTGATTTTTCCCCGGCGACCTCGACAGAGGGTGAAGCTGGGCTATAACTAATCTGCTTTTCGCAAGTCATGAGGTAGAACATGAGCGACGATGATCTGGAAAACGACGAACTGGAAGTAGGTGACGAAGACGACACCGAAGAGCTTGAGGCGGTAGCGGAAGACGCTCCTGACGAAGGCGATGACGGTGGCGAAGATGCGCCTGCCAAAGCGGCCAAAGGCAAAGCCAAAGCTGCTGTATCGGTAGACGAGCTGCCGAGCGTTGAAGCCAAGAACAAAGAGCGCGATGCGCTGGCCCGTGCGATGGAAGAATTCCTCGCTAGAGGCGGCAAAGTGCAGGAAGTCGAGGCTAACGTGGTGGCAGACCCACCGAAGAAGCCGGATAACAAGTACGGCAGCCGACCTATCTGAGTTCAGCCTCCTGCTTGTAGGAAAGAGCCCGCCGTCGCTGCGGGCTTTTTCATGCCTGAAACAAATTCCTTCAGGCTGCCGAATGTCAGTGTGGGAGCGGGCTTGCTCGCGAAAGCGGTGTGTCAGTCAGTGCATCCATAACTGACCGACCGCATTCGCGAGCAAGCCCGCTCCCACATTTTGATCTTCAGTGTCACTGCCAGTTACGCAGCAAAGGCGGTAACTCCGTCAGGCTACGAATCTCCGCATCCGGGCGCTTTTCCGCATCCCAGGCTTTGCCCGTCGGGTTAAACCACACCGCCCGCAGCCCCGCCTGCTGCGCCCCGGCGATGTCATCCCCGGGGTGGTCGCCGATATGCACCGCCTGGCTCGCATCCACGCCACCACGCTGCAACGCTTCCTGAAACAGTCGCGCATCCGGCTTGGCGATGCCGATATCTTCGGCCCGCAGGGCAAAGTGGAAATAATCCGCCAGGCCCACGCGCTGCACGTCGGCATTGCCGTTGGTGATAACCCCCAGCAGAAAATGCTGGCGCAGCGCCTGCAGCATCGGCTCGGCCTCGGGAAACGGCGTGAGCTGGTGCCGCGCATGAATAAACGCTTCGTAGCACACGTCCGCCATCTCTGTGGCCTCAGGCTGTGGATAACCCGCCTCTTCAAACGCGTGCATCAGCACCCGGTGGCGCAACAGGCTGATGCGATGTTTCAGCTCGGGATGACGCTGCAGCACCTGCTGGCGCAGGCTGGCGAAATGCTCCAGAGGCAGGTCGCCGACCTTGGTGGCGTTAATTGCCAGCCATTCGCGCATCGACGCTTCGGCGCTGATGATGACGGGTACGTTGTCCCAGAGTGTGTCGTCCAGGTCGAAGGTGATCAGCTTGATACTCATGAGTCGCCGCCCTTGATGCGTTTGGCCCGTGGATGGGCGCTGTCGTACACCGTTGCCAGGTGCTGGAAGTCCAGATGGGTATAGATCTGCGTGGTCTTGATATCCGAGTGGCCGAGCAGTTCCTGCACCGCGCGCAGGTCCTGGGACGATTCCAGCAGATGGCTGGCAAAAGAGTGCCGCAGCATATGCGGGTGCAGGTTCTGCCCCAGCTCGCGCTCGCCGGCGGCCTTCACGCGTACTTGAATCGCCCGTGGTCCCAGGCGACGGCCTTGCTGGCTGACAAACACCGCGTCGTCCGCCGGGTTGGTCAAAAGGCGCAGGGGCAGCCAGAGCTGCAAGGCCTCGCGGGCCTTCCTGCCTACCGGCAGCACGCGGGTCTTGCTGCCCTTGCCGAGCACTTGCACCAGGCCGTCCGCCAGGTCCAGTTGGTCGAGATTCAGGCCGGTGAGCTCCGACAGGCGCAGGCCGGAGGAATAGAACAGCTCCAGGATCGCCTGGTCACGATGAGCGAGGAAGTCATCTTCGACAGCTCCGTCGAGCAGTTGCAGGGCGCGGTCGGTGTCCAGGGTCTTGGGCAGGCGCCGTTCGCCTTTGGGCGGGGCCAGACCATTGGCCGGGTCGTGGTCGCACAGGCCTTCGCGGTTCAGGTAGTGATACAGGCCGCGAACCGCCGACAGCAGGCGCGACAGACTGCGCGAGGATTGCCCGGCCTGGTGCAGGCGCGCGATCAGGCTGCGCAGGCTCTGGATGTCCAGGGCCTTCCAGCTGCTGATCTGTTGTTTCTCGCAATACGCCAGGACCTTGTTCAAGTCCCGGCGGTAGGCTTCCAGGGTGTGGGGCGACACCTGCCGCTCGTTGCGCAGGTGAGCGCAATAAGCGTCCAGTTGCCGTTCCATGGCTAGCGCACCGCGCGCAGGGCGGTGGTGAAGCGCGGCAGGACGCGGCTCAGCACTTCGGCGATGTAGGTCAAAAACAGCGTGCCAACCGAGCTTTTGTAGTGCTGAGGATCACGGCTGGCGATCGCCAGAACCCCATGCAGGCCTTGATGGCTGAGGGCGACCACGGCGGTGGAGCCGATCTCCTTGCGCTGTTCGGCGCCGAAGAGGAAGTCCAGCTCATGCTCACGCAGAGTGCCGCTGATGGTCTTGCCTTCGGACAGCAGGCCGCCGATTGCGGTCTGCGCTTCAGCACCACTGACCCAGCGACCTACCGGCATCGGGTTGTCGCTGAACAGGATCAGGCTGACAAAAGGCACCTGGAAATCCTGGCGCAGGCTGTCTTCCACGGCAATCACCGTTTCTTCCAGGCTGGTGGCATCCATCAGCGCCAGAATCAGGCGACGGGTCTTCTCAAACAGGCGGTCGTTGTCGCGGGCCACATCCATCAGATGTGAGAGCTTGTGGCGCATCTCGATGTTGCGCTCGCGCAGGATCTTCATCTGCCGCTCCACCAGCGACACGGTGTCGCCGCGTTGGTGGGGGATGCGCAAGGCGGGCAACAGCTCTTCGTGTTCGACGAAAAAGTCCGGGTTAGCCTCAAGGTACGCCGCGACAGCAGCGGCCTCCAGACTTTCGCTCGGGTTCGCTTGTGCGGGTACTTGAGGCTTATCGGTCATTAGCTTTGCTCACTCATAGACGGACCTGTCCTTCGTATACGCGCGAGGCCGGCCCGGTCATCATCACCGGGTGGCCAGGGCCTGCCCATTCGATGGACAGGCGTCCACCGGGCAGGTCGATCAGCAGCGGCGAATCCATCCACCCCTGGCTGATCGCGGCCACGGCAGCGGCGCAAGCACCGGTGCCGCAGGCCTGGGTTTCGCCGGCGCCGCGTTCCCACACGCGCAGTTGCGCGCGGGTACGGTCGATCACCTGCAGGAAGCCCACGTTGACCCGTGCCGGAAAGCGCGGGTGGTGTTCGATCTTCGGCCCCAATTCGTGCACGGGGGCGTTGTTGATGTCGTTGACCCGCAGCACCGCATGGGGGTTGCCCATGGACACGGCGGCGATATCGACGGTCTGGCCATCAACGTCCAGCGCGTAACTGGCAGCCTGCTCGGTGGCCTGGAACGGAATATCCGCCGGCACCAGGCGTGGCGCGCCCATGTTGACGCTGATCTGGCCGTCGCTGCGGATATCCAGCTCGATCACGCCGCTCTTGGTCTCGACGCGAATCTGGCGTTTGGCGGTCAGGCGCTTGTCCAGCACAAAGCGCGCGAAGCAACGCGCACCGTTGCCGCACTGTTCCACTTCGGAACCGTCGGAGTTGAAGATCCGATAACGGAAATCCACCTCCGGGTTGCTCGGCGCCTCGACCAGCAGCAACTGGTCAAAACCGATACCGGTATGGCGGTCGCCCCACTGTTTAGCGTGTTTGGGCAGGATGTGCGCGTGCTGGCTGACCAGGTCGAGGACCATGAAATCGTTGCCCAGCCCGTGCATCTTGGTAAAACGCAGCAGCATGGCTTACTCCGGCAGCAGGCTTTCGCCAGCATACAACTCGGCTACCGTCTCGCGGCGACGCACTTCAAACGCTTGATCACCGTCCACCAGCACCTCGGCGGCACGGCCGCGGGTGTTGTAGTTGGAACTCATGACAAACCCGTAGGCACCGGCCGAATGCACGGCCAGCAGGTCGCCTTCTTCCAGGGCCAGCTGGCGATCCTTGGCAAGGAAGTCGCCGGTCTCGCAGATCGGGCCGACAATGTCATAGCTGCGCGCTTCGCCATCGCGAGGCGTCACGGCGGTGACATCCATCCAGGCCTGGTACAGCGCCGGGCGGATCAGGTCGTTCATCGCCGCGTCGACGATGGCGAAATCCTTGTACTCGGTGTGCTTGAGGTACTCGACCTGGGTCAACAGCACGCTGGCATTCGCGACAATATAGCGGCCCGGCTCGAACATCAGGGTCAGGCCACGGCCTTCGGTGCGCTCGCGCACGGCCTTGATGTAATCAGCGATCAGCGGCGGCTCTTCGTCGCGATAACGCACGCCCACGCCGCCACCGAGGTCGATGTGGTGCAGGTAAATGCCGCACTCGCCGAGGCGATCAGTCAACGCCAGCAGGCGGTCGAGCGCATCCAGGAACGGTGGCAGGGTGGTCAGTTGCGAGCCGATATGGCAGTCGATACCCAACACTTCCAGGTTCGGCAGCTGGGCGGCGCGGATGTACACGTCCTCGGCGTCGGCGATGGCGATGCCGAACTTGTTCTCTTTGAGACCGGTGGAAATGTACGGGTGGGTGCCGGCATCGACGTCCGGGTTGACGCGCAGGGAAATCGGCGCGCGCACGCCCATTTCTGCGGCCACTGTTTGCAGGCGTTCCAGCTCATCGGTGGATTCGACGTTGAAGCAATGCACACCGACTTCGAGGGCGCGGCGCATGTCTTCGCGGCTCTTGCCGACGCCGGAGAACACGATTTTTTCCGGTTTGCCGCCGGCGGCCAGCACACGTTCCAGCTCGCCACGGGAGACGATGTCGAAACCAGCGCCCAAGCGCGCCAGGACATTCAGTACACCCAGGTTGGAGTTGGCCTTGACCGCGTAGCAGACCAGGCTCGGCGTGCCTTCCAGCGCGTCGGCAAAGCTGCGGTACTGGGCTTCGATGTGGGCACGCGAGTACACGTAGGTCGGGGTGCCAAAGCGCTCGGCAATCGCGGACAGCGCCACGCCTTCCGCGAACAGCTCGCCGTCCCGGTAGTTAAAAGCGTCCATGGGGTTCCCTTAGTAGGTGTCGTGCTTGTGCGCTTTGGCCGGCTTTTGCGACGATTGCGCCTGTTCATTCGGGTCTTTGCTGTCATCGGGCAGGTACAGCGGGCCTTTTTGACCACAGGCACTAACGAGGCAGGCGACCGCGACGAGCGCAGCAAGGGAAGAGATCAGGCGCTTCATGGCGAAATCCTTGAATATGCATTAATTGCGCCCGAGTATACCGACCACCTGCCGGATTGCCTATGCGCCGGAATACCCGTCTGGCGGGGGTTTGCCGAGACGGTAGGGAAAGGTCCTACGCTGTGTGTGGATGTTTGATTCCGTCAGTCGTGATGAAATCGGTATCCTTTGCAATCGGCGGGGCTCGCCCGTATCGTGCGGCGCTTGAGCAAAACCAGACACTTTTGAGGTTGCCACAATGAGTTTGACCGAAGCCCGTTTTCACGACCTGGTGGATGCGACCCAGCAGGCGCTGGAAGATATTTTCGACGACAGCGGCCTGGACGTGGACCTGGAAAACTCGGCCGGCGTGCTGACGGTCAAGTTCGAGAGCGGCCAGCAACTGATCTTCAGTCGCCAGGAACCGCTGCGTCAGTTGTGGCTGGCGGCGCGCTCCGGTGGCGTCCACTTCGACTACGACGAAGAAAGCGGCAAATGGCAGTGCGACAAGAGTGAGGAGTTGTTGGGCGAGATGCTCACGCGCCTGGTCCAGGAATACACCGGCGAAGTGCTGGACTTTGATGAGTTGGGGCAGGACGAGATTTGACCGTGACCCAGCCCGCACCTGCGCGCGCGCCCAAGCCGCTGTTCAGCAATGTCAGCCCGGCGGTGCCGTCACCTTGTATCAGTTTGTGTCGCCTGGACGAGCAGAAAGTCTGCCTCGGCTGCTTTCGCCACGTGGAAGACATTCGCGAATGGCGCTCCGCCGACGATGCCCGGCGCCGGGTGATCTGCGCCCAGGCCGAACAGCGCAGGACGCGCGCCTGAGGGCGTCTTGTTTATTTGTGACGCTGTGGTAGTGTCCGGGTACGCCTCAACTCATCGAGGCCCGTGAGAACCCCGCCTTTTCCTGGCGGGGTTTTGCTTTTTTGTGCAGAAAAAAGGAGTCTGCCTGAATCATGACCACCGCACCGTCCATCATCCTCACCCGTCTTGACGTGCAGCGTCTGGAGCAACTGATCGACCGCCTGGGCGACGAAGCTCCGGGCGTCGAAGCATTGCAAGCCGAACTCGACCGCGCCGAAGAAGTGGTTGGCCACGATGAAGTGCCTGCGGGTGTCGTGACCATGAACTCCAGCGTGCATTGCCGTGAGCAAGGCAGCGGCAAGGACTATCACCTGACCCTGGTCTACCCCAAGCACGCGAATGCCGATGAAGGCAAGGTTTCGATTCTGGCTCCGGTCGGCAGCGCTTTGCTCGGCCTGAAGGTTGGGCAGCACATCGATTGGCCAGCTCCGGGCGGCAAGACGCTCAAGCTGGAATTGCTCAGCGTTGAAGGCCAGCCCAAAGACGGCGGCGCCTTCCCCCTCTAAATCTGGCTCAGCGCCTCATTAAGCGACAGCTCCAACTCAGCCTTGTAGCGCAGGTACAGATTGCTGGGGCTTTGCACATCACCGAGCAAGCCGGACAGGTCCAGGTCGGTGATGTAGCAGCGGTAACGCTCGGTTTCGCGGCGTTGCCCGACGATCTCCTGGGCGACCACCGCAAACAGCTGGTCGCCGAACTCCAGTTCGGAAAACTCCCGCTGATTGCAGTACAGGGTTATGCCCACCTGGCCCTGCGCGGCCTTGCGAATAATCGCCTGCACGTCATAAAACGGTTTATTTGCCGGGTTCGACGGTGCCGGCCGAGGCTCGATGCCGCGTGCGCGACTGCTGCCGGAGGGCAACAGTTGGTAATACAAGGTTTGCACTTCGCCCAACGGCTGTTGGTCCAGCGGTGACAACGCTTCCCGGCGATAAATGATTGATTGGAGGAAGCGCTGCAATGGCGCCAACAGGCTCTGCTCATCATGAAACGGCAAGCGTTGTTGCCAGAGCGCGTTGAATTCATCCAGCACGTACAGCTCGGCGAAGCCTTCGTTGACCCGGTAGAACACTTGCACGCAATCGGCCTGGCCCATCGGCAGTAACAGTGCCAGGTCATGGTCTTCGAGGGCCATGGCGTCCAGATGCAGCGGGCTGTAGCTCGCCTGTTCTTCGCTGAGGTAGGCGACCAGTGCCTCCTGGGTCGCCAGCGGTACGTGGGCCGCTTGGCCTGGCACCAGCTCCATCACGTGATAGTGCTGTTGCACCTGGAGCAAGTAGCGGTGGTTGCCCTTGCCCAGCAGCAGGTTCTGCGCGGTGTCGAAGATTTCTTCCACGCGCTGCGCAATGAACTGCGCACGGTTATGACAGAAGCAGCGCACCCGCAGCCGCGGCAGGTGATCCGGCGGCAGTTGGTTGAGGTAGTCGCGCAGGCAGTCGAGCAACGCATGGGGGCCGTCGTAGCGGCTGACCATCACCTCGTTCCAGCTATTGAGCGTGACCTGGTCCAGGGTCAGCACCAGGTTGTCGCGCACACCGGCATAACTCAGCGAGTCGGTGCGTTCGGTGGTCATCAGGATATTCAAGTCGCGGTGATGCTTGAGCGGGTCGACGCCGACGTTGATCAGCAGCAACACCTCTTCCGGCACCGCCGAGCGCAACAGGCGGTCTTCATCGACGCTGGCCAGAGGCAGGGCGATGGTCTGTTGCAGGCTGCCCAGCAGGTTGAACAGCTCGAATTCGGTCATGTCGCTGACGCCCGGGTGCAGGGCCAGGCGCGTGCTGCTGTCGATCACGCCGTTGCGGTGGCACCAGGTGAGCATTTCCAGCAGGTCGCGGCTGCGCTTGATCGGCGCGAAGTGCTCCCATTCCAGTGCCGTGAGGTTGCCGTTGTACAGGCCCCAATGGTGCTGGCCGGGCTCCTTGCGGTTGGGCGATTGCACCAGCGTCAGGGTATCTTCGGCCAGATCCGGAGCGATGCCGGGGTTGATGAACTCGACCTTGCCGGCCTTGCGCTCAAATGCGGCATACAGGCGCCGGCCCAGCACATTGAGGTCGCGCTTGTTGATCAGGCTGACGGTCTGTTCGGTGCGCGCAAACTGGGTCAGGAAGCGATAGCTGTAATTCAGCTCATTGACCAGGGCGCGGCGTTCGGAGGCGACCTGGCGCACTTTCCATTGGCTGCGGCTGTCCAGCAGCGCCAGTTGGCGTTGGTCCCAGCCCCACTCATGGGCCAGGCGCTCCAGCAGCAGGCGCTGCCAACTGGTGGAGCGCTGGCCGGCGGTGAGCTTGCGGTTGACCTTCAGGTACAGCGCGCGCCGTACCAGTTCCAGGCGCTCCGGCTCGTTGCGTGCCTTGAGGTACTCCTCGATGCGGCGGTACACCACGATGTACGGGTCCAGCTCATCCAGGTCCATCTGGTTGGCGAACACCGCGCGCTTGAAGCGCAGGCTCAGGCAATGCACGTTCGGGTGCTCGCTGGCGTAGACCTCGGTCAGCAACAGCTTGAGCACCGACTTGTAGGGCGACTCGATGCCCTTGAACAGTTGCCATAACCCGGCACCGATGAACTCACCCGGCGGGATGTGTGCCAGGTGGCCGAGGTCGAGGGTTTCGTCGGCGCGGATAAAGCGCTTGGAAACCAGCGTGTGGGTAAAGTCGGCATAACGGGTTTCTTCATACACCGGCACCAGCCACCAGATCGGCGTGCGCCCGGCCAGCCAGATGGCGGTGCGATAGAACTCGTCCAGCAGCAGGTAGTGCTGGGTGGTGCCGCAGTCGTCCGAGCTGAGCTGCGTGTCGCGCTCGCCGAGCACAAAGCGCGTCGGTTCGATCAGGAAGAAGTGCGCCTCGGCGCCCATGCTCAGGGCCCAGGTTTCGAGCAATTGGCATTTCTTGCGCAGCTCGGCCAGCTCGGTTTCGCCGAGGTCCGGCGCGTGGCACACCCACACGTCCATATCGCTCTGATCCGCCTGGGCCAGGGTGCCGAGGCTGCCCATCAGGAACAAACCATGGATCGGCCGCGGTGGGTTGCCATGGCGCGGCTTGTAGGAAAATGAGCGGGTCAGGCGCTGGGCTTCGGTCAGGGCCTGGGCGTCGGGCTCGAAATTCGACAGGCCCGCGGGCGTGCTCCCCGAAACATAGCCCGGCAACAGCGGATGATTGACGTGAAAGAACAGCGGCAGCAGCGTCAGTACGCTTTGCTGGCGTGGCGTCAGCCCCTCGACAGCCCGGGCCATGCGGCCTTCATTGAGGGCCATGAAACGCGCGCGCAACTGCGCCAGTACCTTGCGGTCGATGCCTTCGTCCAGGTCGGGGCGGATTTCATGGGTGCGGGTCATGTCGAACTCGGTGGCTCGCAGGGCCCGACGTGGGCGGCCGTATCGGAGTTTACAGCCAGTAGCGCAGGAGGTTTAGAGGGAAGTTGTTTTTGGCGCCAGAATTTTGCGCCAGCCACAGCAACGCCCGCGGAATCCGCAGAGAGCGGACTCCATGGGCGGTATCAGGGATCAGGCAGCTTCTCTGGTGGTGGCAGTGGTGAGAATGGTCAGCAGGGTTTGGGCCTGCTCTGCAGCGTCCCGGCCAAGGCTGGTCAGGTAGCCCCCGTCCGGCTGGTCGATCAGGCCTTTGGCATGCAGGCGTTTGGCAGCGGCGATGGCAGCAGGAGCGGCGGTCTGGTGGACTTTCAGACCCTCCTTGGTGCTGTCCAGGGGGAAGAGTACAAGGATTTCCAGTTCGGCAACCAACTCAGGGGTATACGACATAAGGACTCCAGACTTTCTAAAATTTATTAGAGGCTAGCAGGGCATAAGGTGAACGCACTTTGCCGGGCTGTCCAGTGAGAAAGTCATGGGTGTTGATATGGCGCATTTTTGTGGTCTGCAAGCGCACTTCCAGACCACGAAGGCGCCCGGATTCAGTCGTTTTCCGGCGGCAGCTCGGGCAGTGCCCGCAACGCCGTTTCATACCATTCGGTATCGAAGGCGCGGTCTTCTTCGAGCATCTTGTCGATTTCCACCGCCAGCACATGGGCCATCAGATTCAGAATGTCTTCGCGCTCGTAGCCCACCAGCGTCAGCTTGTTGAACGTGGCCTTGGCGGCTGGCGGATTATCGCTTTCGATCTGGTTCTCGATGGCCTGGGTCAGCGTACTTTCGGTGAATTCTTCTTCGTCGTCATTGTTGATATCGGTCGGCTCGCTCATGGCAGGCTCCTCAAGGAAAGGGCGCCAGTCTACCCCCATTCAGGTGGCTGATGCTGCTGGCAAGGCCGGGCACGGGGAGCTATAACGCTTGCAGCCAACCCCATTCCTGGCCTGGAGGCAATTGCAATGCTCAAGCTCTACGGATTTTCGGTCAGCAACTACTACAACATGGTCAAGCTGGCACTGCTGGAGAAGGGGCTGCCTTTCGAAGAGGTGCCTTTTTACGCCGGGCAAACCCCTGAAGCCCTGGCCGTGAGCCCGCGCGGCAAAGTGCCGGTGCTGGGTGTGAAGCAGGGTTTCATCAATGAAACCAGCGTGATCCTCGAATACATCGAGCACACCCAGGAAGGGCCTGCGCTGCTCCCGGCCGAGCCGTTCCAGCGTGCCCAGGTGCTGGCGCTGTGCAGGGAAATCGAGCTGTACATCGAATTGCCAGCCCGTGCGTGTTTCGCCGAGGCGTTTTTCGGCATGCCGGTGCCGGAGGCGATCAAGGAAAAATCCAAGGCCGAACTGTTGCTGGGCATCGGCTCGTTGGGGCGGCACGGCAAGTTCGCGCCGTATGTGGCGGGGGAAAACTTTACGATTGCGGATCTGTATTTCATGTACAGCGTGAACCTCGCCTGTGGGGTGGGCGAGAAGCTGTTTGGCCTGGATCTGCTGGCTGAGTTGCCGCAGGCCAAGGTGTTGCTGGAGCGCTTGCATGCCATGCCCAACGCCCGGAAGGTGGCGGCGGACAGGGAAGCGGCGATGCCGGCATTTATGGCGATGATTGCAGCCAAAAAGTAATCAGCCGTGCAGCAGAACCTAATGTGGGAGGGAGCAAGCCCCCTCCCACATTAAGGCTTAGCGGCTGGCCAGCAGTGCCTGGCCGCGTACTACAGCTGCCTTCACCTGCGCCGGCGCGGTGCCGCCCACGTGGTTACGGGCATTTACCGAGCCTTCCAGGGTCAGCACGGCAAACACATCCTGTTCGATCTGGTCGCTGAACTTGCGCAGCTCTTCCAGGCTCATTTCCGCCAGGTCCTTGCCGGTGTCCACGCCGTATTTCACGGCATGGCCGACGATTTCGTGGCAGTCACGGAACGGCAGGCCACGGCGCACCAGGTAGTCCGCGAGGTCGGTCGCAGTGGAGAACCCGCGCAGCGCCGCTTCACGCATGATCGCGTGCTTGGGCTTGATCGCCGGGATCATGTCGGCAAAGGCACGCAGCGAGTCGCGCAGGGTGTCGGCGGCGTCGAACAGCGGTTCCTTGTCTTCCTGGTTGTCCTTGTTGTAGGCCAGGGGTTGGCCTTTCATCAGGGTCAGCAGGCCCATCAAAGCGCCGAATACGCGACCGCTTTTGCCACGCACCAGCTCAGGCACGTCGGGGTTTTTCTTTTGCGGCATGATCGAGCTGCCGGTGCAGAAGCGGTCCGGCAGGTCGATGAACTGGAATTGCGCGCTGGTCCACAGCACCAGCTCTTCGGAGAAGCGCGACAGGTGCATCATCGCGATGCTGGCGGCGGCGCAGAATTCGATGGCGAAGTCACGGTCGGACACGCCGTCCAGCGAGTTGCCGCCCACGGCGTCGAAGCCCAGCAGCTGCGCGGTGTACTCGCGGTCGATCGGGTACGTGGTGCCGGCCAGTGCGGCGCTGCCCAACGGCATGCGGTTGGCGCGCTTGCGGCAGTCCACCAGGCGCTCGTAGTCGCGGCTGAGCATTTCGAACCAGGCCAGCAGGTGGTGGCCAAAGGTCACGGGCTGCGCGGTTTGCAAGTGAGTGAAACCGGGCATGATGGTGTCGGATTCACGCTCGGCCTGTTCCAGCAAACCCTTCTGCAGGCGGGTAATTTCGGACAGGATCAGGTCGATTTCATCGCGCAGCCACAGGCGGATATCAGTGGCCACCTGGTCGTTACGGCTGCGACCGGTGTGCAGTTTCTTGCCGGTCACACCGATGCGATCGGTGAGGCGGGCCTCGATGTTCATGTGCACGTCTTCCAGGTCGACGCGCCAGTCGAACGTACCGGCTTCGATTTCACCGCGAATGGTGGTCAGGCCGTCGATGATGCTGTCGCGCTCGGCGTCGGTCAGCACGCCGACCTTGGCCAGCATCGTCGCGTGGGCAATCGAGCCCATGATGTCGTGGCGGTACAGGCGCTGGTCGAAGGTGACGGAGGCGGTGAAGCGCGCGACGAAGGCGTCGACGGGTTCACTGAAGCGGCCGCCCCAGGACTGGTTGGTCTTGTCGGTGCTCATGGATTCGCTCGTGATCTGCTTAATAAAGAGGCATGGAGTGTGCGGGCGATGATAGCAGGGTTGCCCGTTAAGGCGGTGCTGCGGGTAGTCGGCATTTTTTTTGTGGAAAGGATGGCTAAGTGCCTTGCCGCCGAACGCGTCCGGGAAGAGACTGGAGCCAGAGCTTATTGAAACGATATTTGTCGATTGAGCAATGTCGTCTCAGCGAGCGTCTACAGTTGGACTGATAGTGTGTGAATGCACCAAAGTCGGGTGATGCGGTCATAGCCCAGACTAACCATTTAAAAGGGGGGTATTCGGATTGTGTATCAGCAAACCCTACGACGATGCCCGCAGGCAGCAGGTCTTGGGCGCTATTGAACAGGTCCGGGTAAATATGGGTGCCGCTCTCAGGGCACTTTTTGCCGCTCGCGCTAGTCTTAGCGTGGATCGCTGTGACGCAAGTCACCGCACCTGTCTACGCTATCCTTGTGCGAGACTCACGCAGGAATCCAGCGCAATATGAATGTCCTGATCGTTGATGACGAACCCCAAGCCCGCGAGAGACTGAGCCGTTTGGTCAGTGAACTCGAGGGTTATACAGTCCTGGAACCGAGTGCCACCACCGGTGAAGAGGCGTTGACGCTGATCGACAGCCTCAAGCCCGATGTGGTGTTGCTCGATATCCGCATGCCCGGCCTTGATGGCCTGCAGGTTGCCGCCCGCCTGAGTGAGCGAGAATCGCCGCCGGCCGTGGTGCTGTGTGCGGCTCAGGAAGAGTTTTCCGCGGAGACACTGGATGCCAGCGGTGTCAGCTTCCTCACCAAACCGGTGGCGGGTGAAGCGCTGCTCAAGGCGCTGAAAAAAGCCGAACGCCCCAACCGCGTCCAGCTTGCCGCACTGACCCAGCCTGCCGCCCAAAGCGGTAACGGCCCTCGCAGCCATATCAGTGCACGCACACGCAAAGGCATCGAGCTGATCCCTTTGGGTGAGGTGGTTTATTTTATTGCCGATCACAAGTACGTGACCTTGCGGCATGAGGCTGGCGAAGTTTTGCTCGATGAGCCGCTCAAGGCCCTCGAGGATGAGTTCGGCGACCGCTTCGTGCGTATCCACCGTAACGCGCTGGTGGCCCGCGAGCGCATCGAACGCCTGCAGCGTACGCCCCTGGGACACTTCCAGTTGTTTCTCAAAGGGCTCAACGGCGATGCATTGATTGTCAGCCGTCGCCATGTCGCCGGCGTGCGCAAGATGATGCAGCAGCTTTAGCCCGAGGGCTGTAGCGAGGCTTGTATTCATATATCCCGGTGCGACGTGGCCAGGGAGGCCCCGCACTTGCTGATTCAAATCAAAGCGCATTTGGTTGAGCTGTTATTATCTGCCGTATCTATTCAGTACGGATTGATCCATGTCCTCTCGCGAAATCCGCATCGCCACCCGTAAAAGTGCCCTGGCCTTGTGGCAGGCCGAATACGTCAAAGCCCGCCTCGAGCTGGCCCACCCTGGCCTCAAGGTGACCCTGGTGCCCATGGTCAGTCGCGGCGACAAGCTGCTGGACTCGCCCCTGTCGAAAATCGGCGGTAAGGGCCTGTTCGTCAAGGAACTGGAAACCGCACTGCTGGAAAACCAGGCCGACATCGCCGTGCATTCGATGAAAGACGTGCCCATGGACTTCCCTGAAGGCCTGGGCCTGTATTGCATCTGCGAGCGTGAAGACCCGCGCGATGCCTTTGTTTCAAACACCTACGCCTCACTGGATGAACTGCCGCTGGGCAGCATCGTCGGCACGTCCAGCCTGCGTCGCCAGGCGCAACTGCTGACCCGTCGCCCGGACCTGCAGATCCGTTTTTTGCGTGGCAACGTCAACACTCGCCTGGCCAAGCTGGATGCCGGCGAATATGACGCGATCATCCTCGCTGCAGCGGGCTTGATCCGTTTGGGTTTCGAAGACCGCATTACCTCGGCCATCAGTGTCGAGGACAGCCTGCCAGCAGGCGGGCAGGGCGCGGTAGGCATCGAGTGCCGCACCGCCGACAGTGAAATCCACGCACTGCTCGAGCCTCTGGACCACCACGACACCGAAGTGCGCGTCACGGCCGAGCGCGCCCTGAACAAACACCTCAACGGTGGCTGTCAGGTGCCGATTGCGTGTTACGCCGTGCTCGAAGGCGAAAACCTGTGGCTGCGTGGCCTGGTCGGCGACCCGGACGGAGGCACCCTGCTGACCGCCGAAGTGCGCGGCCCGCAGCGTGATGCCACGGCGTTGGGTATCCAGGTAGCGAAAGCGCTGCTGGACAAGGGCGCCGGCGCCATTCTGCAAAAAGTCTATGGCGAGGCCGGCCCGCAGTGACCGAATGGCGACTGCTGTTGACGCGGCCTGCCGAGGAATCGGCGGCCCTGTCTTCAGTATTATCTGACGCCGGAGTTTTCAGCAGCAGCTTACCCTTGCTGGACACTGAGCCGCTGCCCGTCACGCCTGAGCAACATGCCGTGTTTCGCAACCTTGGCCGTTACAGCGCGGTGATCGTGGTGAGCAAGCCGGCTGCACGCCTTGCGGTGCAGCAGTTGGATCAAGCCTGGCCGCAGCTGCAATGGTTCAGCGTGGGTGCAGCTACCGCGCAAGTATTGGCCGATCACGGCCTGCGTGTTCACTATCCCCAGGCCGGCGACGACAGTGAGGCCTTGCTTCAAGTGCCCGCGTTGCGCGAGGCTGTGGAACGCCCGAATGCCAGTGTGCTGATCCTGCGGGGCGAGGGCGGTCGGGAGCTGCTGGCGGAGCGTTTGCGCGAGAGAGGTGCTAGTGTCGACTACCTGGAGTTGTATCGCCGTTTTCTTCCGGCGTACGACCTTGGTGTTCTGATACAACGCATCCAGTTGGAACGCCTGAACGGCGTGGTGGTCAGCAGTGGGCAGGGTTTTTTGCACCTGCAAGCCATGGCCGGCGCCGATTGGCCACAGGTGGCACAGTTGCCGTTGTTCGTGCCGAGCCCGCGAGTCCAGGAAATGGCGCGGGCCGCTGGCGCAGAAAAAGTTGTGGATTGTCGCGGTGCGAGTGCCGCGGCTTTGTTAGTGGCGATACGGAGCTATACCGTTCCCACTCTCTGATACGCAAAGGACGGATACGTGAGCGAAACAGCCTTGCCTAAAGATGAAACCCAGCCCGCACTTGATGCGCCGGTTGAGTCACCGGTCACCGCGCCGCGCCGTGGCAATGGCCTGGCAATCGTCGCCCTGCTGCTCGGCGTTGCCGGTGTTGCCGCCGGCGGTTGGGGGATCTGGCAGGTCCGTGCCTTGCAAGCCAGCAGCCAGCAACAGCTGGGCCAGGTGCAGACCCTCGATGATCAAGCCCAATCCCTCAAGCAAAGTCAGCAACAACTGGCCGCGCGCCTGGCCCAGTTGCCAGCCGCCGACGAGCTGGAGGAGCGCCGCCGTCTGGTCGCCCAACTGCAGGGTGATCAGCAGCGCTTGAGCCAGCGCCTGGAAACCGTGCTGGGCGCCAGCCGCCAGGACTGGCGTTTGGCCGAGGCCGAGCACCTGATTCGTCTGGCGAGCCTGCGACTGTCGGCCCTGCAAGATATCAACAGCGCCCATGCGCTGGTCCAGGGCGCCGACGAAATCCTGCGCGAGCAGAGCGATCCGGGCTCCTACGCCGCACGCGAGCAATTGGCCAAGAGCCTTGCCGCGCTGCGCAGCACTGAGCAGCCGGACCGTACCGGGCTTTACCTGCAATTGGCGGCGCTGCGTGACCAGGTCGTGCAATTGGCGGCCATTGCCCCCGAATACCAGTTGACCGAGCCGGGTTCCGACGGGCGCCCGACGACCGATACCGACAGTCGTTGGCGCCAATGGTGGGAGCAGATTTCGCGCTACTTCCGTATCGACTTCAACCCGGATGACAACATCCGTCCGCTGCTGGCGGGGCAAGGCCTGAACCAGGTGCGCCTGGCCCTGAGCCTGGCGCTGGAACAAGCCCAATGGGCGGCGCTCAATGGCGAGACGGCGGTGTACAGCCGTTCGCTCGGCGAAGCACGCAGCGTGTTGCAGGACAACTTCAACCAGGACAACCCGCAAAGCAAGGCGATGCTCGCGCGTATTGCCGAGCTTGAGCCCAAGGCCGTTTCGGTGGTGACGCCGGACTTGGCGGCAAGCCTGGCTGCCGTGCAGGCCTACCTGGAGCGTCGTCACTTGTCTGCCGACGAAGCCAAGGCGGCGGCCACGCCAGCGGCCACCTCGGCGAAGCAGGAGTAGAGCCGATGAAGCGTTTCTATGTGATCCTGGTGCTGGCGATCGCGATCGCCCTGGCACTCGCCGTAGGCATTTCGAAACACACCGGCTACGTGCTGATTACCTACCCGCATGTGCTGCATTACGAGTCGAGCCTGTGGGCTACCTTGGTCGCGATAGTTGCCATCGTGCTGGCGATCTACCTGATCCGCGTACTGCTTGGGCTGGTCACTGCCTCCGGTGGTGTGGTCAACCCATGGTCGCGGCGCAACCGCAGCCGCCGCGTACAGGTCGCGATCGAACAGGGCCAGATGGACCTCGCCGAGGGTCGCTGGGCCAGCGCCGAACGCCATTTGCATCGTGCCGCCGAAGCCGAGCGCCAGCCATTGCTGTACTACCTTGGCGCGGCGCGTGCCGCCAATGAGCAAGGCCGATACGAAGAGTCCGACGGCTTGCTGGAGCGCGCCCTTGAGCGTCAGCCCCAGGCCGAGCTGGCCGTAGCCTTGAGCCATGCACAGCTGCAACTGGACCGCGGTGATACCGACGGTGCGTTGATCACCTTGCAGGCGATGCATGAGCGTCATCCTCACAACGCCCAATTGCTTCGCCAACTGCAGCGCCTGCATCAGCAGCGGGGTGACTGGTCGTCAGTGATTCGTCTGCTGCCGGAGTTGCGCAAAGACAAAGTACTGCCTGCCAGCGAGCTGGCCGAACTCGAGCGCCGTGCCTGGGGCGAGAACCTCAGCCTGGCTGCCCAGCGTGAAGAGGAGGGCGAAGCAGGCTTGCAGTCGCTCGAGCGGGCCTGGCAACAGTTGACTCCCGCCCAGCGCCAGGAGCCGCAACTTGTCCTCGCGTATGCCGAACAACTGCGTCAGCGGGGCGCTGATGCGAAAGCCGAAGAAGCGCTGCGTGGTGCGATCAAGCGTGGGTATGACAGCCACTTGATTCGCCTGTATGGCCTGCTGCGTGGCGGTGATCCGGCCCGGCAATTGAAGTTTGCCGAGGGTTGGCTCAAGGACCATCCAGGCGATGCCAGCTTGCTGCTGACGTTGGGCCGCCTGTGCCTGCAAAACAGCCTGTGGGGGAAGGCGCGGGACTACCTGGAGAGCAGCCTGCAAGTACAGCGCAACCCCGAGGCCTGTGCCGAGTTGGCACGCCTGCTGGCCCAAATGGGCGACACCGAGCGCAGCAACCAGCTGTTCCAAGAGGGGCTGGGTTTGCTGGATAACCGCTTGCTGGCATCGCCGCTGCCAGTTCCTGCGCGGGTGTGATGTAGGAAGGGATCGAGGGTTGGCTCAGATGGATCTGATAGCCAGCCCTTAAATGTCTCGTAAACAGCCGGGCTAGAGCATTTGTAGGTATGTTCCTACGCTTGGTTGTTCGATGTCCTCCACGTTCTGACGGGTTGTCCTTACGGTTTCGCGGAATCGTCTGCTCTGGTGTGTATTGAAAGGGGTCAGTCCTTTCCTCTACCGTATCGATCTATATTTCGCGGTGCGGATAAAGCATGTCTTTTGCCCCTTCACGGTCTTTGTTTTTCCTTGCGTTCCTGGCGGGTGCGCTGACGTTGGGCGCGTCCTTTTACCTTGAGTTCGGTGCGTCGCTGCGGCCCTGTTTCCTGTGCCAGATGCAGCGGGCCTTCCTGGCGGCCTTCATGCTGATCAACCTGGCGGCTTTTCTCCACAATCCAACGCGAAACGTCACCTATCTGTACGGGCTGGCGAGCATGGGCTGTGCGTTGCTTGGCGCGATCACCGCCGTGCGCCAGGTGTTGCTGCAAAACGCCGCACCGGATCAGGCCGACTGCCTGCCCAGCCTGCACCACATGATCGAGAATCTGTCGCTGTGGCAGGCGCTGCAAGCAACTGTCAAAGGCACTGTTGATTGCGTGGAAATCAACTGGACACTATTTGACTTGAGCCTTCCCGAGTGGAGCCTGCTGTTCTTCGTGGGGATGCTGGTGCTGGGCAGCATGCAGTTTTCAAGGTTGTTTTTGAGCCAGCGAATACGTCCGACGGGGCAATGAACCCCAGGCGTGGTTTGTAAAGCAGGATTAAACACTTGTATGAACTTTCTGGCCTGCGTACCTTGAAGCCATAGTCATGCGGGCATAATCTGGCCCGCACGCGTTATTGAAACCTTTTGTCAGATGCGGCCTTGTCCGGCTGCCGCTTTATCCTTTAAGTGTTGTGCGGGCATCAGGCGGCAGCGCCCCTATAGGGAAGAGAGATCATCATGCTGGAAAGTTGTCAGAATGCTCAGGAACGCTGGGGTGGTGTGCACAAGCTGATCGACAGCTGGTTGAAGGCACGTCACGAACTGGTTCGGGCCTTTGATGCTCTCGGCGCCAAGCCCGAGGCACTGGCTGAGAATCGCGAACCATTGCAGGATTTCTGTGGTGTGTTGGTGGACTACGTGTCAGCCGGTCATTTCGGTGTCTATGAGCAACTGACCAAGGAGGCGGAAGCCTTTGATGATCAGCGTGGCCTGGACTTGGCTGAAACCCTTTACCCGCGCATCGACGTAATCACCGAAAAGTTGCTCGCGTTCACCGACCTGTGTGACGCCGGAAATTGTGTTGCTGAAAAATTCAAAGAATTGGGCGCCTTGCTTCATGAGCGTTTTGAGCTGGAAGATTGCCTGATCGAAGTGCTGCACAACGCACACAAGGAAGAGCCTGCTATTCAGGCCTGACCTCCGACAGCGGTACAAAAAACGGTGCGCATTGCGCACCGTTTTTTATTGGGTCAGTGGCGTGTCCCGAGCAACTCGATCTCGAACACCAATGGTGTATACGGCGGGATCAACTCCCCAGCACCGTCGGCGCCGTAGGCCTGGGACGATGGAATCACCAGGCGCCATTTAGCGCCCACCGGCATCTGCTGCAACGCACTGCTCCAGCCGCTGATCACACTGTCCAGACGAAACCACTGCGGCTGCGTGCTCTGGTCGAACACGGTGCCGTCGGGCAGTCGGCCGACGTATTTCACTTGAACCTGATCGCTGGCTGCCGGCTTGTTGCCAGTGCCGGCAGTGAGTTCCGTGAGCAGAATTCCATCTGCCAATTCGCGCACACCTTTTGCGGCTTTTTCCTTGGCTAAAAACGCCTGTTCGGCAGCGAGTGCTTTTTCGCTCTGCGGTGCCTGCGCATCGGCTTCGGTCTTTGCTTCGTGCTGGGCAAGAATTTGCTCGATGCGTGTGTTATCCAGCGCCAGCGGTTTGCCTTGATAAGCCTGTTTGAGACCATCGATCAGGGCCTGGATCTGCAGGTCGGGGACCTCCTGGCGCAAGCGCTCACCGAGGCTGGCGCCCAGGCTGTAAGCGAGGTCGTGCTGATCCTGGTCGGTGGTGTTTCGCGGCGATTGCTCGCTCGCATTGGCCATTGAAATCGCCAGGCCAAGCACAAGAAAAAGGTAACGCGACATGGGTATTCTCCCGCCGAAAGTGCGACGGATTATGCCAGTGTGAGTGGGTAAAAAGTGGCGGGTATTTTCGTTATATCGATAAGAATTTTCGTACGGTGCAACGCAAGGCAAACGATACTGTCAACATGCCCTAGCGGCGGTAAGAGCAGAGGGCTAGTATGAGCCGCACCCACGTCAGCCAGGAGGTAAACCATGTCGGCCAAACAGAAGCCTGTTAATACCCCGTTGCATTTACTCCAACAACTTTCGGGCAGCTTGCTCGAACATCTGGAAAGCGCCTGTTCCCAAGCGTTGGCCGATGCAGAAAAACTGCTCGCCAAGCTGGAAAAACAACGCGGTAAAGCGCAAGAGAAGCTGCACAAATCCCGCACCAAACTGCAAGGCGCCGCTACGGCCGGCAAGGCCAAGGCACAAGCCAAAGCCAAAGACGCAGTCAAAGAACTCGAGGACCTGCTCGACGCCCTCAAGGATCGTCAAGCCGAGACCCGCACCTACATTTCCCAACTCAAAAAAGATGCTCAGGAAAGCCTGAAACTGGCCCAGGGCGTTGGTCGTGTGAAGGAAGCCGTTGCTAAGGCATTGGGCGCTCGTACCCCTGCAAAAGCCGTCGCAGCCAGCACTGCGAAAAAGCCGGCGAGCAAGGCTGTCGCCGCCAAGGCACCGTCCAAAAAAGCCGGCGCCAAGCCTGCTGCCAAAACCGCTGCCGCGAAACCAGCCGCCAAGCCAGCTGCTAAAACTGCTGGTGTGAAACCAGCCGCCAAGCCAGCTGTTAAAACTGCTGCTGCGAAACCAGCCGCCAAGCCAG
>NZ_UTBG01000197.1 GCF_900580675.1 Pseudomonas viridiflava
GCCGCGCTGGGCCAAGGATGGCCCATCGCGGCGGCCCACGGATTCAAGCCGGAGTGAGGGCACACCGAGCCGGAGGCGAGGTGCCGAGTGTTGGGGCGAAGCGTTTTTGGTTACTTTTTGCGCTTTTCAAAAAGTGACCCGCCGTAAGGGCGGAACCCTAAGCAGCCGTTACCGCAGCAACGGATATGTACACAAACCCCAGCCCCCCCCCTCTATCACCATCATAGGTGGAGTCAAACCTCCAGCCCCCCTACAATCCCCCCCACGATTACAGGAGCCAACCTCATGCTGATGGTGATTTCCCCCGCCAAAACCCTCGATTTCGAGTCCAAGCCAGTAACCCCGCGCTTCACCCAACCGCAATACCTCGACCACTCCCAGGAGCTGATCGAACAACTACGCGAACTGAGCCCGGCGCAAATCAGCGAATTGATGCACGTCTCCGACAAAATCGGTGGCCTCAACGCCGCCCGCTTCGGCAGCTGGACCCCCGCCTTCACCCAGGAAAACGCCAAACAGGCCCTGCTGGCCTTCAAGGGCGACGTCTACACCGGCCTCAACGCCGAAACCTTCAGCGATGCCGACTTCAGCTACGCCCAGGACCACCTGCGCATGCTCTCGGGCCTCTACGGCCTGCTGCGCCCGCTGGACCTGATGATGCCGTACCGCCTGGAAATGGGCACCAAACTCGCCAACGCCCGTGGCAAGGACCTATACACCTTCTGGGGCACGCGCATCAGCGAATGGCTGAATGAAGCCCTGGCCGAACAAGGCGACGATGTGCTGCTCAACCTGGCGTCCAACGAGTACTTCTCGGCGGTCAAGCGCAACGCCCTGAACGCCCGGATCATCAACACCGAGTTCAAGGACCTGAAGAACGGCCAGTACAAGATCATCAGCTTCTACGCGAAAAAGGCCCGGGGCATGATGAGCCGCTTCGTGATCGAAGAACGCATCAACGATCCCGCCAAGCTCAAGCAGTTCGACGTGCAGGGTTACCGCTTCAATGCGGAGCAGTCCAAACCGGATAACCTGGTGTTCTTGCGCGATCACGCACCAGAGTAACGCTCTGCACCGTGCTGACAGCTGCTGAAGATTAAATGGTGGGAGGGGGCTACACCCGGTACAAACCGGGGACATCGTTTACATTTCTAACCGGGGACATGGTTTACAGGTTAATACGCATGATCAGGAGGTAACTGATCATGCCCTGGAACCAAGAGTCTCCCATGAATCAACGAATCAGACTGGTCGCCGACTGGCTTTCTGGCAACTACACCAAAAGCCAGTTGGCACGCCGCTTTGACGTTAGTCGGCCTACCGTCGACAAGTGGATTGCCCGGCACAACGGCGATTTAAAGTCCCTATCCGAACTGTCCCGGCGACCTCACAACAGCCCAAATAAAACTGACGACGAGATCTTGGCCCGTGTGGTGGCGATGAAGGAGGCTCACGATAAATGGGGGCCGAAGAAGCTTCTCGAACTGCTACGGCTTGAAGATCCCTCCATCGCCTGGCCATCTCCGAGTACAGCAGGCCAATGGCTTGATCGGCTTGGGCTCGTCAACAAGCGCCGCTTCAAGCGACGTCACAGTACTTCCCACGCACAAATGCGAGAGGCTAACGAACCTAACAAGACGTGGTGCGCTGACTACAAAGGTCAATTCAAGATGCTTAACACACAGATGTGCTTCCCTTTGACCGTGACAGACCACGCCTCCCGGCTGATTTTGGCGTGCAGGGCCCATCCCAAGATCATGACCCAGCCGGTAAAACAAGCATTTGAGAGACTCTTTCAGGAGTACGGTATGCCGGAAGTTATCCGTTCGGACAACGGGGTTCCGTTCGCCTCTCCTGGTCTGGCAAGAATGTCCACACTGGCAGTTTGGTGGATTCGTCTGGGCATCTATCCGGAACGCACCATGCCGGGAAGACCCGCCCAGAATGGTCGACATGAGCGAATGCACCGTAGTTTGAAGCTTGAGCTGCCCTTAGGGAAAAATCTGGTCGAGCAGCAGCTTTTGCTGGAGCACTTCAGGCATGAGTTCAATTACGTACGCCCTCATGAAGCCCTCGGTATGAAACGTCCGGGAGACTTGTATGTACCGTCTACTCGACTTTACCCAGGATGCTTGCCCGATGTGGAGTATCCCGCAGAAATGAAGATTCGGAGCGTCAGGCAGGACGGATCGATCAAGTGGAACGGCAAGTTGGTATTTATCAGCGAGGCGCTATCTGGGGAAAGAATAGGGCTCAAGGAAGCAGAGGATGATGTTTGGGATTTGTACCTGTGTGATTATCCATTGGGGAGGCTTGGACGCGGCATGACCCGCGTCCAGGCCTCAAATGTGTAAACGATGTCCCCGGTTTCAGATGTAAACGATGTCTACGGTTCTACACCCCGATAGCAGTGTATCTGTCACTGATCTGTTGACTGACATACTGCAATCGGGAGCAAGCCCCCTCCCACATTGATTTGCGCAAGACTCAAGATCTAATGCTTTTGCCCAAACTCCTGCTTGCGTCGTTTCGCCGCGCTCACTAACGTAGCGCCTTTACTGACGCTACCCCCCGCAGGAGCTTTGCCATGGCCTCGCCAGCCCTCTCACATTTTCTTCCCCGGTTCGGCGTTGCCGCGGCAGTGGCCAGTGCGTTAAGCCTGGCCGGTTGCCAGCTCCAGAGCACCCAGGACACCCTGCTTCCCGTTGCCGGCGTACAGCCGATCAAAGGCTTGGCACAGAATGTTTCGATACGCCGCAATGCCCAGGGCATGCCGTTGATCGAAAGCAACACCTTCCATGACGCGCTGTTCAGCCTCGGCTATGTGCACGCCAGCGACCGCATCACCCAGATGGTCACCCTGCGCCTGCTGGCCCAGGGCCGCCTGGCGGAAATGTCCGGGGCCGAGGTGCTGGATGTCGACCGTTTCATGCGTGCGGTCAACCTGAAAAAAAGCGCCGGTGAGCTGTATAACGCCTCGTCGCCGCGCCTCAAGCGCTTCTTTGAAGTGTATGCGCGGGGCGTCAACGCCTACTTGTTCCGCTACCGCGACAAGCTGCCGCCGGACCTGGCCCAGACCGGCTACAAGCCCGAGTACTGGAAGCCGGAAGATTCGGCGCTGTTGTTCTGCCTGCTGAATTTCAGCGAGTCAGCCAATCTGCAGGAAGAACTGGCCTCGCTGGTGCTGGCGCAAAAAGTCGGCGTCGACAAACTCGCCTGGCTCACGCCGAGTGCGCCGGATGAGCCGGTCCCGCTGGCCGAAGCCGAGAAACTCAAAGGGGTGAACCTGGGACAGATCACCGGCTTGGCCGGCTTGGACGCGGTCAGCCAGCAACTCAACAGCCTCAACGCGCTGGCGGTGACCACGTCGAGCAACTGGGCGATCGGCCCACAACGCAGCCGCAGCGGCAAGAGCTTGCTGGCAGGCGACCTCGCCGCGCAGCCGCAAGCCCCGTCGCCCTGGAGCTACGTGCAGATTCGTGCGCCTAAGTACCAGGCCGTCGGCGCGTCGATTGCCGGTTTGCCGACCCTGTTGTCCGGCTTCAACGGCAACGTGGCGTGGAGCATGAGCACCGTCAAAGGCGATACCCAGGACCTGTTCCTGGAAAAGGTCAAACGCCAAGGCAACGCTTTGTACTACGAGAACAACGGAAAATGGCTACCGGCGACGGTGCGTAACGAAACCTTTTTCGTCAAAGGCCAACGCTCGATTCGCGAAGTGGTGTACGAAACCCGTCACGGCGCCCTGCTCAACAGCAGCCAGGCCCTGACCACTGGTTTTGGCCTGGCGCTGCAGACCGCCGACTTCAAGGACGACAAGAGCCTGGATGCGTTCTTCGACCTGTCCCGTGCGCAAAACGCCGGCAAGGCCTCGGACGCGACCCGCAATATCCGCGCGATTGCCTTGAACATGATCTTTGCCGACGCCGGCAGCATCGGCTGGCAGGTCACCGGCCGCTTCCCCAACCGCCGCGAAGGCGAAGGCCTGCTGCCATCGCCGGGCTGGGATACGCGCTTTGACTGGGACGGTTACGCCGACGCAATGCTGCACCCCTACGATCAAGACCCGGCCCAGGGCTGGATCGGCACCGCCAACCAGCGCACCGCGCCGCGCGGCTATGGCATGCAGCTGTCCAACTCGTGGGACGCGCCGGAGCGCAGCGAGCGCCTCGCGCAACTGGCGAATGCCGGCAAGCATGACAGCCGCAGCATGATCGCCATGCAGTACGACCAGACCACGACCTTTGCCGCCAAACTCAAGACCATGTTCCAGGCGCCGGGCATGGCCCAGCCGCTGAAACAGGCGATTGACGCACTGCCGGCGGCCGAACAGGCCAAGGCCCGCGAGGCGCTGAACCGCTTGATGGCGTTCGACGGTCGCCTGGTGTCGACCTCCGCCGACGCGGCGATTTACGAGCTGTTCCTGCAGGAAAGCACCAGGCAGATTTTCCTCGACGAACTCGGCCCGGAAAACAGCGCCAGCTGGAAAGTCTTTGTCAGCAACGCCAGCCTGTCCTACGCCGCCCAGGCCGACCACCTGCTGGGCCGTGAAGACAGCCCCTTCTGGGACGACGTGCGCACCGCGCAAAAAGAAGACAAACCGGCGATCCTCGCGCGCAGTCTCGCCGCCGCGATCACCGCCGGCGACAGCCAACTCGGCGCCGATCACAAGGCCTGGCAGTGGGGCAAGCTGCACAGCACCACTTGGAAAAACGCCAACGGCCAGCTGATTCGCGGCCCTCTGGCAAGCGGTGGTGACCACAACACCTTGAACCCGGCGCCTTACAGCTGGGGCCAGGACTTCAACACCACCCAGGTGCCGGCGCTGCGCATGATCGTCGACTTTGGCCAGGTGGAACCGATGATGGGCCAGGGTGGCACCGGCCAGTCCGGCAACCCGGCCAGCCCGAACTATGCGAATGGCATCGACCCGTCGCTCAAGGCGCAATACCTGAGCTTCCCGATGCAGCCGCAGAACTTCGAGAAGGTGTATGGCAAGGCACGGTTGACCCTGACACCGGGCAAGTAATCAGTTTCTCCCTGAAGAAACCGATCAAACTTGTGGGAGCTGGCTTGTGTGGGAGCTGGCTTGCCTGCGATAGCATCACCTCGGTGTGCCTGACACACGGAGGTGCCTGCATCGCGGGCAAGCCCGGCTCCCACACAAGCCCACACACATTTGAACTGCATGCATTCCGATAGAACTTCTGCGCTGCGCCCCGCCTCATACCTGATAAGCCCACTGCCCCGGCACGTTTATGGACCTTGTCATCGCCCGGCCCGAAGGCCTCTACTGCCCCGCTGGTGATTTCTACATCGACCCGTGGCGCCCGGTGGAACGCTCGGTCATCACTCACGCCCACGGCGACCATGCCCGCACCGGCAACCAGCACTACCTGGCGGCAGCCCCCGGCGAAGGCATCCTGCGCTCGCGCCTGGGCCAGGACATCAACCTGCAAACCCTGGCCTACGGCGAAAAACTCGTGCACCACGGCGTCACGCTGAGTTTTCACCCCGCCGGGCATGTGCTCGGTTCCGCCCAGGTGCGCCTGGAATACCAGGGCGAAGTCTGGGTGGCGTCCGGCGACTACAAAGTCGAACCCGATGGCACCTGCGCGCCTTTCGAACCGGTGCGTTGCCACACCTTTATCACCGAATCCACCTTCGGCCTGCCGATCTACCGCTGGCAGCCCCAGGCGCAGATTTTTGCCGGGATCAACCAGTGGTGGCAGGCAAATATCGCCGCCGGTAAGGCCAGCGTGTTGTTCTGTTATTCCTTCGGCAAGGCCCAACGCATCCTGCATGGCATCGACGCCAGCATCGGGCCGATCCTCAGCCACGGTGCAGTCGAGCCATTGAACCGGGTGTACCGCGAGGCCGGCATCTACATCCCGGAAACCCTGTACGCCGGTGACTTCAAAAAGACCGACCCGCTGCTGCGCCAGGCCTTGATCATCGCCCCGCCCTCTGCCGGGGGCAGCAGCTGGATCAAGCGCTTCGGCGAGTACAGCGATGCGTTTGCCAGCGGCTGGATGCGCCTGCGCGGCACACGGCGGCGGCGCGGGGTGGACCGCGGCTTCGTGCTGTCCGACCACGCCGACTGGCCCGGCTTGCTGTGGGCCATCGAACAGACCGGCGCCGAACGGGTGATGGTCACCCACGGCTCTGTAGGCGTATTGGTGCGTCACCTGCGGGAAAAAGGCCTGGATGCCCAGGGCTTCACCACCGAATACGGCGATGACGAAGAAGAGGCCAGCGCATGAAAGCCTTCGCCGAGCTGTACGCCAACCTCGATGCCACCACTTCAAGCAATGCCAAGCTGGCGGCGCTGCAAGCGTACTTCCTTCAGGCTCCACCGCAAGACGCCGCGTGGGCCGTGTATTTCCTCTCCGGCGGGCGGCCGCGTCAGTTGGTGCCCACGCGGTTGCTGCGGGACATGGCCACCGAAGCCTCGGGCATTGAGCCGTGGCTGTTCGAAGAAAGCTACCAGTCGGTCGGTGATTTGGCGGAAACCATTTCCCTGCTGTTACCCGAATCCACCTACACCTCGGAAGATGGTTTGGCGGTGTGGCTCGAAGAAAAGCTGTTGCCCTTGCGCGGTTTGCCGCCCTTGGAACTCGCCGAACGCCTGCCCGCGCTGTGGGGCCAACTGGATCAGCCGAGCCTGATGGTCTGCATCAAGTTGATCACCGGCAGTTTTCGCGTCGGTGTGTCCAAACTGCTGGTCACTCGCGCCCTCGCCGCGATGGCCGACCTCGACAGCAAGCGCGTGGCGCAACGCCTGGTGGGCTACACCGACCTGTCCAACCGCCCTACGCCCGAAGGCTACCTCAAGCTGATTGCCGCCGAATCGTCCGACGAACACGCGCAACGCGGCGGACAGCCGTATCCGTTTTTTCTGGCGCATGGGTTGTCGCAGCCGGTGGAGCAATTCGACGCGCTGCTCGGCTCCCCCGCCGACTGGCAGGTGGAATGGAAGTGGGGCGGTATTCGCGCGCAACTGGTCAAGCGCGAGGGTCGGCTGTGGATCTGGTCGCGTGGCGAAGAGTTGGTAACCGAACGTTTCCCCGAACTGCACAGCCTGGTCAGCGGCCTGCCCGATGGCACGGTGATCGACGGCGAAATCGTGGTCTGGAAAGACGCCGTGCAGCCTTTCGCCCTGCTGCAACAACGCATCGGCCGCAAGACCTTGAGCAAAAAGGTGCTTGAGGATGCACCGGTCGCGGTTCTGGCCTACGACCTGCTGGAGTATCAGGGCGACGACTGGCGCAACCATACCCAGGCCGAACGCCGCGCGCAGCTTGAGCAGGTGATTGCCCAGTGCAACCAGCCCGTACTGCTGCCCTCTCCGTCGCTGACGGGTACGAGCTGGGCCGACCTCGCGCAGCAACGCGAAGCCTCCCGCCAGCTCGGCGTGGAAGGCATGATGCTCAAGGCGCGTGAGGGCCTGTACGGCGTGGGCCGCACCAAGGACATGGGCGTGTGGTGGAAGTGGAAAGTCGACCCGTTCAGTGTCGACGCAGTGCTGATCTATGCCCAGCGCGGCCATGGTCGCCGCGCCAGCCTGTACAGCGACTACACCTTCGCGGTGTGGGATGGCCCACCCGGCACCGAACGCACGCTGGTGCCCTTCGCCAAGGCCTACTCAGGCCTGACCGACGAAGAAATGCGCAAGGTCGACGCGATCGTACGCAAAACCACCGTGGAAAAATTCGGCCCGGTCAGCAGCGTCACGCCGAGCATGGTGTTTGAGCTGGGCTTTGAAGGGATTGCCCTGTCCAAGCGCCACAAGAGCGGGATTGCGGTGCGGTTTCCACGGATGCTGCGCTGGCGGCAGGATAAGGCAGTGGAAGAGGCCGACAACCTGGGAACACTGCAAGACCTCCTGACCTGAACACAAAACCCTGTGGGAGCTGGCTCCCACATTTTTTGTCCTGCGCATGATCCGAAATAGTGCAGTGATTTTTCAACGCCCATTTTCGGGCATCTCCTACACTCACAACACCTCTATCCCACCTTTTAAAACGCTCATTCGGAACTATGGTGCAGAAATTGCTACTTGTGTTCCGTCTGACACCGTTCAGTAACAGTCCTAAACGCGCCACAAGCGCTTATCTTGGTTTCCAGGGATTACCTAATGAAAAAAGCATTATTGACCCTTTCTGCACTGGCTCTGTGCATGGCTGCAGGTGTAGCCACGGCCAAGGAATACAAGGAACTGCGTTTTGGTGTCGATCCGTCCTACGCGCCGTTTGAATCCAAAGCGGCCGACGGCAGCCTGGTGGGCTTCGATATCGACCTGGGCAATGCGATCTGCGCCGAGCTGAAAGTGAAGTGCAAGTGGGTTGAAAGTGACTTCGACGGCATGATTCCAGGCCTGAAAGCCAACAAATTCGACGGCGTGATTTCGTCCATGACCGTGACCCCGGTGCGTGAGAAGGCCATCGACTTCTCCAACGAGCTGTTCTCCGGCCCTACCTCGCTGGTGTTCAAGAAAGGCGCAGGTTACTCGACGCCAGAGTCGCTCAAGGGCAAATCTGTGGGCTACGAGCAAGGCACTATCCAGGAAGCCTACGCCAAGGCCGTACTGGATAAAGCCGGTGTAACCACCAAGGCCTACGCCAACCAGGACCAGGTTTATGCTGACCTGACCTCCGGCCGTCTCGACGCTTCCGTGCAGGACATGCTGCAAGCGGAACTGGGCTTTTTGAAGTCGCCAGCCGGTGCCGGCTATGAAGTCAGCGCCGCTATTGACGACCCATTGCTGCCCTCGAAAACCGCCATCGGTATCAAAAAAGGTAACACTGAGCTGAAGGCGCTTTTGGATAAAGGTATCAAAGCGTTACACGATGATGGCACCTACGCCACTATCCAGAAGAAACACTTTGGCGATCTGAACCTGTACAGCGGCAAGTAATGCCCGAGGCGCCCCTTCTCTGAGGGGGCGCTTTTTTATCGCCATAGGTCCTGATTTATGTTCGAAGAACTGTTGCAAACCCTCGGGCTGAGCGCGCTCAGTTTGAAGGGTTTCGGCCCGCTGTTGCTGCAAGGCACCTGGATGACCATCAAGTTGTCGGTGCTGTCCCTGGCCGTCAGCGTATTGCTGGGCCTGCTCGGTGCCAGCGCCAAACTCTCCAGCCTGCCCTTCCTGCGCATTCCCGCCCAGCTCTACACCACGCTGATTCGCGGTGTACCTGACCTAGTGCTGATGCTGCTGATTTTCTACAGCCTGCAAACCTGGCTCACCGGCCTGACCGACTTCATGGAATGGGAATACATCGAGATCGACCCATTCAGCGCTGGGGTGATTACCCTGGGCTTTATCTACGGTGCCTATTTCACCGAGACGTTTCGCGGCGCGATCCTCGCCGTACCGCGTGGCCAGTTGGAAGCCGCCACAGCCTATGGGCTGAAGCGCGGGCAGCGGTTTCGCTACGTGACCTTCCCGCAAATGATGCGTTTTGCCCTGCCAGGCATCGGCAATAACTGGATGGTGATGCTCAAGGCCACCGCGCTGGTGTCGATCATCGGCCTGGCGGACCTGGTCAAGGCCGCCCAGGATGCCGGCAAGAGCACCTACCAACTGTTCTATTTCCTGGTGCTCGCCGCGCTGATCTACCTGTTGATCACCAGCGCGTCCAACTTTGTCCTGCGCCGTCTTGAACGTCGCTACTCCGCAGGGTCCCGGGAGGCAGTGCGATGATCGAACTCTTGCAGGAATACTGGCGCCCCTTCCTTTATAGCGACGGCCAGCACATTACCGGCCTGGCGATGACCATGTGGTTGCTCAGCGCGTCCCTGGTGATTGGTTTTCTGGTGTCGATCCCGCTGTCCATCGCCCGTGTGTCGCGCAACCGCCTGGTGCGCTGGCCGGTGCAGTTCTATACCTACCTGTTTCGTGGCACGCCGCTCTATATCCAACTGCTGATTTGCTACACCGGCATTTACAGCATTGCCGCCGTGCGCGCGCAGCCGGTGCTGGATGCGTTCTTTCGCGACGCGATGAACTGCACCATCCTGGCCTTCGCCCTCAACACCTGCGCCTACACCACGGAGATTTTCGCCGGTTCGATCCGCAGCATGGCCCACGGCGAAGTCGAAGCAGCCAAGGCCTACGGCTTGAGCGGCTGGAAGCTCTACGCCTATGTGATCATGCCGTCGGCGTTGCGCCGTTCGTTGCCGTACTACAGCAATGAAGTGATCCTGATGCTGCACTCGACCACGGTGGCGTTTACCGCGACGATCCCCGACATCCTCAAAGTGGCGCGGGACGCCAACTCGGCTACGTTCATGACCTTTCAATCGTTCGGCATCGCCGCGCTGATCTACCTGACCGTGACCTTTGCCCTGGTCGGTCTGTTTCGGCTGGCGGAGCGCCGCTGGCTGGCCTTTCTCGGGCCGAGCCATTAAGGAGCCTTCATGCGTCATCAGGTACATGATCTGATCGCGCCGGTGCCAGGTACGGCGCGGCAGATTCACAGCTTCCACTTCGGCCCGCAGCAGGCCGAAGGCAAGGTTTACATCCAGGCGTCGCTGCATGCCGATGAGCTACCGGGCATGCTGGTGGCCTGGCACCTCAAGGTCCAGTTGGCGAAGTTGGCGGCCGCCGGGCGCCTGCGCAGCGAGATCGTGCTGGTGCCCATCGCCAACCCGGTGGGTCTGGAACAGGTGTTGATGGATATCCCGCTGGGCCGCTACGAGCTGGAAAGCGGGCAGAACTTCAATCGCCTGTTTGTCGACCTCAGTGAAACCGTGGGCAACCAGGTCGAGGATTTGCTCGGGGATGACCCGCAGCACAACGTCGAACTGATCCGCACTGCGCTGAGCAACGCCCTGGCCGCGCACGCCGCCGAGACTCAGCTGCAATCCCAGCGCCTGGTGCTGCAACGCCTGGCCTGCGATGCCGACATGGTGCTGGACCTGCATTGCGACTTCGAAGCCGTGGCGCACCTGTACACCACGCCCGAAGCCTGGCCGCAGGTAGAGCCGCTGGCGCGCTACATCGGCTCGGAGGCGAATTTGCTGGCCACCGACTCGGGCGGGCAGTCCTTCGATGAGTGTTTCACCCTGGTGTGGTGGCAATTGCAGCAACGTTTTGCCGAGCGCTTCCCGATTCCCATGGGCAGCTTTTCGGTGACCGTTGAGCTGCGCGGCCAGGGCGACGTCAACCATGGCCTGGCCAGCCTCGACTGCCAGGCGATCATCGATTACCTGATCCACTTCGGCGCGATCGAAGGCGAGGCCGCGCCGCTGCCCGACCTGCCCTACCCCGCGACCCCGCTGGCAGGCGTCGAGCCGGTGGCGACACCGGTCGGCGGTCTGCTGGTGTTCAGCGCCCTGCCGGGGGAATACCTCGAAGCCGGGCAACTGGTCGCTGAAATCATCGACCCGATTACTGACCGCGTAACGCCTGTGCACTGCCGGAAGGCCGGCCTGCTGTACGCCCGTTCGCTACGCCGCATGGCCACTGCGGGGATGGTCATCGGCCATGTCGCCGGTACCGAGGCCTACCGTAGCGGCTATCTACTTTCGCCTTGAGGATGCATGCCCCATGTACAAATTGACCGTTGAAGGCCTGCATAAAAGCTATGGCGACAATGAAGTGCTCAAAGGTGTGTCGCTCAAGGCCAGGACCGGTGACGTGATCAGCCTGATCGGCGCCAGCGGCTCGGGTAAAAGTACCTTTTTGCGCTGCATCAACTTTCTGGAAACCCCGAATGACGGCGCCATGACCCTCGATGGCCAGCCCATCCGCATGGTCAGCGACCGCCACGGCATGCGCGTGGCCGACGACGCCGAGTTGCAACGCCTGCGCACGCGGCTGGCGATGGTGTTCCAGCATTTCAACCTGTGGAGCCACATGAGCGTGCTGGAAAACATCACCATGGCCCCGCGCCGGGTGCTGGGCTGCAGCAAGAAGGACGCCGAAGACCGCGCCCGCCGCTACCTGGACAAGGTGGGCCTGCCGGCGCGCGTGGCCGATCAATACCCGGCGTTCCTGTCCGGCGGCCAGCAGCAGCGTGTAGCGATCGCCCGCGCCCTGGCGATGGAGCCGGAGGTGATGCTGTTCGACGAACCCACCTCAGCCCTCGACCCGGAGCTGGTGGGTGAAGTGTTGAAAGTAATCCAGGGCCTGGCCGAGGAAGGCCGCACCATGATCATGGTGACCCACGAGATGAGCTTTGCGCGCAAGGTCTCGAGCCAGGTGCTGTTCCTGCACAAGGGCCTGGTGGAAGAGCAAGGCGCGCCGGCGGATGTGCTGGGCAACCCGAAGAGCGAGCGGCTGCAGCAATTCCTGAGCGGCAATTTGAAGTAAACCTTTGCGACGCCTGGAGGGTCTGTGGAATAGGCCCTCCAGAGCGTTCGCTGCCGCATGGCAAAACCCGTCGACTTCGCCAAACAATGGTTTGCCACCAGGGGCTGGAAGCCGTTCGCCTTTCAGAAAGACGTGTGGGCGGCGGTCAAGGCAGGCCAGTCGGGCCTGCTGCACGCCAGCACCGGCGCCGGTAAAACCTATGCCCTGTGGTTTGCCGCCCTGAATCGCTTCGCCATCACCCGCCCGCCCGCCACCGGCAAACGCAAAGCACCGCCTGAGCCGTTGACCGTGCTGTGGATCACGCCGATGCGCGCATTGGCCGCCGACACCGCCCGCGCCCTTGAGGCCCCGCTTGAAGCGTTGCAGATTCCCTGGAGTGTCGGGCTGCGCACCGGCGACACCAGCAGCAGCGAGCGCGCCCGCCAGACCCGACGCCAGCCCACCGCGCTGATCACCACCCCGGAAAGCCTGACCCTGATGCTCGCGCGCGCCGACAGCGAGGTGAGCCTGGAACACCTGCGCATGGTGGTGGTGGACGAGTGGCATGAACTGATCGGCAACAAACGCGGGGTGCAGCTGCAACTGGCGTTGGCGCGACTGCGCCGCTGGCATCCGGAGTTGATGGTGTGGGGCATTTCGGCAACTCTGGGTAACCAGTCCCACGCCTTGGAGGTACTGGTCCCACAGGGCGGCGGGATCAATGTGCAGGGGCAAACGGCTAAAGAGTTGAAAGTCGACACCCTGCTGCCGCCTGTCGCCGAGCGGTTTCCCTGGGCCGGGCATATCGGTTTGAAGATGTTGCCGCAAGTGGTGGCCGAGGTCGACTCGAGCAGCAGTTGCCTGGTGTTTACCAATACGCGGGCGCAGTCGGAGATCTGGTATCAGGCCATCCTGGAGGCCCGTCCGGACTGGGCCGGTCTGATTGCGCTGCATCACGGCTCACTGTCCCGGGAAACCCGCGACTGGGTGGAGCGGGCGCTGAAAGACGGCCAGCTCAAGGCCGTGGTGTGCACCTCGAGCCTGGACCTGGGGGTGGACTTTCTCCCGGTGGAGCGAGTGTTGCAGATCGGCTCGGCCAAAGGCGTGGCGCGCCTGATGCAGCGTGCCGGGCGCTCGGGGCATGCGCCGGGGCGACCGTCACGGGTCACGCTGGTGCCGACCCACAGCCTGGAGCTGGTGGAAGCCGCCGCAGCGCAGGATGCAATTGCCCAGCGGCGCATTGAAGCGCGGGAATCGCCTTACAAACCGTTGGATGTGCTCGTACAACACCTGGTGAGCATGGCCCTTGGCGGCGGCTTTACCCCGGACGCCTTGCTGGCGGAAGTTCGCGGGGCCTGGGCCTATCGCGACCTGAACGAAGCCGATTGGGCCTGGGCGCTGGGGTTTGTGCGCCATGGTGGCCTGTCGCTGACCGCTTACCCGGATTACCGCCGCGTGGAGCCGGATGAGCACGGCATCTGGCGCGTCCCCGATGCCCGGCTGGCGCGCCGCCATCGCATGAGTGTGGGGACTATTGTCAGCGACGCGAGCATCCAGCTGAAATTCTGGAGCAAGGGCGGCGGCGGCAAGAACCTGGGCAGTGTCGAGGAAGGCTTTATTGCACGACTCAAACCCGGTGACGGTTTTTTGTTTGCCGGGCGCTTGCTGGAGCTGGTGCGGGTAGAAAACATGACCGCCTATGTACGCCGCAGCACAGCCAAAAAAGCCGCCGTGCCGCGCTGGAATGGCGGGCGTATGCCACTTTCCAATGAGTTGGCGCAAGCCGTGGTGGAGCGCTTCGATGCTGCGGCCCACGGGCATTACGACGGCCCGGAGATGCGGGCGGTGCAACCCTTGCTGCAGACGCAGTTGCGCTGGTCGGGCCTGCCGACGCGCGAGCATTTGCTGGCCGAAGATTTAAAGTCGCGGGAGGGGTGGCACCTGTTTTTGTATCCGTTTGCCGGGCGCCAGGTGCACCTGGGGCTGGCGAGCTTACTGGCGTGGAGGGTCAGCCAGCGTCAGCCTGTGACCTTTTCGATTGCAGTGAATGATTACGGCCTGGAGCTGTTGAGCGCCACGCCGGTGAATTGGCCGGATTTATTGAATGAGGCGCTGCTGAGTCCAGAGCATTTGCTCGAAGATGTGATCGCCAGCTTGAACGCCGGGGAGCTGGCCCTGCGGCGCTTTCGCGAGATTGCGCGGATCGCCGGGCTGGTGTTCGCCGGTTACCCCGGTGCGCCAAAAAGCACGCGCCAGGTGCAGGCGTCCAGTGGGTTGTTCTTCGAGGTGTTCAAGCAATATGACCCGCAGAACCTGTTGCTGACCCAGGCCGGGGAAGAAGTCCTGCGTGATGAGTTGGATATTCGTCGGCTGGAACAGACTCTGCGTCATCTGGCGGCGCTGAAACTGGACCTGCACCGGATCGAACGGCCTACGCCGCTGGCCTTCCCCCTGCTGGTGGAACGGATGCGCGAGAGCATGAGTTCGGAGAAGCTCTCGGAGCGCATTGCGCGGATGGTCAAGGATCTGGAAAAAGTCGCGGATAACGGGAAGCGCTGATGCATTGCACACTGACACTTGAGGGCGAAGAGCTGTGGCTGATGGCGGACAAGGCCGTGTATTGGCCGGCGCGCCAGTGCCTGCTGATCGCCGATGCGCATTTTGGCAAGGCGTCAGCCTATCGCAGTTTGGGGCAGCCGGTGCCGCAGGGCACTACCACCGAGAACCTGCAACGGCTGGAGCGGCTGATAACCGCTCTGCCATGCGCGCAGGTGATCTTTCTCGGCGATTTCCTGCACGGCCCTGGCTCTCACGCGAGTGGCACGCTGAGCGCCTTGCGCGGCTGGCGCGCGCGGCATCCCATACTGCCCATGACCTTGATTCGCGGCAATCACGACAAACGCGCAGGCGACCCGCCGGCGGACTTGAACATTGAGGTGGTGCCGGAGCCTCTTCTGCTGGGCCCTTTCGCCCTGCAACACGAACCCGACGCCCATCCCAGCCACCACGTGCTGGCAGGGCATGTACACCCGGTGTACCACCTGCGCGGCAGGGGACGGCAGCGTTTGCGCCTGCCATGCTTCCAGATTGGAACGCGGGTCAGCTTGCTGCCGGCGTTTGGGGCCTTTACTGGAGGCTATGCAGTGGAACAGGAGACTGACCACCAGATCTTTGTGATCGGCGATCAGGAAGTCTGGCCAGTCCGGTGAGGGACTGACCTGAGCCTACCCTGCCAAGTCAGGCGACTGGCGCGGGTGGCGGCTCATCAGGGATGGTTGGCACACCGGGCTCGGTGGGCTGTGGGTAGTCTTCATCGGGTTGGCCGGGGATGCCGCCCGCATAAGCGGGGTCGGCCATCAGGGACCAGGCCAGAACGCCAATCTGGTTGGGTTCAAGCCGGGCAAGTTCGGCGCTGATTCGCGGGTCGATCTTCATAAAGTACTCCTCAAGCGTGGCCCGGCGCGTTTTGCACGCGCCGAGGCAGTACACCCAATAGAGTCACTTTCCGCAGACTAATTCCCTTGACGTGTAGGACCTTTCGATCAAGCGCGTGGGAGGGTGACGCCGCGCTGGCCCTGGTACTTGCCGGCGCGGTCTTTGTAGGACACTTCACAGGCCTCGTCGGACTGCAGGAACAGCATCTGTGCCACACCTTCATTGGCGTAGATTTTCGCCGGCAAGGTGGTGGTGTTGGAGAATTCCAGGGTCACGTGGCCTTCCCACTCCGGCTCGAGCGGCGTCACGTTGACGATGATGCCGCAGCGCGCGTAGGTGCTTTTACCCAGGCAGATGGTCAGCACGTCGCGAGGGATGCGGAAGAACTCCACGGTACGCGCCAGAGCGAAGGAGTTTGGCGGGATGATGCACACGTCACTCTTTACGTCGACGAAGCTTTTCTCGTCGAAGTTCTTCGGGTCGACGATCGCCGAGTTGATATTGGTGAACACCTTGAATTCGTCGGCACAGCGCACATCGTAGCCGTAGCTGGAAACCCCGTAGGAAATCACCCGATCGTCGCCTTCACCACGAATCTGGCGCTCAACGAAGGGCTCGATCATGCCGTGCTCTTGCGCCATGCGGCGAATCCACTTGTCCGATTTGATGCTCATGGCGGGTGTCCTGAATAGCGAGGTGGAAAAATTCTGTTGGGCATCTTACCGGGGCCGGCGTTGTGGTTCAAAGGGCCTGGGGCTTTTGTTGATGAATGCCTGACGAATGCGCCCGCCTCTATAAGCCGCAGCCAGCGGGGCCGGGGCCAGGCGGCCGCTGCGGGCGACTGTAAATACCACCGCCAGTCACGAAAATAGAGAAACCTTCGGAAATACCATTGGCACATCCCGGAAAAACGGTTAAGGTGACGTCACTGTGTTGCTTGTGTCACTGAGAATCTCTACACGATATGTTGAATTTCGATCCAACCATCTCCAAGAATTTTTCCTGCTCTTTGCACTCAGTCTCGGCCAGGGCTTTTCCTGAGTCGCAGTTAACTTTGTTCAAGGAGTTACACCATGTCTAATCGCCAAACTGGTACCGTTAAGTGGTTCAACGATGAAAAAGGCTTCGGCTTCATCACTCCACAATCCGGTGACGACCTGTTCGTTCACTTCAAAGCTATCCAATCCGACGGCTTCAAAAGCCTGAAAGAAGGCCAACAGGTTTCTTTCATCGCTACCCGCGGTCAGAAAGGCATGCAAGCTGAAGAAGTTCAAGTTATCTAACTTGTACTGACTTAGTCGAAAAAACCCCGCCCTTAAAAGCGGGGTTTTTTTATGCCTGGTGTTTAGCTTTACGCCAACGGAATGCCAAGCATAAAAATGTGAGAGCCGACATAGGTGGGAGCTGGCTTGCCTGCGATGCTGGCACCTCGGTCCTGCTGAACCGAGGCGACGCTATCGCAGGCAAGCCAGCTCCCACACAAGCCCACTCCCACATCTCATGCCATATTGTTACTGAAACAACGACTCACTCGACAAGCCATTCTTCTCCAGGATCTCACGCAAGCGCTTGAGCCCTTCTACCTGGATCTGCCGCACCCGCTCACGGGTCAGGCCGATCTCCAGGCCTACATCCTCCAGGGTACTGCTCTCATGGCCACGCAGGCCGAAGCGGCGAATCACCACCTCACGCTGCTTGTCCGTGAGCTCCGACAGCCACTGGTCAATGCTTTGGGAAAGATCATCGTCCTGCAACAGCTCACAGGGATCTGTAGGACGATCATCCGTCAGGGTGTCCAACAGGGTTTTATCCGAATCCGGACCCAGCGAGACGTCAACCGAAGACACCCGCTCGTTAAGACCAAGCATGCGCTTGACCTCCCCTACCGGTTTTTCCAGCAGGTTGGCGATTTCTTCGGGCGAAGGTTCATGATCGAGTTTTTGTGTCAGCTCGCGCGCTGCCCGCAGGTAGACGTTGAGCTCCTTGACCACATGGATCGGCAGCCGGATCGTACGGGTTTGATTCATGATCGCCCGTTCAATCGTCTGGCGTATCCACCAGGTGGCATAGGTAGAAAAGCGGAAACCCCGCTCCGGATCGAACTTCTCCACCGCCCGGATCAAGCCCAGGTTGCCCTCCTCGATCAGGTCCAGCAGCGACAGCCCGCGATTGACGTAGCGTCGAGCGATTTTCACCACCAGGCGCAGGTTGCTTTCAATCATGCGTTTGCGCCCAGCCGGATCACCCTTTTGCGACAAACGCGCAAAATGGACTTCTTCTTCGGGGGTAAGCAGAGGGGAAAAGCCGATTTCATTGAGGTACAGCTGGGTCGCATCAAGCGCCCGCGTGTAATCAATGTATTTGTGTTGCTTTAACGCGGTGGAGTTCTTGGATTTGGTGCGAACTGAAGGTACAGCAGGTCCCTCATTCGACATCGATTCCGTAGCGATGTCGGTCTCCATAAGGAGAACCTCATCGTCGATGTCAAACTCCGGCGCTTCTTTACTGAGAGCCATTGTTATAGTCCTTTGGTGAGTTCGACCTCAAGCTCAAGCGACGCCTTTATCCCTGGCAACGCTGGAGCCTGTTCCTTCTACGCTAGGAACAGGCTGTGCAACACATCAACGACGGGGTAGGAATTGCAGCGGATCTACAGGTTTCCCTTGGCGGCGAATCTCAAAGTGCAGTTTCACCCGGTCCGTACCAGTTGACCCCATTTCGGCAATTGTCTGTCCGACTTTGACCTGCTGCCCCTCCCGAACCAACAGTCTACGGTTGTGACCGTAGGCACTGACGTAGGTATCGCTGTGTTTGATGATGACCAGCTCGCCGTAGCCCCGTAAACCACTCCCGGCGTACACCACTGTCCCATCAGACGCAGCTAAAACAGGCTGTCCCAAATCCCCGGCGATATCAATGCCTTTATTCAAACTACCGTTTGAAGAGAATTTTCCAATCAACACCCCGTTTGAAGGCCACCCCCAACCGGTCGGCGCAGGCCCTGCAGGTGGCAGCGGCGCGGCTGCCGGCTTGCTCGCAGCAGTAGGCGCAGCGGTGCCTGCAGGCCGGGTAATGATGGTGGTTCGGCTCGAAGACGAAGGCGAAGAACCGGTGTTTGTCACAACTGTCGTAGGCGTTGAACCGGTGCGCCCGTCGAAGCGAATGGTCTGACCCGGGTGGATGGTGTAAGGCACCGGAATATTGTTACGCGCTGCAAGGGCCTTGTAGTCCCAGCCATAACGGAAGGCGATGGAGAACATCGTATCGCCCTTGCGCACCACATATTGCCCGGTGGTGACCGTTGGCTTCTGCGGGGCCGCGCTATTGCGGTCAACCACCCGTGCGCCGCTGCTTGGCGAGCTGGAGCACGCCGCCAACAGGGAACTCAAGACAAGGCCAAGCACCAGTCGCTGAAAGCTTGTTTTACTCATACGCTGCGCAAGACCTGTGAGACTCACCCGCCGCTCCCTTTGTGGTGGCTGAACATGAACGCCTGTATCAGGCTTGAAATATGACGCAAGTATAACTGGGCATTGGGTTTTTACCGGCACACGACTGAAACGAAAAATTCATCGTATTCAAGTACGCCGCGAATCATGTTGACTCGATAGACCCCGCCGTAAGACACATCCTCACTGGCAGAATTCACTGCGGGTGCACAAATGATCAGGCCAGCGGGCCGTTAAGCAACGGCACAAAGCGCACCGCCCCCAGCACGTGCCGGGAAAACCCGTCGTCCTCACGGATAATGAGCATCAATTGTTGCACTTCGCCGGAACCCACCGGGATGACCAGCCGGCCGCCGGGCGCCAATTGATCGAGCAATGCCTGCGGGACATCAGTGGCCACCGCCGTAACGATGATGCCGTTGTAGGGCGCAAGCGCCGGCCAGCCTTCCCAGCCATCGCCCCAGCGGAACACCACATTGCGCAGGTTCAACTCCACCAGGCGTTCCTTGGCGCGGTCTTGCAGCACCTTGATGCGCTCCACCGAGAACACCCGCTCCACCAGTTGCGCCAGCACGGCCGTCTGGTAACCGGAGCCGGTGCCGATTTCCAGAACCTTGTCCAACGGCCCCGCCGCCAGCAGCAGCTCGCTCATGCGCGCAACCATGTAGGGCTGGGAGATGGTCTGGTTATGGCCGATCGGCAATGCCGTGTCTTCATAGGCGCGGTGCGCCAGGGCTTCATCGACAAACAGATGCCGAGGCGTACGCCGGATCACTTCCAGCACCTGGGCGTTGGACAAGCCTTCTTCGTACAGGCGCTGGATCAAACGCTCGCGGGTACGCTGGGAGGTCATCCCGATACCCCGGCGCAGCAGGTCGTCTTTTTCACGAGCCATCAGCGCAGGTCCTCCAGCCATCCATCGAGACTACTGAAGGCATCACTGAAGGTGCGATCAAGTTGCAACGGGGTAATCGAAACATAACCTTGCATCACCGCATGAAAGTCCGTGCCCGGGCCGCCGTCTTCAGCATCGCCCGCCGCAGCGATCCAATAACCCTCCTTGCCGCGCGGGTCGACCACCTTCATCGGCGGCTTCGCGCGGGCGCGATGGCCCAGGCGCGTGAGCTGGATGCCGCGAATATGGTCGAGGGGCAAGTTGGGAATATTGACGTTGAGCACCGTGCGCGGTGGCAGGTTCAGGGAGCCATGGGCCTCCACCAGCTTGCGCGCGAAATACGCGGCGGTCGGCAGGTTATCCAATTGGCGCGAAGCAAACGAAAACGCGAACGCGGTGCGCCCCAGGAAGCGCCCTTCGAGGGCCGCCGCCACGGTACCGGAATACAGCACGTCATCGCCCAGGTTGGCACCGAGGTTGATGCCCGACACCACAATGTCCGGCTCCTGCTCCAACAAGCTGTTGATTGCCAGGTGCACGCAGTCGGTGGGGGTGCCGTTCACGCTGATAAAGCCGTTGGCCAGCACCTGCGGGTGCAACGGACGGTCGAGCGTCAGCGAACTGCTGGCGCCGCTCTTGTCCTGGTCGGGGGCAACCACCACGCACTCGGCATAATCCTGCAGCGCAGCATAGAGCGCGGCAAGACCGGGTGCGGTGGCACCGTCATCGTTTGATATCAGAATACGCATGGGTTGTCCGTCTGCCCCACCGGCACCAGATCAACAAGCTCGCGCACCAAGACAGTGGCGAAGCATCCGGCCGGCAGGACGAATTCCAATTGCAGAATGTCCAGCGACGGATAATGCCACGTCAACCCGCCAATGGGCAGTCGCAGAATGCGACGTTCCTGGCTCATGCCGGCATTCACCAGCCAATCGCGCAGGTCGGCTTCACTGGCGGCAACCGCTTGTTCCAGTTCAAAGGTGGCGCCCGTCGCCGGCGAGTCGCCCTCGCCCCACTGCGGGCCAGTGGGGTGCAGGTCAAGAATCGCAAGGCGCGGGTCGCTGCACTCAACCTCACCGGCCGGGAAAAAACTGCGGCTGTCGGTGAATGCCAGCAAGTCGCCAACCTGGGCGCGCTGCCAGGAACCATCGGCCACCCGTGCCGCCAACACTTTATTGAACAAGTAACTGCGCGCGGTGGACAGCAATCGCGACCGCACGTTGCGCTGCTCCGGCAAAGCCTTGCGGGCGGCCCACTCGCGGGCGTCGGTGACATTGCCACCGTTGTGCCCGAAACGCTGGGCGCCGAAGTAGTTCGGGATGCCATGCTGTGCAATCAGCCGCAAGCGCGCGTCGATGGCGGCGGTGTCGCCGGCAAACTGAGTCAGGCGCAAGGTGAAGCCGTTGGCCGAATGTGCACCACGTTGCAGCTTGCGTTTATGCCGGCCGGTCTTGAGGATCTTGAGCGTATCGTTTTGCGCGCCACTCATGTCCGGGTCCGCCTTGCCCGGCAGTTGCACGCTGAACCATTGGCGGGTCAACGCCTGGCGGTCCTTGAGCCCGGCATAGCTGACGGTGCGCAACGGCACACCGGCGGCCTTGGCGATCCGGCGCGCCGCTTCTTCAGTATTCAGGCCGCGCTTTTCCACCCACAGCCACAGGTGTTCACCCTCGCCACTGAGCGGGATGTCGAGCACCTCGTCGACCTGGAAATCTTCAGCCGTGGCCTTCAGGACCGCGCTGCCCAAGGCCTCGCCGTAGGCACGCGGGCCCAGCAGTTGCAGGTCATTCATGCGCGCAGCAACAAGGCGACGGAGTGCACCGCAATGCCCTCTTCCCGACCGGTAAACCCGAGCTTTTCGGTGGTGGTGGCTTTCACGTTGACTTGATCCAATTCAATTTGCAGGTCTGCGGCAATCAGCGCGCGCATCGCTTCGATGTGCGGGGCCATTTTCGGCGCCTGGGCCACGATGGTGTTGTCGACGTTGCCGACCTTCCAGCCCTTGGCGTGGATCAGGCCAACCACATGGCGCAGCAATACGCGGCTGTCCGCGCCCTTGAAGGTAGGGTCGGTGTCAGGAAAGTGCTTGCCGATATCGCCCAACGCCGCTGCGCCGAGCAAGGCATCACTCAAGGCATGCAGCACAACATCGCCATCGGAGTGAGCCAGCAACCCATGGTGGTGCGCAATACGAACGCCGCCCAGGGTGATGAAATCGCCTTCAGCGAAACGGTGCACATCGTAGCCGTGGCCAATACGCATAAAAAAACGCCCCGATTTAATTCAGGGCGTGATTCTACCTACTTTTGCCTCACATTAACCGAGCAAAGCACGACCATGGTGTCGCAAATGGTCTTCGATGAAGCTGGCGATAAAGAAGTAGCTGTGGTCATAGCCGGGCTGCAGGCGCAGTTCCAGCGGATGGCCGGCCGCCTTGGCCGCCTGCAGCAGCGCTTCAGGCTTGAGCTGCACGGCGAGGAAGTCGTCGCGGTCGCCCTGATCCACCAGCAACGGCAGCTTTTCCGCGGCTTCGCCGATCAGCACGCAGGCGTCCCATTCGCGCCATTTGGCGCGTTCTTCGCCCAGGTATCGGGAGAAGGCTTTCTGGCCCCACGGGCAATCCATCGGGTTGGTAATGGGCGAAAACGCCGACACCGACAGGTAGCGCCCCGGGTTGCGCAAGGCACACACCAGCGCACCGTGGCCGCCCATGGAGTGGCCGCTGATGCCGCGCTTACCTGAAGCAGGGAAATGCGCTTCAACCAGTGTCGGCAATTCCTGCACCACGTAGTCATGCATCCGATAGTGCTTGGCCCAGGGTTCCTGCGTGGCGTTCAAATAGAAGCCGGCGCCCAGGCCGAAATCCCAGGCGTTGTCCGGGTCATCCGGCACACCTGGCCCACGCGGACTGGTGTCCGGTGCAACGATGATCAACCCCAGCTCGGCGGCCATGCGCTGGGCGCCGGCCTTCTGCATGAAGTTCTCATCGGTGCAGGTCAACCCGGACAGCCAATACAGCACCGGCAGCTTGCCGCCCTGCTCCGCTTGCGGCGGCAGGTAGACGGCGAAGGTCATGTCGCAACCCAGCACATCGGAGTGGTGCTTGTAGCGTTTATGCCAGCCGCCGAAGCTCTTCTGGCAGGACAGATTTTCCAGGCTCATGGGCGACCTCAGAAGTGGATGACGGTACGAATGCTCTTGCCTTCATGCATCAGGTCAAACGCTTTGTTGATGTCTTCCAGGCCCATGGTGTGGGTGATGAACGTATCCAGCGGGATTTCGCCGGTCTGGGCCATTTCCACGTAGCTTGGCAACTCGGTACGCCCGCGCACGCCGCCAAACGCCGAACCGCGCCAGACGCGACCGGTCACCAGCTGGAATGGGCGGGTGGAGATTTCCTGGCCGGCACCGGCCACACCGATGACCACCGACTCGCCCCAGCCTTTGTGGCAGCACTCGAGGGCGGCGCGCATCAGTTGGACATTGCCGATGCACTCGAAGGAAAAATCCACGCCGCCGTCAGTCAAATCGACAATAACGTCCTGGATTGGGCGGTCGTAGTCTTTCGGATTGATGCAGTCGGTAGCACCCAGTTGCTTGGCGATTTCAAATTTGGCCGGATTGATATCGATGGCAATGATGCGACCCGCCTTGGCCTTGACTGCGCCGATAATCGCCGACAGGCCGATACCGCCAAGGCCGAAGACGGCCACGGTGTCGCCCGGCTGGACTTTGGCCGTGTTGATCACCGCACCGATGCCGGTGGTGACGCCGCAACCCAGCAGGCAGACTTTTTCCAGCGGCGCATCTTTTGAAATCTTGGCCACGGAAATTTCCGGCAGCACGGTGTACTCGGAGAAAGTAGAAGTGCCCATATAGTGGAAAATCGGCTGACCCTTGTAGGAAAAGCGCGTGGTGCCATCAGGCATCAGGCCTTTGCCCTGGGTGGAGCGGATGGCCTGGCACAGGTTGGTCTTGCCCGAGAGGCAGAATTTGCACTGTTTGCATTCCGGGGTGTACAGCGGTATCACGTGGTCGCCAACGGCCACCGAGGTCACGCCCTCGCCGATCGCTTCAACCACCGCACCGCCTTCATGGCCGAGGATCGACGGGAAGATGCCTTCCGGGTCGGCGCCCGACAGGGTGTAGGCGTCGGTATGGCATACGCCGGACGCGACCACCCGCAACAGCACTTCGCCAGCCTTGGGCATGGCGACATCCACTTCAACTATTTCAAGAGGCTTCTTGGCCTCAAAGGCTACGGCAGCGCGGGACTTGATCATCCGGGTTTCTCCATCAGGCTTAAAATTGATGAGGTGAGTGTAAAACATAGCTCAGTGATTAATAATCCAGACGAAAGCAAAACTTTATTGCTGTACAGGGATAATCGTCATGCATGAAAACCGCTGGGAAGGCATCGACGAGTTCGTTGCCGTGGCCGAATGCAGCCAATTCACGGCGGCGGCCGAGCGGCTCGGGGTGTCGTCGTCGCATATCAGCCGGCAGGTGGCGCGCCTGGAAGAGCGCCTGCAAACACGCTTGCTGTACCGCAGCACGCGCCGGGTGACGTTGACCGAGGCCGGCCAGACCTTCCTGCAACATTGCCAACGTTTGCAGGATGGGCGCGAAGAAGCCCTGCGCGCAGTGGGCGACCTGGCCAGTGAGCCCAAAGGCATGCTGCGCATGACCTGCGCGGTGGCTTATGGCGAGCGTTTTATCGTGCCACTGGTGACGCGCTTCATGGGGCTCTACCCGCAGTTGCGCGTGGATGTGGAGCTGAGCAACCGCCAACTGGACCTGGTCCACGAAGGCCTGGACCTGGCCATCCGCCTCGGACGCCTGGCCGACTCGCGGATGGTCGCCAGCCGCCTCGCACCACGCCGTATGTACCTGTGCGCGTCACCGTCCTACCTGGCTCGGTATGGTCGGCCACACAGCGTGTCGGAATTAGGCCGACATAATTGCCTGATCGGCAGCTCGGACATTTGGCAACTGGCCCAGGACGGGCGCGAATTTTCCCAGCGCGTGCAGGGCAACTGGCGCTGTAACAGTGGGCAAGCGGTGCTGGATGCGGCGTTGCAGGGGGTGGGGTTGTGCCAATTGCCGGACTATTACGTGCTGGAGCATCTGCACAGCGGTGCGCTGGTGTCGTTGCTGGAGGCGCATCAGCCGCCGAATACGGCGGTGTGGGCGTTGTATCCGCAGCAGCGGCATTTGTCGCCGAAAGTTCGCAAGCTGGTGGATTACTTGAAGACTGGTCTGGCTGAGCGGCCGGAGTACGGCGGGTAGTTATTCAGTGCCTGCACTGGCCTCTTCGCGAGCAAGCCCGCTCCCACATTTTGAAATGCATTCCAAATGTGGGAGCGGGCTTGCTCGCGAAGGGGTCGACACGGTTTAACTGACTACCTGCGGTTAGCCCACCGCACCCTGAGCCACTCCAGATCTTCCGGCCGCGTCACCTTGATATTGTCCGATCGCCCCTCGATCAAGCGCGGCGCCTGGCCGGACCATTCCATGGCAGAGGCTTCATCGGTGATCACCGCATCGGCCACCAGGCTGTCAGCAAGGGCGCGGTGCAAGGCGCCCAGACGGAACATCTGTGGTGTGTAGGCTTGCCAGATCAGGCTGCGGTCGACGGTTTCGACCACACGCCCGTGCTTATCGACTCGCTTGAGGGTGTCGCGAGCCGGCACGGCCAGCAGACCGCCCACCGGGTCGTCCGCCAGTTCAGTCAGCAGTTTGTCGAGGTCAGCGCGACTCAGGTTCGGCCGTGCCGCATCGTGCACCAGCACCCAATCATCATCACTGGCCCCCAAAGCGTTCAGCTGCAACAGCGCGTTGAGCACCGAACCGGAACGCTCCGAACCGCCGTCCGCACGGTGAATGCGCGGGTCCATGGCACACGCCAGGGTAGGCCAATACGGATCATCGGAAGCGAGGCTGACCACCACACCCTTGAGGCCTGGATGATCGAGAAAACAGCCAAGGCTGTGTTCGAGAATAGTGCGCCCGCCCAGTTGCAGATACTGCTTGGGACGGTCCGCGGCCATACGGGCACCGACGCCCGCGGCAGGAATCACGGCCCAGAAGGCCGGCGAACAGTGGTTCATTGGGCCAACTGGTAGAGGGTCTCGCCCTCCTTGACCATGCCCAACTCATGACGAGCCCGCTCTTCAACGGTCTCCGTACCTTTTTTCAACTCAAGCACTTCAGCATCGAGGACGCGGTTGCGCTCCAGCAGGACTTCGTTTTCGGCGTGCTGTGCAGCAATTTGCTCGGTCAGGTCTTTCACCTGCGCAAAGCTGCCACTACCTACCCATAGGCGGTACTGCAGGCCAGCGAGCAGCAAGAGCAAGACGAGGAACAACCAATTGGGACTGCGCATCGAATATCGGGTATCCAGTGAAAAAAGACAGCCATGCAAAACTTTTACAGCAACTGATAGCACGAAGCCTGGAAAACCCAGGCTTGTGCTTGATAGCCATCAGATTAGCGCTGAATTTCACTCTCTCGAGTTTTTTCGGACGCTGTCTGTCGACTTTCTACCACTCAGCAATCAGCCACGAAACTCGCCACGACCGTTGTACTTGGCTTTACCCGCCAGTTGCTCTTCGATACGCAGCAATTGGTTGTACTTGGAAACGCGGTCGGAACGGCACAGGGAGCCGGTCTTGATCTGGCCCGCCGAAGTGCCCACGGCCAGGTCGGCAATGGTCGAGTCTTCGGTTTCGCCGGAGCGGTGCGAGATCACGGCAGTGTAGCCCGCAGCCTTGGCCATCTGGATGGCTTCAAGGGTTTCGGTCAAGGTGCCGATCTGGTTGAACTTGATCAGGATCGAGTTGGCGATCTTCTTGTCGATGCCTTCTTTCAGGATCTTGGTGTTGGTCACGAACAAGTCGTCGCCCACCAGCTGGATTTTCTCGCCGATCTTGTCGGTGAGGATTTTCCAGCCATCCCAGTCGGACTCGTCCAGGCCATCTTCGATCGAGATGATCGGATAGCGCTCGGTCAGGCCTTTCAGGTAGTCGGCGAAACCTTCGGAGTTGAACACCTGGCCTTCGCCGGACAGGTTGTATTTACCGTCCTCGTAGAACTCGCTGGCCGCGCAGTCCAGGGCCAGAGTCACGTCGGTACCCAGCTTGTAACCAGCGTTGGCTACGGCTTCGGAGATCACTTTGAGTGCATCTTCGTTGGACGCCAGGTTCGGCGCGAAACCACCTTCGTCACCCACGGCAGTGCTCAGGCCACGGGCCTTCAGCACAGCTTTGAGGTGGTGGAAAATCTCGGTGCCCATGCGCAGGCCTTCGGAGAAGGTCTTGGCGCCAACCGGCTGGACCATGAATTCCTGGATATCGACGTTGTTATCCGCGTGCTCGCCACCGTTGATGATGTTCATCATCGGCACCGGCATCGAGTACACACCCGGCGTGCCGTTCAGGTTGGCAATGTGCGCGTACAGCGGCAGGTCTTGGTCCTGTGCGGCGGCCTTGGCAGCCGCCAGGGACACGGCGAGGATCGCGTTGGCGCCGAGGCTGCCTTTGTTTTCGGTGTTATCAAGCTTGATCATCGCGTGATCGAGGGCTTTCTGGTCAACAGGGTCCTTGCCCAGCAACAGGTCACGGATCGGGCCGTTGATGTTGGCTACAGCCTTGAGTACACCCTTGCCCAGGTAACGGCTCTTGTCGCCATCACGCAGTTCCAGCGCTTCGCGCGAACCGGTGGAAGCACCGGACGGCGCGCAGGCGCTGCCGATGATGCCGTTATCGAGAAGCACGTCGGCTTCGACGGTGGGGTTGCCACGGGAGTCGAGAACTTCACGACCTTTGATGTCGACGATTTTTGCCATTGTTGTAAACACTCCAAAGTTGACGAAAACGACGCAGCTGAAGGAAATCTTTTGACCGACCGCAAGGGTGGAACAACGGGGCAGGCTTGCAGGCGACAAGGCTCAGGCCCGCAGACCTGAGCGTAAAGCGAGGGAAAGTCTACCGGAGAAATGGCGCTTACGCGGTCTCTACCGTCGGAAAACTCTTGACCAGTTCATCCATTTGCTTGAGCTGGGCCAAAAACGGCTCCAGCTTGTCCAGGCGCAGCGCGCATGGGCCGTCGCATTTGGCGTTGTCCGGGTCCGGGTGGGCTTCCAGGAACAGGCCGGCCAGGGACTGGCTGATGCCGGCCTTGGCCAGGTCCAGCACTTGGGCACGACGCCCGCCCGCGGAATCGGCGCGACCACCGGGCATTTGCAGCGCGTGGGTCACGTCGAAGAACACCGGGTATTCGAACTGTTTCATGATGCCGAAACCGAGCATGTCCACCACGAGGTTGTTGTAGCCGAAGCTCGAACCCCGCTCGCAGAGGATCAACTGGTCGTTACCCGCTTCCACGCATTTGTTCAGGATGTGTTTCATTTCCTGGGGCGCGAGGAACTGGGCTTTCTTGATATTGATCACAGCGCCGGTCTTGGCCATGGCGACCACAAGGTCGGTCTGGCGCGACAGGAAGGCCGGCAACTGGATGATGTCGCACACCTCGGCGACCACGGCAGCCTGCTCAGGCTCGTGGACGTCGGTGATGATCGGCACGCCGAAGGCTTGCTTGATGTCCTGGAAGATCCGCATGCCTTCTTCAAGGCCCGGGCCGCGATAGGAAGTCACGGACGAACGGTTGGCCTTGTCGAAGCTGGCCTTGAACACGTAGGGGATACCCAGCTTCTGGGTCACCTTTACGTACTCTTCACAGACCTGCATCGCCATGTCGCGGCTTTCCAGCACGTTCATGCCGCCGAACAGCACCATGGGCTTGTCGTTGGCAATCTCGATGTCGCCTACGCGAATGATCTTCTGGGCCATCAGGGTTACGCCTTCTTCTGATGTTGCGTCAGTGCTGCTTTGACGAAACCGCTGAACAACGGGTGACCGTCGCGCGGCGTCGAGGTGAACTCAGGGTGGAACTGGCACGCCACGAACCACGGATGATCCGGCGCCTCGACCACTTCAACCAGCGCGCCATCACCGGAGCGACCGGAGATTTTCAGGCCGGCCTCTTTGATCTGCGGCAGCAGGTTGTTGTTCACTTCGTAGCGGTGGCGGTGACGCTCGACGATCACGTCCTTGCCGTAGCAATCGTGAACCAGCGAGCCCGGCTCCAGCAGGCAATCCTGCGCGCCGAGGCGCATGGTGCCGCCCAGGTCGGAGGCTTCGGTACGGGTTTCAACGGCGCCGGTGGCGTCTTCCCACTCGGTGATCAAGCCCACGACCGGGTGGCCGCTCTTGCTGTCGAACTCGGTGGAGTTGGCGTCTTTCCAGCCCAGCACGTTACGGGCGAACTCGATAACGGCCACTTGCATGCCCAGGCAGATGCCCAGGTACGGAACCTTGTTCTCACGGGCGTACTGCACGGCCGTGATCTTGCCTTCCACGCCACGCAGGCCGAAACCGCCTGGTACGAGGATCGCATCGACGCCTTCGAGCAGCGCGGTGCCCTGGTTCTCGATGTCTTCGGAATCGATGTAGCGCAGGTTGACCTTGGTGCGGTTGCTGATACCGGCGTGGCTCATCGCTTCGATCAGCGACTTGTACGCGTCCAGCAGTTCCATGTACTTGCCGACCATGGCAATGGTGACTTCGTGCTCAGGGTTGAGCTTGGCGTCGACCACGGCTTCCCACTCGGACAGGTCCGCGCCGTTGCACTGCAGGCCGAAACGCTCGACGACAAAATCGTCTAGGCCTTGCGAATGCAGGATGCCCGGGATCTTGTAGATGGTGTCGGCGTCTTCCAGGGCAATTACCGCACGTTCTTCAACGTTGGTGAATTGCGCGATTTTGCGACGCGAAGAGATGTCGATCGGGTGATCGGAGCGGCAGACCAGCACGTCCGGCTGCAGGCCGATGGAACGCAGTTCCTTGACCGAGTGCTGGGTAGGCTTGGTTTTGGTTTCGCCGGCAGTGGCGATGTACGGCACCAGCGTCAGGTGCATCAGCATCGCGCGCTTGGCGCCGACTTCGAAACGCAGCTGGCGGATGGCTTCGAGGAACGGTTGGGACTCGATGTCACCCACGGTGCCACCGATCTCGACCATCGCCACGTCGGCATCGCCTGCACCCTTGATGATGCGGCGCTTGATTTCGTCGGTGATGTGCGGGATCACCTGGATGGTTGCACCCAGGTAGTCACCACGGCGCTCTTTGCGCAGCACGTGCTCGTAGACACGGCCGGTGGTGAAGTTGTTGTTCTGGGTCATGGTCGTGCGGATGAACCGCTCGTAGTGGCCCAGGTCCAGGTCGGTCTCGGCGCCGTCGTGTGTGACGAACACTTCACCGTGCTGGAACGGGCTCATGGTGCCCGGGTCAACGTTGATGTACGGGTCCAGCTTGAGCATGGTGACCTTAAGTCCCCGCGCCTCCAGGATGGCCGCCAATGAAGCGGAGGCAATGCCTTTCCCCAATGAAGAAACAACACCGCCCGTGACGAATATGTAGCGCGTCATGAAAAACCCTAGAAGTCTGCGTTAAAGCGGTCCGAGCCGCCGGGGAAAGCGAAGAGAGGCCGAAGCCCCCGATCACCTGCATTAATCACAGTGCACCTTTCAAAAAAACCGCCGCGTTGTGACAGACCAGCAATGAAACACCGGTACGTTGATCGCTACACATTTTTTGGAATCGCCCAGCAAAGACTGCTTGGTAATCGGCAACTGCTGCGATTCAGGCGAATCCACAGAAGTTGTATCAAGAAGGGAGCGTAGTCTACCGGAAAGGCTCTATCAGCTCAAACCTTGATCGCAGGTCTGTGGCACCCAATGTAATTGCCAGCCACCCGGCGGCATGGCCCATAACCCTGCAAGGCATGGGACAGCCAGCAATCGCTGGCCCTGATACAGCAGCGGCAATCTGCCACGGACGAAGCCCGGCAACCCACTTTCATTAAGCAGACGCTTCAAGTCGCGCCGCCCGCGACCTGGCACTTCGATGATTTCGCCGCCTTGGCGATAACCGATCACCAGCGGACCCTCAGGGGCATTGCCGATAAATTTCAGCTGACCATTGCCGGGTAACTCTAGTGTGTTTTGCGGATCGGGCCAGCTCACCGACGCGTCGGAAAATTCCGACCACGTGGCGGGTAACCACCAGATGCGCTCGCCGCAACGGCGCAACTCGCCGTCCGCCAGGGGCCATATGGGCTGAGCGTCGGCCTTGGCATCGCGCAGGGAATACCAACCGGCCCAGTGGTCGCTGTCGGGTAAACGGGTCAGTGGGTTCAGCCAGTGGCGCAGGGCATTGCGTTGTCGGGCGTCGGAAAGCTCGCGTAATGGCGCAATGGCCAATGACGGTAGCGGCAGCCACGGAAACGCCGAAGGCTGGTCGCAGGCTTGCAGGTCCAGGACGGCCAACTCGTCGAGCAGGCCCTGGGCTTCGCTCAAGTGCGCGGCGGTGCGGGCCAGGCTCGTTACGGCCTGGGGCCACCGTTCAGTCAACGCCGGGAGCACACGATGGCGCAGGTAATTGCGCGAGAACCGCGGATCGGCATTGGAGGGGTCTTCGATCCACTTCAATTGGTGCTCATGGGCATAGGCTTCCAATTCAACGCGCGAAGCATCCAGCAAAGGCCGCACTAAATACCCAGCCGCCAATGGGCGATGCACCGGCATTGCCGCCAACCCGCGCACCCCGGCCCCACGCAGCAGGCGAAACAACAGGGTTTCAGCCTGATCATCGCGATGCTGGCCGGTGAGCATCACCTGCCCTGCTCCAGTCACCTCGGTAAACGCCTGATAACGTGCATCGCGTGCTGCGCGCTCAAGGCTGGCGCCAGGCTGCACATGCACGCGCATGACCCGCAAGGGCACGCCCAGACGGTCACATACCGACTGGCAATGACTGGGCCAGGCGTCACCGGTAGCTTGCAGGCCATGGTGGACATGCACTGCGCTGAGCGGCGGGAGGGTTTCGGTTTTCGCCAGCGAGGCCAGGAGGTGCAACAGCACGGTGGAATCGAGCCCGCCAGAGAAGGCGATGTGCCAGACCGGGGCGTTGCGCCACGGGGCCAGGGTTTGCAGGAGGTGGGCGGTTAGAGCCGGCTTCATAGCAAAGTACCGCCATCAATCTGGAATGCGATAAACGAGCATACACAAAGCAAATGTGGGAGCGGGCTTGCTCGCGAATGCGGCGTGTCAGTCACTGAATATATTGACTGATATACCGTATTCGCGAGCAAGCCCGCTCCCACATTAGTACTGCATTGTCTGCCAGATCAGGTTTTGATCAGAGACCGTAGCTCATCAGGCGCTCATAACGACGGGCCAACAGCGCCTCATTATCGAATTTCTTGAGCATCGCCAGTTGCGAGCCCAGTTCAGCACGGATGGTCGCGGCAGCCGCAGCCGGGTCGCGGTGGGCGCCGCCCAATGGCTCGGCGATGACTTTATCGACGATGCCCAGGCCTTTCAGGCGATCAGCGGTAATGCCCATCGCTTCTGCAGCGTCCGGCGCCTTTTCTGCGGTTTTCCACAGGATCGAGGCACAACCTTCCGGCGAGATCACCGCGTAGGTCGAATATTGCAGCATGTTCAGTTGGTCGCAGACACCAATCGCCAGTGCACCGCCGGAACCGCCCTCACCAATCACGGTGGCGATGATCGGGGTTTTCAGGCGCGACATGACACGCAGGTTCCAGGCGATGGCTTCGCTCTGGTTACGCTCTTCGGCGTCGATACCCGGGTAGGCACCCGGGGTGTCGATGAAGGTCAGGATCGGCATCTTGAAGCGCTCGGCCATTTCCATCAGGCGGCAGGCCTTGCGGTAGCCTTCAGGACGCGGCATGCCGAAGTTGCGGCGGACTTTTTCGCGCACTTCACGGCCTTTCTGGTGACCGATGACCATCACTGGCTGGTCGTCCAGGCGAGCGATACCGCCCACGATGGCCGCGTCGTCGGAGAAGTGGCGATCGCCATGCAACTCGTCGAACTCGGTGAAGATGTGCTGAATGTAGTCCAGCGTGTACGGACGACGCGGATGGCGAGCCAGGCGCGCGATCTGCCAGCTGGTCAACTTGCCGAAGATGTCCTCGGTGAGCGTGCTGCTCTTGTCTTGCAGGCGAGCGATCTCATCGCCGATATTCAGCGAATTGTCATTGCCGACCAGGCGCAATTCTTCAATCTTGGCTTGCAGGTCAGCGATCGGCTGTTCGAAATCAAGAAAATTCGGGTTCATAAGCGTCCGTCTTGGGTCGACGGCCAAGGAGTGCCTGGCCAGCCGGTTGTCTATTCGCGCCCTACCTTAAGGGAGAGGCGCGTTTAGGTCGAGATTAAATGTTCAGCCGAGGTCAGACATATCTGACCGTCAACGGTATTGGAGGAAGACGTTGTCTCGCCCGAACTGGTCACGCAAAGCTTGAATCAAGCCATCAGCGGGATCAATTCGCCACGTCTCGCCAAACTGCAACATGGCCTTGGCGTCATTGCCGGTGTACTCCATGGTCACCGGGCATGCGCCACGGTGGCGTTTGAGCAGGTCACCCAGCCAGCGTAGCTGATCGCCCTTGAGCGCTTCGGTTTTGACCTTCAAGCGCAGGCTTTCGGCGAGGTTGGTGCGCGCATCTTCCATGCTCATCACCCGCTTGATCCGCAGGCGCAGGCCGCCGGAGAAGTCGTCGTTGCTGACCTCCCCCTCCACCACCACCATGGCGTCGGTCTGCAACAGCGACTGCGCGGAGTGGAATGCGTCGGCAAACAGCGACGCTTCGATGCGGCCAGAGCGGTCGTCAAGGGTGATAAAGCCCATCTTGTCGCCCTTTTTGTTTTTCATCACGCGCAGGGCGATGATCATACCGGCGACGGTCTGGGTGTCGCGCGCCGGTTTCAGGTCGATGATGCGTTGGCGGGCAAAACGGCGGATTTCGCCTTCGTATTCGTCAATCGGGTGGCCGGTGAGGTACAGGCCCAAGGTGTCTTTCTCGCCCTTGAGGCGTTCCTTGAGGGTCAGGTCCTTGGCCTTGCGGTGGTTGGCGTAGACATCCGCGTCTTCTTCGACAAACAACCCGCCAAACAGGTCGGCGTGGCCGCTGTCGTGGGTGCGAGCGGTCTGCTCGGCAGCCTTGATCGCTTCTTCCATGGCGGTCAGCAGCACCGCACGGTTGCGGTCGATATTCGCCTGGTAAGCCTTCGGCTCATCATGGAAATACGGGCCAAGGCGGTCGAGTGCGCCGCTGCGGATCAAACCATCGAGGGTGCGCTTGTTGATGCGTTTGAGGTCGACCCGCGCGCAGAAGTCGAACAGGTCCGTGAAGGGCCCGTCCTGACGTGCTTCGGTGATCGCTTCCACCGGGCCTTCGCCCACGCCCTTGATTGCGCCCAGGCCATAGATGATGCGGCCTTCGTCGTTAACCGTGAACTTGAACTCCGAGGCGTTCACGTCCGGCGCGTCGAGGCGCAGCTTCATGGTGCGCACTTCCTCGATCAAGGTCACAACCTTGTCGGTGTTGTGCATATCCGCCGAAAGTACCGCAGCCATGAACGGCGCCGGGTAGTGGGCTTTCAGCCAGGCGGTCTGGTACGACACCAGGCCGTAGGCGGCGGAGTGGGATTTGTTGAAGCCATAACCGGCGAATTTTTCCACCAGGTCAAAGATGTTACCGGCGAGGTCGGCGTCGATATTGTTGGTCGCGCAACCTTCAATGAAACCGCCGCGCTGCTTGGCCATTTCCTCGGGTTTTTTCTTACCCATGGCGCGACGCAGCATGTCCGCACCGCCGAGGGTGTAGCCGGCCATCACCTGGGCGATCTGCATCACCTGTTCCTGATACAGGATGATGCCGTAGGTCGGCGCCAGTACCGGCTTGAGGCCTTCGTACTGGTAGTCGGAGTGCGGGTACGCCAGCTCGGCACGGCCGTGCTTGCGGTTGATGAAGTCATCCACCATGCCCGATTGCAGCGGGCCCGGACGGAACAGGGCAACCAGTGCGATCAAGTCTTCCAGGCAGTCGGGCTTGAGCTTTTTGATCAGCTCTTTCATGCCGCGCGACTCAAGCTGGAACACCGCCGTGGTCTCGGCTTTTTGCAGCAGTTGGTACGTCGGTTTGTCGTCCAGCGGGATAAACGCGATATCCAGCGGTTCTTCGTCGACCTTGGCGCGCTCGCGGTTGATGGTCTTGAGGGCCCAGTCGATGATCGTCAGGGTTCGCAGGCCGAGGAAGTCGAACTTCACCAGGCCGGCCGCCTCCACGTCGTCCTTGTCGAACTGGGTGACCAGGCCACCGCCCTCTTCATCGCAATAGATCGGCGAAAAGTCGGTCAGCTTGGTCGGTGCGATTACCACACCACCGGCGTGTTTACCGACGTTACGCACCACGCCTTCAAGCTTGCGCGCCATGTCCCAGATTTCGGCGGCTTCTTCATCGATCTTGATGAAGTCGCGCAGGATTTCTTCCTGCTCGTAGGCCTTCTCCAGGGTCATGCCGACTTCGAACGGGATCATCTTCGACAGGCGGTCCGCCAGGCCGTAGGACTTGCCTTGCACCCGAGCCACGTCACGGATTACCGCCTTGGCCGCCATGGAACCGAAGGTGATGATCTGGCTTACGGCGTTGCGGCCGTATTTCTCCGCCACGTACTCGATCACGCGGTCGCGACCGTCCATGCAGAAGTCGACGTCGAAGTCGGGCATGGACACCCGTTCCGGGTTCAGGAACCGTTCGAACAGCAGGTCATATTCCAGCGGGTCAAGGTCGGTGATCTTCTGCACGTAGGCGACCAGCGAGCCAGCACCTGACCCCCGGCCCGGGCCAACCGGCACGCCGTTGCTTTTGGCCCACTGGATAAAGTCCATTACGATCAGGAAGTAACCGGGGAAGCCCATCTGGATAATGATATCCAGCTCGAAATTCAGCCGGTCAACGTAGACCTGCCGCTTGGCCTCGTAGTCTTCGGTGGTGTCCCTGGGCAATAGAACGCTAAGCCGCTCTTCCAGGCCATCGAAGGACACCTTGCGGAAATACTCATCAATGGTCATGCCATCGGGAATCGGGAAGTTGGGCAGGAAGTGCTTGCCCAGCTTCACTTCGATATTGCAGCGCTTGGCAATCTCGACGGAGTTTTCCAGGGCCTCGGGCAGGTCGCTGAACAGCTCGGCCATCTCCTCGGCGCTTTTGAGGTACTGCTCTTCGCTGTAGTTTTTCGAGCGACGCGGGTCATCCAGGGCCCGACCTTCGCCGATGCACACGCGGGTTTCATGAGCCTCGAAATCTTCCTTCTTGATAAAGCGCACATCGTTGGTCGCGACCAAGGGTGCGCCCAGCTTGTCGGCCAGGGCCACGGCGGCGTGCAGGTGTTCTTCATCATTGGGGCGGTTGGTACGCTGGACTTCCAGGTAAAAACGGCCTGGGAACACCTCCATCCACTCGCGGGCCAGCACTTCGGCTTCCTGCGGGTTGCCACCCAGCAACGCGATACCCACCTCGCCCTCTTTGGCGGCCGACAGCATGATCAGGCCTTCGCTGGCCTCGGCGACCCATTCGCGCTCGATGATGATCGAGCCATTGCGCTGGCCGTCGATGAAACCGCGGGAAATCAACTCAGTGAGGTTGCGATAACCCACGCCGTTCATCGCCAGCAGGCTGATGCGGCTCAGAGGGTTATCCGGGTCTTTGTTCGACAGCCACAAGTCGGCACCGCAAATCGGCTTGATGCCGGCGCCCATGGCGTTTTTGTAGAACTTGACCAGGGAACACATGTTGTTCTGATCAGTCACCGCGACCGCAGGCATATTCATGCCCACCAGGGTTTTGACCAGCGGTTTGATCCGTACCAGGCCGTCGACCAGGGAGTACTCAGTGTGCAGGCGCAGGTGAACGAATGAAGCCGGCATAGTGATCCTGTTCTAATACGTGGAGACAACAAGGCCCGGATTGTACCGGGCCTTGAGCAAAACATCAGCCTCGCGACTAAACCTCGACGAGGCTCTCTCGCAGCTCGTAAGCCTGGCGTACCGGGGCGAACGAGCGGCGGTGGATCGGCGTCGGGCCAAGGCGCGCCAGGGCTTCCAGATGAACGGGCGTCGGGTAGCCTTTGTGACCACCGATGCCGTAGCCGGGATAGATCAATTCGAAAGCCGCCATTTCACGATCACGGCTGACTTTGGCCAGGATCGAGGCGGCGGCGATCGCAGGCACCTTGCTATCACCCTTGACCACCGCTTCCGCCGGCATGCCCAGCTTGGGGCAACGATTGCCGTCGATCATCGCTATTTTCGGCGTGATGTGCAGGCCTTCCACCGCGCGCTGCATGGCCAGCATGGTCGCGTGCAAGATGTTCAATTCGTCGATTTCTTCGACTTCGGCCCTGGCGATGTGCCAGCTCAAGGCCTTTTCACAGATTTCGTCGTAGAGCTTTTCACGGCGTGCTTCGGTGAGTTTCTTCGAGTCGTTGAGGCCGAGGATCGGGCGACTCGGGTCCAGGATCACCGCTGCCGTCACCACTGCGCCGCACAACGGGCCACGCCCGACTTCGTCAACGCCGGCCACCAGTTCGTGGGCTTGTGCAACCAGGCTGAAATCCAGGCCCATTTGCTTGCTCATAAAGCTTCCTGTTGGTGGCTGATCAAGGTCAACACGGCATCGGCAGCCTGGTTCGAGGCATCCCGCCGCAGGGTACGGTGGATGTCGTCAAAACCACGGGTCTGTTCTTCGCCGCCGTCGATCAAGGGTAGTAGAGTGTGCGCGAGCGCCTCGGGCGTCGCATCGTCCTGCAACAACTCCGGCACCAGCAGGCGCTGAGCGAGCAAGTTGGGCAAGGAGATGTAAGGGCTCTTGACCATGCGCTTGAGAATCCAGAACGTCAGCGGCGCCAGGCGATAGGCCACGACCATCGGGCGCTTGTACAGCAAGGCCTCCAGAGTGGCAGTGCCGGACGCGATCAGCACCGCGTCACAGGCCGCCAGGGCCAGGTGCGACTGACCGTCAAGCAGGGTCAATGGCAGGTTGCGGCCATCGAGCAGTGCTTCGATCTGCGCGCGACGTTGCGGGCTGGCGCAAGGCAGTACGAAACGCACACCCGGCTTCAAGGCTTGAAGCCGTTCTGCCGCATCGAAAAACACGCTGGCCAGCCGGCCGACTTCGCCGCCTCGACTGCCCGGCATCAGCGCGACCAGCGGCCCGTCGGGCAAACCCAACTCGGCACGCGCGGCGGCACGATCAGCCTGCAACGGAATAGTGTCGGCCAGGGTATGCCCGACAAACCGCACCGGCACGCCCTTCTCTTCGTAGAACCGGGCCTCGAACGGCAGCAGGGTCAGCATCAGGTCGCAGCCTTCGCGAATCTTCAGCACGCGCTTTTGCCGCCACGCCCACACGGACGGGCTGACGTAGTGCACAGTCTTGATCCCGGCCTGACGCAACTTGAGTTCGATATTAAGGGTGAAGTCCGGCGCGTCGATTCCGATGAAGACGTCGGGTTTTTCTTCGATCAGGGTCTGAATCAGCAACTTGCGGCGCGCCAACAGCTCACGCAAGCGGCCCAGCACCTCGACCAGCCCCATGACCGACAGGCGCTCCATGGGAAAGTAGGAAGTCAGGCCTTCGGCCTGCATCAGCGGGCCACCGACACCGATGAATTCTACGGCTGGATGCCGGGCCTTGAGAGCCCGCATAAGACCTGCGCCCAGAATGTCACCGGAAGCTTCCCCGGCCACCAGCGCGATACGCAGATTGGCCATGATCAGCGGGTGATGCCGCGAGTCGACGCCTGGATCGAGTCACGGAACACCGCGACTTCCGGGAACAACGCTGCCGGCTCGGTCAGTTGGGTCAATGCCTGGTCCACCGTCAGCCCCTGGCGGTAAACCACCTTGTAGGCACGGCGCAGGGCGTGGATCGCCTCTTCGCTGAAACCGCGACGGCGCATGCCTTCGAAGTTCATGCTACGGGCCTCGGCCGGGTTGCCGAACACCGTGACGAACGCTGGAACGTCCTTGCCGATGGCGGTGCCCATGCCGGAAAAGCTGTGGGCGCCGATATGGCAGTACTGATGCACCAGGGTAAAGCCGGACAGGATCGCCCAATCGTCAACGTGCACATGGCCGGCCAACGCGGTGTTGTTGACCAGGATGCAGTGGTTGCCGATTACGCTGTCGTGGCCGATATGGGCATAGGCCATGACCAGGTTGTGATCACCCAGGGTGGTCTCGGCCCGATCCTGCACAGTGCCACGGTGAATGGTCACACCTTCACGGATGATGTTGTGATCACCGATTACCAGGCGTGTTTCTTCGCCCTTGTACTTCATGTCCGGGGTGTCTTCGCCTACCGAGGAAAACTGGTAGATACGATTATGTTTGCCAATGCGGGTCGGACCTTTAAGGATCACGTGCGGCCCGATGACAGTCCCCTCGCCGATTTCCACACCTGCGCCGATGATCGACCAGGGGCCGACCTCAACGTCGGCGGCCAGTACGGCCGACGGATCGATGATTGCGCGAGGGTCAATCAAACTCATAGTTTGCGTTCCGCGCAGATGATCTCGGCGGAGCATACCGGCTTGCCGTCTACCGAAGCCTGGCATTCGAACTTCCAGATCTGGCGCTTGCAGCTGATGAACTTGGCTTCCAGGATCAACTGGTCACCGGGGGTGACGGGGTTGCGGAAACGCAACTTGTCGGAGCCCACGAAATAATAGAGCGTGCCATCGGCAGGCTTGAGGTCGAGCATTTTGAAACCAAGGATACCGGCAGCCTGGGCCATCGCTTCAATGATCAACACGCCCGGCATGATCGGATGCGCGGGAAAGTGACCGTTGAAGAACGGTTCGTTGATGCTGACATTCTTGTAGGCACGAATGCGCTTTTCCTCAACATTGAGGTCCACTACACGGTCCACCAGCAGGAACGGATAACGGTGAGGCAGGTATTCGCGAATCTCGTTGATGTCCATCATTTCGGGGGGAAGCCTGTAATAAAGATTGGGGGCGGGCGGACTAAAAGCACGCCCCGCTAGCAAATCAAGGAGGCAGTCTAGCGGCTGTGCACACTTGATATGGAAATGGTATCAGCCTTCTGATGAAGCATTACCGCCAGGGGTCACGTCTCCAACACGCTTTTCCAGCTGTTTGAGGCGTCGAGCCATGTCGTCGAGCTGCCTCAACCGTGCTGCACTCTTGCGCCATTCAGCGGCGGGCTGCATGGCGGTGCCGGAAGAATAAGCGCCCGGCTCGGTAATCGAGTGGGTCACCATGGTCATGCCGGTGATGAATACGTTGTCGCAAATTTCGATATGGCCCACCAACCCTACGCCACCGGCGAGCATGCAATGCTTGCCGATTTTGGTGCTGCCCGAGATGCCTACACACGCCGCCATGGCGGTGTGATCGCCAATCTGTACGTTGTGGGCGATCTGGATCTGGTTATCGAGCTTCACACCGTTACCGATCACGGTATCGGCCAGGGCCCCGCGATCAACAGCAGTGTTGACGCCGATTTCAACGTCGTCACCGATCAATACGCCGCCGACCTGGGCGATCTTGTTCCAGATGCCTTTGGATTGGGCAAAGCCGAAGCCTTCGCCACCGATCACGGCACCCGACTGAATGACCACACGCTCACCGATACGCACATCGTGGTACAGGGTCACGCGGGGCGCCAACCAGCCGTCCGCACCGATTTCACAACGCGCGCCGATAAAGCAATGCGCGCCGACCGTTACACCAGCCGCAATGCGCGCACCACTCTCGATCACCGCAAAGGCGCCAATGCTGGCCCCAGGATCGACCTGGGCATCGTCGGCGATCACCGCTGATGGGTGAATACCCGCCGTTGCCTTGGGTTTCGGATCGAACAGATGCGACACGCGGGCATACGCCAGGTACGGGTCGGGCACCACCAGTGCATCCCCGGCAAACCCTTCGGCGTCAGCAGCTTTCAGCAACACGGCTGCGGCTTGGCTGTCGACGAGGTATTTACGGTATTGGGGGTTTGCGAGGAAGCTCAACTGAGCTGGGCCAGCCTCCTGCAAGGTGGCTAGCCCAGTAATTTCCTTCTCCGGGGAACCACGCAACGTGGCCCCCAGGAACTCGGCCAACTCGCCGAGCTTGATAGTCGCGGTCATGGCTTACTTCAGCTGGTTCATGCGCTCGATCACCTGACGGGTGATGTCGTATTGAGGCTTGACGTCGATGACTGCGCCACGCTCGAACACCAGGTCAAAGGCACCTTTCTTGATGACTTCTTCCACGGCGCTGTCGAGTTTCGGCTTCAACTGTTTCAGCATCTCACGGTCAGCAACTGCCTTGGCTTCGTTCAGCTCCTTGGATTGGAACTGGTAGTCACGGGCCTTTTGCTTGAACTCAAGCTCCAGGCTCTCGCGCTGGGCTTGCTGCATTTTGTCGCCACCGGCTACCAGACGATCCTGGATCCCCTTGGCGCTGCTTTCCAGCGACTTGAGCTTGGTCAGTTGCGGGCCGAATTTTTTCTCGGCATCTACGGCGTAGCGCTTGGCTGCGTCGGATTCCAGCAATGCCATCTGATAGTTCAGAACGGCGATTTTCATTTCGGCGAAGGCCGGGGTGGTTACCAGCACAGTGGCCAGCAGAACCAATTGAGTCAACTTACGCACGATGTACTCCTACAGAATCCGTTGTCGTTATCTTGGGTCAGACGCTTAGAACGTCTGGCCGAGGGAGAATTGGAAAATCTGGGTTTCAGCGTTATCCGGTTTCTTGATCGGCATGGCCAGAGCAAAGCTCAATGGGCCAAGCGCAGTCACCCAAGTCACACCGACACCCACGGAGCTTGCCAGGTTGCTCAGACTCACGTCGTTACACTGGGTGTTGGACTTCAAGCCACTCGGGTTGGTGATCTGATCGCACTTGGAGTCGAACACATTACCCACGTCCCAGAACACCGAAGTCCGCAGCGAGCGCTGATCTTTCACAAATGGCAGCGGGAACAGGATCTCAGCACCGCCCTGGATCAACACGTTACCACCGAATGGCAGCGGGTCATCGTCGGAGTCAGCCACGGTGCCCTGGTTACCGGTCCTGGCTGCGCCACGGCTCGGAGTACCACGCGGGCCCAGGGTGCTGTCTTTGAAACCACGTACGGAGTTGAAGCCACCCGCATAGTAGTTCTCGTAGAACGGCAGACCGTTGGTGGAACCATAACCATCGCCATAGCCCAACTCAGTGTGCAGGCGCATGGTGTAGTTGTCACTTAACGGCGTGAACAGCTGGCCACGGTAGTCAAGCTTGAAGAACGACAGGTCGCTGCCCGGCGTGGTGGTTTCCAGGGTCAGGCTCTGGGAGTGACCACGGGTTGCCAGTACACCTTTGTTCAGGGTCGACTCGGACCAGCCGGCAGACGCCTTGAAGTTCAGGAACTTGTCACCTTCACGACGGGTGAAGTCGAAGATTTCATCCACGGTGTACACACCGGTCTTGATCTCATCCTGTTGCGCGGTCAGGCCAAACGTCAGGCGCGAAGTCTCGCTGATCGGGTAACCGATGTTCACACCGGCGCCGAGGCTGTCGATCGCATAGCTTGCAACGTCAACGTCGAGGTCTTTGTAGTCGGTGGTGCGGTAGAAGGCGTTGTAGCCCAGGCTCACACCGTCTGCAGTCCAGTAGGGGTCGGTATAACCGAAGTTATATCGGCTCTGGTATTCGCTTCGGGTCAGGCCGATGGACACACGGTTACCGGTACCGAGGAAGTTGTTCTGGGTGATGGAACCACCAAGGATCAGGCCAGCGCTCTGCGCAAAACCGACGCTGGCGGTGATGGAACCCGAGGCTTGTTCTTCTACTGCGTAGTTCACGTCAACCTGGTCATCCACACCCGGTACGGCCGGGGTTTCGACGTTCACTTCCTTAAAGAAGCCCAGGCGCTCAAGACGGGTCTTGGACTGGTCGATCAGGTACGTCGACGCCCAGCCACCTTCCATCTGACGCATTTCACGGCGCAGCACTTCGTCGGCGGACTTGGTGTTGCCACGGAAGTTGATACGGTTCACATAGGCACGCTTGCCCGGGTCGACGACAAAGGTGATGTCCACAGTGTGGTCATCATCGTGCGGGGTCGGCACGCCGTTGACGTTGGCAAAGGTATAGCCTTCGTTACCCAGGCGGCGGGTGATCAGTTCAGACGTGGTGGTCATCAGCTTGCGCGAGAACACCTGGTCTTTCTGCACCAGCAGCAGGGCCTTGACCTGGTCTTCAGGGACTTTCAGGTCACCGCTCAGCTTAACGTCGCGAACCTTGTACTTCTCGCCTTCGTTAACGTTGACGGTGATGTAGACGTGTTTCTTGTCCGGGGTGATGGACACCTGGGTCGAAGCGATATCCATGTTGATATAGCCGCGGTCCAGGTAGTAGGAGCGCAGACGCTCCAGGTCACCGGAGAGTTTTTCACGGGCGTACTTGTCATCGTTCTTGAAGAACGAAAGCCAGTTGGTGGTTTTCAGCTCGAACAGGTCGATCAGGTCGTCATCAGCGAACTTGGTATTGCCTACCACGTTGATGTGCTGAATCGCCGCCACGGTGCCTTCGTTGATGTTGACCTTGAGGCCCACACGGTTACGAGGCTGCGGAACCACTTCGGTTTCCACGGTCGCGGAGTAGCGGCCCTGGGCGACGTACTGGCGTTGCAGCTCGTTGCGTACACCCTCAAGGGTGGCGCGCTGGAAGATCTCGCCCTCGGCCAGGCCGGATTGCTTCAAGCCTTTCATCAAGTCTTCAGTAGAGATCGCCTTGTTGCCTTCGATCTCGATACTGGCGACGGAAGGTCGCTCGACGACGGTGATAACCAGGACGTTGCCTTCGCGACCCAGTTGGATGTCTTGAAAGAAACCGGTTTTGAACAGCGCACGAGTGGATTCCACCAGGCGACGGTCATCAGCCTGTTCACCAACGTTCAACGGCAAAGCACCAAAGACGCTACCTGCGGAAACCCGCTGGAGGCCATTGACGCGAATATCGGAGATGGTGAAGGACTCGGCGTGAACTTCGGCGATCATCAATACGGTGAGAACCGCAGTTAGCAGCAGACGTTTCATGAAGTCCTTTCTTATTCCAACTGGCAATAAACAAACTGCCGCAAAATGCGGCAGATTCGCAATTCAGCGAAGCGTTACAGTCGACCCAGATCGTTGACAAGGGCTAACAACATCACCCCGACCACCAAACTGATACCGATCTGTATCCCCCAACCCTGCACCCGATCCGACAAGGGGCGACCACGCACCCACTCGACCAGATAAAACAACAGATGCCCCCCATCCAATACTGGAATGGGCAGCAAATTCAGAACACCCAGGCTAATACTCAGATAAGCCAGGAAATTCAGGAAATCCGCGACACCCGACTGGGCAGAAGCGCCCGCCACTTTAGCAATGGTTATCGGTCCACTCAAGTTTTTTACCGAGAGCTCGCCGAACAACATTTTCTTGAGCGATTCCAGGGTCAGCACACTCATGGTCCAAGTGCGTTTCGCACCCTCGCCAATCGCGGCCAACGGCCCGAAGCTGACCTCTCGCACCATCGATGGCGGCCAGTCGACACCTTTGACGCCGGCACCCAGGTAACCCCCGGCCGCCTTGGCCTCCCCACGTACCGACAAGGTCACGGGGACGTCGATTTGAGCACCGTCGCGTTCAACTTTCAGCAAAATCTTGGTATCAGGACGCACACGTACCAGATCAACCACCTGCTGCCAGTCACCCAGCGCCTGGCCATCAAGGGCCAGCAAGCGATCGCCGGTTTTCAGACCTGCGGCCTGGGCCGGGCCTTTAGGATCCAGCTCGGCAAGTACCGGCGGCAGCGCAGGGCGCCATGGACGGATGCCCAGGGATTTGATCGGATCAGGCTCGTCAGCACCCTTCAGCCAATGGTCGAGGGCCAGCTCACGCGGGGTTTCGGTGGTGGAATCCTGCTCGCGCACCACCACATTGACCGTGCCGCTCTCGCCCAGGCGGCGAACCAGCTGCAAATTGACCGCGCCCCAGCCCGTGGTGGGCTCGCCATCAATCGAAACAATTTCCTGCCCGGCGACCAGACCTGCCTTGGCCGCCATGCTGTCCGCCTCGACCGCGCCGATGACCGGACGCACCTGCTGGCTGCCCATCATGGCCAGGACCCAGAAGAACACCATTGCCAACAGGAAGTTGGCGATCGGGCCAGCAGCCACAATGGCGATACGCTGACGAACGGTCTTGCGATTGAACGACTGATCCAACTGGTCGGCAGGAACTTCGCCCTCGCGCTCGTCGAGCATCTTGACGTAGCCGCCCAGCGGAATGGCCGCAATCACGAACTCAGTGCCACGGCGGTCGTGCCAGCGTAGCAGCGGCATGCCGAAACCGACGGAAAAGCGCAATACCTTGACGCCGCAACGACGCGCGACCCAGAAGTGGCCGAATTCGTGGAAGGTAACCAGCACACCCAGAGCAACCAGGGTGCCGACAATCATGTAAAGCGCACTCATCTAATTTCTCCGCATTCCAATCCAGTGCCTGAAGGCTCAAGCGCGCCCACAAACTAACGCGCGTTGCGGTTCAACCATTGTTCGGCCAGGGCTCGGGCTTTGGTATCCGCCTCGAACACTGCCCCAAGATCATTGACTGCTACTACGGGCTCAAGCCCTAAAACGTCCTCGATGATACTCGCGATCTGCGGAAAGCGGATGCGCCGTTCGAGAAACGCTGCCACAGCCACTTCATTGGCCGCGTTGAGCATCGCCGGCGCGCTGTTACCCGCCTCCGCCGCTTGCCGTGCCAGGCGCAGGCAGGGAAACCGCTGCTCGTCCGGCGCTTCGAAGTCCAGCCGCGCAATCGCGAACAGGTCCAGGGGGGCCACTCCGGAATCAATCCGCTCCGGCCAGGCCAGGGCGTTGGCGATCGGTGTGCGCATATCGGGGTTGCCCAACTGCGCCAGTACCGAACCGTCCACGTAGTCGACCAGGGAATGGATCACACTTTGCGGGTGGATCACCACTTCGACCTGGTCAGGCCGCGCATCGAACAACCAGCACGCCTCGATCAACTCCAGGCCTTTGTTCATCATGCTCGCCGAGTCGACGGAGATTTTGCGCCCCATGGACCAGTTCGGATGCGCGCAGGCCTGGTCGGGCGACACATGCTCAAGGTCAGCCAACGGCGTCTGCCGGAACGGACCACCCGAGGCAGTCAGCAGAATCCGGCGCACGCCCACCTGGCTCAGGCCACGGGCAAAGTCACCCGGCATGCACTGGAAGATTGCATTGTGCTCACTGTCGAGGGGTAGCAGCACGGCCCCGCTTGCGCGCACGGCCTGCATAAAGAGCGCACCGGACATCACCAGCGCTTCTTTATTGGCCAGCAGAATCTTCTTGCCGGCGTCGACGGCGGCCAGGGTAGGACGCAGGCCGGCGGCCCCCACGATCGCGGCCACCACAGTATCCACCTCGGCATCCGCCGAGACCTGGCACAAGCCCTCCTCCCCCACCAGCACTTGAGTGGCCAGCCCGGCTGCTCGCAGGTCATCCTGCAGCCCCCGCGCCGCGCCAGCCTCGGGCACCACGGCAAAACGCGGCGCATGGCGTACGCACAAGGCCAGCAGTTCGCTCAGGCGGGTGAAGCCGGTCAGGGCGAAAACCTGATAACGCTCCGGGTGGCGAGCGATCACATCGAGCGTGCTCAGCCCGACCGAGCCGGTCGCACCCAGCACGGTGACCTGCTGCAGCCGACTCACGAAGCGGTCATCCACAACAGCACGGCGAAGATCGGAATGGCTGCGGTGAGGCTGTCGATGCGGTCCAGTACACCGCCGTGACCGGGCAGCAGGTTACTGCTGTCCTTGATCCCGGCCTGGCGTTTGAACATGCTTTCGGTGAGGTCACCCACGACCGAGATAAACACCACGATGGCCGTACCCAGCAGGGCGAGCAGGATCTGCTGCACGCTCCAGCCACGCACCACACCCACGACCAGCGTGATCAACAGGGTCAAAGCCAAGCCGCCGTACACGCCCTCCCAGCTCTTGCCCGGACTGACGGCAGGCGCCAGTTTGCGCTTGCCGAACGCCCGACCGGAGAAGTAGGCACCGATATCGGCGCCCCACACCAGCACCATGACGGCCATGATCAGCCAGTTGCCCATCGGCGCATTCTTGATCTCGACCAGGCCTTGCCAGGCCGGCAGCAGAACCAACAAGCCAATCACCAATTTGCTGGCGACACTGGACCAATGCCCACTGGTGCGCGGATAGGTCAGCACCAGGAAGGTCGCGAGCGCCCACCACAGCACCGCCGCCCCCAACACCCAAGGCACGACAATACTGGACAGGGTATGCATCAGGAACAGCAACAGCGCGACGACAGCGGCATACACCACGCGCGGCAACTGCGCATTGAAACCTGCCAGGCGCGCCCATTCCCAGGCACCCAGGGTCACGACCAAGCCGATAAACAGCGCAAAGCCGGAACCCTCGAGCAGGAAAAACCCGCACAAGGCGATCGGCAACAGGATCAGGGCTGTGATGATTCGTTGTTTAAGCATTAAACCCGGGCTCCAGCTTCGATCTGCTCGCTCGTTTTACCGAAACGACGCTGACGGGAAGCGAAATCGGCCAGCGCAGTGCGCATGGCATCGTGTTTGAAGTCCGGCCAGAACAGGTCGGAGAAGTACAGTTCGGTGTAAGCCAGCTGCCACAGCAAAAAGTTGCTGATGCGGTGCTCGCCACCGGTACGGATGCACAAGTCCGGCAACGGCAGGTCGCCGGTAACCAAACAGGTTTGCAACAATTCGGGCGTGATGTCGTCGGCGCGCAGATGACCGGCCTGCACTTCGCGGGCCAGCCGCTGTGCAGCTTGGGCGATATCCCACTGGCCGCCATAGTTGGCCGCAATCTGCAGCACAAAACGGTTGGTGCCGGCGGTGATGGCCTCGGCTTCGCGCATGGCGGCTTGCAGCTCCGGATGGAACCGCGAGCGATCACCAATGATACGCAGGCTGATGTTGTTGTCGTTGAGGCGCTTGGCCTCACGACGCAGGGCCTTGAAGAACAGGTCCATCAAGGCACTGACTTCTTCGGCCGGGCGCTGCCAGTTCTCACTGGAGAAGGCAAACAAGGTCAACACCTCGACCTTGGCCTCGGCGCACACCTCAATTACAGCACGTACCGCATCGACACCCGCTTTATGCCCGGCAACACCCGGCATAAAGCGTTTCTTCGCCCAGCGATTATTCCCATCCATGATGATCGCGACATGGCGCGGCACCACAGAGGGTACAGTCTGCTTGGTCTTTTCCATGAAGGCGTCCTGACCCCTTATACGGCCATCAGGTCCTTTTCTTTTTCTTCGGTAGCCTTGGTGATCTGGGCCTCGGCATCTTTGGTCAGCTTGTCGATATCGGCGACGGCACGGCGCTCTTCGTCTTCGCTGATTTCCTTGTCCTTGACCAGCTTTTTCAGGTCGCCCAAGGCATCACGACGGATGTTGCGCACAGCAACGCGTGCATCTTCGGCCGCACTGCGCGCCTGCTTGGTGAAGCCCTTGCGGGTTTCTTCGGTCAGGGCAGGCATGGAGATCAGCAACAACTCGCCCAGGTTGGTCGGGTTGAGGTTCAGGCCGGCGCTCTGGATCGCTTTGTCGACAGCGCCGAGCATATTGCGCTCAAAGGCCACGACTTGCAGGGTGCGCGAGTCTTTTACGGTGATGTTGGCCACCTGCGTGATCGAGGTGTCTGTGCCGTAGTACGGCACCATCACGCTACCCAGAATGCTTGGGTGGGCCTTGCCGGTACGAATCTGACCAAATGCATGGTTCAGAGACTCCAGGGATTTGTGCATACGCTCTTGAGCGTCTTTCTTGATTTCGTTGATCATTGTTGGCCTTCCTCGATCAGAGTCCCTTCCGCGCCGCCGTGTACGATGTTCAGCAGGGCGCCGGGCTTGTTCATGTTAAATACGCGCAGCGGCATCTTGTGGTCGCGGCACAGGCAAATAGCCGTCAGGTCCATCACACCCAGCTTGCGATCCAGCACTTCATCGTAGGTCAGATGATCGAACTTCTCGGCATGCGGGTCTTTGAATGGGTCTGCGGTGTACACGCCATCCACCTTGGTGGCCTTGAGCACCACGTCAGCATCAATCTCGATGGCGCGCAGGCAAGCTGCCGAGTCGGTGGTGAAGAACGGGTTACCGGTACCCGCGGCAAAGATCACCACTTCTTTGGCATTCAGGTGGCGCATGGCTTTGCGGCGATCATAGTGATCGGTCACGCCCACCATGGAAATAGCCGACATCACGATAGCCGAGATATTGGCACGCTCCAGGGCGTCACGCATCGCCAGGGCGTTCATCACAGTGGCCAGCATGCCCATGTGGTCGCCGGTTACCCGATCCATGCCGGCCGCACTCAGTGCCGCACCGCGGAACAGGTTGCCGCCGCCGATCACCAGGCCGACCTGTACGCCGATACCGACCAGTTGGCCGACTTCCAGCGCCATGCGATCGAGCACTTTGGGATCGATCCCGAACTCTTCCGAGCCCATCAGGGCCTCGCCGCTGAGCTTGAGTAGAATGCGTTTATAGCGAGCCTGATAACCACTGCCCTGCTGAGCCATTGCGAATCTCTCCTGCGGCGTATTTTTTAAAAATTCTTGGCGAGCCGTTTACGGCTTGCGTTCACTCTAGCTGGACGCTGTCACAGCGCCATCGGAACACGGCTTTGTAAGCCAGTTCCGAGGGGAAGCCAAATAAAATCGGCATTCCCATTTGAAAAGAGGCTGCGCGCGTGAGCGGGCAGCCTCTTTCGGGCGACAGTTGAAAACTGTCTTATTGCTTGGCGGCAGCCAGCTGGGCAGCAACTTCTTCAGCGAAGTTGTCGACCGGCTTCTCGATGCCTTCGCCTACTTTGTAGTAAGTGAAGGAAACGATTTCAGCACCGGCTTTCTTGGCCAGTTCGCCAACCTTGATTTCAGGGTTCTTGACGAACGCCTGCTCAACCAGGCTCGCTTCAGCCAGGAACTTGCTGATACGGCCTTTGATCATGTTTTCAACGATGTTTTCCGGCTTGCCGGCGATCTTGTCAGCGTTGAGGCTCAGGAACACGGCTTTTTCGCGTTCGATGGCGTCAGCGGACACTTCCGATGGCAGCAGGAATTCAGGGTTGCTGGCCGCTACGTGCATAGCGATGTCTTTGGCC
>NZ_UTBG01000064.1 GCF_900580675.1 Pseudomonas viridiflava
GCCTGCGATAGCGGTGGAGGATTCACCGCCGCATCGCAGGCAAGCCAGCTCCCACATTGACCGCATTCCACCTCGATTTTCAGCGTTTGCGCAGAATCACACTACCGATCGAATAACCCGCGCCAAACGAACTGAGTACCGCGACGGCGCCCTTGGGCAGGTCGTCCTGGTAGGTGTGGAACGCGATCACCGAGCCGGCCGAGCTGGTATTCGCGTAAGTATCGAGGATCACCGGTGCTTCTTCCACCGTGGCTTCGCGGCCCAGCAGCTTCTTCACAATCAGGTGGTTCATGCTCAGGTTGGCCTGGTGCAGCCAGAAGCGCTTCACGTCGGTCACGTTCAACTGGTTTTCTTCCAGGTGCACACCGATCAGCTCGGCGACCATCGGGCAGACATCACGGAAGACTTTGCGGCCTTCCTGCACGAACAGCTTGTCGGGCGCGCCGACGCCCTCTTCCGCCGTGCGGTTGAGGAAGCCGAAATTGTTGCGGATGTTGTTCGAGAACTTGGTCAGCAGCTTGGTGCTGACCACGTCGAACTGGTGCTCGGAGGTCGCAAGGTCGGCGCGCTCGAGGATCACCGCTGTGGCCGCGTCGCCGAAAATGAAGTGGCTGTCGCGGTCACGGAAGTTCAAATGACCGGTGCAGACTTCCGGGTTGACCATCAGGATCGCCCGGGCCTGGCCCAGCTGGATGCTGTTGGCGGCGTTCTGGATGCCGAAAGTCGCCGAGGAACAGGCTACGTTCATGTCGAAACCAAAGCCCTGAATGCCCAGTGCTTCCTGGACTTCGATGGCGATGGCCGGATAGGCACGTTGCAGGTTGGAACAGGCGACGATCACGCCGTCGATGTCAGCGGCGGTCTTGCCGGTGCGCTGCAGGGCTTGTTCGGCAGCACCGACGGCCATCTGGCAGAGGACCGACCACTCGTCATTGCTGCGCTCGGGCAAGCGCGGGGCCATGCGTTGCGGGTCGAGGATGCCGTCCTTGTCCATCACAAAGCGGCTCTTGATGCCGGATGCCTTTTCGATAAAGGCGGCGCTGGACTCGGTCAGTGCCTGCACATCGCCGCGCTCGATGGCAGCGGCGTTGTCAGTATTGAACTGCTGTACATAGGCATTGAAAGACTGCACCAGCTCTTCGTTGGAGATGCTGTTGGCCGGGGTGTACAGGCCAGTGCCGCTGATGACGACGTTATGCACGGTCGTTCCTCTAAATCTGTCAGGCAGAAGATATTGGTACAGTCGTACCAAACTGTAAGCAGTTTTATTCCGACTGGCGGACATCAAACTGGCATCGCTTTATTCCATCGCGCCGCACTCACACACGACGATCCCGGCATTTATAGGCGCGAAGTTTGCCACAACCCCAGGGATTTGGCGCCACTTCCCAGACAAACACCTATTTAATGTGGGAGAGAGCTTGCTCCCGACAGCCGTATTTCAGCCACAGATGCTGTAACTGATACACCGCCATCGTTGGCAAGCCCCCTCCCACATTTGTCAGGCGTCGACCTGACTCCACTGCTTGCTCAAACGCTTATCGGAAATCGGCACCTTGGTACCCAACTGCTGGCCAAACAATGACACGCGATATTCCTCGAGCCACCAGCGGTAAAGCTCCAGCTGCAGGTCGCGCTTGCCTTCCTGGGCGTGTTTTTTCAGGCGGTTCTGGTACTGCGCCCACAGGCCGCTCAGCTCGGTGCTCCACACGCGATCTTTTTGCACCTGGCCGGGCAATTTCTCCAGGCGCAGTTCGATGGCCTTGAGGTAACGCGGCAATTCCTTGAACCATTGCGCAGGCGTTTCCCGCACAAAACCTGGGTACACCAGGTTGCCCAACTGCTGCTTGATGTCGTTCAGGGCCACGGCCTGGGCCAGGTCGATCTTGCCTTTGAAGCGCTTCTGCAAACCGTGCCAGAGCTTCAATACCTCCAGGGTCAGGCGCGCCAGGCGTTCGGCGTGCTCGGTCCAGCTGCCGCGCTTGCGCTCGGCCAAGGCCGCCAGGCCGGCACCATCGCGCGGCAGGCTGGCTTCGCCTTCGAGCACACAGGTGTCGAGGCTGGCCAGCAGGATGTCTTCGACCAGCGCGTCGATCCGCCCCAGCTCGCGGTACATCAGGCCCAGCTCGGTCAGGCCGGGCAATTTGCCGCGCAGGAATTTTGCCGGTTCCGCCAATTGCTGCATCAGCAGGCGCTGCAGCGCGCGGCGGTGCTGGAACTCAGCCTCGGCGGCGGTGGAGAAACGCCCTTCCTTGACCGCGCCGTTTTCTTCGACCAGCGCCGGGTAAACCGTCATCGACAGCCCGGCGATCTTTTGCTGGGTCTTCTCGGCCACGGCAGCAAACACCTTGGCCTCCACCGGTTGCTGGCTTTTCGCGGTTTGCGGCACGGCCAGGGCGGCCTGGCTGGCTTCGGCAAACCGTGCGGTCAGCTCAGCCAGGTCGCGGCCCTCGCCGAGGAATTTACCCTCGCCGTCGACCACTTCCAGGTTCATCTTCAAGTGGTTTTCCACCTGCTGCGCGGCTTCGGCCCAGGCTTCATCGCTGACCCGCGCACCGGTCATGCGCAGCAGTTCGCGGCCCAGCGCCTGAGGCAGCGAACCCTGGCCAAATTCAATGCGTTGCAGCGCGGCCTTGACGAAATCCGGTACCGGCACAAAGTTTTTGCGCAGCGCCTTGGGCAAGTTGCGCACCAGGGCGATGCACTTGGCTTCGATCACCCCCGGCACCAGCCATTCCAGGCGTTCCGGCGGCAATGCCGGCAGCAACGGCGCCGGCACGCGCAGGGTTACGCCGTCGCGCGGGTGGTTGGGTTCAAAGTGGTAGCTCAGCGCCAGGGCCAGGTCGCCCAGGTGCAGAGTGTCCGGGTAATGCGCGGCGGTGACTTCACTGGCCTCGCGGGCCAGCACGTCTTCCTCGCGCATGATCAGCAGTTGCGGGTCTTTTTGGCTGTTGACCTTGTACCAGCTGTCGAACGTGGCGGTCTGGTGGATCTCCGCCGGCAAGCGCGCGTCGTAGAAGGCGTAGAGGGTTTCTTCGTCGGCCAGGATGTCACGGCGGCGGGCCTTGGCTTCCAGTTCGTCGAGCTGCTCAAGCAGTTGCTGGTTGGCGGTCAGGCACTTGGCGCGCGACTGAATCTCGCCACGCACCAGGCCTTCGCGGATAAACAGTTCGCGCGACACCACCGGGTCAATCGGCCCGTAATGCACCGGCCGACGCCCGACCACGATCAGCCCGAACAGGGTGATTTGCTCAAATGCCACCACTTGGCCGCGCTTCTTCTCCCAATGCGGCTCGAAATGGTTTTTCTTGATCAGGTGCCCGGCCAGCGGCTCGATCCAGTCGGCATCGATCTTCGCCACCATGCGCGCATACAGCTTGGTGGTTTCCACCAGCTCGGCGGTCATCAGCCATTGCGGGCGCTTTTTGCCGATCCCCGAGGACGGGTGAATCCAGAAGCGCCGCTGACGCGCGCCGAGGTAATCGCCGTCTTCGGTCTTCTGGCCGATTTGGCTGAGCAGGCCGGACAACACGGCTTTGTGCAGTTTGGCAAAGTCCGCCGGTTCTTTGTTGACGGTCAACTGCATGTCGCGGCAGATCAGGCTGAGCTGGCGATGGGAGTCGCGCCACTCGCGCAGGCGCAGGTAATTCAGGAAGTTCTTGCGGCACCAATTGCGCAGCGGGCTGGCGGTCAATGCCTGGCGTTGCTCTTCAAAGCCGCGCCACAGGTTGACCAAGCCGGCGAAGTCCGAATCCGGGTCTTTCCACTGTGCATGAGCCTGGTCGGCGGCCTGCTGACGCTCCGGTGGGCGCTCGCGCGGGTCCTGGATCGACATGGCGCTGGCGACGATCAGCACTTCCTGCAGGCTGCCGAGTTTGGCCGCTTCGAGCAGCATGCGGCCCATGCGCGGGTCCACCGGCAGGCGCGCCAATTGGCGGCCCAGCGG
>NZ_UTBG01000255.1 GCF_900580675.1 Pseudomonas viridiflava
ATCCAGCACTTGGCCGGTATGAAAGACTCCAAAGTGATCGTCGCGATCAACAAGGACGAAGAAGCACCGATCTTCCAGGTGGCGGATTACGGCCTGGTGGCGGACTTGTTCGAAGCCGTACCCGAGTTGGAGAAGCTGGTCTAATCCAGTCGCTTCACTTATAAAGAGCCCGGTCGTATGACCGGGCTTTTTTTTGCCTGGCTTTTTGAACATTGGAGAAACCGCCATGGACCTGCGTCCCGTATTGCTGGCCCTGTTACTGTTGCCGAGCCTTGCCTTCGCCGCCGGCAAATGTGATCGCCTGGTGATCACCGGCAGCCCGGACGCACCGCCCTTGCTCTGGCGCGATCCCCAGGACCCCACGCACCTGATCGGCGCCACCGCCGATGTGTTGCAACAAGTGGCCCAGGACCTCGGCGTGAAAATCGACCTGCTCTACGGCGGCAAGCGCTCCGTGGCCCTGGACGAAGTGCGCAGCGGGCGCATGGACATTCTTGCCGACGCGCCGCTGAACCTGGGCGAGCTGGAAACCCTCGACTACATCCACCCGGCCCTGATGCAGACCGATTACCTGGTCTGGACCCGCAAGGACTCGGCGCTGCCCTATGCCACCGCTGCCGACCTGCAGGGTTTCAAGGGCGCCGTCTCGGAGCGCGCCCGGCTGAGTCGCGAGTTCGAAGCCCTCGCCGGCCAGCAACTTACCCTGCAACGCTTCCCCACCCTGACGCCGGCCTTCCAGAAACTGCTGCTGGGTGAAGTGGATTACGTGCTGGCCGGACGTTACTCCGGCATGGCCATGGCCCAGACGCTGGGCATGAGCAACGACCTGATTGCACGCGATGTTCCCATCGACCAGCCTGGCCTGTACCTGGCGATTTCCCATAACTCGGCCTGCAATGATCCGTGGTTGCGCGGACAGCTCGCCAAAAAGATGACAGAATTGGCCGCGTCTGGTGTGACGGAAGCCGCGCTGCAGCGCAATCTCGAACGTTGGAAAGCGCAATTGCAACAACCCGTCGGCACCCCAACAAAGTAGGGATTTTCAGTGACTCTTCGACCTCTTTTCGCGGCCCTCGCCGTTGTCGCTTTGGCGGGATGTGCAGCCGATCCTGCGCCGAATGAACAAATACGCCTCACCCGGCAAGCCTTGGAACAAGCCAACGCCGTGGGTGCCAACACCGATGAATCACCCGAGCTGAAACTGGCCGAAGATAAATTCGCCCAGGCCAAGGCCGATATGGCCGATGAATCCTACAAAGACGCGCGCATGAGGGCTGAACAGGCTGAACTGGACGCGCGCCTGGCCGAGGCCCAAGTGCTGACCCGCAAAAGCCAGGAACAATTGAACGTGCTCAACACCCGCATCACGCGCCTGCGCAAGCAATTGCAGTTGGGGGAAGCCCAATGAGCCCGATGATCCGTGGTTTGAGTTGCGCCGTGCTGCTGGGCACTGCGGTGCTCGGCGGCTGCGCCAGCCATCCGAATGGCGAGCAGGCCCTGCAGCAGGCCGGCAGCGACTTCCAGAAGGTCAAGGAAGACGCCAACGTGTTGCGCATCGCGCCCAAGGACGTGATCCGCGCCGGTGAGTCCCTGGCCCGTGCCGATCGCTTGTCCAGCTACTGGGGCAGCGGGGCGGACGTGGTGCATTACGCCTACCTGAGCCAGCGCTACAGCGCCATCGCCCGTGAGCACACCGAGCAGGCACTCAACGAAGAGCGCGGCGCCAAGCTCGAACTGGAACGCCAGCGCCTGCAACTGGCCCTGCGTGAAAGCAAGCTGATCAGTGTGCAGCAGCAGGGCAAGTGGCTCGAAGAACAGATCGCCAGCCTGACCACCACCCAGACCGATCGCGGCCTGGTGATGACCCTGGGCGACGTGCTGTTCGACACCGGCGACGCGGAACTGAAAAGCTCGGCCAACCGTACAGTGCTGAAAATTGTGCAGTTCCTGCAATTGAACCCCAAGCGCGTGGTGCGTATCGAGGGCTACGCCGACAATACCGGCGGAGAGCAGGAAAACCTCAAACTGTCCCGTGGCCGCGCGCAATCGGTAGCCGATGTGCTGGTAGACCTTGGCATCGACGAAAAACGCATCCAGGTCGAAGGCTACGGCGACCAATACCCGGTGGAAGCCAATGCGTCCGAACGCGGCCGCGCGCAGAACCGTCGCGTGGAAATTGTGTTCTCGGACGAGAAAGGCCAGTTGGGCGCTGCACGCTAGCCGCCTGGCGCCAGTCAAAATGTGGGAGGGGGTTTGCCCCCGATAGCGGCGTGTCAGTCACCCAAGAGGTCGACCGAGCCACCGCCATCGGGGCAAACCCCCTCCCACATTTGTTTGCGTATACCCCTACAGTTTTTGCTATCACTGCCCGCTACGCTCGACTATTCTGGCAACTGTCCCCGTACACTTCTAAACTGTGCCGGTATGTTTCACACAAAAATAAAATACCCGTGAAATCGAGTGCTGCGTCATGACCAATCTGTTGCTTTACCAACGTATCGCCCAGCAACTGGCTGAGGACATCCGGCGCGGTGTCTATCAACCGGGTGAGCGCGTGCCTTCGGTGCGCAAGATGAGCTCGCAGCTCAACGTCAGCCACGCCACCGTGTTGCAGGCCTACGCCAACCTGGAAGACCAGGGGCTGATCCGGGCGCGGCCGCAATCGGGCTACTACGTGCACCAGACGCCGGCGCTGACCGCACCCACGCCGGATATCGCACGGGTCGAGCGCCCGGGGTTGGTCACCCGCAGCAGCATCATTCAGCAGGTATTGGGCGAGTCGCGCCGTGAAGGTGTATTTCCGTTGGGCGCCGCCGTGCCGAGCGTCGACTACTTGCCGGTGCGTGCGCTGCACCAGCAGTTGGCCAAGGTCACGCGCTTCCAGAGCCCGCGCGCATTCAGTTACATGTTCAGCCCAGGTTTTGAACCACTGCGCCGCCAAGTGGCGATCCGCATGCGCGATGCCGGCGTGGTCGTCGACCCGTCCGAAGTGGTGATCACCCACGGTTGTGTGGATGCGTTGCAAATGTCGCTGCGCGTGCTCACGCGTCCAGGTGATTTGATTGCGGCGGAATCCCCGACGTATTACGGCCTGCTGCAATTGGCCGACCTGCTGGGCCTCAAGGTCATCGAGATTCCCAGCGACCCGTCCACCGGCATGAGCCTTGAAGCCTTGCAACTGGCCGCCAACCAATGGTCGATCAAGGCCCTGGTGCTGACCACGCGCCTGAGCAACCCCCTGGGTGGCACCATGCCCGAGGAGCGCCAGAAACAGTTGCTGCGCCTGGCCTCGGATTTCGACATTCAGATTGTCGAGGATGATATCTACGGCGAACTGATGTTCGAAGTAGGCCGCACCAAGGCACTCAAGGCCTATGACCGCCTGGACCGGGTGATCTATTGCTCGAGCTTTTCCAAGACCTTGTCCCCGGGCGTGCGCATCGGCTGGATGATCGCCGGCAAGTACCAACAGGAAATCCAGCGCCTGCAGATGTTCAGCACTCACTCCGCGTGCAGCGTCACGCAGATGGGGGTTGCGGCGTACCTGGAGAATGGCGGCTACGACCGTCACCTGCGCTACATCCGCCAGGAATACCGCAAGAACCTCAGCGCCTTTCAATTGGCGGTGCAGCAGTATTTCCCGGAAGGCACCCAGATGACCCGCCCGACCGGAGGTTTTATCCTGTGGGTCAGTTTGCCCGGACGGGTCAATACCCAGGAACTGCACGTGCGTGCCCTGCAACAGGGCATCAGCATTGCGCCGGGGTTGATCTTCAGCAATACCGAGCAGTTCAACCATTGTATTCGCCTCAACTGCGGCACGCCGTGGAACCGCGAGGCAGAGCGTGCGCTGATGACCTTGGGGATGCTCGCCAGCCAGCTATGCCAGGAAACTGCAGCCGCTGATTTTTAGGTGGCGTTGAGGCACTGAAAGGGGACAACTCCGATAGCTGGCTAATCACCGCGCTTGTCATGCCGCGCACAACAAGCGAGCATATGGCCCTCTGCCGTTAACGCTGTAGGCAATATGACTCCGATTATTCGCGCTGTTTTGGTGATTGGCCTGTTAGGTTTCTGCAACGTCAGCACGGCACTGGCGGCGACCCCTGTGAGCGAAACCAAGCCAGCGGCGAGCGAACCGCAGCAGACCCCCGCAAAAAAACCAACACCGGCCAAAAAAGCCCCTGTCGCCAAAAAGACCACGGCAGCCGCGAAAAAGCGCGCGGCCAAGGCCAAGTCGTCCCGTGAAGTGGCACAAACTCAACTTGCGCCAGCCCAGTTGGACCTGTCATTGCCATCGGATATGGTGCGGCACATGCAGCCGCTGGGCACCATGCCCAAACCCAAAAGTGTGCCGCTGTTGCCGCCGATGTTCGGCGAGAAACCCGCCGACAACAGTGCCTTCCAGATCAACGGCCGCCTGCTCAGCAATGAGATGAAGCTGCAACTGCGCAACGAAGAACGCCGTGACGTGGAAGGTGCCGCGTTGGAGTTCGAGTTCAAGCAGTAAACTTTTACCGCAAACGTGACGCCGCCTCCTGACCATCTGTCGCAGACTGGTCAGTCACTTTTGTTTTGTGCGAAAAACCCCTGTTAGACCATTTTAAAACGGCTGTTTTAGGGCGTACTCTAGCCCGGCCATCCCCATTGAGCCGTCGAGGACCTGCTGGTCATGAAATGCCGTGAAGGCTGTGGCGCTTGCTGCATCGCCCCCTCCATCAGTTCGCCATTGCCGGGAATGCCTTTGGGCAAGCCAGCGGGCGAACGCTGCCTGCACCTGTCGGTCGAACAGCTATGCCAGCTGTTCGGGCAACCGGAGCGCCCCGCGGTGTGCAGTGATTTCAAGGCAGACCTTGAGGTGTGCGGCACCGACCAGGCCGATGCGATTCGTTTGATCGGCTGGTGGGAGCAGATGACGGCGGCTTGATGGGTTTTACTATCGGAATTTACTTTTCGGAACGTCGACAATAAGGAATACAACAATGGGTTCGCTGAAACGAATGGCTGTGTTGTGCGGTTTTACAGTGTTGTTTGCTGCCACTGCCCAGGCTGAAGATTGGCAAGTCGCCAAGGACGAAGACGGTATCAAAGTGTCCCTGAGTGAAATCGCCGGGTCGAAGTACAAGGCGTATCGCGGTGTGACTACGATCAAGGCGCCTGTCGCAAAAATCGTCGCACTTCAGGAAGACGTGGCCGGTGCCTGTGCCTGGATCCACGAGTGCAAGTCCCAGAAGCTGGTCGACAAGAAAGGTGACGAGAGCTGGACCTACACCCAGTTCAAAGCGCCGTTCCCAGTCACTGACCGTGATTCCTACCTGCATATCACCACGACCAAAGCCGCCGACGGCACGCTGACGCGTAAGCTGGAAGGCGTTCCTACCTACAAGCCTGAAGAAAAAGGCTACGTGCGCGTTGCCCAGGTTGAAGGTTTCTGGAAGCTGGTGCCAAAGGGCGACAACCAGACTGAAGTCACCTATCAGGTGCACACCGAGCCAGGTGGCAGCGTACCTTCCTGGTTGGCCAACAAGTTCGTGGTGGACGCCCCGTTCAACACGTTGAAAGCCTTGAAAGAACACGCTGAAAAATAAGCGCAGTTGATCAGGTGCCTCCGACCTTGAGTGGAACGTTTCACGAGCCCTCAAGGTCCAGATAGTTGTAAGCCCACACATGGGTTTTATCGAGGAGGCACCGATGCAAAAGTGGCAGATTACCTTCGTTGATGATCACGGCGTGCAGTCCGTAGAGCAGTTCACCTGCGATCAAAAGCCCAGCCTTGAAGATGCGGCACACATGATTCGCAACAAGTTGGTGCCCGTGGCCGCCGAACTCGACCTCAATGACCTTGAGGGCCGTAAACCCGAGCCAACGGTCAAGATTCTCAAGGACCAGAACAGTATCCAGATCCTCGACATCTCTCCCGCCGCCTGAACATTCCCTGTCAGCAAGCAAAGCGCCTCTGGTGGAGGTGTTAGCTTCGCGCTACTCTGCAATTGAGATCAGCGAATGAATCGCTAAGGTCTGGTCTTGTCAGCTACATGCTTGTTTTCCAGCGGTGATGGTATTGCCGTAGCACCTGCGCCAGTAGGGCGCAGGCTTCGGGAAGCACGGAAAGTCTATCCATCAATTCGAGGAGCACTTTTCATGAGCACAGCCTATCAAGAAGACATCAGCACCAACGTTCTGCGCCGCATGAAAGAAGGCGGCTTCGACTTTTCGCGTTTCCACCCCATCGAGTTCTACGCCATTTTCCCGGATGAGGAACGTGCGCGCAGGGCTGCGGGTGAGTTTCGTGGGGAGTCACTGAATGCCCAGGTCAGTGCGCGCGACGATGGCGCCTGGTACTTGGAACTGAGCAAAATCATGTTCGCAACCTACGACGGCATAGGAGACTTCGAGCAGGACTTTGAGGCGGTGGTCGAGCCTCTGGGCGGCATCATCGAAGGATGGGGCGTCAAGCAAGAGGTGCGTGGGTTACCCATGTAGCTGGAATTTATGAGCAACGCAGCGTATCGGCTGACCTTTGGGTCGGCCGATTTTGTTTGTGGCGCAGGAAAATACGCGGAACTTGCGTGGGGTTTTTCAGCACCAAAAAAAAGCCACCCAAAGAGGGTGGCCTAAAGGGAAGATCGGTTCGCTGAAGCTGTAGGACGCATCCTGTTCAGCAGATGGTTGCGATTATCCGCAGGTGTGGGCAGGCAGTGAAATCAACTCTGACTATGCTGTTGATAGCCAAAGCCCGCATTGCGATGAAGCACGCGTCGGAGCACCGGGCATTCTGCGCACCAGGACGGTGCGATCAGATCTCATTGGTTATTCAACTCACTGATATTTAAGTGTTTATGCCGCTGGCACGGGCCTTGCGATGGTTCTAGCGTCCGGGTGACAAGGAGTACGGCATGATCCGCACTTATTACGACGAAATGTACGACGCGGCAGGGCAGGTTCGCCCTCATTACCGCGAATTCGCCCGCTGGTTGGCCGAAACGCCGACAGAACTGCTGGCCCAGCGCCGGCGTGAAGCCGATTTGCTGTTTCACCGCGCCGGGATCACCTTCACGCTTTACGGAGACGAGCAGGGCACCGAGCGCCTGATTCCCTTCGACACCATCCCGCGCAGTATCCCTGCCAGCGAATGGCGGATGGTCGAGCGCGGCTGTATCCAGCGGGTCAAGGCGTTGAACATGTTTCTCGCCGACCTGTACCACGACCAACGCATCATCAAGGCCGGGATCATCCCCGCCGAGCAGGTACTGGCCAACGAGCAGTACCAATTGGCGATGCAGGGCCTGAACCTGCACCGCGATCTTTATTCCCACATCTCCGGGGTCGACCTCGTACGCGATGGCGACGGCACTTACTACGTGCTGGAAGACAACCTGCGTACCCCGAGCGGCGTCAGCTACATGCTCGAAGACCGCAAGATGATGATGCGGCTGTTCCCCGAACTGTTCGCCGCCCAGCGCATTGCGCCGATCGACCATTATCCCAACCTGCTGCTCGACACCCTGAAAAGCTCCAGCCCCATAGACAACCCCAGCGTGGTAGTGCTGACCCCGGGGCGCTTCAACAGCGCGTTCTTCGAGCACGCCTTTCTGGCGCGGGAAATGGGCGTAGAGCTGGTCGAAGGCGCCGACCTGTTCGTGCGCGATGACCGCGTATTCATGCGCACCACCGACGGCCCCAAGGCCGTGGACGTGATTTACCGTCGCCTCGACGATGCGTTCCTCGACCCGTTGGCCTTCAACCCCGATTCGATGCTCGGCGTGCCCGGCCTGCTGGCGGCGTATCGCCTGGGCAATGTGGTGCTGGCCAATGCGATCGGCACCGGGGTGGCGGATGACAAGTCGGTGTATCCGTTCGTCACCGAGATGATCCGTTTTTACCTGGATGAAGAACCGATCCTGCAGAACGTTCCTACCTTCCAATGCCGTAAGCCTGATGAATTGTCCCACGTGCTGGCCAACCTGCCCGACCTGGTAGTCAAGGAAACCCAGGGTTCCGGCGGTTACGGCATGTTGGTAGGGCCGGCGTCCACCAAAGCGGAAATCGAAGCCTTCCGCGCCCGGATCAAGGCCAAGCCCCACGCCTATATCGCGCAGCCGACCCTGTGTTTATCCACGTGCCCGACCTTTGTCGAAAACGGCATCGCCCCGCGGCACATCGACCTGCGTCCGTTCGTGCTGTCCGGCAAGGAAACCCGCGTGGTGCCTGGCGGCTTGACCCGCGTGGCACTGCGCGAAGGCTCGCTGGTGGTCAACTCGTCGCAGGGCGGCGGCACCAAAGACACCTGGGTGGTCGAGGATTGAAATATGTTGAGTAGAACCGCCTCGGATTTGTACTGGATGTCGCGCTACCTGGAACGCGCGGAAAACCTCGCGCGCATGCTCGATGTCAGCTATTCACTGTCGTTGATGCCGCAGGATGGGCGCGGCGATGGCCTGCATGAATTAGCCATGCCGCTGCTGATCACCGGCACCCTGGATGACTACCGCGAACGCCACGGCGACTTGCACGCCGAAAAGCTCCTGCACTTCTTTGCCCTGGACGCCGCCAACCCGGCCAGCATCTACAGCTGCCTCGGTTCTGCGCGGGCCAGCGCCCATGCCGTGCGTGGGCGAATTACCGCCGACATGTGGGAAAACATCAACGCCACCTGGCTGGATATTCGCGACATTGCTCAGCAAGGCTTGAGCCGCTACGGCATGAGCCGGTTTTGCGAGTGGGTCAAGGAGCGCTCCCATCTGTTCCGCGGCGCGACCTACGGCACCATCATGCGTAACGACGCCTTTCGGTTTATTCGCCTGGGCACGTTCATCGAGCGCGCCGACAACACCCTGCGTCTGCTGGACGCGCGTTATGAAATGGCCGGCGACCGCGCCGAAGCCGTCACCGACGGCACGGCCCACGCCTACTATCAGTGGAGCGCCTTGCTGCGCGCGTTGTCATCGTTCGAGGCCTACACCGAGATTTACCGCGACGCACCCGGCGCTCGGCAAGTCGCAGAGTTGCTGCTGTTGCGCGCCGATGTGCCGCGCTCTCTGCGGGCTTGCAGTGAAGAGATCGACCAGATTCTCGCCAGCCTGCCTGGTCTCAACGGTCGCCCGGCCCAGCGCCTGGCCGCCGAGATGGACGCGCGCCTGCGCTTTACTGCCATCGATGAAATCCTCGAGGAAGGCCTGCACGCCTGGCTGACCGACTTTATCCCCTTGGTCCGCCAGTTGGGCGACGCCATCTACAGTTCCTACCTGGAGGCCGCATGAGACTCTCCATCAGCCACGAAACCACCTACCGCTATGAAGATCAGGTGCGCAACAGCATCCAGTACTTGCGCCTCACGCCTCACGACAGCGAGCGCCAGCGTGTCATCAGCTGGCAACTGGACCTGCCGCGCCCGGTGCGCGCGCAAGTCGACCCGTTCGGCAACATCTTGCATGTGCTGACCCTGGACGAACCCCACGACGCCATTATCATCGGCGCCCGTGGCCAAGTGGATATCGATGAGCTGCGCGAAGCCGAGCATGAGAGCCAGTCGGCTTTCCCGTTCCTGCGCTGCACCCGCCTGACCGAACCCGACGAGGCCCTGCGCGGGTTCGCGCAGCAGCACTGCCATCAGCGGCGTGATCGCACCGCGTTGATCGACCTGATGCATGCCCTGCACGAGACGATGGTCTACACGCCGAGCTCCACCGAAGTCGACACCTGCGCCGCGCAGGCCTTCGCAGGAAGAGCAGGCGTGTGCCAGGACCACGCACACGCGTTTCTGGCCTGCGCGCGCAGCCTGGGGATTCCAGCGCGGTACGTGTCGGGGTATTTGTACACCGAGGACAGCACGCACCTGGCCAGCCACGCCTGGGCCGAAGCCTGGCTGGATGACGCCTGGTACAGCTTTGACGTGACCAACCAACTGGCGCGCCCGGAGCGGCATTTGAAACTCGCCGTGGGCCTGGACTACCTCGACGCCTGCCCCGTACGCGGCATGCGCCGTGGCGGCGGGCATGAGCAAATGCACGCCAAGGTGTTCGTGGCGCCGACGCCGGTGATTTCGGTGCAACAGCAATAGTGTGATCTTGTGGAGAGCAGGCTTGTTGTGGCAACCCGGTTTGTTGTGGCGAGCGGGCTTGCCCCGCGTTGGGCTGCGCAGCAGCCCCTTTAAAAGCAGTGCAGCCTGTCAGGCACTCCTCAGCGTATGGTTTTGGGGCCGCTTCGCGCCCCAACGCGGGGCAAGCCCGCTCGCCACAAGGGTTCGGTGCTCGATGCTTAGTGCTGCTTACGCCCCGCCATATGCTTCAAATACCCCACCAACAAATCCAGCTCACCGTCCGGTAACACACTGGCGGCGAACGCCGGCATCTTCGTCTGCGGCCAATGCCGCAGGCTCTGCGGATCGCGGATATAGCGCTTGAGGAAATCGCCGCCGAAATACTCGGTAGGGCTGTAGGGGATATTCAGGTCCGGCCCCACCTGTGCATCACCGGCACCATTGAGCCGGTGGCAGGCCAGGCAGTTTTTCTGGAACAACGCGAAGCCCTGGTTGACCGGATCATTCGCCGCCAACGTCGGGTCGGGCAACAACGCCGGGAATCGCTCGGCCACGGTCTTCAACTGCTTGATCGCGGAGATCTGGAACGGCCACTGCTCCGAGCTGATATGCCCGGCTTGCGGGTGGGTCCACACCAGGTAAAACGGCCCGGCACTTGGCTTGCCAGCTGCCAGTGCGGGCCACGGTTGGGCCGGGTCTTCCACCGCCAGCCAGGCGCGCGCGCCGTGGGTTTCCAGCAGGGGCGCGGCGGTGAGTTCGGCGGCGAAGCCATCCAGCGCAACCGCTTGCACGTGGCTGTCAGGCTGCAGGCCCGGTAGGAGCGCTGCCAGCGGTACTGCGCGATAGGTCATGTCGCGCTTGTAGGAAACGTCATCAACAATCTGCACCGTTTGCGCGTCCGGGTGCTTGAGCAGGTCGGCGGTCTGCCAGGTCTTGCTCGCATGGTCGAGCTCGATGGTCAGTTGCGCGGCCGCAGCAGGCAGTGTGATGAGCAAGGCGAGGAGGGCGAGTATCGATTTCAAGAAGGTGGCCCGATGCGAAGTGGCGATGGGGCTCACGATACCCGAAATCCGCTCGCAAAAAGGCAGCCCCTGCAGGACCGCTATACGCAATGTCCCGGCAGGTGCTGCCAAAAGCTGCAGTCCTGGTGCTGTGAGTGCACGGAATGTAAGGGGTGAGTGGTCACCCAATAACCTTGGTTAAGTTGGGTATGATCAAAATCAGTGTGGTGGCGAAAAGAATGAGTCCCGCCTGACGTACTTTCGAGTGTTTAAACATGGCTGACTGCCTTTTGTTGTTATTCCTGAGCGTCAAATGCGTGCCGGTAAAATCTACTATGCCGTTCTGACGTGTCGCTTTTCTTACAGTTGCTCCAGCAAAACCCGGCAGCAACATCTTACTGATTGAACCTTAGAGCCCTCGTTCTGCGTGGCTTAGATCCATTTAATATCAGCTAATCAGTATTTCGGCTTAAAACGCTATGAGGCTTAACGCCATGTTGGCGCCAATGCCTTGGCTAGACAGCTAAAACGATTAATCAGGCGATTGCCTGGCAGGCCTACCGTTCGTCCGAGCGTGGTGGTCAAAAGCAATGAGCGCATCCGTCATTGAAACCGTGTCAATCGGGCCTAAGGTAAGGGCACACATGCACAGCGGTTCGAGGATGTCATGACCCAAGCTTTGATCTTTGATGCGATACGCACGCCCCGGGGCAAAGGCAAGGCCGATGGTGCCTTGCACAGCGTCAAGCCGGTCAACCTGGTGGCCGGTTTGCTGACGGCGCTGGCCCGGCGCAACGACCTCGACACCCAACAGGTCGATGACATCGTGCTCGGCTGCGTCACCCCGGTAGGTGACCAGGGCGCCGACATCGCCAAGACCGCCGCGCTGGTGGCGGACTGGGATGTCAGCGTCGCCGGTGTACAGGTCAACCGTTTCTGCGCGTCTGGCCTGGAAGCCGTCAATCTTGGCGCGATGAAAGTGCGCTCCGGCTATGAGGACCTGGTGGTGGTTGGCGGCGTCGAATCCATGTCCCGCGTGCCGATGGGCAGCGATGGCGGCGCCTGGGTGCTCGACCCGCAAACCAACCTGCACAGCCACTTCACACCCCAGGGCATCGGCGCAGACCTGATCGCCACCCTCGAAGGCTTCAGCCGCGAAGACGTCGACACCTTTGCCCTACAGTCCCAGCAGAAAGCAGCCAGGGCGCGTGCAGACGGTTCCTTCAACAAGTCGCTGATCGCAGTGCAGGACCAGAACGGCATCGTGTTGCTGGACCATGACGAATTCATCCGTGGCGACTCCACGCTTGAAGGCCTGGGCAAGCTTAAGCCGAGCTTCGAGATGATCGGCCAGATGGGCTTTGACGCCACCGCGCTGCGGGTCTACAGCCATGTCGAACGCATTCACCACGTGCACACGCCGGGCAATAGCTCCGGGATTGTCGACGGCGCCGCGCTGATGTTGATCGGCTCCGAGGCCAAGGGCCGCGAGCTGGGCTTGCAGCCACGGGCACGCATCGTCGCCACGGCGGTCACCAGCACCGACCCGACCATCATGCTGACAGGGCCGGCGCCGGCGACGCGAAAGGCCCTGGCCAAGGCCGGTTTGCGCGTGCAAGACATCGACCTGTTCGAGGTCAACGAAGCCTTTGCCTCGGTGGTGCTCAAGTTCATCAAGGACATGCGCATCGACGCCGCGCGGGTCAACGTCAACGGCGGCTCCATCGCCATGGGCCACCCATTGGGCGCCACCGGTTGCGCGATCCTCGGCACCCTGCTCGACGAACTTGAGGTGCGCCAGCAGCGCTACGGCCTGGCCACGCTGTGTGTTGGCGGTGGCATGGGCATCGCGACCATTATCGAACGCCTCTGAGCCCAAGGAATCCGTCATGACCGAAGCCATTCGTTACGAAAAAGGCCAGGACCAGATCGTGGTGCTGACCCTCGACATGCCCGGCCAGAGCGCCAATACCATGAACAGCCTGTACCGCGAGGCCATGGCCGCCGTCGTTACACGCCTTGAAGCGGAAAAGGACAGCATCGCCGGGGTGATCATCACCTCGGCTAAAAAGACCTTTTTTGCCGGTGGTGACCTTAATGAACTGATCAAAGTCGACAAGGCCCACGCCAAGGATTTCTACGACAGCGTGCGGGTGCTGAAGGCGCAACTGCGCCGCCTGGAGACCCTCGGCAAGCCGGTGGCCGCCGCGATCAATGGCGCGGCGCTGGGCGGCGGCTGGGAGATTTGCCTGGCCTGCCATTATCGCGTCGCACTCGACGACAAGTCGGTACAGCTCGGCTTGCCGGAGGTCACCCTCGGTCTCTTGCCGGGCGGCGGCGGGGTGGTGCGCATGGTGCGTCTGCTCGGTCTGGAAAAGGCCCTGCCGTATTTGCTGGAAGGCAAAAAAGTTCGGCCACAGCAGGCGCTGCAGGCCGGCTTGATCAATGAGCTGGCCTCGAGCCGTGATGAGCTGCTGGCCAAATCCCGCGCCTGGATTCTCGCCAATCCTGAGGCAAAACAGCCGTGGGACAACAAGGCGTATCAAATTCCCGGCGGCACGCCCTCCAACCCCAAAGTCGCGCAGATGCTGGCGATTGCCCCCTCGATCCTGCGCAGCAAAACCCAGGGCTGCTTCCCGGCCCCGGAGAAAATCCTCTGCGCCGCCGTGGAAGGTGCCCAGGTGGATTTCGACACTGCGCACCTGATCGAAACCCGCTACTTCACCGAGCTGGTTACCGGGCAGGTGGCGAAAAACATGATTGGCACCTTCTGGTTCCAGCTCAACCAAATCAACGCCGGCAGCTCGCGGCCACAAGGCTTTGCGCCCTGCGTGACGCGCAAGGTCGGCGTGCTAGGCGCCGGGATGATGGGCGCGGGCATCGCGTATGTCAGCGCCTGTGCCGGCATCGATGTGGTGCTCAAGGACATAAACCAGGTAGCGGCCGAAAAGGGCAAGGCGCACTCGGCGGCGCTGCTGGACAAGAAAGTCAGCCGTGGGCAATTGACCGCCGAACAGCGGGAAACCACCCTCGCGCGCATTCATCCTACGACGGATGACGCCGACCTGGCCGGCTGCGACCTGATCATCGAAGCCGTGTTCGAGGACCGTGAACTCAAGGCCAGGGTCACCGCCGTCGCGCAAAGCGTGGTCGGTGCCGAGGCGGTGATTGCGTCCAACACCTCGACCTTGCCGATCAGCGGGCTGGCCACGGCGGTGCCCGACCAAGGCAAGTTTATCGGCCTGCATTTCTTCAGCCCGGTGGACAAGATGCCCCTGGTCGAAATCATCAAGGGCGCCCACACCTCGGACGAAACCCTGGCCCGCGGTTTCGATTTCGTACTGCAAATCAAGAAAACCCCGATCGTGGTCAACGACAGTCGCGGCTTCTTCACCTCGCGGGTGTTCGGCACCTTTACAAACGAAGGCATCGCCATGCTCGGCGAAGGTGTTGCCGCGCCGATGATCGAGACCGAAGCGCGCAAAGCCGGTATGCCGGTCGGGCCGTTGGCGGTGTCTGATGAAGTGTCGCTCAGCCTGATGAGCCATATCCGACAGCAAACGACCAAGGATCTGCAGGCGGAAGGTAAATCCCTACCGAGCCATCCGGCCACCGCTGTGATTGACCTATTGGTGAACGAGTACAAACGCACGGGCAAGGCGGCGGGAGGCGGTTTTTATGACTATCCCGCAGGCGGGCAGAAACACCTGTGGCCTGAACTGAAAGCCCGATTTGAACAGCCCGCCAAACAGATTTCGTCGCAGGATGTACGCGACCGTTTGCTGTTTATCCAGGCCATCGAAACCGTACGTTGCGTGGAGGAGGGTGTGTTGATGTCCACGGCGGACGCCAACGTCGGTTCGATCTTCGGCATTGGCTTTGCGGCGTGGAGTGGCGGCGCGTTGCAGTTTATCAACCAGTACGGGCTGAACGACTTCATCGCGCGCGCGCGTTACCTGGCCGAACAATATGGTGAGCGGTTCTCGCCACCGGCGTTGCTGCTGGAAAAAGCTGCACAGGGCGAAGTGTTTCGGTGAGTGAGGGAGGGGCTTGCCTTGGAGGGGTATTTCAAGGCAGGCTCTGGTGTGTGCATTATTCCCATCACCGTGTCAGGTATTTTTTATGTCGCTACGCGTCTGTATCCTGGAAACCGATATCCTGCGTCCAGGCTTGATCGATCAATACCAAGGGTACGGGCAGATGTTCAAGCGCCTGTTTTCCAAGCAGCCGATTGCCGCCGAATTTGTCGTGTACAACGTGGTGCAGGGCGAATATCCGTCGGACGACGAAGTGTTTGATGCCTACCTGGTGACCGGCAGCAAGGCCGACTCATTTGGCACCGACCCGTGGATCCAGACCCTCAAGACCTACCTGCTCGAACGCTACGAACGCGGCGACAAGTTGCTGGGTATTTGCTTCGGCCACCAATTATTGGCGCTGCTGCTGGGTGGCAAGGCCGAGCGTGCCGGCCAGGGTTGGGGCATGGGCATTCACGACTACAAGCTCGACGCCAAGGCGCCGTGGATGAGCCCAGAAGTGGAGGAGCTGACGCTTTTGATCAGCCACCAGGACCAGGTCACCACGCTGCCGGAAAAGGCCACGGTGATTGCTTCCAGCGAATTTTGCCCGTTCGCCGCGTACCACATCGGCGACCAGGTGCTGTGCTTCCAGGGCCATCCGGAATTTGTCAGCGACTATTCCCGCGAGCTGCTTGAGATTCTTCAGACAACCCTCGGCGAAAAGGTCTACAGCAACGGCGTGTCGAGCCTGGAGCGAGACCACCACGGCGTCACCGTGGCGGAATGGATGATGCGCTTTGTTGCCCACAAGCCCGAAGCGCGGGTTTAAAGCCAGCCCGACCGCTTGAAACTGGCCCACAGGCTGGTGCAACCCACCGCGATAAACCCGAGCACCGCAAAATAGCCGTAGTGCCATTGCAGCTCGGGCATGTTCTGGAAGTTCATCCCATAAATCCCCGCCACTGCCGTGGGGAAGGCGAGGATCGCCGCCCACGCGGCGAACTTGCGCTGCACCACGCTCTGGCGCGAGGCCTCCAATAACACCCCGATCTCGATGGTCTGGCTGGCGATATCGCGCAGGGTGGTAAGGTCTTCCATCTGCCGCGTCACGTGGATCTGCACGTCACGGAAATACGGGCGCATGTTCTTGTCGATAAACGGAAAGCTGAGCTTCTGCAGCTCCTGGCTGATCTCCACCATCGGCGCTACATAGCGCTTGAGTCGCAGCACGTCGCGGCGCAGGCCGTGGATCTTCTGGATGTCGCGCTCGCTCAGCGAACTGCACAACACGTTGCGCTCAAGCTCGTCGATCTCGGCATGGATGGCCTCGCTTACCGGCTGGTAGTTCTCGGTAACGAAATCCAGCAGCGCATACAGTACGAAATCTTCCCCATGCTCGAGCAACAGCGGTCGTGCCTCACAGCGCTGGCGTACAAAGCCGTAGGACGCGGAGTGGCCGTTACGTGCCGTGATGATGTAGCCGTTGCCGGCGAATATATGGGTTTCGATGAACTCCAGCTTGCCGTTCTCGCGCACCGGTGAGTAGGTGACGATAAACAGCGCATCGCCGAAGGTTTCCAGCTTGGGGCGGCTGTGTTTTTCCAGGGCGTCTTCGATGGCCAACTCATGCAGGTTGAACTGGCGTTGCAGGTTGGCCAGCTCCTGGGCATCGGGCTCTTCCAGGCCGATCCACACAAAGTGGTTGGGTTTGGCGGCCCACGCTGCGCCTTCGTCGAGGGTGATATCCGTGACTTTCTTTCCGGCGCTGTAAACGGCGGCCGCAACAACTCTACCCATGGTGCAGATCGCTTCTTATTAGGAGGACAGGTGTTGGGCAGCTTAGCGTGAAGCGAGTTCGATTGTTGCGGCGGATTGCAGTTCGCGGTCCATTGCGGTGATGCACTCATCCATCTGCGTCTGGCAGGTCTGCATCAAGGCCGGGATGTCATCCGAGGTCAGGCCCAGGGTAGGAATGGGCGGCAATGAGCGTATGAGTACGTCACCGGCGTTCCAGCGATTAAGCCGCATATGCGTCACATAATTGCTGACACACACCTGCACGATCGGCACACCGGCCGCAATCGCCATATGAAACGCACCTTTCTTGAACGGCAGCAGGCCCTTGCCCAGGTTGCGCGTACCTTCCGGGAACACCCAGATCGAGGTGTCCTCGTGTTGCAAGGTATGGGTGGTGGTGAGCATCGCGCGGCGCGCCTTGTGCGCATTGCCGCGGTCGATCAGCACATTCCCCGCCAGCCAGAACAACTGGCCGAACAGCGGCACCCATTTCAGGCTCTTCTTGGCGATACACACCGTGCGATGCGGCACCACATTGCCCAACACAAACAGGTCGTAGTTGGACTGGTGGTTGGCGATCACCACGCACGTGCCCGGCTTGTTGCGCAGCGAATCAACATCAGTCTTCACGTTTAAACGCAGGATCCACATCGCCGGCAATGCATAGAGGCGAGCACACAGGCGGCTGTTGTCCGGGTTGAAAGGGCGGCAGATGCCGACGAGCACGCCCAGCACACCCGCGAGCATAAAGTGCAGGCCCATCAACAACATACGCAACAGAAAAAGCATCGACACGGCTCATCGGAACAAAAGGTGGCGCAGTGTACGGTTGTGCACTGTATTCGGCAATTACCCCAGCAGAGGGTGGAGATAGGCGATGTTTAAGTACATGTTTCAACATCTCCCGGCATCGGCGGGCTAGAGCGGTTTAGGAAGAATCGGATTTACAGGTAAGAAAAAGCCCGACTCAAGGTCGGGCTTTTATATTTCGATTGTGGGGTCAGCTCAGGATGTGGCCCTGGTCCTGAATGATCGCATCGTCCAAGGCTTCCAGCAGCGCCTTACGCACCTTCAACTTGGTGTGCTTGTGCGCATTCATATTGAGCTTCTTCAACTGACGCGCCGCTTCCAGCGCCGCCGCGTGCAGCTCTTCGGGAGCCACCACCTTATCGAGGAAGCCCGCGCCCACAGCGCCCTGCGGGTCAAACATCTCGGCGTTGATCACCGAACGATGAAACGCCGACTTGCGCAGCCGATCCCGCGCCAACTCGATCCCGGCGTGGTGCATGGTCATGCCGATCGCCACCTCATTCAGGCCAATGCTGAACGGGCCTTCCACACCAATCCGATAATCCGCCGACAACAGCAGAAACGCGCCCTTGGCCACTGCATGCCCAGGGCACGCGACGATCACCGGAAACGGGTGCGACAACAAGCGACGCGCCAATGTCGAGCCCGACGTCACCAGGCCGATCGCCTCTTTGGGGCCGGCGGTCATCACCTTCAAATCATAACCCCCCGACAGAATCCCCGGCGTCCCGGTGATGATCACCACCGCGCGGTCCTTCTCGGCCTGATCCAGCGCGGTATTAAACGCAGTGACCACATCGGGAGAAATGGCATTCACCTTGCCGTTGCTCAAGGTCAGGGTCGCGATACCGTCTTCGAGGTGGTAAGAGATCAACTCACTCATGACGCGGTTCCTTGTAGGATTTGTTATAGATAGGCTTCTTATAGAAGCGCATGAGCAGACGTTACCCAGCATGCCCGGCCCGGTAAAGCGCCGTGACTGACTACCCAGTCAGACTTTTCCCGCGTCGCTCGCGCCCAATAGCCCAGGGCAGGGCGCAACAGCCGCTCCAGACGCGTGCCGCCCAGGCCCAAGAATGGCAGATTCACCGCCCCTTGCCGGGCGTGTACCGCCATACCCGTCTAACCGCATGAAAATTCTCAAAAAAACCTTTGCCATCAGAAAGGCTTTCGACTACATTAGCGCGCCTCGACAGACTGAACTGGTTTGACGAGATACGGTGAAGTGTCCGAGTGGCTTAAGGAGCACGCCTGGAAAGTGTGTATACAAGAAATTGTATCGAGAGTTCGAATCTCTCCTTCACCGCCACATTAAGTAAACACAAACCCCTGATTTTCCTAGAGAAAGTCGGGGGTTTGTGGTTTTTGGCGTCCAGAAAATAGCCCCATGGGACCACCATGGGACTGGCGCTCTATTTCGGTGCGGAAGTAGAGCCAGTAACTGATGCGAGTCGCCATTTCATTTACCACCGGCGGCCTACCCAACTGCTGGCAGTTTTCGGCCAGAATACAGCTCAGGTGATAGAGTGGAGTAAGCGGGAATCGACCCTAGGTATGTGTCTATCAAGCAGAGGCGATACAGCTATCCATTAATTGACGTCTATTTGTGGGGTCATCGATGAGCGAAGCACCGCGCGCAAACACAAAACTCCCTCGGCACGCTGCAGGAAAAATGGAGCTTCAAGGTGGAACTGGGCCAATCACAAAAATGTGCCCCTGCGGTTCGTTCTTAGAGATTTACAAGCAAGACAAAACCTTTCGAGTTCAGACGCCTGAATCAATTGATCCAGATAACACTAATCCAGATGCACCCTGGGTGGTGTCCCCAGTGGCCGATGTAGGATCAAGCAACCCCATAGTTGCTCGCGTGCTTCTGCAAAGCCGGGAAATGCTTGATCTCGCAATGTTCGAAGGAGATATCGATAAAGTAGCGGTTTTATCGCATCTACACAGCTGCAAGGAAATGCTGCTTGCTTGTGAAAGTGTGTCTACCAGAGTTGCTTCCCGCATTGATGAAATCATCATCAACATTACCGCGCATGGCGTAGCCAAAGATAATCACGGTCGTGGCCTAAACCCTTTTCCTCAGGTTCACGACTTAGAGTTGGATTGCGGGACATTTTTAGTTCAAGTGAATAGAGCGATCAAGCTGATCTGCGAACTACCATCGATGTTTATTCAGCTCAACAAAATAGATACTAATTTTGATCACCTCGCCGAAAGGCTGTCGGATGCCCTAGGGGAGACATCTTCGATTTCTACATTTGTGCGAGGTAACGCGGAGAGTGTGCGCTCTTTGATCGGGCTACGTAACTTTCACGAGCACCCGAAGCAAATAAGAACCGTAATTGAGAATTTTCGTGTGCTGCCGGACGGACAGATACAAGCACCTACTTGGTATTTAAAAGGGCAGGACGTGGTCAAGCCTCGCCCTATCATGGAAGATATGGCCGCGATCGTAGAATTTATCCTTGGTGTTACGGAGTGTATGTTCATTCATCTCTTGATGCATCGGATCTCGAATGAATTTCCCTTTTGCATACAAGAGGTGTCTGAAGAAGAGAGAAATTCGGCAATACCAATTCGCTATAAGCTTTCCCTTGATGTCACAAAGATGCAGGAAACCAATTGACCTCAGGGCAGATCAGGGAGTCAGTATTAGTTTCTGCACGAATCGATCTCACCTACTTGTCGATAACTGCTCTAGACGACAGTTGGGTTGATCGCCGAATGCGAATAACGCCATTTATGCAAAATACGATAAGCAGTCTAAACTTTTCAGCTTTTATTTCCGCCAAATGCGACACACACAAACCCCTGACTTCGACAGAAACCAGGGGTTTTTTAATTGCTGAGGTTTGAACGTACCGCTCTAAATCAAACGCTCGGCATATCCATCCGTCGTCCTATGACATCCAGCAAGTCACATCCGTCGCGCAGTGGAATGGAGCAAAGCAACGCGAAATCGCTAAGCACAACTGCATCACTACTTATCTCACTGCGTAGCGCAAGATTTTCAAGGACCTGAGTAACAGCACGAAGCCGATACCTCGCGGCGTCGAGGAGTATTTGCAGCGGTACGGTGGTGTCGATAAAAAGTGCAGGTGTGGCGCTGTCGTTACTGGTTAGAGCGACGTATTGGTTCATGGGTTAAGTCCGTTCACGTAGAGGGGGTTAGCCACGCTTTCGTCGCCAAACAAAAGGTGGCAGCTGTACGCAGGTTGGCGAGCCGGTCAAGAACGGACAAGGGCCGGCAGACCCGAAGGTCTCCCACGCACAGCTACCGTTGAGCAGCTTATTGTGTGCAGACGCATCCCGCAAATAAGCCGGGAGACTTTTGCCGTCTTGAAGTCGAGTCGCCAAACCCGTTCGCCATGTGGGCGACCCCATGACTATAGTCCTGGCGATTTTGAAGCGGCAGGCCGACGCTTCTGAAACAGATGTAGGACGTTGCTAAATCCTGCTTGCCTTGTATGCAAAGTCCCCAGGCTTAATGCCAATGCCGATGATGCATATCCGGAAAAAACGATACTGAGGTTCATGGGCCATCCTCGAAAGGTTGGCCCATGATACGTCGCGGGCTTTGGGGTAAGCCCGGCGATTTTACTGCGCGGTTTTCAGCTTGATCACATCACCGGAAATGCTGGTGGTGTAACCGCTCAGCACCCAGGCCCAGAACCATTTTTCCTGGATCTGGGTATTGATCAGCGCGTCGCCGCCTTTGGCTTTGATGGCAGCATCCTGAGCGCGGACGAAACGGCTGTTCTGGCCGATCGGGATGATGCCGAACAGCATGATACCGGTGGCGCTGGCTTGGCTGTGGCCGATCACGGTGTATTGGCTGCTGTCGTATTGCGGGGATTTGATGGCGGTGCCGGTGCAACCTGCAAGGGCGAAACCGAGAACGGCTGCTGCAACCACTTTACTGACGTACTTCACTGGGTAACTCCATTGGACTAAAGCCCGAGATTCAATTCTCGGGGGCAGCACTTTAATCGCTCCTGTAACAGATTGAAAACATTCGCCTCGCTCAAGCGAGCAAGTCTTCGTAGAAGGCGCCGTAAGGCTTGCTCGGGTGGGCGATCTGGATTTCGAGGATCCACAACCCGGCATTCGGGTAGTGCTCGAAGTCGCCCAGGTCGCCGCCGCGATGGATGGCGTGGGGGAAGTCGCTGACGCGGTGGCCCTTGATGTCGAGGTTCAGTTGCCAGCCCATGGCCTGGGCCTGTTCTTCGGCGTAGCGGTAGAGTTCGAGGCCGACCACCTGCTGGTTTTTCCAACGGGCTTGCACGCGGTCGAACAGTTCTTTGGCGGCGCTGGCGCAGGCGATCATCTCCGGGTCGTTGCCGGTGGCGAAGGTCGCGCCGGCATCACCTTCGTGGCCTTGCCACACGGCGCCCATGTCGATGAAGAAGATGTCGTGTTCGCCCAGCGCCGGGTCGCCTTCGGAGCGTTGCTTGAAGGTCTTGAGGGTATTGGCGCCGAAGCGCACCAGCAGCGGGTGCCAGATGCGTTGCATATTGAGGTCGGCGAGCACTTGCTTGCCCAGTTCGCGGGCTTCGGATTCCAGCATGCCGGGGCGGATGCGCGCGGCCAGGTGTTCGATGGCCTGCCAGGTCATCGCTTGGGCGTAGCGCATGGAGTCAATACTGTAGGCGTCGCCCACGGCTTCTTTGGGTTGTGCGGACACCGGCTTTTCCTCGCATTCAAAAGTAGTAGGCGCTATGTTTTTAACTATATAACGATAGGCGGGCGGAGCTAAAGCGCAATGGGGATGGCGGTGACGGCTTCTGTTGAAAGTCGGTTTTCCAAACGGAGCCTGTTTAATGTGGGAGCTGTCGAGCCTTGGCGAGGCTGCGATGCAGGCGCCTCGGTTTTGCCAGGTGCACCGTGTCGATCCCATCGCAGCCTCGCTTAAGCTCGACAGCTCCCACATTTGATCTTTGCAGCCTCGCTAAAGCTCGACAGCTCCCACACTTGATCTTTGCAGCCTCGTTAAAGCTCGACAGCTCTCACATTTAATCTTTGCTGTCTCAGATATACAGCCACGCCAGGCTGCCGAGTACAACGGCCACGCCGCCTGCCGTATACGACATACGCTTCAACCATTCCTTGCGGGTCAGCAGCGTGATTGCCGCCAGCGAAATCGCGATCTGAATCGCGGTCATCGCCTGGGCCCAGCGATGATGCTGGTGCAAGGCCTGTTCGGATTTCTCGTCCCATTCCTTCGAGGTCGCTTCGAGTGTCTCCGCCTGTTTGCGCACGTCTTCCTTCTGGCTTTTGTAGCGCTCGATTTCATCCCTGTAATGCGCGGCATCCACGCCTGGAATATGCGTGGCCAGTTCTGCAAGGTTTTGTCGGCTGGATTTGGCCTGGTAGTAATTCCACTGGTTGGCGGCTTCGGTCTTGATGATGGCGGCGTTGTTTTTGTCCATCGCCGCTTCGCTTTCGGTGGACCCGGCCTGGTAGCTGAGCATCGCACCGAGGGTGGCCATCAGCGCGGTCATCACGGCGATGCGGCTGGCGAAATTGTCCCCTCGGCCGTGGGCATGTTCGGTGGTGTGTTCGATGTGTTTTTCGTGGGGGCTGGGGACTTCGAAGGCTTCGGACATGGCGGCGTCTGTGAACGGACTGAGGGAGTCTGATTCTTCACCAGTGAAGCTGTCTCAAGCCTGTCTGTGACGCCGGATCAGGCGCACGTACACCGCGACATTGATCAACAGCACAAGCGCGCCCAGCCCCAGTTGGATCTGCGGGGTCAGGCCGGCCGGGTAGATCAGCGTAAGGAGGTAATGCTCGATGAACCCGCCGCCGTAACCGTCCTGCCCGGCGAGGTGGCGAAACAGGTTTTCCCAGCGCGTCAGCGGGCAGGGCAGGTGGAACACCTCGACCGCCACGCCCCAGGCGGCGGCGGGCAAGTGCAGCCACATGACGGGCCGCCATTTGAGCGCAAGCAACCCGCCAAACAGCACGAACAGGATAAAACACAGGTGAAACAGCACCAGGCTGTCGGCGGCTAGACGGTAGAGCATGGCAGGTGCTTCGAAAGGAGGGGCGCACAGTCTAAAGGGTTGCTTGCCAGCAAGTGTGACCGCTATTGTGCTGAATCCATTTAGTTCTTCCGCAGGGTTTTGTAGTGATGAATGCACCGCGTACCGCAGTCGGTCCGATCAAGGCCGTGATTTTTGATATGGACGGGTTATTGCTGGATACGGAAGGCATCTACACCGAAGTCACGCAGATCATCGCCGAACGCTACGGCCGTACCTACGACTGGAGCATCAAGCAGCACATCATCGGGCGTGGCGCCCAGGACTTGGCCGATTACGTGGTCATGGCGCTGGACCTGCCGATTACGCCGGCCGAATTCCTGGAAATTCGCGAACCGTTGATGAGCGAGCGTTTCCCCAAGGCCTTGGGCATGCCCGGTGCCGAAGCGCTGGTGCGGCACTTGAAGGCGCACAATATTCCGATTGCCGTGGGCACCAGTTCGTCGCGCAATTCGTTTGGCCACAAGACCACCTTGCACCGCGAGTGGTTTGGCCTGTTCGGCACTGTCGTCACCGCTGACGACCCGGAAGTCGGCGCTGCCAAACCTGCGCCGGACATCTTCCTGACCGCCGCTCGCCGCCTGGGCGTAGCGCCCGAGGATTGCCTGGTGTTCGAGGATTCGCCGTTCGGCGTGACCGCCGCGAAGGCCGCCAACATGACCGCCATCGCCGTGCCGGATGAAGCCATGGCAGACAGCAAGTACCATCATGCAGACCAGATCATCCGCAAACTCGCGGACTTTGACCTGGCGGCATATGGCTTGCCGCCGATGCGCTGAAAAACACGCTCAAAAATGTGGGAGCTGGCTTGCCTGCGATAGCGTCCTCGAGACCGCCATCGCAGGCAAGCCAGCTCCCACAGTGTTTTATGCGCTGAACCCACCATCGATGGTCAGGCTGGCCCCGGTGATGTAACCCGCTTCCGGCCCGGCCAGATAGGCCACAAAGCTCGCAATCTCTTCCACCTGCCCATAACGCCCGACCGCCATCAACCCGATCAGGCTCTCGGCAAAATCACTGTTCGCCGGGTTCATATCGGTGTCCACCGGCCCTGGCTGCACGTTATTAATGGTGATGCCGCGCGGGCCCAGGTCCCGCGCCAGGCCCTTGGTCAACCCTACCAGCGCCGCCTTGCTCATCGCGTACGGCCCACCGCCGCCAAATGGCATGCGCTCGGCGTTGGTGCTGCCGATATTGATCACCCGGCCACCTTCACCCATGTGCTTGGCCGCTTCCTGGGTCGCGATAAACACACTGCGCACGTTGATTGCCAGAGTCTGGTCGAAGTCTTCCAGCTTGAAGTCTTCCAGCGGCGCGATAGCCAGCACACCGGCGTTGTTCACCAGGATATCCAGGCGGCCAAAGGCTTCAACGGTGGCGTTGACTGCGTTGCGAATCGCCGTGGCGTCAGCGCTGTCGGCTTGAATCGCCAGGGCTTTGCCGCCTGCGCTGGTCACGCTGTTCTGCAAGGCTTCAGCCTTGGCGGCCGAGCTGACGTAAGTAAAGGCGACAGCTGCGCCCTGTGCCGCCAGTCGCTTGACGATGGCGGCGCCGATGCCGCGGGAACCGCCTTGAATCAAGGCGACTTTGCCGGTGAGGTTTTGTGTGGTCATGTCGATCTCCAAGTAGTTGATGGGTTGAGCATCGACCTCGCACCCCCAACCCGGTAGACCGTGATTGCTATAGTCTGTGTAAACCAAAAGTATGGAATGGTTGATATGGAAAGCTTTGGCAGTATCGAATGCTTTGTGCGCAGCGCCGAAGGTGGCAGCTTTGCCGAAGCCGCCCGGCACCTGAGCCTGACGCCGGCCGCGGTCGGCAAGAGCGTCGCCAAGCTTGAAGCGCGCCTCGGTGTGCGCCTGTTCCAGCGCAGCACGCGCCGCCTGACCCTGACCGAAGCCGGCAAGCTGTTTCTTGAAGAAGTCAGCGGCAGCCTCACCACCATCCAAAACGCCGTGGCTAACCTGGCCAGCGCCGAAGGGCGGCCGGTGGGCACGCTCAAGGTGAGCATGGGCACGGTGTTCGGCAATCGCTATGTGGTGCCGTTGCTGGGCGAGTTTATGCGGCGCTTTCCGGATATCAGCCCGGACTGGCATTTCGATAACCGCCAGGTCGATTTGATCGGGCAAGGCTTCGATGCGGCCATCGGTGGCGGTTTCGATCTGCCGCAGGGCGTGGTCGCGCGCAAGCTGTCACCGGCGCATCGGGTGCTGGTGGCCTCGCCGGATTACCTGGCGCGGCGCCCGCCGGTGCTGGCGCCTGAAGATTTATCGCGCTGCCTGGGCATCCTGATCCGCTCACCGCAAACCGGCCGCGTACGCTCCTGGCAGCTGACTGGCCCGGAGCGTGAGCAACGCCCGCTGGCACTGAAACCACGCATGACCATGAGCGATTCCGAAGCCGCCTGCTGCGCGAGCGCCCAGGGGTTGGGCATCGCGCTGGTGAGCATGCCGATGGCCGTGCCGTTTCTCGACAGCGGTGAAGTGGTGCGCGTGCTGCCCGACTGGTACGTCGATGACGGCAATATTTCCATCTATTACGCCGAGCACAAACTGCTGCCGGGCAAGACGCGGGCGTTTGTGGATTTCATCATCGAGCAGTTTGCCGAGCAGCACTTGGGGCAGCAGTTCAGCGCGATCTGAATGTGGGAGGGGGCTTGCTCCCTCCCACAGTTGTTTTTCAGTGACCAAACTTGCCGGGCCAGCCAATGACCTTCTTTGGCCTTGGTGTCGCATAGGTCCTAATCTTCGACGTCGACAACCCCAGCCGCACCAGTGATTCGGCAATCGTGACCGCCGCCGTCACCCCGTCCACCACCGGCACGCCGGTGCGGTAGCGAATCTGCTCGTCCAGCCCGGCCATGCCGCCGCAGCCCAGGCAAATGACTTCGGCCTTGTCCTCACTGATAGCCAACTCCGCCTGGCGCACGATGGCTTCCATGGCGGCCAGCGGGTCTTCTTCCAGCTCCAGTACCGCCATGCCGCTGGCGCGTACCGAGGCGCAGCGCTGGTACAAACCGGCGAGTTTCAGGCGGTCTTCGATCAATGGCACGGTGCGGTCCAGAGTGGTTACCACCGAATAGGCATGGCCGAGGAACATCGCGGTGCTGGCGGCGGCTTCGGTGATGTCCACCACCGGCACGTTCAACAGTTCCTGCAGACCTTCGCGGCCATGCTCGCCGTAGCCGGCCTGGATCACCGCGTCAAAGGGCTGGTCGTAGGCCATCACCCGGTCCATCACGGCGATGGCGGCGAGGTAGCTTTCAAAGTTGCCTTCAACCGATTCCGCGCCGAAGTAAGGAGTGAGCCCGACAATCTCGGTGCCCGGTGAGGCCACGGCCCGCGCTTGCTGGGCGATGGTCTCGGTGATGGATTCGGTGGTGTTGACGTTGACCACGAGGATGCGCATGGAATGTCCTTGGTTAATGACTGACGTTATCGACTGCAATGCTTTCGCCGCTGACATCGGCGTAGAACGGCCGGCGCTTGGCGATCAGCAGGTACAACAGCCCTGCAATACCGGCGCCAAACAGCCAGGAAAACGGCGAGACGCTGGCAAACCCCGGCAACAGCGCCAGCAGGATGGCGATCACGGCGGCAGGAACAAATGCCGCCACCGCACGTAAATTGACCCCGCGGCTGTAGTAATAAACGCCATCCGGGTCTTCGCTGTACAACTGCGGCACGTCCACCTGGCTTTTACGGATCAGCCAGTAATCGACCATGATCACGCCGTACAACGGCCCGAGCAGGGCGCCCAGGCCAGACAGGAAATACACGATCACCAGCGGGCTGTTGTAGAGGTTCCACGGCAGGATCAGCACCGCCACCGTGGCGCTGATCAACCCGGCGCGGCGGAAGTTCAGGTACTTGGGCGCCAGGTTGCTCAACACAAAAGCCGGTGCGACGAAGTTGGCCATGATGTTTACCGCCACGGTCACAATCAAAAACGCCAGGCAACCCAGCACAAGGAAGAAGGTATTGGGGATGGCCGCGATGATTTCGGTCGGGCTTTCGATCACCCGGCCATTGAGCTGGAATTGCCCGCCACACAGCAGCACGGTGATAGCGGCGAACACCAGGATATTCACCGGGAGGCCCCAGAAGTTGCCGACCTGAATGGTCCTACGGCAAGGCGAGGAACGGGCGAAGTCGCAGAAATTGAGGATCAGCGTGCCGTAGATCGCCAGCCACAGCGCGCCGCCGGCAAAGATATTGCGCCACATCTCGCCGCCGCTCAGCGGTTCGCGGATCGACCACGCGATGTTGCCGCCTGCCTGAAAGTACATCCAGCCGGCCAGCGAGGCCACGGTCAGCAGGATTACCGGGCCGGCGAAGCCTTCATAGCGCCGCACCATCTCCATGCCATAGGCCAGGATCACCAGCTGCACCAGCCAGATCGCCACAAAACACGCCCAGCCGAGGGACGACAGCCCAAGGATCGAGTTGTGGTCATAGTCGGCAAAGCCTGGATGAATCGCCGTCAGCAGCACGCGGAAAACCACCGAGGCCAGGTAGGTCTGGATACCAAACCAGGCAATCGCAATGACCGCGCGGATCAATGCAGGGATTTGCGCACCATGAATGCCGAAGCTGATGCGGCTGATCACTGGAAACGGCACGCCGGTCTTTTGCCCCATGTACCCCGACAGGTTCATGAAGAAGTACACCAGCGCCGCGCCGATGCCCAGCGACAACAAGATCTGCCAGCCGCCCAGGCCCAGCGCGTACAAGCCGATGGCGAATGAGTAGTTGGCGATGTTGTGCACATCGTTGGTCCACAGCGCAAAGATGCTGTAGCGCCCCCATCGTCGGCCTTCGACCTTGGTCGGTGCCAGGTCCTTGTTGTGCAGGCGCGGGCTCAGTACCAAAGGGCCTGGGCTGGCAGCCTCGGGGTTCAGGGAGGAGGGCAGATCCAGTGCGATGTTATTCGAGAGGCTTGTGCGCATTCCGGCAGGCTCCAGCACATCGGCAGACGAGCCGCTGATGGCAAAGTGTATGTAGGTTTTGTATTTATTGTATACAAAGCGTATTTCACCTTAAGCCACATGCGTGCCAGCTTTGGATCTATGAAAACCTGAGCTAATTTCTTTTTCGCAGGTAGATTGAATAACCTGATGAATTTAAAACGATATAAATTGACCGTTTGAACAGGTATTTATTTTTGAAAGGGGAGGCGCTCTATTCAAGAGGCGAACGGTGGGCGGGGAAGGGTGTTACGTTTTGGTGCGAAGAAACTCCGATTGCACACATGAATGGCACCGATGGTTACAAAGGTGTGTACAAGATTTTTGCTCACCACAAGGCAAATGTGGGAGCGGGCTTGCTCGCGAAAGCTGTGGTTCAGTCCACATATTCGGTGACTCACATACGTCGCTCGCGAGCAAGCCCGCTCCCACATTTTTACCGTGTCGGGCTTACGATTTACTGATGATGTTGCCCGCGTGCAACCCGCATTCCTTCTGCGTGGCTTCTTCCCACCACCAGCGGCCTTCGCGCTCGTGCTGGTTCGGCAGCACCGGGCGGGTGCAGGGCTCGCAGCCGATGCTGATAAAGCCGCGCTCGTGCAGGCTGTTGTACGGCAGCTCGAGCATGCGGATATAGCCCCAGACTTCTTCGCTGGTCATCTGCGCCAGCGGGTTGAATTTGTACAGGGTGCGTTCCGGGGTGGAGAAGGCTGTGTCGATCTCCAGCGCCGCCACCTGGCTGCGGGTGCCGGGGCTCTGGTCACGACGCTGGCCGGTGGCCCAGGCATTCACGCCAGACAGCTTGCGGCGCAGTGGCTCGATCTTGCGCACACCGCAGCATTCGCCATGGCCATCTCTATAGAAGCTGAACAGGCCCTTTTCCTTGACGAAGGGCTCCAGCTTGCTCTGGTCCGGCGAGATCAGTTCGATGTCGATCTTGTAGAAGTCGCGCACCTGCTCGATAAACCGGTAGGTCTCCGGGTGCAGGCGGCCGGTGTCGAGGCTGAACACCTTGACGTTCTTGTTGAGCTTCCAGGCCATGTCCACCAGCACCACGTCCTCGGCGCCGCTGAAGGAAATCCACAAGTCATCACCGAACTGGCTGAAAGCCAGCTTGAGAATGTCCTGGGCGGATTTGTTGGCGTAAGTCGCGGCGAGTTCAACGACGTCGAAGGTTTGGTTCATCAGCACGGTTCCTGCAGGTCAGTGGCGCTGAGCGCTCTATAGGGGAGCGATGGTATCAAAATCCGCTCTGCGTTGCGGCGGCGGGCTTGAATCGCTAGAGTTCGGCAGAGCTTTTTTGCTGGCCCAACTTAATAAAACCAATGGGAGCGTCTTGTGGAAATTGCCTGTCTTGACCTGGAAGGGGTGCTGGTTCCGGAAATCTGGATCGGCTTTGCCGAAAAAACCGGTATCGAATCCCTGCGGGCCACCACCCGGGACATTCCCGACTACGACGTGCTGATGAAGCAGCGCCTGCGCATCCTCGACGAGCATGGCCTGAAGCTCGCCGATATCCAGGAAGTGATCGCCACCCTCAAGCCGCTGGACGGTGCCATCGAATTCGTCAACTGGCTGCGTGAACGCTTCCAGGTAGTGATCCTGTCGGACACCTTCTACGAATTTTCCCAGCCGCTGATGCGTCAGATGGGCTTCCCGACCCTGTTGTGCCACCGCCTGATCACCGATGAAAACGACCGGGTGGTGAGCTACCAACTGCGCCAGAAAGACCCCAAGCGCCAGTCGGTGCTGGCGTTCAAGACCCTCTACTACCGCGTGATCGCAGCGGGCGACTCCTACAACGACACCACCATGCTGGGCGAAGCTGACCGGGGAATTCTGTTCCACGCGCCGGAGAATGTGATTCGCGAGTTCCCGCAGTTTCCGGCGGTGCATACCTTCGAGGATTTGAAGAAAGAGTTCATCAAGGCATCGAATCGGCAACTGAGCCTGTAAGTTATTCAGCGAGGCTGACGGCCCTATCGCAGGCAAGCCAGCTCCCACATCTTATTGGGTTCACACACCAACATGTGGGAGTTGGGCTTGCCCGCGATGAGGCCGGTAGAGTCACTGCACATTTCCCTGCTGAACGCCTGCAAGCAGCCGCTCATAAGGAATACTCAAACCTTCATGCAGGCGTTTGATCATCGACAAGCTCAGCTTGCGCTTGTGATTCAGCACCTCAGAAACCCGCCCGCTCGTACCTATGAAAGGCTCAAGGTCACGGGCGGTCATGCCTAACTGCTCCATGCGGAATTTGATGGCCTCCACCGGGTCCGAAGGCGGCATCGGATAATGCTCTGCCTCGTACTTTTCGATGAGGATGGCGAGGATTTCCAGTTCGTCACCCTCGGGCGAACCGATCTGCGCCCCCCATATCTGTTCCACGCGCGCGCGCGCTGCGGTCAGATCCTCCTGGGAATGTATAGGTTTGATGTTCATCACACGGTCTCCGCGTTGATCATGAGAATCTCCCAATCTGGGAGACTTTGATCTGTATGTTGCTCACTTGCAATCGCGGAAACATTTTCGAAAAGTAAACGCGCGCGTTTTCAGCACAAAAGAACCTTGCGCTACAGGCTTTCCAAAGTTTGTAACAACACCCGCACCTTGGTCAGCGACTCCTGATACTCCGCCTCCCACTGCGAATCCGCGACAATCCCGCCGCCGCCCCAGCAGCACACTTGCCCGTCCTTGACGAGCAGGCTGCGGATCGCGATGGAGCTGTCCATCTCGCCGCGCACGTCCAGGTACACCAACGAACCGCAGTACAGCCCGCGCCGGGTCGGCTCGAGTTCGTCGATGATCTGCATCGCGCGAATCTTCGGGGCGCCGGTGATGGAGCCGCCGGGGAAGCTGCTGGCGATCAGGTCGAGGGCATCTTTGTCATCGGCCAGTTCGCCCGTCACGCTGCTGACCAGGTGGTGCACGTTGGGGTAGCTTTCCAGGCTGAACAGCTCCGGCACTTTCACTGAGCCGGTGCGGCAGGTGCGGCCGAGGTCGTTGCGCAGCAGGTCGACGATCATCAGGTTTTCCGCGCGATCCTTGGGGCTGGCCAGCAGCTCGGCGGCATTGGCGGCGTCATCTTCCGGCGTGAGGCCGCGGGGGCGGGTGCCTTTGATCGGGCGGGTTTCGACCTGGCGTTCGCTGATGCGCACGAAGCGCTCCGGTGACAGGCTCAGCACCGCGCCGTCATCCGGCAGGCTCTGGAACCCGGAAAACGGCGTGGGGCAGGCTTCGCGCAACTTGCAATAAGCCGCCCAGGGATCGCCCAGGCACGGCGCGCGGAAACGCTGGGCGAAGTTGACCTGGTAACAGTCCCCAGCCTGGATGTAGTCCTGGATACGCACGATGGCCTGCCGGTAGGCCTCGGCGGTGAGGTCCGGCGCCATGGGGCCTTGCAGTGTGAACGTGGCTGATTCGATGACAGGGCCGTGGCTGAACAGCGCGATCAGCCGTTGCTGCTCGCTTTCCGCCAATGTGGGGTGAAACACCAACTGGCTGGTCTGCACCTGGTGATCACTGATCAGCGCCCAGGCGTACAGGCCAAAACGCGCATCCGGCAGGTGCAAATCGTCGGCCGCCAGGTGCGGCATGTGTTCCAGGTGCCGGCCAAAGTCATAACTCAGGTAGCCCATCAGACCGCCGGCAAACGGCAGCTCAAAACCTTGCGGGATTGTCGCTTCACCCAGTTGTGTCAGGTTTTTCCGTAAACGCTGCAGGAAGTCGTTGCCGCTTTCGTCAGGCTCTACCGTCAGCGTCGCCATTGGCCAGGCGCTGAGCAAGTCATAACGCCCACGCTCTGCCGAGGGGCGGCCGCTGTCGAGCAGCACCGCGCCAGGGGCGTGGCGGATCGCCGCAAAATACTCGGCGGGGTTGGCCCGGTAGGGCAGCGGGTGTACGGAGCAGGTCGACATGCGGGGTGGATCAGCCGTTGGCGTGGAGGGAGGCGATTGTAGTCCCCCGTAGGATTTGGTCCTAGAGGGGATGTCGGCGATAGACAGATTGAGGGCTTGTCGTGAGGGGGCGGTTGCTTGTTAAAACGCTATCGCAGGCAAGCCAGCTCCCACAGGTTGACCCTATCCCCATGTGGGAACTGGCTTGCCTGCGATGAGGCCGTCAGCCTTCCACGGCAGGAATATGCCCAAACATTTCCTGCACAAACTTCACGCGTTCCTCCGTGGTTTCCGTGACGCCTGCGGCCTTCAGTTCTTCCAGCCGCGCTTCAACGGCGTGGGTGCGCAAGGTCAGGCCGCAGTCGTTGGCGATCTGGATATTCAGCCCCGGTCGCGCATTCAGCTCGAGAATCAGCGGGCCTTTTTCCTGGTCCAGCACCATGTCCACGCCGATGTAACCCAGCCCGCACAGCTCGTAGCAACCGGCCGCGAGCTTCATGAAACCGTCCCAGTTGGGCAGTTGCACACCGTCCACCGCGTTGGTGGTGTCGGGGTGCTTGGTGATGATGTTGTTCAGCCAGGTACCCCGCAGGGTCAGGCCGGTGGCCAGGTCGACACCCACGCCAATCGCGCCCTGGTGCAGGTTGGCCTTGCCGCCGGACTGGCGGGTCGGCAAACGCAGCATGGCCATCACCGGGTAGCCCATCAGCACGATGATGCGGATATCCGGCACGCCTTCGTAGCTGATGCTCTTGAAGATCTGGTCGGGCACCACGCGGTACTCGATCAGCGCGCGGTCGCGGTGGCCACCCAGGGAATACAGGCCTGTGAGGATGCTCGAGATCTGGTGCTCGATCTCTTCATGGCTGATGATCTTGCCCGAGACGGTGCGGTAGCGCCCTTCAAAGCGGTCCGCCACCACCAGGATGCCATCGCCGCCCGCGCCTTGGGCCGGCTTGATCACGAAGTCGCTGCGCCCACCGATGATCTCGTCGAGCTTGTCGATTTCCTTCTCGGTGGAAATGATGCCGTACATTTCCGGCACGTGAATGCCGGCGGCCATCGCCCGTTCCTTGGTGATGATCTTGTCATCCACAATCGGGTACAGGCTGCGCTTGTTGTACTTGAGCACGTAGTCGGCATTACGCCGATTGATGCCCATGATCCCCCGCGCTTCCAGGGCCTTCCAGGTTTTCCAGAAGCCGAACATTACGAATCAGCCTTCAAGAACGCCTTGAAACGCACCAGTTCGGTCAGGCGGTAGCCGCGATAACGACCCATCGCCAGCATGAAACCCACCAGGATCAGCAGGATCGCCGGGAAGGTGAACACGAAGTAGACCAGCTCCGGCACGCTCATGATCAGGTGCGCCAGGGACGCCGCGAACAGCGTGCCGATCGCCACTTTCAACGCATGGTTGGCGCCGCGCTCTTCCCAGGTGATCGACAGGCGTTCGATGGTCATGGTCAGGATCACCATCGGGAACAGCGCCACCGACAGCCCGCGCTCCAGCCCCAGCTTGTGGCTGAACAGGCTGATGGCCGCGATGAGCACCACCACGAAGGTCAGCACCACCGACAGCCTCGGCAGCATTTGCAGCTTCAAGTGTTCCAGGTATGACCTGAGGGATAAGCCCAGCGCTGTAATAATCGTAAACAGCACAATCCCGAAGCCCAGCTGCGTCTCGCGGAATGCCAGCGCGATCAGCACCGGGGTAAAGGTGCCGAGGGTCTGCAGGCCGATCAGGTTGCGCAGGATCAGAATCACCAGCACGCCAATCGGGATCATCACCATAATCATGAAGGTCTGCTGGGTTTGCAGCGGCAGGCCGTACAGCGAGTATTCGAGGAAGTTGGCGTCGGTGTTCTCGTCGGTCAGCTTGGCCAGGCGAATCGCGTTCATTTCGCTGTTGTTCAGGCTGAAGGTGACCAGGGCTTTCTTGCCGCCATCGACGGTGATCAGGTTTTCATCGCCGGTCCACCACAGCAGGCGGTCGGCCGGCAGGCCTTGCTCGCCGGTTTCCGGGTTGAAATACAGCCAGTCATTGCCATTGAAGCTGCGCAGCCACAGTTCCGGGGACTGCGGCTGGTCGGCCACCAGGCGGATGGTGTGGACTTTTTCCACCGGCACATGGGCGATAGACAGCAGCAACTCGACGATCTTGGCCTTGTGCGCAACCGACGGGTCGCCCGCCAGCAGCAGCTTCACGTTGTCGTCGTTGAGGTTGTTGGTGCGCTTGATGGCTTCGGTAATAAAGGTTTCGACGTCGGCCGAGTGTTGGCGGATCGGCGCCAGCAGGGCTTCGGCGGCGATTTTTTCCGGGCCTTCCACGGCAATGCTGTCGCGGAAGGTCGGGCCCTTGATCTTGACCTTTTCGCCGCTGTAGCGCTTGGTCAGCACCAAACGGTAATACAGGGTCTGGTTGCCCTTGGCGCGGCGCGCCGACCAGGTGACCTTGCGGTTGCCGTCGGTGCGGTTGACGCTCACGCCGTAATTATTGGAGATAAAACTTTCATTGAGGCTGACGAAGTCGCGGCTCAGCGGCGGCACGAACATCTGGATTTTCACCGGGTCTTTCGGGTTGGCGACGAACTCGACCTTGGCGTCGATGTTCCACAAGTCGTCGGTGGCGTCCTCGGTGACGGGGATCCCCAGCACGAAGATCTGGTAGCAGGTGACCGAAATACCCAGGATCACCAGGATGGCGATCAGGATTCTCAGGTGCAGGGTCAGAGAGCGCATTCGGTTTACTCGGCGGTATGAGCGTCGGCGGCGCAGGCGGGTTTGCCTGCTGCATATTTAAGACTGGGGTCGACCAGCGCATCAAAGCGTTTCAGGGCTTCGGAGCCGATCAGCAGCGGGTATTGGAAGGCGCTGCGGTCAGTCAAGTTCACTTCGATGCTGCGTAAAGCGGTGCCCATGCAGATGTCCAGGGCAATCACCGGACGGGCGGTGTAGTTCTTGTCCTCATCGGGGTCGTAGTCACCGGCGCGGCGCTTGATCTTGCTGACGCGGGCCAGGGGGCGTTCGATGGGGTGGGAATGGGCGGTGTCGATGGCCAGGTAGAAGCGCACCCAGGATTCGCCGTTGCGCTTGAAGCGCTTGATGTCACGGGCGCTGAGGGACGCGGTTTTTGCGCCGGTGTCCAGTTTGGCGGCCACTTCAAGGTCGATGCCGGCCAATTGCGCGTATTCGTTGAGACCATACACGGTCTTCTCGGCGGCGGCGCCAAGACCCGGTGCGGCCAACAGGCAAATCAATAAAAGGAAGGGCTTGAGTCTCATAGATCCCGAGGCTGTGCAGTGCGATGTTTGATTCAAGGCGACTGGCATTACTGCGCAAGCTCCTTCGTGCGCCGTTTCATCAAGCGATGTCAGGCAAATGCGGCGGGCATTCTAACATGATGCTTTTCTGGCGCCAGCGCTGGCAGGCGGCCATGCCCTGATAGGGTGCAACCGGTGGTTATTAGACGATTGTCGACAATGTGTATTTATTCTTTGACTAGGCGGGGCTTATTGGCTAGTTTTTGCGGCATTGCTTTTAAAGGTGTCGACAATATGCTGGATCAGCTGGAAACCCCAGTGGTGGCGCAAGACGATTCCCAGACCATGTCCGAGAACGTGTTCCGGCGTATCCAGGCCGCCATCGTCAAGGGCGAAATTGCCCCCGGCAGCAAGATCTCCGAGCCGGAGCTGGCGCGCACCTACGGCATCAGCCGTGGCCCGCTGCGCGAAGCGATCCACCGCCTGGAGGGCCAGCGCCTGCTGGTGCGCGTGCCCCATGTAGGCGCCCGGGTCGTGTCGTTGAGCCATGCCGAGCTGGTCGAGCTGTATGAGATCCGTGAGTCCCTGGAAGGCATGGCCTGCCGTCTGGCGGCTGAGCGCATGACGGACGCAGAGATCGAAGAGCTGCGCCAGGTATTGCACACCCATGAGCGCGACGAAGCGTTCCAGGCCGGTCTCGGCTACTACCAGCAGGAAGGCGACTTCGATTTTCATTACCGGATAATTCAAGGTGCTGGAAATCGCACCCTGACCCAAATGCTCTGCGGCGAGCTGTACCAGTTGGTGCGCATGTACCGCATCCAGTTCTCCGCCACGCCCAATCGTCCACGCCAGGCTTTTGCCGAACATCACCGCATTCTTGACGCGATTGCCGATCGCGACGGTGAACTGGCCGAACTGTTGATGCGCCGCCATATCGGCGCCTCCAAACGCAACATTGCCCGCCACTTCCCCGGCGGCGCCCCTGAACGAGGTGAGTCATGAGTTCCAACAATAAAAGCACTCCAGGCCAGCGTTTCCGTGACGCGGTCGCCAGCGAGCAGCCGTTGCAGGTGGTCGGTGCGATCAACGCCAACCACGCGCTGCTGGCCAAGCGTGCCGGCTTCAAGGCGATTTATCTGTCGGGCGGCGGCGTCGCAGCCGGCTCCCTGGGGGTGCCGGACCTGGGCATCACCGGCCTGGACGACGTGCTCACCGACGTGCGCCGCATCACCGACGTGTGCGACCTGCCGCTGCTGGTGGACGTGGACACCGGTTTCGGCTCGTCGGCGTTCAACGTGGCGCGCACGGTCAAGTCGATGATCAAGTTCGGCGCTGCGGCGATCCACATTGAAGACCAGGTCGGCGCCAAGCGTTGCGGCCATCGCCCGAACAAGGAAATCGTGTCCCAGCAGGAAATGGTCGACCGCATCAAGGCCGCCGTGGATGCGCGCACCGACGACAGCTTCGTGATCATGGCGCGCACTGACGCCCTGGCGGTCGAAGGGCTGGAGTCCGCGCTGGAACGCGCCGCCGCCTGCATCGAAGCGGGCGCCGACATGGTGTTCCCGGAAGCCATCACCGAGCTTGAGATGTACAAGCTGTTCGCCTCCCGCGTGAAGGCCCCGATCCTGGCCAACATCACCGAATTCGGCGCCACACCGCTGTACACCACCGAACAGTTGAAATCTGCCGATGTTTCCATCGTGCTGTACCCGCTCTCGGCTTTTCGCGCCATGAACAAGGCCGCCGAGAACGTCTACACCGCGATTCGTCGCGACGGCACCCAACAGAACGTGATCGACACCATGCAAACCCGCATGGAGCTTTACGATCGCATCGACTACCACACCTTCGAGCAGAAGCTCGACGCGCTGTTCGCCGCGAAAAAGTAACGAACACGCCTCCCTGAATAACTACAAAATTGGAGAAGAACCATGGCTGAAGCAAAAGTACTGAGTGGCGCCGGCCTGCGTGGCCAGGTGGCCGGGCAGACCGCGTTGTCTACCGTGGGCCAGGCCGGTGCCGGCTTGACGTATCGCGGCTACGACGTGCGCGAACTGGCCGCCGATGCGCAGTTCGAAGAAGTCGCCTACCTGCTGTTGTACGGCGAGTTGCCGACCCAAACCGAGCTGGCCGCCTACAGCCAAAAGCTCAGCAAGCTGCGCGACCTGCCCCAGGCGCTGAAAGAAGTGCTGGAACGCATTCCCGCCGACGCCCACCCGATGGACGTGATGCGCACCGGTTGCTCGTTCCTGGGCAATATCGAGCCGGAAAAAGACTTCAGCGTGCAACGCGATGTCACCGACCGCCTGCTCGCCGCCTTCCCGGCGATCATGTGCTACTGGTACCGCTTCAGCCACGACGGCAAGAAAATTGACTGCGTGACCGACGAGCCGACCATCGGCGGCCACTTCCTGCACCTGCTGCACGGCAAGAAGCCAAGCGAGCTGCACGAGAAGGTCATGAACGTGTCATTGATCCTCTACGCCGAACACGAATTCAATGCCTCGACCTTCACCGCGCGTGTATGTGCGTCGACCTTGTCCGACCTGTATTCCTGCGTCACCGCCGCCATCGGCTCCCTGCGCGGCCCTCTGCACGGCGGCGCCAACGAAGCGGCGATGGAAATGATCGAGCGTTTCGGCTCGGCCGAAGAAGCCGTCGAAGGCACCCTCGGCATGCTGGCGCGCAAGGACAAGATCATGGGCTTTGGCCACGCGATCTACAAAGACAGCGACCCACGTAACGAGGTGATCAAGGGCTGGTCGAAAAAACTCGCTGATGAAGTGGGCGACACAGTGTTGTTCCCGGTCTCGGAAGCCATCGACAAGACCATGTGGGACCAGAAGAAACTGTTTCCCAACGCCGATTTCTACCACGCCTCGGCGTACCACTTCATGGGCATCCCGACCAAGCTGTTCACCCCGATTTTCGTGTGCTCACGCCTGACCGGCTGGGCCGCGCATGTGTTCGAACAGCGCGCCAACAACCGCATCATCCGTCCAAGCGCCGAGTACACCGGCGTTGAGCAGCGCAAGTTCGTGCCAATCGAACGTCGCTGAATGAGGAGACCGGCGATCCTGGACTGGTAATCGAATCAAATGTGGGAGCGGGCTTGCTCGCGAAAGCGGTGTATCAATCGCCAGGTGTGTTGAATGACACACCGCGTTCGCGAGCAAGCCCGCTCCCACATTGGTCCGTCGCAGTCTTCTCTTTTTGTAACTACCGTGACCGAGTCCTGACGATGAACACTGAATTTCGCAAACCGCTGCCCGGCAGCCGCCTGGATTACTTCGACGCCCGCGCGGCTGTCGAGGCAATCAGCCCCGGCGCCTACGCCACCTTGCCGTACACCTCCCGCGTGCTCGCAGAAAACCTCGTACGCCGCTGCGACCCGGCCACCCTCAATGCGTCCCTGAGCCAACTGATCGAGCGCAAGCGCGACCTCGACTTCCCGTGGTTCCCGGCGCGGGTGGTGTGCCATGACATCCTCGGCCAGACCGCACTGGTCGACCTCGCCGGCCTGCGCGACGCCATTGCCCTGCAAGGCGGCGACCCGGCCCAGGTCAACCCGGTGGTGCCGACCCAATTGATCGTCGACCACTCCCTGGCCGTCGAGGCCGGTGGTTTTGACCCGGACGCGTTCGAGAAAAACCGCGCCATCGAAGACCGTCGCAACGAAGACCGTTTCCACTTTATCGAGTGGACCAAAAAGGCCTTCAAGAACGTCGACGTGATCCCGCCGGGCAACGGCATCATGCACCAGATCAACCTGGAGAAAATGTCTCCGGTGATCCAGGTACGTGACGGTGTGGCCTTCCCGGATACCTGCGTCGGCACCGACAGCCACACCCCGCACGTGGACGCCCTGGGCGTGATCGCCATCGGCGTCGGCGGCCTCGAAGCCGAGAGCGTGATGCTCGGCCGCGCGTCGTGGATGCGCCTGCCGGAAATCATCGGCGTCGAGCTGACCGGCAAGCTGCTGCCCGGCATCACCGCGACTGACATGGTGCGCTGACCGAGTTCCTGCGTAAACAGAAAGTCGTCGGCGCATGGCTGGAGTTCTTCGGCGAAGGCGCCTCGAAACTCACCCTGGGCGACCGCGCGACCATCTCCAACATGGCCCCGGAATACGGCGCCACCGCCGCAATGTTCTACATCGACCAGCAGACCATCGCCTACCTGAAGCTTACTGGCCGCGAAGACGAGCAAGTCACCCTGGTCGAGCAATACGCCCGCCATACCGGCCTGTGGGCCGATGACCTCAAGGGCGCGCAGTACGAGCGCGGGTTGAGCTTTGACCTGTCCAGCGTGGTGCGCAACATGGCCGGCCCGAGCAACCCGCACGCGCGTGTCGCCACCAGTGACCTGGCCGCCAAAGGCATCTCCGGCCAGTGGGAAGAGGTGCCGGGGCAAATGCCCGACGGCGCAGTGATCATCGCGGCGATCACCAGTTGCACCAACACCAGCAACCCGCGCAATGTGATCGCCGCCGGCCTGCTGGCGCGCAATGCCAACAAGCTTGGGCTGACGCGCAAGCCGTGGGTCAAATCCTCATTGGCGCCGGGTTCGAAAACCGTGGCCATGTATCTCGACGAAGCTGGCTTGACGACCGAACTGGAGCAGCTCGGCTTCGGCGTGGTGGCGTTCGCCTGCACCACCTGCAACGGCATGTCCGGCGCGCTGGACCCTGTGATCCAGCAGGAAATCATCGACCGCGACCTGTACGCGACTGCCGTGTTGTCGGGCAACCGCAACTTCGACGGGCGGATTCACCCGTACGCCAAGCAAGCGTTCCTGGCGTCGCCGCCGCTGGTGGTGGCTTACGCAATTGCCGGGACCATCCGTTTCGACATCGAAAAGGACGTGCTCGGGCTCGACGCGAGCGGCAAGGAAATCCGCCTGCAGGACATCTGGCCGAGCGACGAAGAAATCGACGCGGTGGTCAAGGCTTCGGTCAAGCCGGAGCAGTTCCGCGCGGTGTATATCCCGATGTTCGCGATCCACGAAGACACCGGCCCCAAGGTCACGCCGCTGTACGACTGGCGCCCGCAAAGCACCTACATCCGCCGCCCGCCGTACTGGGAAGGCGCGCTGGCCGGCGCGCGGCCGCTCAAGGGCATGCGCCCGCTGGCGGTGCTGCCGGACAACATCACCACCGATCACCTGTCGCCGTCCAACGCAATCATGCTCGACAGCGCCGCCGGCGAATACCTGGCGAAAATGGGCTTGCCGGAAGTCGACTTCAACTCCTATGCGACTCACCGCGGCGACCACCTGACCGCGCAGCGTGCGACCTTTGCCAACCCCAAACTGTTCAACGAAATGGTGGTTGAAAACGGCAAGGTCAAGCAGGGCTCCCTGGCGCGCATCGAGCCGGAAGGCCAGGTCACGCGGATGTGGGAAGCCATCGAAACTTATATGGAACGCAAGCAGCCGCTGATCATCATTGCCGGCGCCGACTACGGCCAGGGCTCGTCCCGTGACTGGGCGGCCAAGGGCGTGCGCCTGGCCGGTGTGGAAGCGATCGCCGCCGAAGGCTTCGAGCGCATCCACCGCACCAACCTGGTGGGCATGGGCGTGTTGCCGCTGGAGTTCCTGCCGGGCACCGACCGTCACACCTTGCAGATCGACGGCAGTGAAACCTATGACGTGGTCGGCGAACGCACGCCGCGTGCGCAGCTGACTTTGGTGATCAACCGCAAAAATGGCGAACGTGTCGAAGTGCCGGTCACCTGCCGCCTGGACACCGCCGAAGAAGTGTCGATCTACGAGGCGGGCGGCGTGTTGCAACGTTTTGCCCAGGACTTCCTGGAATCGGCGGCGACCGCCTGAAGGGGATAACCATGGCACACGCAGCGCAAATCAAGATCCCCGCCACCTACATGCGTGGCGGCACCAGCAAGGGCGTGTTTTTCAGCCTTAAGGACCTGCCCGAAGCGGCGCAGGTGCCCGGCGTCGCACGCGATGCCTTGTTGCTCAGGGTGATCGGCAGCCCCGACCCCTACGACAAACAAATCGACGGCATGGGCGGCGCCACGTCAAGCACCAGCAAAAGCGTGATCCTCGCCAAGAGCACCCGCGCCGACCACGACGTCGACTACCTGTTTGGCCAGGTCTCCATCGACAAGCCGTTTGTCGACTGGAGCGGCAACTGCGGCAACCTCTCGGCGGCAGTCGGCTCGTTCGCCATCAGCGCCGGGCTGGTCGACCCAAGCCGCGTGCCGCTTAACGGCGTGGCCGTGGTGCGCGTATGGCAGGCGAATATCGGCAAGACCATCATCGCCCATGTGCCGATCACCGATGGCGCCGTGCAGGAAACCGGCGATTTCGAACTCGACGGCGTGACCTTCCCCGCCGCAGAAGTGCAGTTGGAGTTTATGGACCCGGCAGCGGAAGAGGAGGGTGGCGGTGGCTCGATGTTTCCCACCGGCAACCTGGTCGACGACCTGGAGGTGCCGGGTGTCGGCACTTTCAAGGCGACGCTGATCAACGCAGGCATCCCGACGATTTTCATCAATGCCGAAGACCTCGGCTACACCGGCACCGAGCTGCAAGACGCGATCAACAGCGACCCCAACGCCCTGGCGATGTTCGAGACGGTGCGGGCCTATGGCGCGTTGCGCATGGGCTTGATCAAGCACCTGGACGAGGCCGCCCAGCGGCAACACACGCCGAAGGTCGCGTTTGTGGCCAAGCCCGCCGATTACGTGGCGTCCAGCGGTAAGGCGATCAAGGCCGGTGATGTGGATTTGCTGGTGCGCGCGCTGTCCATGGGCAAGTTGCACCACGCGATGATGGGCACCGCGGCGGTGGCGATTGGCACGGCGGCGGCGATTTCCGGGACCCTGGTCAACCTCGCGGCGGGCGGTATCGAGCGTAATGCGGTGCGGTTCGGGCATCCGTCGGGCACGTTGCGCGTCGGTGCAGAAGCCACCCAGGTCAACGGCGAGTGGGTCGTGAAAAAAGCCATCATGAGCCGCAGCGCCCGAGTCCTTATGGAAGGCTTCGTGCGCGTGCCTGGAGACTCATTCTAAAGCCCGACACCGAACCAATGTGGGAGGGAGCAAGCCCCCTCCCACATTAAATCTTCTTACCCCGAAGCAGGCGACCAGACCTGCGATGGAGCGATCAACCGTGAGCCCGAGGAATAAACCAACCTTTCAGGAGTCACTGCCATGAGCGCCAACGTCGACCAGAACAACCGCCCCGACTACGACCAGGTCCTGCAGGACATCGCCGATTACGTCCTCAATTACCGGATCGATTCCCCGACCGCTCTGGACACGGCGCGCAACTGCCTGATGGACACGCTGGGCTGCGGCCTTCTGGCCCTGCGCTTCCCCGAGTGCACCAAGCACCTGGGGCCTATCGTCGAGGGCACCGTGGTGCCTTTCGGCGCGCGCGTGCCTGGCACCTCTTTCCGCCTGGACCCGGTCAAGGCCGCGTGGGATATCGGCTGCATTGTGCGCTGGCTCGACTACAACGACACCTGGCTCGCCGCCGAATGGGGCCACCCCTCGGACAACCTTGGCGGCATCCTCGCGGTCGCCGACCACCTTTCGCAAAAACACGTGGCCAATGGCGACGCGCCGCTGACCGTGCGCGCGGTGCTGGAAGCGATGATCATGGCCCACGAAATCCAGGGCGTGATTGCGCTGGAAAATTCCTTTAACCGCGTCGGCCTCGACCATGTGCTGCTGGTGAAAGTCGCCTCTACTGCCGTCACCGCCAAGCTGATGGGCGCCAATCGTGAACAGTTGTTGTCGGCACTGTCCCACGCGTTTGTCGATGGTCAGGCGCTGCGCACTTATCGCCACGCGCCGAATGCCGGCTCGCGCAAATCCTGGGCGGCGGGGGATGCGTCGAGCCGGGGTGTGCGCTTGGCGGATATCGCCCTGCGCGGCGAGATGGGCATTCCGGGTGTGCTGAGTGCGCCGCAGTGGGGCTTTTACGACGTGCTGTTCAGCCACACCAACAAAGACCTGGCCCTCAAGCCCGAAGACAAGCGCGGGTTCAGCCTGTCCCAGCCGTACGGCACCTATGTGATGGAAAACGTGCTGTTCAAGATCAGCTTCCCGGCCGAGTTCCATGCGCAAACCGCCTGCGAGGCTGCGGTGACCTTGCACCCGCTGGTGAAAAATCGCCTGCATGAAATCGAGCGGATCGTGATTACCACCCACGAGTCGGCGATCCGTATCATTTCCAAGGTCGGGCAACTGGCCAACGCCGCCGACCGCGACCACTGCCTGCAATACATGACCGCCGTGCCCCTGGCGTTCGGCAATTTGGTGGCCGAGCAGTACGAGGATGAATTCCACGCGGCGCACCCGATCATCGATGACCTGCGCGACAAGATGGTCATCATCGAAGACCCACGCTACAGCCGCGAATACCTGGAAGCCGACAAGCGCTCAATCGCCAATGCGGTACAGGTGTTCTTCAAGGACGGCACCCGCACCGAGCAGGTTGCGGTGGAGTACCCGATTGGCCATCGCCGGCGCCGGGTGGATGGTGTTCCATTGCTGGAAGACAAGTTCAAGGCCAACCTGGCCACGCGGTTTACCGCCCAGCGCAGTGCCGAGATCTTTGCGTTGTGCAAGGATCAGACACGGCTTGAAGCAACGCCGGTCAATCGTTTTGTCGATCTGTTTGTGATCTGACCCGCGCCCCGCGCCCGGGCTCGAAACAGTCTGGTACTTACTCTTCCTACACTTGCGGAACCCCTTTCAGATAAATGCCAATCAGGTAGCCGTAGGACTTGCTCATGCAGGTCCTGTGGCCATCGGCAATTGCACATCAAATACCTGAATCTGGAAGGTACCGTATGACTAGCGTAAATCCTGGACAACCAACGCCCTACACAATCGGCTACGAAATGTCCCCGAAGCCGACGCCTATCCGCTATCAAGATAGTGCCGACGCCGCTGCACAGCCCGCCGCCCAGGCGGATTCGGTGACGCCTCGAAGCCTTATGACCTCACAGCAGCGCGGTCGGTTTTCGAGCCACAGTGAGCTGGTTAATTCGACGCCGCGCGAAACAGCCGCGTCAGGCCCGTTAGCAGAGTTGAAGCTGCAACAGGATGAGCTACGCGCTCAACTAAAGGGTGTGGGTGACGCCTTGGGCCCGCTGATCGAGAAACTCCTCGCGCAAGTAGCGGACTTGACTCAGCAACTCGCTACTTCCGACAGAGCCCCGAAAGAAACTCCCGTTGCAACCACTCCCCAGCCCGAGGCTCAACCCGCCGCTGATCTGAGCGTTATGCCGAATGAAACGTCTCCCGCGCACGATGTGGTTGCGCCTGAGACCTTTGCAACACCGGATCAAGTGCCGACTCAGCAAAGCACGCCGCAGAATCTTGACCACTTTATTCGCGAAAATAATGCGTTCCACCAGACCATCAATGGCGTATTCAAACAGCTGTCGTCTTTTTTGGAAAAGCTGGCGGAGCAAATTGGCCAGTTGGCCCAGCAAGTCAGCGCTATGGCAGGCACCCAGACTCCAGCGCCGAGTCAAACGGCGGACGCCACCGAAATGGTTGCTTCAGAGGGCGTGCAGCCTGAGTCGCCGTCCATCACACAAAACAACGAGCTGAATGCAGAAGGTGAGCCAGCAATGCCTCAGCTTTCCACTATCGAAGAAGTGAGGAATCAAAACGAGCTGCTTCGCGGCCAAATTGCCGAGAAGTCGGAAAGCTACAAAGCCACGATCTCAGCGCTTGAGCAGCAGGTCGAGATGTTGATCAAGCAAGTCAATGATCGGAAGAAATAGACCCCGGCCAACTGTCGGCTAGTGTGGGGGACACTCCCCCATACTCGAGCGCGTCAGAATCGTCCTTTACTCAAACCGCAGAATCACCCTGCGGTTGTGCTTGCTCTTTTTCTCGATCTTCTCGCAGAACACCCGGCCGATTTCCTCGGTGTTGATCACGTGGGTGCCGCCGCACGGCTGGATATCGATCCCGCCGATTTCAATCACGCGTACCGAGCCCTGGATCACCGGCGGCGCGACCGCCTGGGTGCGGGTGATCTGCAGCAGAGTGGCGTATTCCGAGGCGGGCATCGACAGGGTTTTGACCTCATGGGCTTGTGCGATCAGCGCGTTGAGGTCGCGGGTGAGGGTGTCTTTGTCCAGGGTCATTTCCGGCAGGTCGAAATCCAGGCGGCCTTTGTCCGCGCTGATGCTGCAACCGGTCACCGGTGCGTCGATGATCGAACACAACAGGTGCAGGCAGGTGTGCATTTTCATGTGCTGGTAGCGCCGCTCCCAATCAATCCCCGCGTCCACCTGCACACCGGCGATCAACTGCTCGGGGCAGTGTTCGACCTGGTGCCAGATGATCGAACGCATTACCGGGTCGCGCACCGTGCCTGTCACGGCGACCTGCGTACCGTCCGCCAGGGTCAAGTGGCCGGTGTCGCCCGGCTGCCCGCCGCCGGTGGGGTAGAACAGGGTGTGTTCCAGGGCGATTCCGTGTTCGCTGACGGCAATCACCCGGGCGCTGAACGCGTTCTGGTAGGGCGCGCTGTCGAACAGCGCCAGGGTTTCCATGGTGTGCACAGACATGTTCAACCTCCGACGTTCACTGGGCTGGCTTGCAAAAGGGAGCGCACCATTGCACTCAAGCCAGGGGGGGAAAGCAGGGTGATTTCAAACTCGGGGCCGCAGACCTTGAGGTTCAGCGGCAGGCGCGGCAGGTGGCTGCCGGGCTCGGTGCGGTGCAGGCGAAACTGCAGGTGGTGGCGTTCCTTCACCGTGGGCTCCAGCATCAGCCCCGGCAGGGGGTGGAAGTCCGCGTCCAGAACCGTGACCTTGTGGCTGGTGTTGACCTCGCCGACCACATGCAAACGCTCATCCAGGGCGAAGGCGCCGAGGTAGTTGCTGTGGTCCGATTCATCATGTTTTTGCAGCTGGATCTGGTTCACCACCTTGACCTTGGTGCCGGCGGGCACATCCTGGGTGATCACACAGGACGGGCTGATAAACACGTTGTCGCCGATCAGCACATACCCCAGCACGCGGGCGCCGGAACCCACTTCGACGTTGTTGCCCAGGCGCGGGTGGCGCTTGCCGTCGGGGTTGTTGGCGATGCCACGGGCACCCAGGGTCACGCCGCAGAGGATGTAGCAGTCGTTGCCGATCTCGCAGGTTTCGCCGATCACCGTGCCGTAGCCGTGGTCGAGCACGAAGCGTCGGCCAATGCGCGCCGCCGGGTGGATTTCTGCGCCCGAAAGCACCTTGCCCTGGTTGCTCAGCTTGAGCGCGATGCGTGAAAACACCCCGTTGGTCTGGTCCGGGAAATGCCACACCAGGTGCGCGAGCCGGTAATACAGCACCGCCTTGAACGAGGCGTAGGATTCCAGGATCAACTCCCCGCGCCCACGGGAGGCCGGGTCGCGGTAGGCATAGGCGATCAGGTCCTCGGCCACCGCCTGGGCCGCGTTCTGAATCAGCGGCGCCAGGTGCGGTTCCAGCTGTTTCATCTGCACGGGCGTGAGGGTCTTGATGAGGTGTGTGAGCAACTCATCGTGCAGCTGTTGCATGTCGATAAAGCCCCCCATGGAGACACCCTCGCATTCTGGATGGTTGGAAAACCGCCTATTCGAAACTGGGCAGGTAGCTGTCGGCATTGTCGTAAACCATGGTCAGTAGCACCGTTTCCGGCGGCAGTTCGGGGGCCAGCCGGGCGATGGCCACCATGTTGGCGGCGGAGGACAGGCCCAGGCTGATGGCGTCTGTGCGCATGATGCGTTTCATCATGTCGATGCATTCCTGGCGCGAGACCTTGAGCATGCCGTCGATCACATCCAGGTTGAGGATGCTCGGGATCAGACCGATCGACAGGCCCTGGATATGGTGCGGCGCATGCTGGTTTTTCAGCAGGTCGCATTCCTCCGGTTCCACGCCCATCACGCGGATTGCCGGCCAGGTGGTCTTCAGCACTTCACCGATCCCGGTGATATGGCCGCCGGTGCCGATGCCGCTGACAAAATAGTCCACGCGCAGATCACCAAACGCCCGAACGATTTCCCGCGCGGTGGTGTCGCGGTGGGTCTGCGGGTTGGCGCCGTTGCGCTGCTGGTTGAGCATCACAAAGCTTGGGTTTTCCAGCTGCAGTTCCATGCACTTTTCGCCGTGGGAATTGTTACCGAGGCGGCTGTCCGACAGCACCACCTTGGCGCCATACAGGCGCAGCAGTTTCTGTTTTTCGGGGCTGTAGTTATCCGGAATCACCAGCACCACTTTGTAGCCGAGCACGTTGCCGGCCATCACCAGGCCGATGCCGGTGTTACCGCCGCTGGGTTCGATGATGGTTTGCCCGGAATCACGGATCAGCACGCCACGGCGTTCGGCGTCGAGGATCATGCCCAGGGCGATGCGCGCCTTGTGGCTGCCGCCGGGGTTGAGGGATTCGAGCTTGGCGTAGACCTCAATGCCGAGGTCTTCGGAAAACTGCGCCAGGCGTACGATCGGCGTATGGCCGATGGCGTCGAGGATTGAGTTATGCAACATCAGGTATGAGCCCATGGCCGGTCAGTACAAAGGCATGTCGGGTTCGACGTCGCGAACCCAGTGTTTCATGCCGCCTTGCAGGACTTTGGTGTTGGCGAAGCCGGCGGCCAGCAAGGTGCTGGCGGCTTGCTCGGCGCGGGTGCCGGCGTAACAGATCAGGTAATGGGTGTTGTCCCGGCTGAGGCTGTCGAGCTGCCCATCCAGCTCGGCCAGGGGGATGTGCACCACGCCCGGCAATTTGCACACTTCCAGTTCGCTTGCGTCGCGCACGTCCAGCAGCACGTCGGCGCTGCGGTGGTGTTCGAGCACTTGCTTGAGTACGCGGGGCTTGATGTAGCGTTCTTCGGCCAGCGACGGTTGGCTCGGTACGGCGTCCGCACACACCGCTGGGGCCTGGGTTTGGTTGTCGCGCAGGTCGGAGCAGCACGGGCAGTCGGCGCGGCGTTTGAAACGGATCTCGCTGAATTTCATCGCCAGTGCGTCGAAGCGCATCAAGCGGCCGGACAGCGGCTCGCCGATGCCGATCAGCAACTTGATCGCCTCGGTAGCCTGGATCATCCCTACCACACCCGGCAGCACGCCGATCACGCCGCCGGCGCTGCAGTTGGGTGCCAGCTCGGCAGGCGGTGCGCTGGGGAACAGGCAGCGGTAGCACGGCCCGCCTTTATAGTTGAGTACGCTGATCTGCCCATCGAAGCGGTAGATGGCGCCGTACACCAGCGGTTTACCCAACTGCACGCAGGCATCGTTGACCAGGTAGCGCGTATCGAAATTGTCGGTGCCGTCGATCACCAGGTCATAGGCGCCCACCAGTTCCAGGGCGTTGTCGGCATTGAGCGCGGTGTTGTGGGCGTTGATCCGGATATGGCTGTTGAGGTCCTGCAACCGCTGTTTGGCCGACTCGACCTTGGGCATGCCCAGCGTGCTGTTGCCGTGGACGATCTGGCGTTGCAGGTTGCTGCTTTCCACCACATCGAAATCCACCAGCCCCAGGGTGCCGATGCCGGCCGCTGCCAGGTACAGGCTGATCGGCGAGCCCAGGCCGCCGGTGCCGATGATCAACACCTTGGCCTTTTTCAGGTTCAACTGGCCTTCGCGGCCGACGCCGGGCAGGGTGATGTGGCGCACGTAGCGCTGTACTTCTTCATTGCTAAGTGCATCGACGTCGATGCCGCCCGAGGTGGCGAGCAGCACTTCGATCCTGGCTTTTTCCGGGAGTTTATCGTCGGCGCCAACCAGCTCTTCCTCGGCGGTAAACAGGAAATGTTCCTTGAGCTGGTTGTTGTTTTCGTGGAACAGGTGCGGGCGCAGCTGCGGATGGCTGCTGCAGAGGTTTTCAATGACTTCGCGCAATGTCGATCCGGTACCCTCAAGGGTCGATTCCGGCAGCTTGGCCACGCGAACCAGAATGTCAGGGAAAGAGACAGCGTTCATGGACAACTCCGTGTGCAGGTCGTTGAAGGGTTGAAGGGCGAAATGCTTGCCATCCCAGGCAAACAGCTTGGAGCCCAGGGCCTGGCCCTGGCGAACGTCGACCACCAGGTAGCTGACGGGGTAGATCGGCTCGCCCAGGAACAGTGCCTTGTCCTGGTCTTCATCGCTGAAATACGCGCCGACGTCCGGGTGGGAGTGGTAGATCACCACCACGGGGTTGTCGCTGCGAAACGCCTTGTTCATCAGCAGCGTGTCGGCCACCGAAAACGTGTAGCCGTTGGCGGCGCTGCGCGGGTACATCTCGGGGTGCTTGCGGTGCAACTCATTCTGGATATTGCTGCCCAGGTAAACGCTGCCATCGGCAAACACGAAACCACAGCATTCCTCGGGGTAAGTGCGGCTGGCGTGGGCGTAAATCTGTTCCAGGGCATGGGGGCGGAGGACGTCCATGTTTCTCTCGCGTTGTTGAGTGGGGGCCAGGAGGGTCAATTTTTCTTGGCCAGGAGTTTTTCAATCGGCAATTTGGTGATCGCAAAGCCGGCCAACAGGATCGCCGAATACAGCATCAGGTCGCGGGAAATCGCCAGGCCTTCATACCAGGCACCGATGATCACCGCGAACACCGGGAAAATGATGAACACGAACGACAGGATGATCGGGCTCAAGCGCTTGAGCAGCATGAAGTACACGATGAATCCGCCCACCGACGCCACCAGCCCCAGGTAAAACAGCGCGCTCCAGGAGCGCAGGGTGATGTCTTCAAAGGTCGGCGTTTCAAACCACAGCCCGGCCACGAACAGCATCAACCCGGCAATCCCGATGGGCAGGGTGTTGTAGGTGATCACGCTGATGGCGCTGCCTTTCTGCTTGGTGATGACGTAGCACAAGGCGTGCATGATCGCGGCGGTCAGAATCGCCAGCACCCCGAAGAATTCGGCGTGGTCCAGGTGCAGGCCCTGGCTCTTGATGATCATGTAGAGGCTGCCGAACCCGATGCCGATACCGACCACCTGCGAGAAATAAATGCGCTCGCGCAGGAACAGCGCGGAGAAGATCAGGATGAACACCGGCATGCAGCTGAACAGCAGGGCGGTCAGGCCGGATGACACATGCATTTCGCCGTAGTTGAGCAGGTAGTAGGGCACGCTGAAGTAGGACAGGGTGACGAATACGAAGAACCAGCGGCTCTCACGCGGAAACAGGATCGGTTCGCGGCGCACCCAGGCAAAACACAGGAACAACGGGAAGGCGATGAGGAAGCGCAGGCCGGCGGATGTCAGCGGCGGCACGCTTTCTACGGCGATTTTGATGCCCAGCCAGGTAGTGCCCCAGCTCAGGCAAACGATCAGGAACATCACACTGGTCACCAGCCCGGCCAACCACTGTTTCTGGTTTTTGGTTTTGGCGGTGTTTTCGAGAACGGCGGACATTGGCATCGTTTATTGCTTCCCTGAGCCGGAATTGAACTCTATATTGAGCTTGTAATGAGTTGTAAAATTCGGCGATTGAACCCGTAAAAGCACACTATTAGGGCGAAAGATGGCTGTCAAAACAAATATTGACATGGTGTCAATTATGCGTGAGGGGTTGTCCAACGGACAGGGCGTGAAGTACAAGCGCCTGTCCGATGTGATGGAGCGCGGCATCCTCGAAGGCTTGATTGAACCCGGACGAAAACTGCCGCCCCATCGGGTGCTTTCCGACAATCTGGGGGTGACCATCGGCACCATCAGCCGGGCCTACGGCGAGCTGGAACGCCTGGGCCTGGTAGTGGCGCGCGTCGGTGACGGGACTTTCGTGCGCAAGCGCGGGATGGAGCGCCAGCGTGATGAAGGCTTTCGCAATGTCAGCGAAGAGCCGCGCCAGTACTTCGACATGAGCCGCAACATGCACATCCCCGGTCAGGAAACGGCGTTTCTGGCCCAGAGCTTCCAAACCCTGTCGACCAATGCCAAGTTCCTTCAGGACATCAGCGCCTACACGCCGGACGCTGGCCTGCCGCGTTACCGCGAGGCGGGCGCGCAATGGCTGGTGCAGCGTGACTTTCACCCAATTCCCGAGCAGGTCATTTGCGTCAATGGCGGCCAGCATGGGCTGCTCTGCGCAATGATGGCGTTGCTGCGCGCCGGCGATACGGTGGTCACTGAACAACTGACCTACCCTGGGCTGATTACCGCCGCGCGCATGCTCGGTGTGCGGCTGATCGGCCTGGAAATGGACGAGGAAGGCGTGCTGCCGAGCGCGCTGGATGAAGTCTGTCGCAACCACCGGATTTCCGCCTTGTACTGCACGCCGACCATCCAGAACCCGACCACGGCGGTGCTGTCGGTAGCGCGCCGCGAAGCCCTGGTGAAGGTGTGCCGTGAGCATAATCTGCTGATTCTTGAGGACGAAGCCCACGGTGTACTAGTCGAAGACCGACCGCCGCCTCTCAGCCATTTCGCCCCCGAGCGTACGATTCTGATCAGTAGCCTGAGCAAGGCCGTGTCTGCCGGGCTGCGTGTGGGCTATGTGCATGCGCCGCCGGCGCTGGTCAGCCGCATTTCGGCGGCCCTGCGTTCGACCTGTTGGATGGCGACGCCGGTGACGCTGGAATTGGCGACCCAGTGGATCGAAAACGGCACGGCGGAATACCTGTTGCACCAGCAGATCAACGAGATCAGCCGGCGCAAAATTCTGGTGCAGGACCTGCTGGCCGGCCTTGCCTACCGCACTCATCTGAACAGCCCGCACTTCTGGATCGAAGTGCCGGAGCCCTGGCGCGCGTCGGAAATCGAGGCGGAGCTCAAGCAGAACAACTACCTGATCGCCACCGCCGAGGCGTTTGCCGTGGGGCAGACCGCGGTGCCGCAGTTTATTCGGGCGAGTATCTGCAACACGTCGGGGGATGATCAGTTGTTGCGCGCGGGGTTTGATGCGTTGGCCACGGCGCTGGGGCAGGGGGGCGGGCGGTTTCATCTGTAGGCAGGTTGACCGCGTTATCGTTCTTCGCAGGCAAGCCAGCTCCCCCATGTGACCGCGTTCCAACGTTGGAATGCAGCCAAAATGTGGGAGCTGGCTTGCCTGCGATAGCGTCAGCCGGGCAATAAATTATTTGAATCTGCGCTCCACGCCTTTCTCCACCAAAATCTTCGCCGAAATCTCTTCCACCGAAAAATGCGTGGAATTGATGTGTGCAATATTTTCGCGACGGAACAGATTTTCTACTTCGCGCACTTCGAATTCGCACTGGGCGTAGCTGGAGTAGCGGCTGTTGGGCTTGCGCTCGTTGCGGATGGCAGTGAGGCGGTCCGGATCGATGGTCAGGCCAAACAGCTTCTTCGAGTGCGCACGCAGGGCGGCCGGCAGCGTCAGGTGCTCCATGTCGTCCTCGGTGAGCGGGTAGTTGGCGGCCCGGATCCCGAATTGCATGGCCATGTACAGGCAAGTCGGGGTCTTGCCGCAGCGCGACACGCCTACCAGGATCAGATCAGCCTTGTCGTAATAGTGGGTGCGGGCGCCGTCGTCGTTGTCGAGGGCGAAGTTGACCGCCTCGATGCGCTCCATATAGTTGGAGTTATGCCCAATGGAATGGGACTTTCCTACGGAATAAGAGGAGTGCTCACTCAACTCCTGCTCCAGCGGTGCCAGGAACGTCGAGAAAATGTCGATCATGAAACCATTCGACGTCGCGAGAATCTCACGAATGTCTTGATTGACGATGGTGTCGAAAATGATCGGCCGACAGCCGTCTTTTTCAGCCGCCAGATTGATTTGTTGTACCATGGCCAGCGCTTTATCCACGCTGTCGATATAAGGCCGCGTGAATTTGGCGAAGGTAATGTTTTCGAACTGCGCGAGCAGGCTTTGGCCCAATGTTTCGGCTGTGATGCCGGTGCCGTCGGAGATAAAGAAAGCAGATCGTTTCATTTGAGCCCTGGGCCTTAAGCTGATGGCGAATCTTGGATATGATAGGCGCGATTTTGCCGTCCCGCAGTGGGCCGCATTCTCACTTATTTTCCAGGTCCAGGCCACAAGCGCTGGCGTTCGCTCGTACTGAGCAGCCGGCGTCCTGAGCTTTTCCAACACAGAAAGTGGAGAGATCACCTTGGTAGAGTACGTAGTTTCCCTCGATAAGCTCGGCGTCCATGATGTAGAGCACGTAGGGGGCAAGAACGCATCCCTCGGCGAGATGATCAGTAATCTTGCAGGCGCAGGTGTGTCCGTGCCCGGTGGTTTCGCCACCACGGCCCAGGCTTACCGCGATTTCCTCGAACTGAGCGGCCTCAATGCTCAGATCCACGCCGCGCTGGACGCTCTGGACGTCGATGACGTCAACGCCTTGGCCAAGACCGGCAGCCAGATCCGCCAATGGATCATGGACGCCGAGTTTCCCGAGAAGCTCAACGAAGAAATCCGTACCGCCTTCGCCACCCTGTCGGCCGGAAACCCGGACATGGCCGTTGCCGTGCGTTCCTCGGCCACCGCCGAAGACTTGCCCGACGCCTCCTTCGCCGGCCAGCAGGAAACCTTCCTTAATATCCGCGGCGTGGAAAACGTGATCCGCGCGGCCAAGGAAGTGTTCGCCTCGCTGTTCAACGACCGTGCAATTTCGTACCGCGTCCACCAGGGCTTCGATCACAAGCTGGTGGCCCTGTCTGCCGGCGTGCAGCGCATGGTGCGTTCGGAAACCGGCACCGCCGGCGTGATGTTCACCCTGGACACCGAATCGGGCTTTCGTGACGTGGTGTTTATCACCGGCGCCTACGGCCTGGGCGAAACCGTCGTACAAGGCGCGGTCAACCCGGACGAATTCTACGTCCACAAACACACCCTTGAAGCCGGCCGCCCGGCCATCCTGCGCCGCAACCTGGGCAGCAAGGCGATCAAGATGATCTACGGCGACGAGGCCAAGGCCGGTCGCTCGGTGAAAACCGTTGACGTCGACAAGGCCGAACGCGCGCGTTTCTGCCTGAGCGACGCTGAAGTCAGCGAGTTGGCCAAGCAAGCGATGATCATCGAAAAGCACTACAAGTGCCCGATGGACATCGAATGGGCCAAAGACGGTGACGACGGCAAGCTGTACATCGTGCAAGCGCGTCCGGAAACCGTGAAAAGCCGCACGTCGGCCAACGTCATGGAACGCTACCTGTTGAAAGAGACCGGCACCGTGCTGGTGGAAGGCCGTGCCATCGGCCAGCGCATCGGCGCCGGCAAGGTACGGATCATCAAGGACGTGTCCGAGATGGACAAGGTGCAGCCGGGCGACGTGCTGGTCTCCGACATGACCGACCCGGACTGGGAACCGGTGATGAAACGCGCCAGCGCGATCGTTACCAACCGCGGCGGGCGTACCTGCCACGCGGCGATTATCGCCCGTGAGCTGGGGATTCCAGCCGTTGTGGGTTGCGGCAATGCGACCCAACTGTTGAAAGACGGCCAGGGCGTGACCGTATCCTGCGCTGAAGGCGACACCGGCTTCATTTTTGAAGGTGAGCTGGGCTTCGATATCAAGCAAAACTCCATCGATGCCATGCCGGACCTGCCGTTCAAGATCATGATGAACGTCGGCAACCCGGACCGTGCCTTCGATTTCGCGCAGTTGCCGAACGCCGGTGTGGGCCTGGCCCGCCTGGAGTTCATCATCAACCGCATGATCGGTGTGCACCCCAAGGCCTTGCTGAACTACGACGGCTTGCCGCTGGACATCAAGGAAAGCGTCGACAAGCGCATCGCCGGTTACAACGACCCGGTGGGCTTCTATGTCGAGAAGCTGGTGGAAGGCATCAGTACCCTGGCAGCGGCGTTCTACCCGAAAAAAGTCATCGTGCGCCTGTCGGACTTCAAGTCCAACGAGTATGCCAACCTGATCGGCGGCAAGCTTTACGAGCCGGAAGAAGAAAACCCGATGCTGGGCTTCCGCGGCGCCTCGCGTTACATCAGCGAAGCGTTCCGTGACTGCTTCGAACTCGAATGCCGTGCGCTCAAGCGCGTGCGCAACGAGATGGGCCTGACCAACGTCGAGATCATGGTGCCGTTCGTGCGCACCCTGGGCGAGGCGAGCCAGGTGGTCGACTTGCTGGCTGAGAACGGCCTCTCCCGTGGCGAAAACGGCCTGCGCGTGATCATGATGTGCGAATTGCCGTCCAACGCGATCCTGGCCGAAGAGTTCCTGGAATTCTTCGACGGCTTCTCCATCGGCTCCAACGACCTGACCCAGCTGACCCTGGGCCTGGACCGTGACTCCGGGATCATTGCGCATTTGTTCGACGAGCGTAACCCGGCGGTCAAAAAGCTGCTGGCCAACGCCATCCAGGCGTGCAACAAGGCCGGCAAGTACATCGGCATCTGCGGCCAAGGCCCTTCCGATCACCCGGACCTGGCCAAGTGGCTGATGGAACAGGGCATCGAAAGCGTCTCGCTGAACCCCGACTCCGTGCTGGAAACCTGGTTCTTCCTCGCGGAAGGCCAAGCGCCCGCCTAAGGTCGATACGTCAAAAGTGCCGGTCACCCGTCAAGGGTGACCGGCATTCTTATCTGTGCAGGGCGGAACTCCTTCCGGACGCCGCCCTTTTTTGTGCAAGAGCATTATGCAAAGCAGCAGCAACCTGTTTCCCGTCGCCCTGATCAGCGCTGAACGTCGTGGCGACCTGAGTGAAGACGTCTACCGGCTCAAACCCGGCAACAGCCCCGACGGCACCGTCGAGCTGGCGGTGACCCGCCTGGGCCTGGCCGATGTCCCGGAAAACCGGGGCATCCCGATAATTTTGTTGCACGGCAGTTTTTCCAACCGGCGCTTTTGGTATTCGCCAAAAGGTATTGGTTTGGGTGCTTACCTGGCGCGCCAGGGGTTCGATGTGTGGATCCCGGAAATGCGCGGGCATGGTCTGTCCAAGCGCAATCACGATTACGCCCGGAACCGCGTCGCCGACTACGCGCGCTACGATTTGCCGGCCATTGGTGCCTTCGTGCGGGAGCAAAGTGCGCAGATCCCGCACTGGCTCGGGCATTCCCTGGGCGGCACCGCCTTGGCGGCGGCGCTTGGTGGCCAGCACCTTGGCGCGCCGGCGGTGGCCTCGGTGGCGCTGTTCGGCTGTCAGGTCAGCCGTACCCACTGGCCGTTGAAAATTCCGCCACTGGAGTGGACCGGGCGCTTGTTGTTGAAGCGCTTCGGCGAGGTCTCCGGCTCGCGGCTCAAGCGTGGTCCGGAGGACGAACCGGCCGGCGTGATGATCGAAGCCATGCGCTGGAACGGCCTGTTCGGTCGCTTTGGTGATGGCAAGCAGGACTGGTGGAAGGGTTTGGCCGAGGTCGACGTGCCGCTGCTGGCGGTCAGCGCTGCCGGGGATCACCAGGACCCCGATTGGGCCTGCCGCAAACTGTTCGAGCAAATCGGCTCCGAGCATCGCCAATACCTTTGCCTGGGGCGCCGTCTGGGCTTTACCAGCGATTTCGGGCATGTCGAAATGCTGGTGAGCAAAGCTGCCCAGGTTGAAGTGTGGCCATTGGTGGAGCGCTGGTTGAAAGATCCGCACACACCTTTGTTTGCAACACCAGCAGAGCGCGCAGCGGCGGTTTGACCTGGCGCTTCGCCGAGGGCGTTTCACTCGTGTGTGGTTGCGGCTAAGATATGACGCAATAAACGCTTCTGGTCATATTCAGTCGCGTAGTGGTTGTTGCGTTGCAGCGCGGTGAACCTGATCATGGCCGCCGCCAACCGGTGAACGCTTAAAGATTGCCTGTTGCGACGCGTTTTTCTCATGTACACCGTGGGATGTTGGACCTCTTCTTTGACGACAGGAGTTTCTCGATGAACCATTACGTCACCCCCGACCTGTGCGACGCCTACCCGGACCTGGTGCAGGTGCTTGAGCCGATGTTCAGCAACTTCGGCGGCCGAGACTCCTTTGGCGGCGAGATAGTCACCATCAAGTGCTTCGAAGATAACTCCCTGGTCAAGGAGCAGGCCGACCAGCCGGGCGCCGGCAAGGTGCTGGTAGTCGACGGTGGTGGTTCACTGCGGCGTGCATTGCTGGGCGACATGATCGCCGAGAAAGCCGCAAAAAACGGTTGGGAAGGGCTGGTGATCTATGGCTGCATCCGTGATGTCGACGTGATCGCCCAGACCGATCTGGGCGTGCAGGCCCTGGCCAGCCACCCGATGAAGACTGACAAGCGCGGCATCGGCGACCTGAACGTGGTGGTCACGTTTGCGGGCGTGACGTTCCGTCCGGGTGAGTACATCTACGCCGACAACAACGGTGTGATCGTATCGCCCAGCCCGCTGAAAATGCCTGAATAAACCGCAAGAGCCGACGGGGTGAGGATGTTCGAGGAAGAAAACGCGCAATGGGGGCTGGTGCATGCCCTGGTGCTGGACGGTAAAGGCGGTGCGCGTTCGATTGCCCGGACTGAGCTCGACGACTTGCAACTGCAGCCCCAGGAAAGCCTGTGGCTGCATTGGGATCGCAGCCATCCGCAGACCCAGACCTGGCTGCGCAAATCCAGTGGTTTGAGCGAGTTTGCCTGTGACTTGCTGCTGGAGGAGAACACCCGCCCGCGCCTGTTGCCGTTGCCGGATTCCGAACTGCTGTTGTTCTTGCGCGGGGTCAACCTCAACCCTGGGGCGGAGCCGGAAGATATGGTCTCAGTACGTATTTTCGCCGCCGCCAGCCGCGTGATCTCCTTGCGCTTGCGCCCACTGCGCGCCACCGATGAGCTGCTGGTGCAACTGGCGGAGGGCAAAGGGCCGAAAACCGCGTCGGAACTCATCCTTTATATGGCGCAGTACCTGACCAATAAAGTGCAGGACCTGGTCACCGATTTGTCCGAAATCGTCGACGTAGAAGAAGAAAAGCTCGATGCCGACGAACGGTATACACCGGAGCATGGCAGCATTTTGCAGATCCGTCGCCGGGCGGCTGGGCTCAAGCGATTTCTGTCACCGCAACGGGATATTTTTGCCCAGCTCACGCGTATAAAATTGCCGTGGTTCTGCGATGACGATGCCGACTACTGGAACGAATTGAACAACAGCCTGACCCGCTACCTGGAAGAGCTCGAGTTGACCCGGGAGCGCGTAGGGCTTGTGCTTGAGGCCGAAGACCGGCGCCTGAGCGTGCGTATGAACCGCACCATGTATCGCTTCGGGATCATCACCGGAATCTTTCTGCCGATGAGTTTTTTGACCGGCTTGCTGGGTATCAACGTGGGTGGCATACCGTTCTCTGCCAGCCCCTATGGATTTGTGATTGCGTGCCTGTTGATGGTCTCGGTCGCGCTCGGACAATGGTGGCTGTTTCGACGATTGCGTTGGGTTTGAGCTGAATATGACCTGAACACAGGAAGGGTCCCATGTGACCCCAGGAATTTTACCCTCGTCTTTTAAAACACTTGCGAGAGGTTTATATGCACGATCCGTTCGAACAGTCTTTACGTGACATGCTCAATGCTTCGCCATCCAACCGTGATGACGATGCCTGCCTGGGCCGCGTGTTGAAAACCGCCAACCGTCAGGTGGGGGCGGGTGATCTGTTCGGTCTGCTCGGTCGCTGGGTTCCGGCGTTGATGATGGCCCTGAACAATGGTTCGGCCCACGTATCACCGGTTTCCCGTCGTAAACCTCTTGCTCGCACTGCTGATAAGGCTGATTGAATATGGAACTTGATCTCTGGACCCAGAGCCTGGTCACCGCGATGACCGCATTGTGGACCAAGGTGGCGAATTTCATTCCCAACCTGTTTGGTGCCTTGGTACTGGTTTTGCTGGGCTTTGTCGTGGCCAAGCTGCTCGACACCTTGCTGTCCAAATTGCTCGCAAAACTGGGCCTCGATCGCTTGATGGCGGGTACCGGCCTGACCAAGCTGCTCGGCCGTGCCGGGCTGCAGGTGCCGATCTCCACATTGATCGGCAAGATCGTTTATTGGTTTGTTTTGCTGATTTTTCTGGTTTCTGCGGCTCAATCCCTTGGACTTGAGCGAGTTTCAGCTACGCTCGACATGCTGGCGCTGTATTTGCCGAAGGTTTTCGGCGGCGCGCTGGTGCTGCTGGTAGGCGTTTTGCTGGCCCAACTGGCCAATGGGCTGGTGCGCGGCGCCGCCGAAGGCGTGGGGTTGGACTATGCCGCCGGCCTGGGGCGCATCGCCCAGGGGCTGGTGATCATCATCAGTATCTCGGTCGCGATCAGCCAGTTGGAGGTCAAGACTGACCTGCTCAACCATGTGATTGTGATTGTTTTGATTACCGTTGGTCTGGCCGTTGCGCTGGCCATGGGGTTGGGAAGTCGGGAAATTGCCGGGCAGATTCTTGCGGGAATCTATGTGCGTGAGCTGTATCAGGTAGGGCAACAGGTGCGTGTAGGCGAGGTCGAAGGGCAAATCGAGGAGATTGGTACAGTCAAGACGACGGTGCTGACCGACGACGGCGACCTGGTGTCGTTGTCGAATCGGATTCTCCTTGAGCAGCAGGTCAGTAGCCGCTAACCCGGCAAACCCTGCTAATGTACGCCGCCGCAAACCCGGCTGATCGGGCTGTAGCGGACATTGACCTGACTGTCGGCACGACTTGTTTTGAATAAAGCCCAAACGCTGTCCACGCGCTACGACCCCCGTGAGCTCTCTGATGAGGAGTTGGTCGCGCGCGCGCACACAGAGCTTTTTCACGTAACCCGCGCGTATGAAGAATTGATGCGCAGATATCAACGCACTCTGTTCAACGTTTGTTCAAGGTATTTAGGGAACGATAGAGATGCGGACGATGTCTGTCAGGAAGTGATGCTCAAGGTTCTGTACGGCCTGAAGAACTTCGAGGGCAAATCGAAGTTCAAAACATGGCTCTACAGCATCACGTACAACGAGTGCATCACGCAGTATCGGAAGGAACGGCGAAAGCGTCGCTTGATGGACGCGTTGAGTCTGGACCCCCTTGAGGAGGCGTCTGAAGAAAAGGCGCCGGCACCCGAGGAGAAGGGCGGACTTGATCGCTGGCTGGTGCATGTGAACCCGATTGACCGCGAAATTCTCGTGCTACGATTTGTCGCAGAGCTGGAATTTCAGGAAATCGCTGACATCATGCATATGGGTTTGAGTGCTACAAAAATGCGTTACAAACGTGCTCTAGATAAATTACGTGAGAAATTTGCGGGCGAGACTGAAACTTAGTGCGTGGCAAATATCTCTTACGTTTAGACAAGTTCTGTTAGACTTGTCGCCGAGTTGTCCCCCGGTTTGTGGGACTGCTTTACAATCACCAGATGGGGATTTAACGGATGAAACTGAAAAACACCTTGGGCTTGGCCATTGGTTCTCTTATTGCCGCTACTTCTTTCGGCGTTCTGGCACAAGGCCAAGGCGCAGTTGAAGGCGAGCTGTTCTACAAGAAGCAGTACAACGATAGCGTCAAGCACATCGAAGACGGCTTCAACCCAGGCGCTCGCATTGGTTACTTCCTGACCGACGACCTGGAACTGAACCTGTCGTACGACAAGACTAACCACACCCGTTCGAACGACGGTACTGGCAACCAGAAAATCAAAGGCGACACTGGTAGCCTGGTTGGTACTTACCACTTCGGTCAGGCTGGCGTCGACTCCCTGCGTCCATACGTAGAAGGCGGTTTCGGCCACCAGAGCCGTACCAACGTTCAGGCTGACGGTCACAGCGGTCGCGACCAGTCGACTCTGGCTATCGTCGGTACCGGCGTGAAGTACTACTTCACCAACAACCTGTACGCTCGTGCCGGTGTTGAAGCTGACTACGCAATGGACAACGGCAAGTGGGATTACTCCGCACTGGTCGGCCTGGGTGTGAACTTCGGCGGTAACGCTGGCGCAGCTGCTCCAGCTCCTACCCCAGCACCAGCTCCAGAGCCAACTCCAGAGCCAGAAGCTCCAGTTGCTCAGGTTGTTCGTGTTGAGCTGGACGTTAAGTTCGACTTCGACAAGTCGGTTGTTAAGCCTAACAGCTACGGCGACGTGAAAAACCTGGCCGACTTCATGGCTCAGTACCCAGCTACCAACGTAGAAGTTGCTGGTCACACTGACTCCGTAGGTCCAGACGCTTACAACCAGAAGCTGTCCCAGCGTCGTGCTGACGCTGTTAAGCAAGTCCTGGTTAAAGACGGCGTGGCTCCTAGCCGTGTAACTGCAGTAGGTTACGGCGAATCCCGCCCAGTTGCTGACAACGCAACTGAAGCTGGTCGTGCTGTTAACCGTCGCGTAGAAGCGTCGGTTGAAGCTCAAGCTCAGTAATTACTGAGTAGTAGAAAAAAGCCCGGCTTAGGCCGGGCTTTTTTTCGCCTGCGATTTGGCATCAGGTGTGAAGCAGTGCATACAGCAACACCAGATTGATCAGCAGCGAGAGCAAAGCCAGGGTTCGCCAGACCTTCAGTGGCTCTCGGTCCAGCAACGGTCTGGGGCGTACGCTCAGCTCTTGCCGGTCAGCCTGTTCCAGCACCAGCAACCATTCCTCGGCAGTCTCAAAGCGTTGCGCAGGTTTGGCAGCTACAGCGCGCTCCAGGCACAGGGGCAACCAATCCGGCAGGTCGGGGCGATAGCGGCTGGCACTGATGGGCTGGTTGAAGCGCGGCCGTTGGAAGGCTTCGATTTCACCGTAGGGGTAATGCCCGGTCAGCAGGTAATACAAGGTGACGCCTACGCTGTATAAGTCCTGTTGCGTTGTAGGGCGCTCACCATTGAAGGCCTCGGGGGCGATAAAGCTCGGTGTGCCGGGCAGTTCATTGGCGCGGTCTTCCGAGAGACCTGGGCAGTACGCCAGGCCGAAATCCAGCACACGCAGTTCAGCGTCGTCTCCCAGCAACAGGTTTTCCGGCTTGATATCGCGGTGCAGAATCTGCCGTCGATGCAGCATGCCCACCGCCCGCAGCAAGCGTTCGGCCACCGACTGCCACTGCGCCAGCGGCAGCGGGCCTTGTTGCTCGAAGAGTTCTGCCAGGGTTTTTCCCGGGTATTCGCGCATCACGTAGTACAAATGCTGACGTCCGCTGGCGGCGTGCACTTCAGGAAATGCCCGCCCAGCCACGCGCCGTAAAAACCATTCCTCGGACAACAGCGCCTGGCCGGCGTCGCTATCACTGTCGCGGTTCAATGGCAGGGTTTTCAGCAGCCACGGTTGCTGTTGGGCATCGCGTACCCGGTACAGCAATGACTGTCGGCTTTGCGCCAGTACGCTTTCCACCTGCCAGCCCTCAAAGTCTTGCCCGGCCTTCAAGGGCGGTGGCAGTGGCCACTGTTGCAACTGCACCAGCGCATCGCCGAGGGTCGCAGCACCGAGCCTGTCGATGCGTATCAGCAGAGCGCTGGCGTTGTCCTGGCTGCCTGCCAGGTGCGCGGCATTCACCAGGGTGCTGACCGCAAGATCCAGGTCGATTTGCTCACGCAGAATCGCACTGATGCTGTGATCGCCCAATGTTGCCCACACGCCATCACTGAGCAGCAGAAAGCGCTCGCCTTCGCGCAATTGGCCGTCCAGGAAATCCAGTACCAGGTGCTGGTCCAGCCCAAGCGCACGCTTGAGCACATGCTGCATGCCCGGTTGTTCCCACACGTGATCCTCGCTGATGCGCTGCAACTCACCGTCCAGCCAGCGATACACCCGGCAGTCACCGACATGTGCGAGGGTAAAACGTTGGCCGCGAAACACCAGGGCGCTGAGGGTGGTGAGCAAGGGCTGGCCACCTCCATTGGCCTGCAGCCAGCGATTCTGCGCGAGCAGCAAGCGTTCCAGCGCCTGGGCCACGCCCCAGGTTTGCGGCGTGGCGTAGTAATCCAGCGCCAGGGCCTGCAAGGTCGAGCGTGCAGCCAGGCCGCCATCGGCGCACTGGCTCACGCCGTCGGCTATCGCGCACAGGTAGCCCTTGCTGGCGGCCAATTCCGCCACCGGGGTGACCACGCGCAAGGCGTCCTGGTTTTCCTTGCGTGGGCCGATGGCGCTGGCCTGGGCGATGCTCAGCTGCAGGCTCATCAGACGCGTGCGGCGGTCACGGCAGCCGAACCCCAGGTGGTTCTCCAGCGACGCTTGACGCCATGCAGGCCGAACCAGGCCAGCACGCCCAGGCTGGCGAACAACCACAGGGCCAGTTGATAGCTGCCGGTGCTTTGTTTGATCGCGCCCATACCCGCCGCCAGGGCGAAACCGCCGATACCGCCGGCCATGCCGATCAGGCCGGTCATCACGCCGATTTCACTGCGGAAACGCTGGGGCACCAGTTGAAATACCGCGCCATTCCCGGCGCCCAGGCCGAGCATGGTGCAGACGAACAAGGCCAACGCCGCGTAGGAACTGGGCAGGTTGAAACCGACGGCGGCAATACTGATCGCGGCCAGGGTGTACATGCCCAGAAGCGTACGAATCCCGCCAAAGCGGTCAGCCAGGGCGCCGCCCAGTGGACGCATCAGGCTGCCGCCGAACACACAGGCGGCGGTGTAGTAGCCGGCAGTTACCGGGCTCAGGCCGTATTGGTCATTGAAGTAGCCGGGCAGGGCGCTGGCCAGTCCGATGAAACCTCCAAAGGTCACACTGTAGAAAAACATGAACCACCAACTGTCCCGGTCGCCCAGCGCCTTGAAGTAGTCGGCCATGGATTTGGCTTTAGGCCGCTGCGGTGCATTGCGCGCCAGCCAGGCAAAAACGATCAGGGTCAGAACCAGTGGAATCAACGCAAAACCGAACACGTTGCTCCAGCCAAAGGCCGCTGCCAGCACAGGCGCCAGCAACGCTGCGAACACCGTGCCCGAGTTGCCGGCACCGGCGATGCCCATGGCCTTGCCTTGGTGCTCGGCGGGGTACCACTGGGACGCCAGAGGTAGCGCCACTGCAAACGACGCGCCGGCCATGCCAAGGAATAAACCGAGCAGCAGCGCTTGCTCATAACTGTGGATGCCGAGTTTCCAGGCACAAAACAACGCAACAATCACGATTACCTGGCCGATCAGGCCAGCCGTCTTGGGCGACAGCTTGTCAGCCAGCATCCCCATCAAAAAGCGCAGCACGGCACCCGCCAGGATCGGCGTCGCCACTACCAGGCCGCGCTGCTGCGTGGTCAGGTGCAGGTCGGCGGCAATCTGCACCGCCAGGGGGCCCAGCAGATACCAGACCATGAAGCTCAGGTCGAAATACAGGAACGCGGCAAACAGGGTCGGGGTATGCCCGGATTTCCAGAAGCTTGATTTCATCACGCACCTCAACGGTTGGGAGTCTTGTAAGAAGGCCTGGTGATGGAACAGCCGGCTTGGGCCGCCCCACCGGCCCATGAAGGGGCCAAAACGAAAAAACGCCGCCACCGGGTTCGCGAGGGCAAACCGGGTGTGCGACGTCTTTGTCGTGGAGGGGCAGCCGCCGTTGGCTACCTGTGATGAATACTTAGCAAGAGCTGCGCCAAATCAGCCGAGCAACTCACTCATGGCGATAATCTGCTCAGCCACCTGGATCAGTTTCTGTTGCCGGCTCATGGCCTGGCGGCGCATCAAGGTATAGGCCTCTTCCTCAGTGCAGTCCTTCATTTTCATCAGCATGCCCTTGGCCAGCTCGATGCGTTTGCGTTCGGCCAGTTGCTGGTCGCGGGCGTGCAGCTGGGCGCGCAAGGCCTGGTCGCTTTCGAAGCGCGCCATGGCCACGTCGAGAATCGGTTGCAGGCGCTGGGCCTGGATGCCTTCGACGATGTACGCGCTGACGCCGGATTTGATCGCCTGGCGCATCACATTGGGGTCGTGTTCATCGGTAAACATCACGATCGGGCGCGGTTGGTCGCGGCTGACCAGTACCACTTGCTCCATCACATCGCGGCCCGGTGACTCGGTATCGATCAGGATGACGTCCGGGCGCACCGTTTCGACACGCGCGGGCAGGTCGATGGTCAGGCCGGACTCATCGATCACCTCAAAACCGGCCTCGATCAGCGCCGTCTTGAGCCGGCCGACCTTGCGCGGGGTGTCGTTGATCAACAGGATTCGCAGCATAGAGGTCTCCTGTCAGCGCAAGGCTTGGCGGTGGGCAGCATCGGCCATGGCGTGCAGGCGGAAGCTTCGGGCATAACCGGCAGGGTCCGAACCGTCCCAGATTTTGCCGTCGATCAGCTGGCTGCTGCGCATGTCCTGGCCGTTGTCGGTGAGGCCCAATGCAGCGGCCGCCTGGCGATACAGCGCCAGTTGTTGCACTTGGCGGGCAACGCCCAGGTAGTCGGGGTCCTCACGCAACAGGCCCCAGCGTCGAAACTGGGTCATGAACCACATCCCATCGCAGAGATAGGGCAGGTTTACTGCGCCACCGGCAAAAAAACGCAGGGCATGCAGGTCCTGCCACTGGTTGCCCAGGCCGTCCTCGTAGGCCCCGAGCAAGCGTGGCTCGATGCAGTCGAGCGGCGCGTCGAGGTAGTCGCGGCCGCTGAGCAATTGTGCGGTAGAGCGACGGTTTTCGGTGGTTTGCTCAATAAAGCGGCTGGCCTCCAGGACTGCCATGACCAGTACGCGGGCGGTGTTAGGGTATTCGTCGACAAAGGCCTGGGTGCAGCCGAGCACTTTTTCCGGATGGTTCGGCCAGATCGCCTGGGTGGTTGCCAGGGTAAAACCCTGGTTTTGCTTGACCGCGCTGGCGCACCAGGGTTCGCCGACGCAAAAACCGTCGATGCGCCCGGCTTGCAGGTGCGCGACCATTTGTGGAGGGGGGACCACGACGCTGTTTACATCCTGTAGTGGATGGATACCCTGGCTCGCCAGCCAGTAATACAGCCACATGGCGTGGGTGCCTGTTGGAAAGGTCTGGGCGAACGTCAGTTTTGTTCGGCTTTGGTGCACGTGGCGGTCCAGTGCTTCAGGAGTGACCACTCCTTGTTCCTGCAGCCCGCGGGACAGGTTGATGCTCTGGCCGTTCTGGTTCAGCCCCATCAGCACCGCCATGTCGGTGGATGCCACGCCGCCGATGCCCAGGTGCATGGCATAGATCAGCCCGTACAGGCTATGGGCGGCGTCCAGTTCGCCGCTGGCCAGTTTATCCCGCAGGTTGGCCCATGAGCTCTGGCGCTTGAGATTCAAGGTCAGGCCATAAGGTTGGGCGAAGCCCTGGGTGGCGGCGACCACCAACGAAGCGCAATCAGTCAAGGCCATGAACCCCAGGTCGAGACTGCTTTTTTCCGGGGCATCGCTGCCGTGAACCCAGGCCAATGGGTCGTTTACCGGGCTGCTGCCAACCGAATCGTTCATCGAGACCTACCTTTTCGTTCAAAAAAAAGCGCCGTTCCTGCAGGTGGCGGTGTAAGCCATTGCAGGTAACGACGCCTTTGTCCGTAGGCACGCTCCGTCGTTGGCGCGCGCTCTGATACTGAGTTCATAGCAAGGCACATGCCACGGTCTGGCAGGCGAGGGCGGCCGTCAGCTTTCCATCAAGATTAAAAATCGATGGCCTCTCAGTATGGCTGCCCCTCTCTGCCGAGCCGCCCAGGAAACCTACGGTGTACGCCGAATTCCCTACAAAGATGCTCCGCCTGCGGTTTTGTCGCTGGTTGCTGTTTGCCACGCTGATGCTGGGCATTGCGGTTGCCCGGGGCGAAAGCTACCAGGCGCAGGACCAAAGCCTGCATACCGTGTTCACGGCGCTGTCTGTGCCTTTTGGGGTGCCCATCGTGGCCAGCGCCGAGGTGGCGCGAAAACGCCTGAGCGCAGTGCTTGATTTCGATGCGCCGCAACAGACCCTGGAGATGCTCGCAGAGCAACAGGCGTTGATCTGGTACAGCGACGGGCAAGTGCTTTACGTCTATGACGCCAGCGAGGCAAAAAGCTCTGCGGTAGCGTTGCGGCATATTTCCATTGATAAGCTGCGCGCCCTTATGCGCCGCTCGGGCCTCGACGAATCACGCTACCCCCTGCGGGAAAGCGCTGGGCGGACCTTTTATGTGTCCGGCCCGCCGAACTATGTCGACCAAGTGCTGCGCCTGGCGCATCTGATGGACCGGCAACGCGCCGACTTGCGCGTGGGCGCACAAGCTTTCGCGGTGGTTCAAGTGCTCAATACCCCAGTAGCAGACCGCCAATATGGCAACAGCGACAGCCCGGTCATGGTGCCGGGCATGGCGTCTATGATCGAAAAACTCCTGGCCAGCGAGAAAAAGGGCCCGTTGGCCGACAGGAGCCTGGGCGTGATCGCCTTCCCGGATGCCAACAGCCTGCTGATCAAGGGCAAACCGGCACAGGTGAGTCTCATCCAGAAACTGGTGGAGGAGTTGGACCTGCCAAAACGAGCGATCGAGGTCTCTCTATGGCTGGTGGACGTGGACCGTGACGAACTGAAAAAGCTGGGCCTTGGCGATGACGCGCAGGCCACCACCACTCGAATCATGGAGCCCTTGGACGATAACCGGCTGATGGCGCAGATCGCGACGCTGGAACGCCGGCGCCGAGCACGAGTCGTCACGTTGCCGGTGATTCTGACCCAGGAGAATGTGCCGGCGGTATTCCAGGATAACCACACCTTCTATCTACCCGCGCCCGGAAGCGATGACGTCGACTGGAGCCCCGTGCGTTATGGCACCCAGGTCAGCGTATTGCCGCGTTTTGCCGAGGCTAATCAGATTGAGATGCGCCTTGATATTGAGGACGGCCGCCAGATGGTTCAGCCGGGTCGGCCGGCGAGGGCCTCGGCAGTCGGGCAGGTTGCGGTTGATAGCGTCGTGCGTATTACCCAAGGCAAGCGTTTATGGCTCGGGGCGTTTCGGCGCGAAGCGGCAGAGCAGGGGCCTGGCACGGTGCCGGGGCGTTCGGCGCCGGTGCGCTTGTTTGTCATTCAGGCGCGGGCGGTGGGCAGCGAGCTCAAGGACTTGGCAGGCGTCGGGCCTCCGCCGTTGACGGCCACGCAATACGAGCGTGTGCAGCGTGCCTTCGTACAGCCCGGCCGGGATATTTCCCCGTGAACAGGCAGGGTGTAGAGAAAAGTCTTACAGGGTGGTTCGTGAAATCGCTTGTTGTATGGGCGCTTTCCTAACGTGAGGTGGGAGGCAGATTTTTATAGTAGTGACATGGGCGCGTAAGCCGTTACTGGAAATGGGGACTTCAATGTCAGCCGTCGGATACCGAGGTATGTATGGTCGTCGTGGATAATCAATTGACGACGCATCCCCTGTTTTTTGCGCATTGGACCCTGCACGCCGATGGCCGCCTGACCGGCAGGGGAGCGGATGTTCAGTTGCCGCCCAAAGAATGGCATGTGTTGCGGCTGCTGCTGGTTTCCGGCAGCGCGTTGATGACCAAGGATCGCTTGCTGGAGCTGGCGTGGCCCCAGGGTGATGTCTCCGAGGAGTCGCTGACACGCTGCATCTATTCGCTGCGCAAATACCTGGGTGCGGACAAAGGGTTTATCAAGACGATCTACGGTCGGGGGTATCGGTTTACGTGCCCGGTGAGGGCTGATGCCGGGCTTGCGCCAGGGGGGACGAAGGAAGTGGCGCACGTGTGTTCGGCCTGCGGTCAAGTCAGCCATGGCCTGGTGAGAGATGAGCAGGTCAAACATGGCTAAGGTGTGGAGCAGGGGCGTGTTGCTAAGCGTATTGATGAGCGCCAATCAGGTATTCGCCGATTGCTGGGGGGAGGCCGCCAGCCGCTATGACATCGAGCCGGAGTTGTTGCAGGCCATCGCTGCGGTCGAGTCGGGTTATCGTGCGGACGTGGTCAACCGTGGCAACGGCAACGGCACCCGCGACATCGGTTTGATGCAGATCAACAGCATCCACTTACCCCGCCTGCTCAAGCAGGGTATTACCGAGGAACGCCTGCTGAGTGAGCCTTGCCTCTCGGTAGAGGTAGGGGCGTCGATTCTCGCGGAATTCATCCAGCGCTTTGGCTACAACTGGACAGCGGTGGGCTCCTACAACGCGGGGCCGGGTCAAGGGCCGCAGTTCGAGGCGCTGCGTATGCGCTACGCCGAAAAAATCTGGTCGCGTTACGAGGCCCTGGTCATGCAGCGGCATTGACGTTTGAACGGCACGCCTCGCGCGCGCGCCGTCACCCCGGCTATAATCGGCGCCACCTTTCGCCGCCATCCGAGTCTAGCCCGCCCATGTATACCCTGGCCCGCCAGCTGTTGTTCAAACTCTCCCCGGAAACCTCCCACGATCTGTCCCTGGACCTGATTGGTGCCGGTGGCCGCCTGGGGCTCAATGGCCTGGTATGCAAGGCGCCGGCGAAAATGCCGGTATCGGTGATGGGGCTGGATTTCCCCAACCCGGTCGGCCTGGCGGCTGGCCTGGACAAGAACGGCGCGGCCATCGACGGTTTTGCGCAACTGGGGTTCGGCTTCGTCGAAATCGGCACCGTGACCCCGCGGCCGCAGCCGGGTAACCCCAAGCCACGCATCTTCCGCCTGCCGGAAGCCGAGGCGATCATCAATCGCATGGGCTTCAATAACCTCGGCGTCGATCATCTGTTGTCGCGGGTTGACGCGGCGAAGTACAAGGGCATCCTGGGCATCAATATCGGCAAGAACTTCGATACTCCGGTAGAGCGTGCCGTCGATGATTACCTGATCTGCCTGGACAAGGTCTACGCCCACGCCAGCTACGTCACCGTCAACGTCAGCTCGCCCAATACCCCGGGCCTGCGTAGCCTGCAGTTCGGTGACTCCCTCAAGCAATTGCTTGAAGCCTTGCGCCAGCGCCAGGAAGACCTGGCTGTGCGCCATGGCAAGCGCGTGCCGTTGGCGATCAAGATTGCTCCGGACATGAGCGACGAAGAAACCGTCCTGGTCGCCCAGGCCTTGATCGATACCGGTATGGATGCCGTGATCGCGACCAACACTACCCTCAGCCGGGTCGGCGTCGAAGGCCTGGCCCACGGGGATGAAGCGGGCGGCCTGTCAGGTGCCCCGGTGCGAGACCAGAGCACGCACATCGTCAAGGTGCTGGCCGCTGAACTGGCGGGGCGTTTGCCGATTATCGCAGTGGGTGGCATCACTGAAGGCAAGCACGCCGCCGAGAAGATCGCCGCGGGCGCCAGCCTGGTGCAGCTGTATTCCGGCTTTATCTACAAGGGCCCGGCGCTGATTCGCCAGTCGGTGGATGCGATCGCGGCGTTGCCACGAGGCTGACAGCAGGCAATAAAAAGGGCTCCTCAAAAGGAGCCCCTGGGCCGAAGCCCGCCGCCCGGATGGGGCGTGCGTGGTTAAGTGGTTGCGTATTCGTGCTGGTGTCGGAATTAAATGCCCTTGATTAGCCGACGGCGTGAAGTTCGTTGAGTCTGTGGATTCCCGCAGTGCCAGTCATACCGTCCCAGTTGTCGCCGCGTCCTTCTCGCCAGCCGTTGATCCAGGCTTGGCGTACCGACGGTAGAGTAAATGGGCAAAGCTCACGGGATTTGCCATGAACGCCATATTGATATCCGCGTAAAAATGCTCTTTCCAACGGATCACGCTTAAGTCTTCTCATAGGGTGTTTCCCTCACTTGTTGACTGTCTTGATATCCTTCGGCCTCGTCTGAGGCCGGGCAGAGTTTTTCTGCCGTTGGTGGGCTCGCTGCCGGCGTGGCGAGCCTGTGTGTCGGCGTCGTTACGGCGCCAACCTGTGTTGAGTTCTAACCAATAGGTCACATGGATTCAATGATCGTTTTGTCATAAGCACGTAACGATAACGATGCTATAGCCATAAGCTGGTATGGCTTTTCGCCCCTTTTATTGGGCAAAGCCAGCTATGATGTGCCCTGCAAAGAGGATGGGCTTAATCCTTTAGTGAGAATGCCCGCCCGCTGCAGTCGGTTATTATTCGACGAAGGGTCGGAATATTTCTTTTTGTTGCTTCAAAATTATTTCTCTGCCCCGTTAATAGTGCCTCAGGGCCTGGCAGGCGGGGTGGGACGGCACATTCGTGCCACGCGAGCGCTCTTCAAGAAAAGTGCTTGATTGAAAACCGAACCGGCGATGCGTCGCCCGTTCATTTATTGCTGAAAAGCCTGGAATGCCCCATGTCGGACCGTTTTGAACTCTTCCTCACTTGCCCCAAGGGCCTCGAAGGCCTGCTGATCGAGGAAGCCGTCGGGCTTGGCCTTGAGGAAGCCCGCGAGCACACCTCGGCCGTGCGCGGCATGGCCGACATGGAAACCGCCTACCGCCTGTGCCTCTGGTCGCGCCTGGCCAACCGCGTGTTGCTGGTGCTCAAGCGCTTCCCGATGAAGGACGCCGAAGACCTTTACCACGGCGTGCTGGACATCGAATGGGCCGACCACATGGTCCCGGACGGCTCCCTGGCGGTGGAATTCAGTGGCCACGGTTCGGGCATCGACAACACCCACTTCGGCGCGCTGAAGGTCAAGGATGCGATCGTCGACAAGCTGCGCACCCCGACCGGCGAACGCCCGTCCATCGACAAGATCAACCCGGACCTGCGCATTCACCTGCGCCTGGACCGTGGCGAAGCGATCCTGTCCCTCGACCTCTCCGGCCACAGCCTGCACCAGCGCGGTTACCGCCTGCAGCAGGGCGCTGCGCCGTTGAAGGAAAACCTGGCGGCAGCGATCCTGATTCGCTCCGGCTGGCCGCGCATTGCTGCCGAAGGCGGCGCGCTGACGGACCCGATGTGCGGGGTGGGCACCTTCCTGGTCGAAGGCGCAATGATCGCCGCCGACATGGCCCCCAACCTGAACCGCGAACTGTGGGGTTTCACCACCTGGCTCGGCCACGTCCCGGCGCTGTGGAAAAAACTGCACACCGAGGCCACCGAACGTGCCGCCATTGGCATGAACAAGCCGCCGTTGTGGGTACGAGGCTACGAAGCCGACCCGCGTCTGATCCAGCCCGCGCGCAACAACATCGAGCGCGCCGGCCTGAGCCACTGGATCAAGGTGTACCAGGGTGAAGTCGGCACTTTCGAGCCGCGCCCGGACCAGAACCAGAAAGGCCTGGTGATCTGCAACCCACCTTACGGCGAGCGCCTCGGTGACGAAGCCAGCCTGCTGTACCTCTACCAGAACCTCGGCGAGCGTCTGCGCCAGGCCTGCATGGGCTGGGAAGCGGCGGTGTTTACCGGCGCGCCGGACCTCGGCAAGCGCATGGGCATCCGCAGCCACAAACAGTATTCGTTCTGGAACGGCGCCTTGCCGTGCAAATTGCTGCTGATCAAGGTCAACCCGGACCAGTTCGTCACCGGCGAGCGTCGCACGCCGGAACAGCGTCAGGCCGAACGTGAGCAAGCCGCTTACGACCAGGCGCCGACCGAGCCGCAAGAGCGTCAGTACAACAAGAACGGCAACCCGATCAAACCGGCTCCGGCCCCTGTCGTCGAGCAGGCGCGCTTGAGCGAAGGCGGGCAGATGTTCGCCAACCGCCTGCAGAAGAACCTCAAGCAATTGGGCAAGTGGGCCAAGCGTGAGGGCGTGGACTGCTACCGCGTGTACGACGCCGATATGCCGGAATACTCCATGGCCATCGACCTGTACCACGATTGGGTCCATGTGCAGGAATACGCGGCACCGAAATCCATCGACCCGGAGAAAGCCTCGGCACGCATGTTCGACGCGCTGGCGGCCATTCCCCAGGCGCTGAACGTCGACAAGAGCCGCGTGGTGGTCAAGCGTCGCGAGCGCCAGAGCGGCACCAAGCAGTACGAGCGCCAGAGCGCCCAGGGCAAGTTCACCGAAGTCAGCGAAGGCGGCGTGAAGCTGCTGGTCAACCTCACCGACTACCTGGACACCGGCCTGTTCCTCGACCATCGCCCGATGCGCATGCGCATCCAGAAAGAAGCGGCCGGCAAGCGTTTCCTCAACCTGTATTGCTACACCGCCACCGCCAGTGTGCATGCCGCCAAGGGCGGCGCGCGCAGCACCACCAGCGTTGACCTGTCCAAGACCTACCTGGACTGGGCGCGTCGCAACTTCTCGCTCAACGGGTTCTCCGACAAAAACCGCCTGGAGCAGGGTGATGTGATGGCGTGGCTGGAGGCCAGCCGCGATGAGTTCGACCTGATCTTCATCGACCCGCCGACCTTCTCCAACTCCAAGCGCATGGAAGGCATCTTCGACGTGCAGCGTGACCACGTGCAGTTGCTGGACCTGGCCATGGCGCGCCTGGCGCCGGGGGGCGTGTTGTACTTCTCGAACAACTTCCGCAAGTTCGTGCTGGAGGACAACCTCAGCGAACGCTATGCGGTTGAGGAAATCAGCGACAAGACCCTCGACCCGGATTTCGCGCGTAACGCGAAGATCCATCGGGCGTGGAAAATCAGCGCACGCTGATTGCTGCACCAAAAAGCCGCAACCCCTGAACATTCAGGGCTTGCGGCTTTTTTACGCTGGTCAAACGCCGGCCTCATGGCTATAACTAACGCCTAGCCAAAGTGACAGCCCCGCACGCTGGCGTTGTGAGTGTTACCCATGCCCATGCAAGCGGTTCGCCCGAAAATCCTAGGCTTTATCAGTGAGCAGGCGTCGGCTTGGCTGGTGGCGTTAGTGGTGCTTTTGGCAGGGTGCGCGTTGACGGTAATCGTCGCCTGGGCGGCTTCGGATCTCTATCAGCAACAGGTGCGCCAGCGCTTTCAGTTGCTGGTCAACGAGCGCTATACCCGCTTGCAGGAACGCTTCGAAGACCAGGAGCAACGCCTGAACAGCCTGCGGCGGTTCTTTGTTAATTCCGATGATGTGTCCCGCGAAGAGTTCGACGGTTTCGCCCAGCCCCTGTTGTTGCGCGCACGCGCTTACTCCTGGGCGCCGCGCGTATTTCGCGAGCAGCGCAGCCAATTTGAACAAGCGGTATCGCGCCAGCGCGGCACGCCCTTTGTTATCCGCGAATTGGATGCCGCCGGCAAGCTGGTCCCCGCGCCTGAGCGTGAGGAGTACGTGCCGGTGCTCTACAGCCAGACCCAAAGCCTGCTGGGCGCACCGCTGGGCTTTGATCTGTTGGCCCAGCCCCTGCGGCGCTCGACCCTTGAACGCGCGCAAAAAAGCGGCAAGCTGGCGGTGTCGCAACCGATGCAACTGGTGGGGGTGGAGCCGTCCTATGCCACTGGCGTACTGCTGGTTGCGCCGGTTAGCAGCCTGACGACTGCAGCGCAGTCCCAGAACGAACCCTACGGCTATGTGATGGCGGTGATCAGCATGCGCCAACTCGCGGCTGACGGTTTGCCCAAGCCGGACCGCGATAACCTGGTGATGCAGATTGTCGACACCTCCGACCTGCAACAGCGCGTGCTCTTCGAGTCCAGTAATGCCGTGGGCGACAGCGCCCTCGTCGGTACGCGCCGCCTGACCCTGGGCGACCATGTGTACGCGTTGAGCCTGCGCCCGAGCCAGGTCTTCGACCAGTCCAATCACTCCTCGCTGGCCGCGGTGCTGGGTATGGGCGGCTTGCTCAGCCTGCTGCTCAGCGCCTTGCTCTATGTGCTGGTGAGCCAGCGTCAGCGCGCGTTGAAACTGGTGGAGCAGCGCACCGTGCAGTTGCGCCAGCGCGAGCAGGAATTGCGCGGGGCTCACGGGCAATTGCGCAGCGTGCTGAATGCCGCCACCCAGGTCGCGATCATTGCGACGGACCTGCGCGGAGTCATCAACACCTTCAACGCCGGCGCCGAGCAAATGCTGGGCTTCAAGGCTGGGGAGGTGGTGGGCAAATTGACTCTGGAAAGCCTGCACCTGTCGTCTGAGTTGGAAGCGCGTTCCAGCAGCCTGAGTGTGGCATTGGGCAAGCGCATCCCGGCGAGCCAGGCGATGCTGGTGGAAAGCCCAGACAACCTGCACGAAGCGCGTGAATGGAGCCTGATCCGCCAGGACCGCAGCCAACTGACCGTGAATATGCTGGCCACCGTGTTGCTCGATGACCACGGTTTATGGATCGGGCACCTCGCCATTTACCTCGACGTTACCGAGCAGAAACGTGCCTACGAGGCGCTGGCCGCGCGGGACCGGCTGCTCAAAAAGCTCAGCGCCCACGTGCCCGGTGGAATCTTCCAGTTCACCCTTGAGGCCCAGGACAACTGGAAATTCATCTATGCCAGCGACGGCATGCGCGACATCTATGAAATCGAGCTGGGCGTGTTGCAACAGGATGCGACGAAGGTCTTCGAACGTATCCACCCACTGGACGCGGAGCGGGTGCGCGCGTCGATTCGCTTGTCGGCGTTGCAGTTGAGCCATTGGCGCGAAGAGTATCGGGTGCTCTTGCCGCAACGGGGCCTGCGCTGGATCCGTGGCGAGGCCACCCCGGAAGAATTGCCGGGCGGCGGTACGCTTTGGCATGGCTACGTGTCGGATATTTCCGATCTGAAGCGGGTGGAGGAGGAGCTGCGTGCGCTGTCGATTACCGACTCGCTGACCGGGATCCACAACCGCCGCTATTTCCAGGATCGGCTCAAGGCCGAGATGGTGAGGCTCAACCGCAACTCGGGGGCGCTGTCGGTGATCATGCTCGACATCGACCATTTCAAGCGCATCAACGACCGGCATGGGCATGCGGTTGGCGACGGGGTGCTGCAGGAGCTGTGCAAACGTATCAGCCAGCGCTTGCGCCGCAGCGATGTGTTCTGCCGCCTGGGGGGCGAGGAGTTCATGGTGCTGTGCCCCCACACCAATGGCGAGCAGGCCTATTGCCTGGCGACGCAATTGTGGCAATCGCTGCGCGACGCGCCGATGGGGCCGGTGGGCATCGTCACCGCCAGCTTTGGCGTGGCCAGCTGGCGGGTGGATGAGGGCGTCGATGGGTTGCTGCTGCGCGCCGACTCGGCGGTCTATGTAGCCAAGCAGGCGGGCAGGGACCGGGTCGAGGCCGAGCTGAAGGCAGGGTGAGCAGGCTCACCCTGCAAGCTCATCTACTGAGTCAGAGCACGGGTGCCGCGGCGGCCAGTTTCGGCTGGCGATACAGGTCCAGCAGCACCTGGTCCAGCACCGACGAAGCGCCCCATGGCTTCGGATCATTCAGGATCGCCACCACCGCCCAGGTATTGCCGTTGTTGTCGCGGCTGAAGCCGGCGATGGCGCGCACGGTGTTCAAGGTGCCGGTCTTGACGTGGGCTTCGCCGCGCATGGCCGTGGTTTTCAGGCGTTTACGCATGGTGCCGTCGGTGCCGGCAATCGGCAGTGAGCTGATGTATTCCGCCGCGTAGGGGCTTTGCCAGGCGGCTTGCAGCATGGCAGCCATTTCGCGCGCGCTGACCCGTTCGGCACGCGACAGGCCGGAACCGTTCTCCATCACCAGGTGCGGGGCGGTGATGCCTTTCTTCGCCAGCCACTGGCGTACTACGCGTTGCGCGGCCTTGGCATCGTCGCCGTCGGCGTCGTTGCGGAACTGCGCGCCCAGGCTCAGGAACAGCTGCTGGGCCATGGTGTTGTTACTGTATTTGTTGATGTCGCGGATGATTTCCGCCAGGTCCGGCGAAAACGCCCGGGCCAGTACCTTGGCATCCTTGGGCACCGGTGCCTGGATATCACGGCCCTGGATGGTGCCGCCCAACTCCTGCCAGATTGCCCGAACGGCACCGGCGGTGTAGGTCGCGTGGTCCAGCAGCGACAGATAAGTCTGTGAGCTGCAGCCCTCTGCCAACTGGCCGCTGACGGTCACCGTCATGCTGCCATCGGCGGCCGTGACCGGGTTGTAGCGCACGTCGCCGGTGCACTGCTTGGCGTTGGAGACCTTGACCTGGTTGTCGATGCGGATGCTGGCAATCGGCGGTTCGACCGACACGATCACGCGGCCCGAATCGTTGCGGGTCACAAAGCGCAGGGCCTTGAGGTTGACCAGCAGGGCGTCGGGCTTGACCAGGAATGGTTTGTTCTCGTCGTTGCCGTCGTCATTGAATTCCGGCAATTGCGGCTGGTTGAAGAAGCTGCGATCCAGCACCAGGTCACCGGTGACTTGCTGCACGCCATTGGCGCGCAGGTCGCGCATCAGCAGCCAGAGTTTTTCCATGTTCAGCTTGGGGTCGCCGCCGCCCTTGAGGTACAGGTTGCCGTGCAACACGCCACCGCTGAGGGTGCCGTCGGTGTAGAACTCGGTTTTCCACTGGTGGTTGGGGCCAAGCATTTCCAGGGCCGCATAGGTGGTGACCAACTTCATGGTGGAGGCCGGGTTCACCGAGACGTCAGCGTTGAAGACGGTAGGGGTGCCGGGCCCGTTCAGGGGGATCATCACCAGCGACAGCGCGGTGTTTTGCAGCTTGGCCTTGGCCAGCGCTTGCTGAACATTCGGCGGCAGGGTGTTGTTGACGGGGGCGGCGGAGGTGGAAAAGGCCAGGGGAAGCAGAAGACCGGCGATTAATACGGAACGCAAAGATTTGATCATAAGGAATAAAACCCTACTGCTGAGGAGGGTGAAAAAGGCGAGGGGTGTGTAAGAAAATCCCTCAATGGTCATGAAAGTGTCGGCATTATGCCCCAAGGTGGCTCGCGTTGTAGCTGAACGATAGCTGGTAATTCGGGTTTTTTTTGCAGGCAAAGTGCCGCCTGTCCCAGAGAGTCGGGCAAACGCCGTCTTAAACTGCTAAAGTGCCGCCCGTTATTACTTATGAGGATTGTTCCAATGGCGACTAACCGTTCCCAGCGTCTGCGCAAAAAACTGTGCGTTGATGAATTTCAAGAGCTGGGTTTCGAACTGAACCTGGACTTCAAAGAAGGCCTGAGTGAAGAAGCTATCGACGCTTTCCTCGAAGCATTCATCAAAGAAGCCATGGAAGCCAACGGCCTGGGCTATGTTGGCGGCGATGACTTCGGTCTGGTTTGCCTGCAGAAGCGTGGCTCGGTCTCCGAAGAGCAACGTGCTGCTGTTGAAGCCTGGCTGAAAACCCGTTCCGAGCTGACCAAGGCTGAAGTCAGCCCGTTGCTGGACGTGTGGTATCCGGAAAAGCCGATCAACGCGGCCAAGTGATACTGAAAAAAACGGCGACCTGAGGGTCGCCGTTTTTTTATGCCTTGCGCCAGTTCAGAATCAGCAGCGTCAACACCCCCGCGACAATCCCCCAGAACGCCGAACCGACCGAAAACAACGTCAGCCCCGACGCGGTGACCATAAAGGTGATCAGCGCCGCTTCCCGTTCCTTCGGCTCATTCATGGCAATGCTCAAGCCATTGATGATCGAGCCAAACAACGCCAAGGCCGCAATCGACAGCACCAGTTCCTTGGGCAGGGCTGCGAACAATGCCGCCAACGTCGCGCCGAACACCCCGGCAATCCCGTAGAACACCCCGCACCACACGGCTGCCGTGTAGCGCTTGTTGCGGTCTTCATGGGCATGCGGGCCGGTGCAGATGGCTGCGCTGATCGCCGCCAGGTTGATGCCGTGGGAGCCGAACGGTGCCAGCACCAGCGACGCCAGGCCTGTGGTGGTGATCAGCGGTGAGGCCGGCACGTCGTAGCCGTCGGCGCGCAGTACCGCGACGCCAGGCATGTTCTGCGAGGTCATGGCCACGACGAACAGCGGGATGCCGATGCTGATCGTCGCCGCCAGCGAGAAGTGCGGGGTGGTCCATACCGGTGTCGCAACTTCCAGGTGAAAGCCGCTGAAATCCAGCAAGCCCATCAGCCCCGACAACACGGTGCCGATCACCAATGCCGCGAGCACCGCGTAACGCGGCGACAGGCGCTTGATGATCAGGTAAGTGAAAAACATCCCCAGCACCAGGCCGGTGCGGTGCTGCGCGGCAACGAATATCTCGCTGCCGATCTTGAACAGAATCCCTGCCAGCAAGGCTGCCGCCAGTGACGCCGGGATACGTTTGACGAGCTTTTCAAAGCTGCCGGTCAGCCCGCACAGCGTGACCAGCACCGCACAGGTGATGTAGGCACCAATCGCCTCGCCATAGCTGACGCCGCCCAGGCTGGTGATCAGCAACGCCGCGCCGGGCGTCGACCAGGCAATGGTGATCGGCGTGCGATAGCGCAGCGACAGGCCGATGCTGCATACCGCCATGCCGATGGAGATCGCCCAGATCCATGAAGAAATCTGCGCCGTGGTCAAACCCGCGGCTTGCCCGGCCTGAAACATCAGGACCAGGGAGCTGGTATAGCCGGTCATCATGGCGATGAAGCCGGCGACGACGGCCGACGCAGACGTGTCGGCCAGCGGGCGCAAAGGCGCTTGGGTGGCGTCGTTCATGAAAAGGTGTTCCTTTTACCTGGGTTTTTTGCCGGTGACGGCGCGGATTCAAGCCTAAACTCAAACGTAACCACTCATTGCAATACAGCCGAGACCGCAAACAGCCGTACAGTGTGTTGGCGCAGTGGGTTGTGTACAATGTGCCCTGTTTTTAGGTGATACTTGCCAGCGACCCGCGCTTGCCGTATTACCGTTAATTCGCCGCCGTTCTCCAAACCCGAGTGCCCATGAACGAACAGTTGCAACCTCTCAAGAAACAACCGCGAGCCGGCAAGGCCGGTCGCAGCGGAACCCAGGACGATATCGTCTACGCGCATATCTTCGAGGCGATCCTCGAACAACGCCTGGCGCCCGGAACCAAATTGAGTGAAGAGGCACTGGGCGAAATCTTCGGCGTGAGCCGCACCATCATTCGCCGCGCGCTGTCGCGCCTGGCCCATGAAGGGGTGGTGTTGCTGCGGCCCAATCGCGGTGCGGTGGTGGCAAGCCCGAGCGTGGAAGAAGCGCGCCAGGTGTTCCTGGCCCGGCGCCTGGTCGAGCGCGCGATCACTGAGTTGGCGGTGCAACACGCCACGGCCGAACAGTTGGCCGAACTGCGCCAGATGGTCAACGACGAACGCGACAGCTTCTCGCGCGGCGATCGTGGTGCGGGTATCCGGCTTTCCGGCGAGTTCCACCTCAAGCTGGCCGAGGCGGCGAAGAACGCGCCGCTGATCAGCTTCCAGCGCAGCCTGGTATCCCAGACCTCGTTGATCATCGCCCAGTACGAAAGCGGCAACCGCTCGCACTGCTCCTACGATGAACACACCCAGCTGATCGACGCGATCGAGGCACGTGACGCGGCGCTGGCGGTGAACTTGATGATGCACCACATGGATCACATCGACAGCAAGCTCAACCTCGATGAGGAAAGCGCGTCGGATGATTTGCATGCGGTGTTCTCGCATTTGTTGCAGACCAAGAAGCCTGGTCGCTCGTCCATCAAGCTGTAATTTCCCGGGTTCACGCCGGGCAAAAATGTGGGAGCGGGCTTGCTCGCGAATACGGAGTGTCAGTCACCAGATGTATTGACTGATCCACCGTATTCGCGAGCAAGCCCGCTCCCACATTGGTTTTGTGGTGTGGCTGAAATTAGCGTTGGTGCACGAGATTGCCGGCTGCGTAGGTCTGTAGAATCGTCCGGTCATCCCCCAGCGTCATCAATACAAACAACGTCTCGGCAATGTTATTCGCCTGTTTCAAGCGATAGCTGAGCAGTGGCGTGGCGTTGTAGTCCAGCACCAAAAAGTCCGCATCGGTGCCCGGCTGCAGCGTACCGATCTTGTCTTCCAGACGCAGCGCCCGCGCGCCGCCCAGCGTGGCCAGGTACAGCGACTTGAACGGGCTCAATCGCGCGCCCTGCAACTGCATGACCTTGTAGGCTTCGTTCAGGGTTTGCAGCAGCGAGAAGCTGGTGCCGCCGCCCACGTCCGTGCCCAGGCCGACGTTCAGTTTGTACTTCTCGGCCATTGGCAGGTTGAACAAACCACTGCCGAGGAACAGGTTCGACGTCGGGCAGAACGCCACGGCCGAGCCGGTCTCCGCCAGGCGTGCGCACTCCTCGTCACACAGGTGCACGCCATGGGCAAACACCGAGCGCTCGCCCAGCAGTTTGTAATGGTCGTACACGTCCAGATAGCCTTTTCGTTCCGGGAACAACTCCTTTACCCACTGGACTTCCTGCTTGTTCTCACTGATGTGAGTCTGCATGTACAGGTCCGGGTATTCGCCCAGCAATTGCCCGGCGAGCGTCAATTGCTCCGGGGTACTGGTCGGCGCAAAACGTGGCGTGACCGCATAGTGCAGGCGGCCTTTGCCGTGCCAGCGCTCGATCAGCGTCTTGCTTTCCTGGTAGCCGGATTCGGCGGTATCGGTCAGGTAGTCCGGTGCGTTGCGGTCCATCATCACCTTGCCGGCGATCATGCGCAGGTCGAGCTTCTCGGCTGCTTCGAAAAAGGCGTTCACCGACTGCGGATGCACGCTGCCAAACACCAACGCGGTAGTGGTGCCGTTGCGCAGCAGTTCCTTGATGAAAATATCGGCGACTTCTTCGGCGTGAGCCTTGTCGGCGAACTGGCTTTCGCACGGGAAGGTGTAGGTGTTGAGCCAATCCAGCAACTGCTCGCCGTAGGCGCCGACCATGCCGGTTTGCGGCAGGTGGATGTGGGTGTCGATCAGGCCGGGGGTGATCAACGCGTCCTGGTAATGGGTGACCTCGATATCGGCGGGCAGGGTCGGCAGCAAATCGCTGGCGTGGCCAACCGCACTGATATGGCCATTATCGATCACCAGCAGGCCGTCTTCGAAATACTCATAGGAGGCGTCGATCCCCACTTCAGCAGGGTCGGCGATGCTGTGCAGGATGGCGGCACGGTAGGCTTTGCGAGTCAAAGGCATGATGATCTCAATTTTAGATAGCTTGGCTACGGCGTGAAGCCGGCAGCAGTTTGGCAATGGGTTCGGCGCTCGCGGTGTGCTGGCCGAAATTCGCGTTATAGGTGGCGATGATTTCGCCGGCGATGGAGATCGCGATCTCCACCGGCAATTTGCCCTTCACCTCGGTGAGCCCCATGGGGCAGCGCATGCGTTGCAGCTGGGCGGCGTCGAAGCCGCGATCACGCAGGCGGTGTTCGAACTTGACCCGTTTGGTCTTCGAACCGATCAGGCCGAAGTAGGTAAAGTCATCGCGCTTGAGCAGGGCGGCGGTCAGTTCCAGGTCCAGCGCGTGATTGTGGGTCATGACGATGCAGTAACTGCCCACCGGCAAGTCGGCAATTTCGTCGACCGGTTCTTCGCTGACGATTTTACGCACGCCCTGGGGGATATGTTCCGGAAATTCCTGGTCCCGCGAGTCGATCCAGCGCACCCGGCACGGCAGGCTGGCGAGCAGCGGCACCAGCGCGCGGCCGACATGGCCGGCGCCGAATACCGCAATCTGCGCCTGCACCTGGCCCATCGGTTCGAACAGCAGCACGGTCACGCCGCCGCAGCACTGGCCCAGGCTTGCGCCCAGGCTGAAGCGCTCCAGATGGGTGTTCTGCTGGCCGCGCGCGAGCATGTCGCGGGCGATCTGCATCGCCTTGTATTCCAGGTGCCCGCCGCCGATGGTGTCGAAGGTCTGCGCGGCGCTGATGACCATCTTTGAACCGGCATTGCGCGGCGTGGAGCCGAGCTCTTCGATGATGGTCACCAGGACGCAGGGTTCGCCGTGGTTTTGCAGGTCGGCGAGGGCGCTGATCCAGTTGTTCATGTCTACCTCAACATCTCTGTTGTCAGTCAGGCCGTTATCGCGGGCAAGCCCGCTCCCACAGGGGAATGCATTCCAAATGTGGGAGCTGGCTTGCCTGCGATGGCAGCACCTCGGTCTAGAGCGAAGCCATCTCGGTTTCAGCCTCAAGCACCGTCGCCGCCTGCAATTGGCGCATCTGCTCACACCCCCACAACACCCGCTCCGGGGTCGCCGGCGCATCAATTTTCGGCTGATGGCGATAGTCACCCAGGCTCGCCACGGCATCCTTGATCGCGCACCACGAGGCAATCCCGAGCATGAACGGCGGCTCGCCGACGGCCTTGGAGTGGAACACCGTGTCTTCCGGGTTCTTGCGGTTCTCCACCAGCTTCACGCGCAGGTCCAGCGGCATGTCCGCCACGGCCGGGATCTTGTAGCTGGCCGGGCCGTTGGTCATCAGCTTGCCCTTGTTGTTCCACACCAACTCTTCCATGGTCAGCCAGCCCATGCCCTGGATAAACCCGCCTTCGACCTGGCCGATGTCGATGGCCGGGTTCAGCGAGGCGCCCACGTCGTGGAGGATGTCGGTGCGCAGCATCTTGTACTCGCCGGTCAGCGTGTCGACGATCACCTCGCAGCAGGCCGCGCCGAACGCGAAGTAGTAGAACGGCCGGCCGCGTGACTGGCTGCGGTCGTAGAAGATTTTCGGGGTCTTGTAGAAGCCGGTGCTCGACAGCGAAACCTGGGCGAAATACGCCTGCTGGATCAGCGCCTCGAAGGTCAGGATCTGCTCGCGCACGCGCACATGGCCATTGCGGAACTCCACGTCGGCTTCGCTCACGTCGTACTTGCGCGCGGCAAATTCCACCAGGCGCTGCTTGATGGTTTCGGCGGCATTCTGCGCAGCTTTGCCGTTCAGGTCGGCACCGCTGGAGGCGGCGGTCGGCGAGGTGTTGGGCACCTTGTCGGTGTTGGTCGCGGTGATCTGTACACGGTCGATGTCCACCTGGAATATCTCGGCCACCACCTGCGCGACCTTGGTGTTCAAGCCCTGGCCCATCTCGGTGCCGCCGTGGTTCAGGTGGATGCTGCCGTCGGTGTAGATATGGATCAACGCACCTGCCTGGTTGAGGAAGCTGGCGGTAAACGAAATACCGAACTTCACCGGGGTCAGCGCCAGGCCTTTTTTCAGGATCGGGCTGTGGGCGTTGTACAGGCGAATCGCTTCGCGGCGCTCGGCGTATTGGCTGCTGGCCTCAAGCTCGGCGGTCATTTCCTCGAGCATGTTGTGCTCGACAGTCTGGTAGTAATGGGTGACGTTGCGCTCGGTCTTGCCGTAGTAGTTGGCCTTGCGCACGGCCAGCGGGTCCAGCGCCAGATGGCGGGCGATGGCATCCATTACTTCCTCGATGGCGACCATGCCTTGCGGACCGCCGAAGCCACGGTAGGCCGTGTTCGACGCGGTGTTGGTCTTGCAGCGATGGCCGTTGACCGTGGCGTCGCCCAGATAATACGAGTTGTCGGCGTGGAACATCGCGCGGTCGACAATCGAGTTCGACAGGTCCGGCGAACAGCCGCAGTTACCCGCCAGTTCCAGGTTGATCCCGTGCAGGCGGCCGTTGTCGTCAAAGCCCACGTCGTATTCGATATAGAACGGGTGGCGCTTGCCGGTCATCAGCATGTCCTCGACGCGCGGCAGGCGCATTTTGGTCGGCTGGCCGGTGAGGCGCGCGACCACTGCGCACAGGCATGCCGGGCTGGCGGCCTGGGTTTCCTTGCCGCCAAAACCGCCGCCCATGCGGCGCATGTCGACCACGATTTTGTTCATCGACACGTCGAGTACTTCCGCCACCAGTTTCTGCACTTCGGTGGGGTTTTGCGTGGAGCAGTAGACGATCATGCCGCCGTCTTCGGTGGGCATCACCGAGGAAATCTGGGTTTCCAGGTAGAAGTGTTCCTGGCCGCCAATATGCAGCGTGCCCTGGATACGGTTTTTCGCCGTGGCCAGCGCACCTGCCGAGTCACCGCGCTGGTGGGTGTGGCTGTCGAGCACGAAGTGTTTTTTACGAAACGCCTCGACCACATCCAGCACCGGTTCCAGGTCTTCGTATTCGATCACCGCGGCCATGGCGGCCTTGCGTGCGGTTTCCAGGTCGCGAGCGGCGACGGCCAGCACCACCTGGCCGACAAACTGCACGGTGTCGATGGCCAGCAGCGGGTCGCCGGGCATCAGCGGGCCGATGTCTTTCAGGCCCGGCACGTCTTCGTGGGTGATGGCGATGCGCACGCCTTCAAAGGCGTAGCAGGGCGCGGTGTCGATGCTGATGATGCGCGCATGGGCGCGGTCGGACATGCGCGCATACAGGTGCAACTGGTTGGGAAATTCCAGGCGGTCATCGATGTACTGCGCCTCGCCGCTGACGTGCTTGGCGGCGCTGTCATGCTTGACGCTGCGCCCGACCCCGGAGGTCAGGTCCTGGGCGAACAGCTCGGCAAGTTCGGCCTGGGTTTTAACGACGGCGTGATGGTTAGACATAAGCGGTCACCCGAGTCTCGATGTGCGGCGTTTGCAGTTCGATGAAGTATTTGCGCAGCAGGTTCTGCGCGCTGAGCAAGCGGTATTCCTTGCTGGCGCGGAAGTCCGACAGCGGGGTGAAATCCTCGGCCAGGGCGGCGCAGGCTTTTTCCACCGTGGCGGAGTTCCAGGTGGCGCCGACCAGCACGGCCTCGCAGCTTTTCGCGCGCTTTGGGGTGGCGGCCATGCCGCCGAATGCCACGCGGGCTTCGCTGATCACACCGTCGGCGATCTTCAGGTTGAAGGCGGCGCACACCGCGGAAATATCATCGTCCAGGCGCTTGGAAACCTTGTACGCACGGAACAGCGCGTGGCCCTTGGGCACGATGATTTTCTCGATGAACTCACTGTCCTGCCGCGCGGTGACGCGGTAATCGATGAAATAGTCTTCGAGCGCCAAGGTGCGGCGTGTCTCGCCCTTGCACAGCACAATCTGCGCACCCAGGGCGATCAGCAGGGGCGGCGAATCACCGATCGGCGAAGCATTGCCGATGTTGCCGCCAAGGGTGCCCTGGTTGCGGATTTGCAGCGAGGCAAAGCGGTGCAGCAGCTCGCCGAAGTCCGGGTATTCGTGGTGCAGCGCGGTGTAGCAGTCGGAGAGGGCGGCGGCGGCGCCGATTTCCAGGCGGTCGTCGAAGTCGTCGATGCGCTTCATTTCTTCAATGTTGCCGACATAGATCATCACCGGCAGGGTGCGGTGGAACTGCGTGACTTCCAGCGCCAGGTCGGTGCCGCCGGCCAGCAGCCGGGCTTGCGGGTAGGCGTCATAGAGGTCGGCCAGGTCGGCGACGGTCAGCGGTACCAGGCAGCGTTTGTCGCCACTGTTGAGTTCACCGGTTTGGGTCGGCGCGATGGCTTTCAGGCGCGCTATGGTCTCGGCCTGACGGCTGTCGAACTGGTCCTGGGGCTTGTTGCAGCACGCCTGTTCGGCAGCGGCCAGGATCGGGCGGTAACCGGTGCAACGGCACAGGTTGCCGGCCAGGGCTTCATGGGCCTTTTGGCTGTCGGGGGCGTCGCTGTTCTTTTGCAGGGCGAACAATGACATCACGAAACCGGGGGTGCAAAAGCCGCATTGCGAGCCATGGCACTCGACCATGGCCTGTTGCACGCTGTGCAGCTGGCCCTGGTGCTTGAGGTCTTCGACGCTGATCAATTGTTTGCCGTGCAACGACGACACAAAGGTCAGGCACGAATTAAGGCTGCGATAGCGAATCTGCTCGGCGCCATGCTCGTCGCTGTGCAGCTCGCCGACCACCACGGTGCACGCGCCGCAGTCGCCGCTGGCGCAGCCTTCCTTGGTACCGGGTTTGCCCACGTGCTCACGCAAATAGTTGAGCACGGTCAGGTTGGGGTCCAGGGCGTGCTCGCTACGGAGTTCCTGGTTGAGTAAAAACTGGATCACGGAAGGCCTCGCAGACTCATTATTGTTGTTAACCGCTTTGCGCCGAATCTAGTCATGTCTGACTTTTCGGTCAATGATTTTCTGACCAGCAGGTCAAGAAAATGCGATCGCAACACTTTCAATTATGGTCCAGTCTTCTGAAACCGGCGTTTTTGCGGGTGTCTGGCGTTTCATCTTTGCTTATTTCATGCCAAATTCGCCACGGTGGGCGTAGCGCCATCAGCGGGCCAATGCGCTACACTGCCGCGCTTGTACCGATAGAAGATTTTGAAGGGAAAACATGACGTTCAAGGCGCCGGACAGTCTCGCCGAGCAAATCGCTCACCACCTCGCCGAACGTATCATTCGCGGCGATCTCAAGCCTGGGGAGCGGATCCAGGAACAGAAAGTCACGCTGGCGCTGAATGTCAGTCGCGGTTCCGTGCGTGAAGCCTTGCTGATTCTTGAACGCCGCCACCTGATCGCGATCCTGCCGCGCCGTGGCGCGCATGTCACCGAACTCACCGCACACAAGGTGCAGAGCCTGTGCACGTTGATGGGCGAGTTGTACATTTTGCTCGGCAACGCGGTGGCAGAGGGCTGGCAGGTCCAGGCCGATATGGCGCCGTTCCTGCAGATCCAGCAGCGTCTGGTGACCAGCTTCGAGCGCCAGGACATCCGCGCGTTTGTCGAAGAAAGCTTCAACGTGATGCGCGCCGCGTACCCCTTCGCCAACAACCCGTATTTGCAGGAAACCGTCGAGAACCTGCAGCCGGCGATGAACCGTGCGTATTACCTGGCGCTGGATCAACGCAAGGCGTCGATGAGCGAGTACCTGGCGCTGTTCGAGCAACTGCTCGCGGCCGTCATGGCGCGTGACCTGGAGCAGATCCGCCAAGTGCTCTCGGCCTATGGCCAGCGCAGCTGTTCGCTGGTGATCGCAGCGTTGGCGGACGCCTAAGCGTGCGGCTCAAGTGCATCAAACTGGCGGGGTTCAAATCCTTCGTCGACCCGACCACGGTGAACTTCCCCAGTAATATGGCGGCGGTGGTCGGGCCCAACGGTTGCGGCAAGTCGAACATTATCGACGCCGTACGCTGGGTGATGGGCGAGAGCTCGGCAAAGAACTTGCGCGGCGAGTCGATGACCGATGTCATCTTCAACGGCTCCACCAGCCGCAAACCGGTGAGCCAGGCCAGCATCGAGCTGGTGTTCGACAACTCCGACGGCACCCTGATCGGCGAATACGCGGCCTACGCGGAAATTTCGATTCGCCGCAAAGTCACGCGCGACAGCCAGAACAGTTACTTCCTCAACGGCACCAAGTGCCGTCGACGCGACATCACTGACATCTTCCTCGGCACCGGCCTGGGCCCGCGCAGCTACTCGATCATCGAGCAGGGCATGATTTCCAAGCTGATCGAGGCCAAGCCCGAAGACCTGCGTAACTTTATCGAGGAAGCGGCCGGCATCTCCAAGTACAAGGAGCGCCGCCGCGAGACCGAAAACCGTATCCGCCGAACCCACGAAAACCTGGCCCGCCTGACTGACCTGCGCGAAGAGCTGGAGCGGCAACTCGAACGCCTGCATCGCCAGGCCCAGGCTGCCGAGAAGTATCAGGAATACAAGGGCGAGGAGCGCCAGCTCAAGGCGCAACTCTCGGCCCTGCGCTGGCAGGCCCTGAACGATCAGGTCGGCCAGCGCGAAGCGATCATCGGCACCCAGGAAATCAGTTTCGAAGCCCTGGTGGCCGAACAGCGCAATGCCGACGCCAGCATTGAGCGCCTGCGCGACGGGCACCATGACCTGTCAGAGCGCTTCAATCTGGTGCAGGGGCGCTTCTATTCGGTGGGCGGCGACATTGCCCGGGTCGAGCAGAGTATCCAGCACGGCCAGCAGCGTTTGCGCCAGTTGCAGGATGACCTGAAAGAAGCCGAACGCGCGCGCCTGGAAACCGAATCGCACTTGGGCCATGACCGCACCTTGCTGCTGACCCTCGGCGAAGAGCTGGACATGCTCACCCCCGAGCAGGAACTCACCAGCGCCGCCGCCGAAGAAGCCGCCGCCGCCCTGGAAGAATCCGAAACCACCATGCACGGCTGGCAGGAGCAGTGGGACGCCTTCAACCTGCAGTCCGCCGAGCCGCGTCGCCAGGCTGAGGTGCAGCAGTCGCGCATCCAGCAGCTGGAAACCAGCATGGAACGCCTGGCCGAGCGCCAGCGCCGTCTGCAGGAAGAGCGCGTGTTGCTCGCCGCCGACCCGGAAGACGCGGCGATCATGGAACTCAGCGAGCAACTCGCCGAAAGCGAGATGACCCTGGAAGAGCTGGAAGCCAGCGAAGAACAGCAAGTGGAGCGCCTGGAGCAACTGCGCCAGCAACTGCAAACGGCAACCCAGGCACAGCAGCAGGCCCAGGGCGATTTGCAGCGGCTCAACGGCCGGTTGGCCTCCCTTGAGGCCCTGCAACAAGCCGCGCTGGACCCAGGCACCGGCACCGCCGAGTGGCTGCGTGACCAGCACTTGGCCGAGCGCCCGCGCCTGGCCGAAGGTTTGAAGGTGGAAGCGGGTTGGGAGCTGGCGGTGGAAACCGTGCTTGGCGCCGACCTGCAAGCGGTGCTGGTGGACGATTTTGGCGGCTTCGACCTGGCCGGTTTTGCCCAGGGCGATCTGCGTCTGCTCAGCCCGGCGGCCGATGGCACGCGGGTGCCGGGCAGTTTGCTGGACAAGGTCGAGGCGTCGATTGACCTGTCACCCTGGCTGGGCCAGGTCAAACCGGTCGAATCCCTTGAGCAGGCCTTGGCCCAGCGCGGCCAGCTGGGCGCCGGCGAAAGCCTGATCAGCCGCGATGGCTACTGGGTCGGACGGTACTTCTTGCGCGTGCGCCGCGCCAGTGAAGCGGAAAGTGGCGTGCTGGCCCGCGGCCAGGAAATCGTCAGCCTGAGCGCCGAGCGTGAAGAACGCGAAGCCACCCTGGAAAGCCTGGAAACCGAATTGCAGACCCTGCGCGCCACCCAGCGCCAGCAAGAGACCGGCCGCGAACACCTGCGACGCCTGTTGCAGGACGAAGCGCGTCAGCAAGGCGAACTCAAGGCCCAGCTTTCGGCGAGCAAGGCCAAGGCCGAGCAACTGACCCTGCGCCGTACCCGGTTGGACGACGAAGTAGCCGAGATGGGCGAGCAGCGCGCCCTCGAGCACGAACAGATCGGCGAAGCGCGCCTGCAGCTGCAGGAAGCCCTCGACAGCATGGCGTTGGACACCGAGCAGCGCGAACTGCTGCTGGCCCAGCGCGACAGCCTGCGCGAGCGCCTCGACCGCGTACGCCAGGAAGCGCGGCAGCATAAAGACCATGCGCACCAATTGGCGGTGCGCCTGGGCTCGCTCAGGGCCCAGCACAATTCCACCGCGCAGGCCCTTGAGCGCCTGGAGATGCAGTCCGAACGCCTGACCGAAAAGCGCGAGCAACTGAGCCTGAACCTGGAGGAGGGCGAGGCCCCTCTGGAAGAGTTGCGGCTCAAGCTCGAGGAACTGCTCGACAAGCGCATGACCGTCGACGAAGAACTCAAGACCGCACAGATCGCCCTGGAAGACGCCGACCGCGAGCTGCGTGATGCGGAAAAACGCCGGACCCAGGCCGAGCAGCAATCCCAGCTGATCCGCGGCCAGCTCGAACAACAGCGCATGGAATGGCAAGCCCTGACCGTGCGCCGCAAGACCCTGCAGGACCAGTTGCTGGAAGACGGCTACGACCTGCACGGCGTGCTCAATACCTTGACCGCCGAAGCCAACGAAAAAGACGCCGAAGAAGAACTTGAGCGGATTGCCGCACGTATCCAGCGGCTCGGCGCGATCAACCTCGCGGCCATCGATGAATACCAGCAGCAGTCCGAGCGTAAACGTTACCTGGATGCGCAGAACGCCGACTTGGTCGAAGCCCTGGACACCCTGGAAAACGTGATCCGCAAGATCGACAAGGAAACCCGTAATCGTTTCAAAGATACCTTTGATCAGATTAATGGCGGTTTACAGGCGTTATTCCCGAAAGTTTTCGGTGGCGGCAGCGCTTACTTGGAACTGACGGGCGAAGATCTACTCGATACAGGGGTGACGATCATGGCGCGGCCTCCGGGGAAGAAGAACAGCACCATTCATTTGTTGTCCGGCGGCGAGAAAGCCCTGACTGCATTGGCCCTGGTATTTGCCATCTTCAAGTTGAACCCTGCGCCGTTTTGCATGCTCGACGAAGTTGACGCCCCGCTGGATGACGCTAACGTTGGACGCTATGCGCGACTGGTTAAAGAGATGTCGCAGACCGTGCAGTTCATCTATATCACCCACAACAAGATCGCTATGGAAATGGCCGATCAGTTGATGGGTGTCACGATGCACGAGCCGGGCTGTTCGCGATTGGTGGCGGTGGATGTCGAAGAAGCGATGGCGATGGTGGAATCCTGAGCCGCGCGGTCAGAGAATTTTTTCAGTGCGATGTAAGGCGGTTTACCGGTCTGGCGAAAGTGGCAAATGGACATATTTGTTCAAGGCATTTTGACAGACGGTGTAAAGTTATCTTTGGTCGTGCTAGTTTAATGTCAAATTTTCGTATGCGTGGGCAAAACGTCAGTCAGAACATAGAGTTGGCGCCACGTTTTAAAGCGGTTTGCACGGTGCTAAACCCCTTATTTTTCAGCATTTTTTATTAGAGGCACGGGATTACATGGAAATCGGTCTGCGCGAGTGGCTGATCGTCATCGGCATCATTGTCATTGCCGGTATTCTTTTTGATGGCTGGCGCCGCATGCGCGGTGGCAAGGGCAAGCTCAAATTCCGTCTGGACCGCAACCTGTCCAACTTGCCCGACGACGACGGCAGCGCCGAGCTGCTGGGGCCGCCCCGTGTGCTCGACACCCATAAAGAGCCGCAGCTGGACGAGCACGACTTGCCGTCGATGAGCGCGCCGCTGCGTGAAGCCCGCGAGCCGTCCTCCAAGCGTGGCAAGCGCGGCAACGCCGGTGCTGCCGAGCCGCATCAGGGCGACCTGAACCTCGACGTCGATGAAGGCCCGAGCTTCAGCAGCCGTGATGACGATTTCCCGGACGAAAACGTCGCCAAGACCGCTGCGCCGCGCCAATCCGTAAACGATCAGCCGGCCGCCGAAGAGGTCCTGGTGATCAGCGTGATCTGCCGCGACGCCGCCGGCTTCAAAGGCCCGGCGCTGTTGCAGAACATCCTCGAAAGCGGCCTGCGTTTTGGCGAGATGGATATTTTCCACCGTCACGAAAGCATGGCCGGTAACGGCGAAGTGCTGTTCTCCATGGCCAACGCGGTCAAGCCGGGCACCTTCGATCTGGACGACATTGACCTGTTCAGCACCCCGGCAGTCAGTTTCTTCCTCGGCCTGCCAGGCCCGCGTCACCCGAAACAAGCGTTCGACGTGATGGTGGCCGCAGCCCGCAAGCTGTCCCAGGAACTGAACGGCGAACTCAAGGACGATCAACGCAGCGTCCTGACCGCCCAGACCATCGAACACTACCGTCAGCGCATCGTCGAGTTCGAGCGTCGCGCCCTGACACAAAAACGCTGAGGATTGGTCTTCAGCGTTGTCAGTAGAATAAGCGCACTAACATATTGAGCAGCTTCGGCTGCTCTTTTGCTTTCTGAGAGAACACCCATGACCGCCGCCCACACCCGCATCCTCGAACTGCGCGCTGAACTGGATCAGCACAACTACCGCTACCACGTGCTCGACGAACCGAGCATTCCGGACGCCGAGTACGACCGGCTGTTCCACGAGCTCAAGGCCCTGGAAGCCGAGCACCCGGACCTGGTAACGCGTGATTCACCGACGCAGCGGGTCGGCAGTGCGGCGTTGTCGGCGTTCACGCAGGTCAAGCACGAAATTCCGATGCTCAGCCTGGGCAATGCCTTCGATGAAAGCACCATGCTCGAGTTCGATCGCCGGGTCACCGAAGGCCTCGACCTGCCGGTGGGCGATCTGTTCGGCGGCGGCGCGGCGGTGGAATACAGCTGCGAACCCAAGCTGGACGGCCTGGCGGTCAGCCTGCTGTACCAGGACGGCGAGCTGGTGCGCGGCGCCACCCGTGGCGACGGCACCACGGGCGAAGACATCAGCGTCAACGTGCGTACGGTGCGCAATATCCCGCTGAAACTGCACGGCACGGGTTGGCCGGCGACCCTGGAAGTGCGCGGCGAAGTCTTCATGTCCAAGGCCGGTTTCGAGCGCCTCAACGCCTCGCAGCTGGAAGTCGGTGGCAAGACCTTCGCCAACCCGCGCAATGCCGCGGCCGGCAGCCTGCGCCAGCTGGATTCGAAAATCACCGCCAGCCGCCCGCTGGAATTCTGCTGCTACGGTATCGGCCAGGTGACGGCGGATATCAGCGACACCCATATCGGCAACCTCAAACAGTTGCAGAAGTGGGGCATGCCGATCAGCCATGAGCTGAAGCTGGCCAAGGGCATTCAGGAATGCCTGGACTACTATCGCGACATCGGCGAGCGGCGTAACAGCCTCGGCTACGAAATCGACGGCGTGGTGTTCAAGGTCAACAGCATTGCCTCCCAGCGTGAACTGGGCTTCCGCGCCCGCGAACCGCGCTGGGCCATCGCGCACAAATTCCCGGCCATGGAAGAGCTGACCGAACTGCTCGACGTGGAATTCCAGGTCGGCCGTACCGGCGCCGTAACCCCGGTTGCACGCTTGAAACCGGTCAAGGTCGCGGGCGTCACCGTGTCCAACGCGACCCTGCACAACATGGACGAAGTCGCGCGCCTGGGGCTGATGATCGGCGATACCGTGATCATCCGTCGCGCCGGTGACGTGATCCCGCAAGTGGTCTCGGTGGTGCCCGAACGCCGCCCGGAAAACGCCCGCGCGGTGCAGATCCCCGAGAGCTGCCCGGTGTGCGGCTCGCAGGTGGAGCGCACGCAACTGGTCAAGCGCAGCAAGGGCAAGGAAACCGTCAGCGAAGGCGCGGTGTACCGCTGCGTCGGGCGCCTGGCGTGTGGGGCGCAGCTCAAGCAGGCGATCATCCACTTCGTCTCGCGCCGCGCCATGGACATCGACGGCCTGGGCGACAAGACCATCGAGCAGTTGGTGGACGAAAAACTCATCGGTTCGCCGGCCGACCTTTACAAGCTCAAGTATGAGCAGGTTATCGACCTCGAAGGTTTTGCCGATATTTCCAGCAAGAAGCTGATTACCTCCATTGAAAACAGCAAGTCGCCGACCCTGGCGCGGTTTATCTATGCCCTGGGTATTCCCGATGTGGGCGAGGAGACCGCCAAGGTGCTGGCGCGCTCGCTGGCCTCCCTGGAGCGGGTGCAGAAGGCCCTGCCGGAAGTGCTGACGTACCTGCCGGACGTGGGCCTGGAAGTGGCGCACGAGATCCACAGCTTCTTTGAAGACAGCCACAACCAGGACGTGATCGGCGCGCTGCTGTCGCCGGAGGAGTGCGGCCTGCAGTTGCAGGACCAGGGTGAACTGAGTGCCGAGTTCGCCGCCAGCACCACCCTCGGCGGTTTGCTCGACAAGCTGCACGTGCCGAGTGTCGGCCCGGGCGCCGCGCAGAAACTCGCGGACAAGTTCGGCAGCCTCGAAGGCGTGATCAAGGCCGACTGGCTCGACATGCGCCAGGCGTTGCCCGAGAAGCAAGCCAAGGCTGTGCGTGACTTCTTCGATAACGCCGACAACGCCAACCGTGCCCTGGCCATCGAGCAGCAGCTCAAGGACTTCGGCATGCACTGGCAGAGCGAAAAGAAGGTCGTCGAAGGCTTGCCCGAAGCGGGCCATACCTGGGTGCTCACCGGCTCCCTGGAGCTGATGAGCCGCGACGTGGCCAAGGACAAACTCGAAAGCCTGGGCGCCAAGGTGGCGGGTTCGGTGTCGGCGAAAACCCATTGCGTGGTGGCCGGGCCGGGTGCCGGTTCCAAACTGGCCAAGGCCAGCGAGTTGGGCCTGAAAGTGCTGGATGAAGAGGCGTTCGTCGCCTTCCTGGCCGCGCACAACATTACGGTCTGACGCGCTGCCGCAAGAAAGTGGAACGAACTTAAATCCCAAATGATCTAGTCTTGGTCACCCAGGGAGAGATCGCCATGTTCCGCTACTTCGAGCAACTCAGTTCGCGCATCGCCGCACCGTTCATGGCAGGTTCATCTCGCGACAGCAAGGTGTGGCAATGCCGTTGCGGGCAGTCGCTGTTCTTTCGCAACAGCCAGTGCCTGGCCTGCCAGGCACTGCTGGGCTATCAGCCGCAACAGAGCCGCTTATCGTCCCTGCAGCCCGGGCCTGTGGTCGATACCTGGCTGCAAGACGACAACCTCGACGCCGGCGCCTTCCGCCGCTGCGCCAACCTCGACACCCCAGCGGCGTGCAACTGGCTGATCCCGGCCCACAGCACCGAGCCACTGTGCGTCGCCTGCAGCCTTAACCGCACGATTCCTGACCTGTCCATTCCGGAAAACCCCGAGCGTTGGCGCAAGGTCGAGACGGCCAAGCGCCGGCTGGTCGCGCAGTTGATCAGCCTGGGCTTGCAAGTGGTGCCCAAAAGCGAGAACGAGGAAACCGGCCTCGCCTTCGACTTCGTCGGCATCGACCTGGAGGGCAATGCGCCCACTACCGGTCACGCCAATGGCCTGATCACCCTGGATGTCAAGGAAGCCGATGACGCGCATCGTGAGAAAGTCCGTGTGCAGATGCGCGAACCGTACCGCACCTTGCTCGGCCATTTTCGCCATGAGGTTGGCCATTACTACTGGGACCGCCTGATCGCCGACAGCCACTGGCTAGAACCTTTTCGCCTCCTGTTCGGCGACGAACGCGCCAGTTATGCCGACGCCCTCGACTACCACTACCAGAATGGCCCGCGCCCTGACTGGCAGCAGACCTGCGTCAGCGCCTACGCCACCATGCATCCCTGGGAGGACTGGGCCGAAACCTGGGCCCACTACCTGCACATGATGGACGCCGTCGACACCGCACTGGGTTTCGGCATGAGCGCCCGCGGTATCGACCTGGATTACGCGCCGTTCCCGCTTACCACCCTCTACGACCCCGAGCACCCCGGCGGCCCGGCATTCCTGTCGTTCGTCAACGCCTGGATCGAACTGGCCGGCATGCTCAACGAACTGTCGCGCAGCATGGGCCAGCCGGATTTCTATCCTTTTGTGCTGCCCCCTGCGGTAATCGCCAAACTGCACTTCATCCACCTGGTGATCCAGGAGGAGGGCGGCCGTGCCGACGAGGCGGTGATTTTGTAGCGGTACAAGTGCTTGAGCCGCATCATATTTTTAATCCGGCGTGAATGGTTGTAACTTCCGATGAGATCGGTACAATGGCCCCGCTTGCCGAGAGGCAAGCGTCGTTATGGTGACCCCATCGGTCCCCCCGCAACGATTACCCGTGAACCTGGTCAGAGCCGGAAGGCAGCAGCCACAGCGGGAACATTGTGTGCCGGGGTGTGGCTGGTGGGGTTGCCTCCATAACGCTCTTCCTGATTGATGCTTAACGGTTTCTCACCCTTTACCACGCTGTGGTGCAAGGAGTGATACGTCCGTGTTGACCCTCCCGTCCTATCTTTTGCTTTCCTGCCACTCGGTCTACTGATTCCGAATCGCGGTGTCGGATGTCATTCGCCCGTTGTTTTGATTCTTTTGGATGTCGTCGCATGACGTAGCCGATTCATTCGTAACGTCTGCATTTCCAGCGGCGTGCGTTTGATACTAGGCCATACAATCAAGTCCGCTGAGCGGTATTACGGCCGGTAAAGCGGGAACGCTTCCATTAGCGGTGGTATCTCCTGGCCCAACTGTGCCGCGCTTTCAGAGGGGTTACTCGGTTTCGGAATGTTCCGGGCGAAGTGAAAGATGATGGTCTGTCCGGTGGTGCCGTCCTTGTAATACTTGAAATAGCTGATCTCCGAGAATGCCCCGTCTTTTCGCAGTGAAGTGGGATAAAACATCATCGCGTAATCGATCCCGGTTCTATTGTCGGTCAGCAGGACTGCCGGCATGTTGGGGTTTTCCTGCTGATGCAACTGGATGGCGCGTTTGGCGAGATCGAGGGGCTTGAAGCGGTTCATCTCGCGAGGCACGACGGTAAAGTCGACCATTTCATTCCAGGCATCCATGCTTTCCTCAGCAGGGAAATACTCCCACAAGCCCGGCTTTTGGAATTTCAGGACGAACGTCTTACCGCCGAACATCACCGTTTTGGTCTCGGCGATTGACGGACTGGACATGTCGGAGGTAAGCGGCGTGGCGCAGCCATAGAGCAGGAAGAAGGCGGATAACATAAGCAATGTGGCTTTCATTTCAATCCTTGAAAAGGTGCGTCAGTGTATTTTGCGCGAGTAACAGTAGCCCAACGCATCACTGAATACTTTCTTTTCGGGATCGAAAGCGAGTTGGCAGTGGGCAATTACTTCTTCACTCCCCACATCCTGGAAGACCTCGGCTGGACAATTCCAGGCTGCCTGCTAGCTTGATTCATGTGCGTTTTTAAAAAATGACCGTTGTGCTGGAGTAGTGAAGAAGTGATGGCACTCAAGTCCTCAACAGGGATGATTGCCATGGCCAGCTTTCAAGGTTTGCCCAGTCTTATCAGTGCTTCCGTCGGCAGTCCCGGCAAGGCCCGCAATGTGCCTGCCGATGTTCAATACATTCAACGTCTGTTTAATCTGATCGCGGCAGGATCCGGCCCCGCTTTAGTGGAGGACGGAAAATGCGGCCCGCTGTTGCTTCGGCGCATCAACGACTATCAATTGAATCGTCTCAAGGTCGCCAACCCTGATGGGGTGATTGACCCGGCAGGGCGGACGTTCAACAGCTTGGTTGAAGACGCGCGCAAGGCAGATCCGGGTGCCCAGCCGCCCATCCAGCCTGAACCGGGCAAACAGCAGCTGCTCACTCAGCCCACCTGCGACGGTGGCGTGACCCTGACCGAGGCGGATTTCCAGAGCGCCGCCACTCAATTGGGCAACGGTATTTCAGTCAATATCATCAAGGCTTTCGCCACCGTGGAATCCGGTGGGCGTTCCGGTTTCGGTGCGGCCAAGTTGCCGATGATCGCGTATGAGGGGCACATCTTCCGCAAATACACCCAGCAACAGTACGACAAGGCCTACCCGTTGCTTTCATACCCCTATACGGTCAAGGCCGGCCCGCAATGGCGCGCCAATAACAAGGACCAGGCCAAGGCCTGGGAGACGCTCGCCGCTGCCTACAAACTCGACCCGGCCGCCGCGTTGATGTCGGTGTCCTGGGGCATGTTCCAGATCATGGGCTTCAATTACGCCGCCTGCGGTTATGGCACGGTATCCGCGTTTGCCGCCGCGATGAAGATCAATGCCGGCCAGCAACTGAAGGCGTTCACCGGTTTTTGCCGCAAGAACCCGGCGTTGGTCAAAGCCATGAAGAATAAGGACTATGTTGGTATGGCCTCGAATTACAACGGCAAGGACTACGGCGACTATGACCGCCGCATTCAAAAAGCCTATGAGGCGCTTGAACGCAAAAAATAGCAGGCGGTGATGCCTGCCTCACAACGTTCAAGACGGCTGCTGGACAACCCAAAATCATCTTGTTAGTTTGCGCCGGCCACTTGTTTCAAGTTGTGACAAGTGGGTTGTGCTGATATTGAAGTGCTATCACTTCTTTAACTAACAAGGATGTCTTTGATGAAAAGCCTGCAAGGGTTGCCCCGTCTTATCAGTGCTTCGGTGGGCGCGCCCGGTAAAGCGCGTAACTTGCCCGCGGATGTTCAGTGCATCCAGTATTTATTCAATCTGATAATTCCCAAGATGGGCTTCCCGCTGACCGAAAACGGCAAGTGCGATGGCCAGTTGGTGCAGTGCATCAGCCAGTATCAGTTCCGTCATCTGAAGTACGCGCACCCGGATGGCGTGATCGATCCCACAGGTCGCACCTTTAACAGCCTGATCGAAGAGGCGGTGAAAGTGCCGGTGAAGGCCTTCCCGGCGATGCGCATTCCAACCTTCCTGAATGCGTTCGGTAACAACCAGGGCGATGCGGTGCAGGCCACGGTCAACGTCTACCTGGAGCGCATGCGCGCGATGGTCGAGGCCGAGCGGCGCAACCGGCAATTGATGCTGCAGTCCACCTGCGACGGCGGCATGACCCTGACCGATACCGATTTCCAGAACGCCGCCACGCAGTTGGGCAACGGGATTTCGGTGAACATCATCAAGGCCTTCGCCACGGTGGAGTCCGGCGGACGCTCCGGTTTCGGGCCGGCCAAGCTGCCGGTGATCGCCTTTGAGGGGCACTGGTTTCGTAAATACACCAAGCGCATCTACGACCAGGCGCACCCGCTGCTGTCATACGTTTACGTGAAAAAGGCCGGGCCGCAATGGCAGGTCAACAACAAGGACCAGGTCAAGGCCTGGGAAACCATGGCCACGGCCTTCGCACTGGACCAGGAAGCAGCTTTGAAGTCGGCGTCCTGGGGCATGTTTCAGATGATGGGCTTCAACTTCGCATCCTGCGGTTACAAGTCGGTGTTTGAATTCACCGCAGCCTTGAAGATTAATGCCGGCAATCAACTCAAGGCCTTCGTCAGTTTCTGCAGTCAGAGCCCTTCGTTGATCAAGGCCATGAAGGAGAAAGACTATGTCGCCATGGCGCGCAACTATAACGGCAAGGATTACGGCGACTATGACCGCCGTATCAAAAAGGCCTACGAAGCACTTGAAGGGAAAAAATAAGATGATCCGTTTTCTAGCGGTTGGCGTGTTGTCGTGGTGTGCTGTGGCGCCTGTGTTTGCCAGCGCTGATGCGCTGCATTCGGGCAAGTACGAACAGTTGATGCTGGCGGTGACGCCTGAGCATCAAGTCGAAGGGTTCTACGCCGAAGAGCTGGGTGAGGGCGTCACGCGCAGCTGCGCGTTTTACCTGAAAGGCAAGCCCGAAGCGCTGACCACCTGGCTTGACGATGCCTACCCCGGCAGCCTGGCGCCTTCGTCCGACGGCGTGACCCTGACCGTGGAGCAAGCCCGTCAGCACCCCGGTTGCATGAGCGTGTTGATGCCGGAGATTGCCACCGGCCTGGACCTGTCCCGGACCGCCAGCAAAGATTGGATCGGCCTGGTGACGGTGTCCGCCGACAAGGCTTACCTGCTGAACACGCCGGGCGCCGATGCGGCCAAGCGTCCGTATATCGTCAAAGACGATGTGGTGGGGGTGCTGGCCTTCAAGGATGGCTGGGCCCAGGTCGAGTTCACCAACGCCAAGGACCATTCGTTCATTGGCTGGATCAGCCAGGACCAATACAGCCGTCTGTCCGCGCCCCAGCCCTGATCGGCAAAACCTGCCGTTGCGCCAAGCCGGCCGTGTTTCCAGCGGCCGGCTCAGGTAGCATGCGCCTCCCGTAGACATGGAGGTCCCACATGCGTCTTTCCCCCCTCGCGCTGTTATCCGTGCTGGTGCTGTGTTTGCCCGGCTGCGTGATGATCCCTTACGAAAGCCCCGAAGCCCGGGCCAAAATCGAACACGACCTGAACGTCGCCCCGGCCGATATCATCGGCATCACCGAGACCAACTGGTGCCCCTACACCTATGGGATTGCGGAGATCTGTCATGCCACCCAGGGTTTGGGTGTGTTGACCAAAAAGGGCTTTATTCTCAGCGTCTATGAGAACAAGACCTACATTCCGGTCAGAACCCTACGCGTTGATGAGGTGATGTGCGCCAAGGTGACGGAGGGGCGCGACAAGCCCGAAATCTTCTACGTGTTTACCAAGGATGATGCCTTCATGCTGGCCCCGATCACGCCGGGTGGCCGAATGAATATGCCGATGAAGCTGAAGATCTTCGATTACTTGCTGGGTAATCGGCAGAAGGTGTTCACCGGTGTAGAGGGCTCGTTTGTGAAGATGACGGGTAATCGGGTTGTGCGCTATGTCACCACGCCTGGCTTCCAGCCGGGGATGGCGAGCGTGGATGAGTTTGCGATCGTCAACCCATGCCCCGGTGCGGAGCAGGCAGCGCCTGCTGCGCAGAAATGATTACGCCGCAACGTGTTAGCACGTTGCGACGTTTTTTTGGCCCGGCGCTTATGTCCGAGCTCTTGTGTCCGAGCTCTTAAGTCCGAGCTCTTAAGTCCGAGCTCTTAAGTCCGAGCTTAGCCCTTATTGCGGTTGAACAGCTTGCGGATCACCGCGAACAGCGCCACTACGCCGACCACCAGGAACTTCTTCGCGGCCAGCAGGAAGATTCCGATCTTGGCGAACAACCCGGCTTTGGCCGCAATCCCGCCAGCCACCAGGGCGGCCAGGCCATAAGTGGCGAGCTTGTCGGTTTTCGGGTTGAAGTCGGTGTACAGGTTGCCCTCGGTGAAGTTGGTGAAAGCCAGGACCTTGGGCAACTCCTGCTTGATGGTGGGCAGGTCGGCCATGGCGGCGACGGCGTTGAGTTCCAGCACGCCTTCACGGCCGAGCACGCGGATGCTGTAGTTGAGGGTGGTCTGGTCGGCGTCGTCGGCTTTCAGTTCACGCGCCCAGTACATCTTGTGGGTGGTGTCGTCGTAGCGCGGCGGTTCGGCCCAGCCCAGCAAGTGCAGGCCGGCGTAGCCTTGTTTCTGGCGTTCCTTGTTCTCGGCTTCGTCTTCTTCCTGCATTTGCTTGAGCAAGTCGGCGTAGTCGATTTTGGCGGCATCCTCGTCGGAAATATGCCCGTCATTCTTGTAGCTGACGATCACACCCCAGCCGCGCTCCGACAGCGGGCTGACGGCCTTTGGCACGATCATGCCCAAGGTCTTCAAGCCTGGCGGGTTGCCCCAGCCGTCGGTCAGCAAGCGTTCGGTATCGGCAGGGTCGAGGTAGTAGAACTCGTCGTTGAGCTTGAGGGTGGCGATGCCGCTGGGCAGCGTGACCGTGCCAGTCTTTTGCTTGAGTGAGGCCAAGAAGTGCTCGGCCGTTTCAGCGGGAGCACTGGCTTCGACGGGCGCGGGCTCGGGTGCGGGTTTGGCGGCGGCAAAAGCGTGGGTGGCAGGCAGGCTCAGGGCGGCCGCCGCCAGTAACAGGCGGAAGTAATTCATGGTAGTCCCTTACATTTTGAATTAATTTCGCGGCAGGATACCTGAAATGGATTTGACAGGTTAGCCAAAAGTCTCGCGCAACAACCCGGCAAACGCATCCCGTGCCAGGTGGCGCTGGGTGTACTTGTGCCAGAACAGCAGGTTGTCCACCGCCTGCAATTCGTCAAACCGATACGACGCCAGCTGATTGGCCTGCTCATAGCGCGCCAGAATGCCCTCCGGCGCCAACGCCACGCCAATCCCCGCGCTGACGCAACCGATGATCGTGCCCCAACTGGCATAGCTGGCGATGCTCGGCTTGAAGTCATGGGGCTTGACCCAGTTTTCCAACGCGGCGCGATACGGGCAGCCGGTTGGCCACACCAGCAGCGTGCGGCCGGCCAGGTCCTCGGCGCCGTGGATGGGCGCACTGGAAGCACTGGCGATCAGCACCAGGCGTTCGCTGTAGACCACGCTGTGTTCAAGCTTTGCGCGTTTGTTGCCGGAGGCCACCAACGCGACGTCCAGGCGATGGTGTTGCAGGTCATCGAGCAACTGGCCCCAGGCGCCGGTGACCAGTTCCAGGCTGACGTCGGGGTAGCGCCGGTGATATTCCGCCAGCAGCGGCGGCAGGCGGCCGCTGGCACTCGACTCCACCGCGCCGATGCGCAGGGTGCCACGGGGAATCGCGTTGGCGTCCACCGCGCGTTTGGATTCATCCACCAGCGCCAGAATGCGCTCGCAATAGTCGAGGAAGATCTCACCGGCAGCACTGATCGCCAGCCCGCGCCCGGCGCGAATGAACAATGGTGTGCCCAATTCGCCTTCCAACTGCTTGATGCGCGTGGTGATGTTGGACGGCACGCAGTGCAGTTGTAGGGCGGCCTGGGCCACGCTGCCGGTTTGCGCCACGGCTCGCACCATTTTCAGTTGGGCCAGTTCCATTGCTCAGTTCCAGTGATTTCAGATGTCAGAAACGGTTAATTGTCCTGCGTATCGCCGGGGCCAATGCTGACGGCATTCCTTCTCAGTTTCCGGACGCCGTTGATGAATGCCCCTACACCCTTAAAGCTTACGCTAGTCATTGCCAGCGTCATCCTCTGTTGGGCCTATTCGCCGATTGGTGTGCATATGGGGCTGCACAGCTACAGCCCTGGCCATCTGGCGTTGCTGCGGTTCTTGATCGCGTCGGTATTGATGGGCGCTGTGGCGCTGGTGTTGGGCATTGGTCGGCCACGCCTGCGCGATATGCCGTGGTTGCTGGTGCTGGGGTTCTTCGGGGTATTCCTGCACCACACCTGCCTCAATTATGGGCAGCAATGGGTGACGGCGGCGGCGTCCAGCGTGTTGGCGCAGTCGGCGCCGCTGTTCAGTGTGTTGATTGCGTTTTTCTGCTTGAAAGAGCGGGTCAGCCTGTGGCGCTGGAGCTGCGTTTTGCTGGGGTTGCTCGGCGTGCTGGTGGTGATCTGGGGCGATCAGGGCGTGGGCGATATCGACCCGCGTGGTTTGCTGATCCTGCTGGCGGCGGTGTCCTGGAGTGTGTATTTCGCCCTCCAGAAACACTATGCCCACCGCTACAGCCCGCTGACCATGGCGTGCTACATGGTGTGGGCGGGCACCCTGATGCTCTGTGTGAACCTGCCGGGCCTGCCCGCCGCCGTGGCGCGCGCGCCGTTGCCGGAGAACCTGGCGGTGCTGGTGCTCGGGATTTTCCCCAGTGCGCTGGCGTACCTGGCCTGGGGGTATGTGCTCAAGCATGTCGACGTCAGCCGTGCGTCGGTGGCGATGTACCTGATCCCGCCGGTCGCCATGCTGATGGCCGCGACCCTGCTGGGCGAGCACATTGCCGTGCAGGTGATGCTGGGCGCGGTGATCGTGCTGGCCAGCGTCGCGGCTATCAGTCTGGAGGGTCGCTGGGTGCGTTTTCTCCGGTATACAGTTGGATGATGTCGTCGATCTCGCCGGACATTTTCATACGCAGCAGGGTGCGCAAGATCCGTTGCACCGGCACATTCGGGTCATTGCGCACGGTGCAGCCGAGGCGCTGTTCATCAATCACCGCGACCTTATGCAGCTTTTTGCCGACCGGCATGCGCTGGTTGAAGCGATCGAGTATCCATTCGGTGCTCACGGCAAACTTGAAGCGCCCGGCCACCAGCTTATGCAGGACCTGTTCTTCGCTGCGCGCGTCATCGCGGGTGAGCTGGCCGCTGGCGAACAGCGGGTCGAGGCGGTTGTAGCGATAGTTGAGCACCGTGCCGATCGACTGTGGCGCCAGCGCGCTCACCTCTACCGGCTGTGCCGGAACTTGGGTGCTGACCAGCAGGTTGCGCTGCACCATCAGCGGTATGCTCCAGGTGTAATCGCCGGACATGTTCTCAAACCAGGCCTGGGTGACATAACAGCGCACGTCGATCTCGCCGTGCTCCATCGCCGCCGAGATGCGCGCCCGGGCCAACACATGAAACTGCGCCGGGCGGCCGACCTGGGTGGCCAGGCTCAACATCAGGTCATACAAAATACCCTGGGTCGGCCGGCCGTCCTCGAGTTGCACCATGGGCATCGCCCAGCTGTCGGAAACCGAGAAGCGCAACGGTGCGGGCGCCGCCAGGCTGGCTGTGGTGATCATCCATAGAGCGCCCAGGACTACGCGCATACACTCTCCGGGTTCAGGCCTTTTTGGGGCCAATCAGCAGAGCTTAGTCAGATTAGGCGAGCGTGCCGGATGCAATTTCCCCCTTGCTCCGCTAGCATTACCGGCTTCCGCTTCCCAGTTGCGACGGTTTTCGATGAGTTATCAGGTTCTTGCACGTAAATGGCGTCCGCGCTCGTTCCGCGAAATGGTCGGCCAGACCCATGTGCTCAAGGCTCTGATCAATGCCTTGGACAGCCAACGGCTGCACCACGCCTACCTGTTCACCGGTACGCGGGGCGTGGGCAAGACCACCATTGCCCGAATCATCGCCAAATGCCTGAACTGTGAAACCGGTATCACTTCCACGCCCTGCGGCACCTGTTCGGTGTGCCGGGAAATCGACGAAGGGCGCTTTGTCGACCTGATCGAGATCGACGCCGCGAGCCGCACCAAGGTCGAAGACACCCGCGAACTGCTCGACAACGTGCAGTACGCGCCGAGCCGTGGGCGCTTCAAGGTCTACCTGATCGACGAAGTGCATATGCTCTCCAGCCATTCCTTCAACGCCCTGTTGAAAACCCTGGAAGAGCCGCCGCCCTACGTCAAATTCATCCTGGCGACCACCGACCCGCAGAAACTGCCTGCAACGATTCTGTCGCGGTGCCTGCAGTTCTCCCTTAAAAACATGACGCCCGAGCGGGTGGTCGAGCATTTGACCCATGTGCTGGGCGTCGAAAACGTACCGTTCGAAGACGACGCACTGTGGCTGCTGGGCCGCGCGGCCGACGGCTCGATGCGTGACGCCATGAGCCTCACCGACCAGGCCATCGCCTTTGGTGAAGGCAAGGTCATGGCCGCCGATGTGCGCGCCATGCTTGGCACCCTGGACCACGGCCAGGTGTTCGACGTGCTGCACGCGCTGATCGAAGGCGACGCCAAGGCGCTGCTCGAAGCCGTGCGCCACCTGTCGGAGCAAGGCCCGGACTGGAACGGCGTGCTCTCGGAGATTCTCAATGTGCTGCACCGCGTCGCCATCGCCCAGGCCTTGCCTGAAGGTGTCGACAATGGCCATGGCGACCGCGACCGCGTGTTGGCCCTGGCCCAGGCGCTGCCGGCCGAAGATGTGCAGTTCTATTACCAGATGGGCCTGATCGGCCGCCGGGACCTGCCCCTGGCGCCGGACCCGCGTGGTGGCTTTGAAATGGTCCTGCTGCGAATGCTGGCCTTCAGGCCGGCAGACTCGGCAGATGCGCCGAGACAGCCGCTAAAGCCAGTGGGGATCAGCCAGGCCACAGTTGATTCCGCCAAACCAGTGGCTGGCGCGGCGGTCGTTGCGCCAGTGGTTGCTGCGCCTGAACCTGTGGCTGCCGCGCCCGTGGTCGAGCCCGAGCCGGTTGTCGTGCCCGAGCCCGAGCCTCAGCCTATAGTCGACCTGCCCTGGAATGACCCGGTAGAGGCCGAAGCCGAGGTCGAGCTGCTGCCCGCCGTTGAGCCCGTGCTGGAAACCCTCGGCGAGCAGCCCGAGCTGACCCCGATGCCCGCGCCAACCCCGGACAGCGTGGTCCCGGCCGCGCCGGAGTGGGTGTCTGCGCCGGTGCCGGAGCCGACCGTGGCCCAGGTCGAGGCCGCCACCCCGGGCATCGACCTCGACGACGAGCCACCGCTGGACGAAGATTACATCGAGCCGGACATGGATTCGGCCTACAGCTATCTGGACGACCTGGCCAGCGAACACACCGCCGAGCCGGTTCCGGAGCCTGAGGCCGAGCCCGCAGCGGCACCGGCCACCGGCCTCGCCCTGCAATGGCTGGAGTTGTTCCCGAAGCTGCCGATCTCCGGCATGACCGGCAGCATCGCCGCCAACTGCACGCTGATTTCCATCGAAGGCGACCACTGGCTGTTGCACCTGGACCCGGCTCACAGCGCCCTGTTCAACGCGACCCAGCAGCGCCGCCTCAACGATGCCTTGAACCAGTACCATGAGCGCACGCTGACCATCGCCATCGAGCTGATCAAGCCCGAGCAGGAAACCCCGGCCCAGGCCGCGACCCGTCGGCGTATCAACCGCCAGCGCGAGGCCGAGGAATCGATCAATGGCGATCCGCTCATCCAGCAAATGATGCAACAGTTCGGTGCGGTCGTCCGTCACGATACTATTGAACCTGTCGAAGCCCCGGTGCCCCAGGCGTCATAACACCGGGCTACTTATTGATCCACGTACTTTTGAGGTGATTCCCATGATGAAAGGTGGCATGGCCGGCCTGATGAAGCAGGCACAGCAGATGCAGGAAAAAATGGCCAAGATGCAGGAAGAACTGGCCAACGCCGAAGTCACCGGTAAAGCCGGTGGCGATATGGTCAGTGTGGTGATGACCGGTCGTCACGACATCAAGCGCGTAAGCATCGACCCAAGCGTCTTGCCGGGCGCCAGCGAAGACGACCTGGAAATGCTCGAGGCGTTGTTCGCCGCGGCCGTCAACGACGCTGTGCGCAAGATCGAAGCCAACAGCCAGGAAAAAATGGGCGGCGTGACCGCCGGCATGCAGCTGCCACCGGGCATGAAGCTGCCGTTCTGATCGGCAGGCTTAGCTAGACTCCAATGCCAGGCCCAGCGCCTGGCATTTTTGTTTGTGCTGATCCGATCGAACCCTGGCGTTGCAAACAGGGTCTGCACCCTATACCGACGGAATCGATAAAGGAGCCCCCTCATGTCTCAAGAACCCATTCTCAACCAGCGCATTGTTCTGGTCTCGCGCCCACAAGGTGCGCCGACGCCGGAAAACTTTCGCCTGGAGCGTGTGAACCTGCCGGAGTTGGCTGACGGCCAGGTCCTCCTGAAAACCTTGTACCTGTCCCTCGACCCCTACATGCGCGGGCGGATGAGCGACGCACCGTCCTACGCTGCGCCGGTAGAAATCGACGAGGTGATGACCGGTGGTGCAGTCAGCCGAATCGAGCAATCGCGTAATCCTAAATTCGAGGTGGGCGACCTGGTGGTCGGGTCCACCGGCTGGCAGAGCCACAGCATTTCCGATGGCCGCAACCTGATGCCGGTGCCCAAGGGCCTGGACAGCCCGTCCATGGCATTGGGCGTGCTGGGCATGCCCGGCATGACGGCCTACATGGGCCTGATGGACATCGGCCAGCCCAAGGCCGGGGAAACCCTGGTGGTAGCAGCCGCCTCCGGCGCCGTGGGCTCGGTGGTGGGGCAGGTGGCCAAGCTCAAGGGCCTGCGTGTGGTGGGTATCGCCGGTGGCGCCGACAAGTGCCGCTACGTAGTGGACGAACTGGGCTTTGATGCCTGCGTCGACCACAAGAGTGAGCAGTTCGCCGAAGAACTGGCCCAGGCCTGCTCCAATGGCATAGACATCTATTTTGAAAATGTGGGCGGCAAGGTGTTCGACGCGGTGGTGCCTTTGCTCAACCCAAAAGCGCGCATCCCGCTGTGCGGCTTGATCGCCGGCTATAACGCCCACGAGGCGCCCAGCGGTCCTGACCGTTTGCCGGCGCTGCAGCGCACCTTGCTGACCAAGCGCGTGCGTATCCAGGGCTTTATCGTGTTCGACGACTACGGCGATCGCCAGCCCGAGTTCCTCAGCGCCATGGCGCCGTGGGTGCGCGACGGCAAGATCAAGTTCCGCGAAGACGTGGTCGAGGGCCTGGAGCAGGCGCCCGAAGCCTTTATCGGTCTGCTTGAGGGGCGCAACTTCGGCAAGTTGGTAGTACGCGTCGCGCAGGATTGAGGATTTGACGCTAATCCGGGGCGCGGGTATAAACCGCGTCTCGTTGTTTTGTCGGACCCATCGCCCATGAGCTTCAGCCCCCTGATTCGCCAACTGATCGACGCCCTGCGCACCTTGCCGGGCGTGGGCCAGAAAACCGCCCAGCGTATGGCGCTGCAACTGCTGGAGCGTGATCGCAGCGGCGGCACCCGGTTGGCCCAGGCCCTGAGCCAGGCCATGACCGGCGTGGGCCACTGCCGTCAGTGCCGGACCCTCACCGAAGAAGAACTCTGCCCGCAATGCGCCGACCCTCGCCGCGACGACACGTTGCTGTGCGTGGTGGAAGGGCCGATGGATGTGTATGCGGTGGAGCAGACCGGGTATCGCGGGCGCTACTTCGTGCTCAAGGGCCACCTCTCGCCGCTTGATGGCCTGGGCCCTGAGGCCATCGGTATTCCGCAACTGGTCGCGCGGATCGAAGAGCAGGCCACCTTTACCGAGGTGATCCTGGCCACCAACCCCACGGTGGAGGGCGAGGCGACGGCGCATTACATCGCGCAATTGCTCACCAACAAAGGCCTGATCACTTCGCGCATCGCCCATGGCGTGCCGCTGGGTGGCGAGTTGGAGTTGGTGGATGGCGGCACGCTGGCGCATTCCTTTGCAGGCCGCAAACCCATCGCCCTTTAATGCACACCGCAATACCAATGTGGGAGCTGGCTTGCCTGCGATAGCATCACCCCCGGTGTAGCTGATACACCTCGGTGCCTGCATCGCAGGCAAGCCAGCTCCCACTTTGGTTTGGTGCAGTCAGTGGACTTTTCGTGCTACTTGAAAACCAAGCAAGCGCTTGGTAATTTCGCTCCACCCCACCGTGGAGCTTGCCGATGTCTGCCTATCAGGACTACTTCGACCCCAGCCACCAATTGGTCCGCGACAGCGTGCGCCGTTTCGTCGAGCGCGAGATGTTGCCGGGCGTCGAGCAATGGGAAGAGGCGCAGAGCTTTCCCCGCGAGCTGTACCTCAAGGCAGGCGCAGCGGGGATCCTCGGCATCGGCTACCCCGAAGCCCTGGGTGGCAGCCACGAAGGTGATCTGTTCGCCAAGGTGGCGGCCAGCGAGGAGTTGATGCGCTGCGGTTCCGGTGGCGTGGTCGCTGGGTTGGGCTCGCTGGATATCGGCTTGCCGCCGGTCATCAAATGGGCACGCCCCGAGGTGCGCGAGCGCGTCGCGCCGCAGGTGCTGGCGGGCGAGAAGATCATCGCCCTGGCCGTCACCGAGCCCGGTGGCGGCTCCGATGTGGCCAACCTGCAGACCCGCGCCAGCCGCGACGGCGAGTTTTACCGTGTGAGCGGCAGCAAAACCTTTATCACCAGCGGCATCCGCGCCGACTTCTACACGGTGGCCGTACGCACCGGCGGGCTTCGCCGGCATCAGCCTGTTGCTGATCGAAAAAAACACCCCAGGTTTCACCGTTGGCCAGCCGCTGAAGAAAATGGGCTGGTGGGCGTCGGACACGGCTGAATTATTCTTCGACGATTGCCGGGTGCCCGCAGGCAATTTGATCGGCGCCGAGAACATGGGCTTCGCCTGCATCATGGGCAACTTCCAAAGCGAGCGCCTGGCCTTGGCTTTGATGGCGAATATGACCGCGCAGCTGGCCCTGGAGGAAAGCCTGAAATGGGCCGCCCAGCGCGAAGCGTTCGGCAAACCCATCGGCAAGTTCCAGGTGCTCAAGCATCGCCTGGCGGAAATGGCCACCGCCGTGGAAGTCTCACGGGAATTCACCTACCGCCAGGCGGCGAAGATGGCCGCCGGCAACAGTGTGATCAAGGAGATTTCGATGGCCAAGAACCTGGCCACCGACACTGCCGACCGCGTCACTTACGACGCCGTGCAAATTCTCGGCGGCCAGGGTTATATGCGCGGCAACCTGGTGGAGCGGCTGTACCGCGACAACCGCATCCTGTCCATCGGTGGCGGCACCCGCGAAGTGATGAATGAAATCATCAGCAAGCAGATGGGGTTGTGATCTGCGCCGGCAAGCCCGGCTCCCACCTTTGATCGGTGAATACATTCAAAATGTGGGAGGGGGGCTTGCCCCCGATGAGGCCAGTGCAGACAAAGACTACCGCTCAGTCAGGGAAAACTGCGTCAGACAAAACGTCGGAATCCCCATGTCTTCCAGGCGCTGCGAGCCGCCCAGTTCCGGCAGGTCGATAATCGCCGCGGCTTCGAAGATCTTCGCGCCCATGCGCCGCGCCAGGTTGGCCGCTGCAATCAAGGTACCGCCGGTAGCGATCAAGTCATCGAACATCAGCACCGAGTCGCCTTCGCACAGGCTGTCGGCGTGCACTTCGAGGAAGGCCTCGCCGTATTCGGTCTGGTAAGCCTCGGCCAGCACGTCAGCCGGCAGCTTGCCTTGCTTGCGGAACAGGATCAGCGGCTTGTTCAGTTGGTAGGCGATGATCGAACCGATCAAAAAGCCCCGCGCGTCCATCGCGCCGATATGCGTGAAGTCGGCTTCAACATAACGTTGGGCAAAGCTATCGGCCACCAGGCGCAGGGCCCTGGGCGATTGGAACAGCGGCGTGATGTCACGGAAGATCACCCCAGGCTTGGGGAAGTCGATGACAGGGCGGATCAGAGATTTGATGTCGAACGAATCGAAAGTCATCGTCGAAGAGTCCTGGGCGGAAAACGGACTCGAAGTATACCTGCGGCCTCGCCGATTGGCGCGGCCGCGAGCCTTTGGGTCAACCTTCCAGCGAACCACCGGCCAGCGCGCACAGCTGGATCGGGTCGAGGATATGCACTTCCTTGCCTTCGGCGGCGATCAACGCGTTCTGCTGGAAGCGGGTAAATACGCGGGACACGGTTTCCACCGCGAGGCCCAGGTAGTTGCCGATTTCATTGCGCGACATGCTCAGGCGGAACTGGTTGGCCGAGAAACCCCGCGCGCGGAAGCGTGCCGACAGGTTGACCAGGAAAGTGGCGATGCGCTCGTCGGCGGTTTTCTTCGACAACAACAGCATCATTTGCTGGTCGTCACGAATCTCGCGGCTCATTACGCGCATCAACTGGCGGCGCAGCTGCGGCAGTTGCAGGGCCAGTTCGTCGAGGCGCTCGAAGGGGATTTCGCACACCGACGTAGTCTCCAGCGCCTGGGCCGACACCGGGTGCATGTCGGTGTCCATGCCCGACAACCCCACCAGTTCGCTCGGCAGGTGGAAACCGGTGATCTGCTCTTCGCCGCCGTCGCTCAGGCTGAAGGTTTTCAATGCACCCGAGCGCACTGCATAGACGGAATCGAACTTGTCGCCCTGGCGAAACAGAAACTCGCCTTTTTTCAGCGGGCGCCCGCGTTTAACGATGTCGTCCAGCGCATCCATGTCTTCCAGATTCAACGAAAGTGGCAGGCAGAGGGGGGCCAGGCTGCAATCCTTGCAATGGGCCTGGCCGTGAGCGCGCAGTTTGACTGGCTCGGACATTTCTTAAATCCTTGTGGGAAAACACACATAAGACGTAAGGGTAACGCACTGGGGTGCGCTGAGGCCAGCGTGTACAAAAAACCGGCAGCGGTATAAAGATTTTTGTATCGGCGCCGATACAAGGGCATTCCTACACATCGGAGCTCGGACCATGTCTGTTATCGCTGCCTACAATCCTGCCATCCGAGTTCCTACAGTGCCGGACGCAAAGCCAGCGGCCGGAACCGCCGTAAAGCCCCAGACCACTGCGCCTGCAGCTGAACCTGCAGTGGTGGAAGGCGTGACCGTGACGATTTCCGGCGCGGCGTTCAAGGCGGTGGCGGTGGCCAGTAAAGGCAACTCGGATATCGATGACAGCGGCCTGGACGACAGCGTCAAACAGATCCTCAAAATGGTCCGCAAGCTCAAGCAACAGATCGCCGAGAAAATGGCTGAGCTCCAGGCCGTCGCGAACAACAATAGCCTGACCCCGGAACAGATCCGGGTGAAGACCAACAACATCCAGGGCGCTATCAGTTCCCTGCAGGCGGGTTTGATGACCGCCCAGGGCTCCCTGCTGAAAGCGATGAAAAGCATGAGTGCCGATGGCGCGCTCAAGGCCGCCTCGCTGGCGATATAACTAGATCACCCGTGAAAATCGCTGCCTATTCTGGTGCTCCAGATAGGCATCGAACACCATGCACACCGACCGCACCAGCAGCCGCCCGGCCGGCAGCACCTGGATGCCTTTTGCGTGCAGCTCGATCAAGCCGTCCTCAGCCATGGCCTCAAGCTGCGGCCAAACGTCGTCGAAATAGCCGCGAAAATCAATATTGAAAGCCTGTTCGAGCTGCTCGAATGCCAGGCTGAAATTGCAGATCAACTGCTGAATCACTTCCCGTCGCAACTTATCGTCCGTGGTGCAGCGCAAGCCGCGGCTGGTGGCCAGCTGCGCGCTGGCCAGGGCGTTCTGGTAGCCATTGAGGTCGCTGGTGTTCTGGCAATACAGGTCGCCGATCTGGCTGATGGCCGATACGCCAAGTCCGATGAGGTCGCAATGCCCGTGGGTGGTGTAGCCCTGGAAATTGCGTTGCAGGGTACCTTCTTCCTGGGCGATGGCCAGCTCGTCATCGGGCAGGGCGAAGTGGTCCATGCCGATGTAGCGATAGCCGGCCTGGGTCAGTTGTTCGATGGTGGTTTGCAGCATCAGCAGCTTGGCGGCGGGGGACGGCAGGTCGTCGGTGTCGATCCGCCGCTGCGGCATGAAACGCTCCGGCAGGTGTGCGTAATTGAACACCGACAGGCGATCCGGTTGCAGCCGGATCACTTCTTCCACCGTGCGCGCAAAGTTGATCGGGGTTTGCTTGGGCAGGCCGTAAATCAGGTCGATATTGATCGAGCGAAACTGCAGGGTGCGCGCGGCATCGATCACTGCGCGGGTTTCTTCCAGGCTTTGCAGGCGGTTGACGGCACGTTGCACGTCCGGGTCGAGGTCTTGCAGGCCGATGCTCACGCGGTTGAAGCCCAATTCGCGGAGCAGGCCCATTGTCGCCCAGTCGGCCTCGCGCGGGTCGATCTCGATGCCGTAGTCGCCGGAATCATCATCGAGCAAATTGAAGTGCTGGCGCAGGCAGCCCATGACTTGGCGCAACTCGTCGTGGCTGAGAAAGGTGGGTGTGCCGCCGCCGAAATGCAGTTGTTCGACCGGCTGTTTCGGGTCGAGGTGGCAGGCCACCTGCTGGATTTCCTGCTCCAGGCGTTGCAGGTAGGCATGGGCGCGGCCACGGTCCTTGGTAATGACCTTGTTGCAGGCGCAGTAGTAGCAAATGTTCGCGCAGAACGGCACATGCACATACAACGACAAGGGCCGCACGGCCTTGCGGCTGTCGCGCAGGGCGTGGAGCAGGTCGAAAGTGCCGACCTGGCTGTCGAATTGTACGGCGGTGGGGTAGGACGTGTAGCGCGGCCCTGCCAAGTCGTAGCGGTGAATCAGATCTGTGTCCCAACGAATGGCGTCGAGCATGCGGGCGGTCCCCGGGATTGGCTAGTGGGCCGAGTCTAGGGGCGTGGCCGGCAGGCCATGTTGATTTGCATCAACGGGGAGCGGCGCTATGCCACATGGCCTTTCAATGGCCCATTAGCCAGTGCTGATGCGGCCCAGGCAGCGTCCAGATGCCGAACACGATCACCAGCAGCCCACCCGCCATGCGCACGCTGCGTCTGCGCAATAGCGCAGTGACCCGCTCGGCCGCCAGCCCGGTCGCCAGCAACACCGGCCAGGTGCCCAGGCCGAACGCCAGCATCAGCAGTGCACTGTCCAGCGCATTGCCCTGGCTCGCCGCCCACAGCAGGGTGCTGTAGACCAACCCGCACGGTAACCAGCCCCACAGCGCGCCCAGCAGCAAAGCGCGCGGCAGGCTGGACACCGGCAATAAACGCTTGGCGACGGGCTGCAGGCAGCGCCACAGGCCACGCCCGAGGCTTTCGATGCGGGTCAGGCCGCTCCACCAGCCGGCCAGGTACAGGCCCATGCTGATCAACAGCAACCCGGCGAGCACGCGCATGAACATCGCCGCCGGGCTGTTGGCTACCGCCCAGCCGGCCAGGCCGATCAATAGCCCCGCAGCGGCATAACTGAGGATGCGCCCCAGGTTGTACGCCAGCAGCAGGCGAAACCTGCGGCTGCGTTGTTCCTTGGGAATCGCCAGGGTCAGCGCACCCATCAGCCCGCCGCACATGCCCAGGCAATGGCCGCCGCCCAGCAGGCCGAGGATCAGCGCGGAGACCAGCAGCGGCGCGAGTTCAAGCATGGGGCGGGTCTTTGGGCGGTTGTTCCGGTCCGTTGGCTTCGTCGATGGCGGCCAGGTGGTTCGGGTCCTGGTCGTCGAACAGCACGCTGTGGGCCGGGCCGTCGAGGTCGTCGTACTGGCCGTTGTCCACCGCCCAGAAGAAGATATAAATCGCGACCCCCACTAACAGCAGCGCCGCCGGAATCATCACGTATAGAGCTGGCATCTGCACTCCATGCCCGCGCGGCTCAAGCCGGCAGTGGGCGGGTTACTGAGGTGGCACGTTGAGCCTGCGCGCTCGGCACGCGAGTCAGGCGCAGGGCATTGAGCACCACGGTCAACGAACTGAGGGACATGCCGATCGCCGCCCAGATCGGAGTGATCCAACCCACGGCGGCAAACGGCAGCATAAGGCCATTGTACAGCCCGGCCCACAGCAGGTTTTCAATGATTACCCGGCGCGTGCGCCGTGCGAGGGTAAAGGCGTGCACCAGCGCGTCGAGGCGGTTGGACAGCAGCACCGCATCGGCGCTGGTCTTGGCCAGGTCGGTGGCCGAACCCATCGCCACGCTGATATCGGCGGCAGCGAGCACCGGCACGTCGTTGACGCCATCGCCGAGCATCAACACCTTGCGGCCTTCCTTGTGCAACTGTTGCAGCACCCGCAGCTTGTCGTCGGGGCGCAGGCCGCCGTGGGCTTCGTCGATGCCCAGTTCGGCGGCCACGCTGGCGACCATCGGTGAACTGTCCCCCGACAGCAGCAACGTGCGCCAACCGCGCGCCTTGCACGCGGCCAGCAGGGCAGGCGCATCGCTGCGCAGGCGGTCATCCAGCACAAACCAGGCGAGCGCGCCGTCACGGTCGCCGAGCAACAGCCATTGGCCGGCTTCATCGGGCGCGGCGGGGATCGGGCAACCGCTGAGTTCGCAGACAAAACCCGGCTGGCCGATGCGCAGCTGGCGCTCACCCACCCGGCCTTCGAGGCCAAGGCCGGGGGTGCTGAGCACTTCATCGGCGGCCTGTGGCGCACGCCCGAAGGCGCGGGCAATCGGGTGTTCGGAGCGCTGCTCCAGGGCGGCGGCGAGGGCCAGGCACCGGTCGCTGCTCACCGTGCCCAAAGGCCGAATCGCCCTGAGTGCCAGGCGGCCTTCGGTGAGGGTGCCGGTCTTGTCGAAAATCACCGTGTCGATCTGGTTCAAACCTTCCAGCACATGACCGCGGGTCAGCAGCAAACCGAGTGTGTGCAGGGTGCCGGTGGCGGCGGTCAGGGCCGTCGGCGTGGCCAGCGACAACGCGCACGGGCAGGTCGCGACGAGCATCGCCAGCACGATCCAGAACGCCCGCGAAGGGTCCAGCTCCCACCACACCAGGCCGATCACCGCCGCAGCGATCAGCGAGCACAGCAGGAACCACTGCGCGGCGCGGTCGGCGATCTGCGCCAGGCGCGGTTTCTCGGCCTGGGCCCGTTCCAGCAGGCGCACGATGGCGGACAGCCGCGTGTCATGGCCGAGGGCGCGCACTTCGACGCTCAAGGCGCCTTCGACATTCAGCGTGCCGGCGGTGACGGCATCACCGGCCTGCCTGGGCTGCGGCAGGTACTCGCCGGTGAGCAGCGATTCGTCGATGCTCGATTGGCCATCAAGGATCACCCCGTCCGCCGGCAGCACGGCGCCTGGATGCACCAGCACGCGGTCGCCCACGGCCAGTTCGCGCAGCAGGATCCGTTCGCTCTGACCATCACTGCTCAGGCGCAGGCACGAGGCGGGCAGCAGGTTGACCAACTGCGCGGTGGCGGCGGCCGTGCGCTCGCGTGCGCGGCGCTCCAGGTAGCGACCGGCCAGCAGGAACAGCGCGAACATGCCGACGGCGTCGAAGTACAGCTCGCCGACACCGGTGATCGCGGTCCAGATCCCTGCCAGATAGGCGCCGCCAATCGCCAGGGACACCGACACGTCCATGGTCAGGTGGCGGGTGCGCAGGTCGCGCATCGCGCCTTTGAAGAACGGCGCGCAGCTGTAGAACACGATGGGCGTTGTCAGAAACATCGCCACCCAGCGCAGGATCACGTGCAGCTCCGGGCTCAGGTCGATATTGAATTCAGGCCAGGTGGCCATGGTCGCCATCATTGCCTGGAACCACAGCAAACCGGCCACGCCAAATTGTCGCAAGGCCAGGCGGTTCTCACTGGCCAATTGCTCGGCCGCTCGGTCCGCCTCATACGGGTGTGCAGCGTAGCCGATGTGGCGCAATTCACTCAGCAGCCGGCTCAACGGTAATTGTGCGTCGGCCCAGCGCACCTGCAGGCGATGGTTGGACAGGTTCAATCGCGCCTCGGCCACGGCAGGCAGGCTGCGCAGGTGTTTTTCGATCAGCCAGCCACACGCGGCGCAGCTGATGCCTTCGATCAACAGGGTGGTTTCGGCGAGGTCGCCTTGGTGGTGTACAAAGGGTTTTTGCACGTCAGCGCGGTCATACAGCGCCAGTTCGTCGACCAGTTGCACCGGCAACGCCTCGGGGTTGGCCGAGGCTTCGCTGCGGTGCCGGTAATAGCTTTCCAGGCCACCGGCCACGATGGCTTCGGCCACCGCCTGGCAGCCCGGGCAGCACAGCTCGCGGCGTTCGCCGAGGACCACGGCGGTAAAGCGGCTGCCGGGCGGGACGGGCAGGGCGCAGTGGTAGCAGGGGATTGGGGTGATCATGGGTATAGATCTTAGTCGGCTGAGAGGGCCTCATCACGGGCAAGCCCTGCTCCCACACAGGATCACTGTGTCCTTGTGGAAGCGCAGGCGGTTTATTTTTTCAGGTCTTCAGCGCCCTGCAATGGCTCGTCACCCAGCAGCAAGTCCTTGTCGTGGCTGACCTGTTCCTCTTCGAACAGGCGCCAGGTGCGGTCGCCTTCCACGCCGAGCAGTTCGACGAAGCGGCGGCCTTCGACCTTGTCGGTGACCTGGCCGATGTAGCGACCCGCTTCACTGTCGCTGCGGGCCAGGTTGATCTTGCGATCTTTCTGCGGCTGCGTCGGTGAAATCAGGTTCAGCTCCAGGGTCGCCGGGTTACTGTTGCCGGTCAGGTGCACCTCGACTTCGCCGGTCAGTTCGTCCAGGTGCACCTTGGCGCGCAGTTGCAGGGTCTGGGCCAGCAGTTCGCGGTCCAGGGAGCGGTTGATGCCTTTGCCGGCCTCGTAGTAGTTGTCGTTGACCAGGTTGTCCGGGTTGTTCACCGCGATCGTCACCATGGACAAGGTCAAGGTCACTGAGCAGGCCAGGATCCCGATGATGATCCAGGGCCAGAGGTGCTTGTACCAAGGGCTTGCGGCAGTGGCTGCGGGCATTGTTCTGCTCTCTATTAAAGAAACTTTCTATTTATCAACGAAACTTTCTATTTATTAACGAATCTGGGGGCCGATGAATCGGCTCTTGGCTTCAATGTGGACGCTGTCGTCGTCGGCATCCTTGAGGATGAAGGTCACCTCGTTGGTGCTTGACGGCAATTGCTCCGGCGCACTCGACAACTCCACCGGCATGCTGACGATATCGCCGGCCGCGACCTTGATTTCGCGGCGGCCCTGCAGCTTCAGGTCCGGCAGGCCGGCAGCGTCAAGCACGTAGGTGTGGTCGCGCTGGTCCTTGTTCATGATCTTCAGGCTGTAGACGTTTTCGATCCGCCCCTCGGCGTTTTCACGGTACAGCACGCGGTCCTTGCTGACGTCGAAGCCCACCAGCGAACGCATGAAAAACGCGCTGGCCAGCAAGCCGATCATTGCCAGCAACACCAGCGCGTAACCGATCAGGCGTGGGCGCAATTTGTGGGTTTTCTGCCCGGACAGGTTGTGCTCGGTGGTGTAGCTGATCAGGCCGCGCGGGTAGTCCATCTTGTCCATGATGTTATCGCAGGCATCGATACAGGCCGCGCAGCCGATGCACTCGATTTGCAGGCCGTCACGGATGTCGATACCGGTCGGGCACACCTGGACGCACATCGTGCAGTCGATGCAATCGCCCAGGCCTTCGGCCTTGTAGTCAGTCCCTTTTTTGCGCGGGCCACGCACTTCGCCACGGCGGGGGTCGTAGGAGACGATCAGCGTGTCTTTGTCGAACATCACGCTCTGGAAACGCGCGTACGGACACATGTAGATACACACCTGTTCGCGCAGCCAGCCGGCGTTGCCATAGGTGGCGAGGGTGAAAAAGCCGACCCAGAAATACGACCAGCCATCGGCCTGGCCGGTAAAGAAGTCGAACACCAGTTCGCGGATCGGCGAGAAGTAGCCGACGAAGGTCATGCCGGTGACAAAACCGATCAGCAGCCACAGCGTGTGCTTGCTGAGTTTACGCAGGAATTTGTTGACGCCCATGGGGGCCTTGTCGAGCTTGATGCGCTGGTTGCGGTCGCCTTCGGTGACCTTTTCGCACCACATGAAAATCCACGTCCATACGCTTTGCGGGCAGGTATACCCGCACCACACGCGCCCGGCGTACACGGTGATAAAGAACAGGCCAAACGCCGCCACAATGAGAATGCCCGAGAGCAGGATGAAATCCTGGGGCCAGAAGGTCGCGCCGAAAATAAAGAATTTACGTTCCGGCAGGTTCCACCAGACGGCCTGGTGGCCACCCCAGTTCAGCCACACGGTGCCGAAGTAGAGCAGGAACAGGGCTGCACCACCGAGCATGCGCAAATTGCGGAACAACCCGGTGAACGCACGCGTGTAGATTTTCTCTCGCGAGGCGTAGAGATCAACGGTCTTGGCAGGCGGGGTAACGTTATGTACCGGTATCTGGTCGCTCATCATTGCATCCCACGGCGGTGGAGATTTGCCTCGGCCGATACGTGCCGGCCGGGGTCAAATGGGGGGTGTTGCAGTGGCGTAATGATACGCCTCCGTGGGTGGTAAACGGGGGCGACCTACGTGATCTGGATCAATGGACTTGGCAAGTATGGTCGGTTTTGGCTGGCTTGGTCAGTCGCAACACCAGAGATCTGATGTGGCAGGGGGCTTGCCCCCGATGGCGGCGTATCAGCCACAGATAAGCTGACTGACATGCCGCTATCGGGGGGCAAGCCCCCCTCCCACATGGGCTCTTCCGTGATTTCAAAAGCCTGATCAGTCTTACTGCTCCTCAACCTGCTTATCCCCATGGGACAGGCTGTACACATACGCCGCCAGCAAGTGCACCTTGTCATTGCCTTGCAGTTGCTCCTGCGCCGGCATCTGGCCCTGACGGCCGTAGCGGATGGTCTGCTGCAGTTGCGCAAAGCTCGAACCGTAGATGAATGCACCGGGGTGGGTCAGGTCCGGCGCGCCCATGGCCGGCGTGCCTTTACCTTGCGGGCCGTGGCACGCCACGCAGTTGGCGGCGAAGAGTTTCGCGCCGTTGGCCACGTCGGCCTTGGCACCTTCCGGCAGTTTGCGGCCGTCGAGGTTGGTCACCACAAAGCCCGCAACGTCCGCAACGCCTTGCTCGCCGATCACTTCGGCCCAGCCCGGCATGACCGCATGGCGGCCTTGCATGATGGTTTGCTTGATGGTGGCCGGCTCGCCGCCCCAGCGCCAGTCGGCGTCGGTCAGGTTGGGGAAGCCGTAGGCACCCTTGGCGTCGGAACCGTGGCACACCGAGCAGTTGGAGGCGAACAAGCGGCCGCCCATCTTCAAGGCCTGCGGGTCCTTGGCGACTTCTTCAATCGGCATGGCGGCGAGTTTGGCGAAGATCGGCCCGAATTTGGCGTCCGACCTGGCCATTTCCTTTTCCCATTCGTGCACGCCGGTCCAGCCGGTCTGGCCGTTGGCGAAGGACGTCTGCTTGTCGTTGTCGAGGTAGTTGTAGCCCGGCAGCAGGCCTTTCCAGTTGCCCAGGCCGGGGTACAGCGCCAGGTAGCCGAGGGCGAAGATGATGGTGCCGACGAACAGCATGAACCACCATTTCGGCAGCGGGTTGTCGTACTCCTCGATGCCGTCGAACGAGTGGCCGACCGTCTCGTCCGTCTGCTCGGCGCGCTGGCCCTTGCGGGTCGACAGCAGCAGCCAGGTCAGGGCGAAAATGGTACCCAGACTGAGGACTGTGACGTACAGACTCCAGAACGTAGTCATTCTTTGTTACTCCTAGACGCTTGCTCGACGTGCTTGATGGCTTCCGGATCATCCGCAAAGGGCAACATGGTCGCGTCGTCAAACTCCGACTTGCGCCGCGGGCTGAACACCCACAACGCCAAGCCGATAAAGGCCACCATCACAACAACGGTGCCCAGGCCTCGAATCATCCCGATATCCATGAAGATCACCGTTTGCTTTTGATGAGGGTGCCCAGGCCCTGCAGGTAGGCCACGAGTGCATCCATTTCGGTCTTGCCCTTCACGGCAGCGGCTGCACCGGCGATGTCTTCATCGGTGTAGGGCACGCCCAGGGTGCGCAGGACTTCGAGTTTCTTCGCGGTGTCCTTGCCGTCGAGCTTGTTTTCCACGAGGAACGGGTACGCCGGCATTTTCGACTCAGGCACCACGTTGCGCGGGTTGTACAAGTGCGCGCGCTGCCAGTCGTCGGAGTAACGCCCGCCGACACGGGCCAGGTCCGGGCCGGTGCGCTTGGAGCCCCACAGGAACGGGTGGTCCCACACGCTTTCACCGGCAACCGAGTAGTGGCCGTAGCGTTCGGTTTCGGCACGGAACGGCCGGATCATCTGGGAGTGGCAACCCACGCAGCCGTTGGCGATGTACACGTCACGGCCTTCGACTTCAAGCGCGGTACGCGGCTTCATGCCTTCGACCGGCTTGTTGGTCACGTCCTGGAAAAACAGCGGGACGATCTGGGTCAGGCCGCCGATGCTCACGGCGATGACCATGAAGAAGGCCAGCAGGCCGATATTCTTCTCGACTACTTCATGCTTCATCAGTGGGCTCCCACAACGGCGATCTTGGCGGCGGCTTCGGCTTCTTCAGGGTCCGAGGCACGCACGGTGCGCCAGACGTTGTAAGCCATGAACAGCATGCCGCTGGCAAAGAACAAACCGCCCAGCGCACGGACGATGTAGCCCGGGTGGCTGGCTTGCAGCGCTTCGACGAAGGAGTAGGTGAGGGTGCCGTCATCGTTGATCGCTCGCCACATCAGGCCCTGGGTGATGCCGTTGACCCACATCGAGGCGATGTAGAGCACGGTGCCGATCGTGGCCAGCCAGAAGTGCGCGTTGATCAGCCCGACGCTGTGCATCTGCGCACGGCCGAACAGTTTGGGGATCATGTGGTACAGCGCGCCGATGGAGATCATCGCCACCCAACCGAGCGCGCCGGCGTGTACGTGGCCGATGGTCCAGTCGGTGTAGTGGGACAGCGAATTGACGGTCTTGATCGCCATCATCGGCCCTTCGAAGGTCGACATGCCGTAGAACGCCAGCGAGACCACGAGGAAGCGCAGGATCGGGTCGGTGCGCAACTTATGCCAGGCGCCCGACAAGGTCATCATGCCGTTGATCATGCCGCCCCAGCTCGGGGCCAGCAGGATGATCGACATCGCCATGCCCAGCGACTGTGCCCAGTCCGGCAGCGCGGTGTAGTGCAGGTGGTGCGGGCCGGCCCAGATGTACAGGGTAATCAGCGCCCAGAAGTGCACGATGGACAGGCGATACGAGTAGATCGGGCGCTCGGCCTGCTTCGGCACGAAGTAGTACATCATCCCCAGGAAGCCGGTGGTCAGGAAGAAACCCACGGCGTTGTGGCCGTACCACCACTGGATCATCGCATCCGTCGCCCCGGCGTAGGCCGAGTAGGACTTGAACAGGCTGACCGGCAGCGAAGCGTGGTTGACGATATGCAGCATCGCCGTCACCAGGATAAACGCGCCGTAGAACCAGTTGCCCACATAGATGTGCTTGGTCTTGCGCTTGACGATGGTGCCGAAAAACACCACGGCGTAGGTCACCCAGACAATGGCCAGCAAAATGGCGATCGGCCATTCCAGCTCGGCGTATTCCTTGGTGGTGGTGTAGCCCAGCGGCAGGGTGATGATGGCGCCGAGGATAACGGCTTGCCAGCCCCAGAAGGTGAAGGCCGCGAGGCCGTCGGAGATCAGGCGCGTCTGGCAGGTTCGCTGCACGACATAGTAGGAGGTGGCAAATAATGCACATCCGCCGAAGGCGAAAATCACCAGGTTGGTGTGCAGCGGGCGCAAGCGGCCGAAGGAGGTCCATGGCAAACCGAAATTCAACTCCGGCCACACCAGTTGCGAGGCGATGAACACCCCGAGCCCCATGCCAAGGATCCCCCAGACCACCGTCATGATGGCGAACTGGCGGACTACCTTATAGTTATAAGCAGTCGGACTGATTGCTGTGCTCATTCTAAGGTTCCACGGTTTAGGTTTTTTTATAATTGAAATCGGCCGCAAGTATGGACAAACCGAGGGGCCATTGCAACGCAATGGCTGACCTGTATCAATGCGTTCCGCGCCAGATTCTGCGCCCTTTCCATGTTTGGCGTAAGGACAAAATCAGAAATCGAAAGCTGATCAAGTGGACAGGAATTTTTTCAGGCCGTAACGATCAACGTCGCGCGCGCCAAAACCGCTCCACTGTGCAGGGAAGCGTAGACCCGAATGGCAGGAGGGGAAAGTTGGGTTTGAGAGGGGGCTGGGTGCATATCCGTTGTTTGGGGAGGGCGGAGATTGGTTTCGCTTTTACAGCGAGTCACTTTTGGAAAAGAGCCCCAAAAGTAACCCAAAAGGCTCTTGCCCCACCACTCGGCACCTCGCTCACGCTTCGGAGTGCCCGCAGCGTGGTTGACGGGGCGCCTAAGATCACGATCAAGATCTACAGCACAGCGGCCTGACAGCCGGCTTGAGTGGTTGAAGCTGATCAACAGCGTAGAGCAGAAACAAATCCAGAGCAGAAACAAATCTGCCTTCTGTGGGAGCTGGCTTGCCTGCGATGGCATCGACTGGTTGTCCGTGAAAAACCGAGTGCCCTGCATCACCTACCGTAACTGCCCTTGATCCAACCACTCAGGTCGGCTTTCAGGCCGCCGTGCTCTGCTTTTGATGTTGCTTGTGATCTTGATCTTAGGCGCCCCGTCAACCACGCTGGCCGTGCGCAGGTAGTGAGGCGCGGGTAAACCGGCAGGACGCCGGTTTAGCCGCGACGGGGCAGGGACGGCCCGTCGCGGCGGCCCGCGCAGCACTGCCGGAGTACGGGCACACCGAGCCGGAGGCGAGGTGCCGAGTGGTGGGGCAAGAGCCTTTTGGTTACTTTTGGGCTCTATCAAAAGTGACTCGCTGTAAAAGCGAAATCAATCCCAGCCATCATCCAAAAAAAGGATATACACCCAGCCCCCCAAAAAAACGTCAAACCCTAAAACAGGTTCGCCACCCAACGGTCGCCGCACCCAAGCAGGCGCGGCAATCCACCGTCACTCGGCCAGGCTTTCTGACCTCGCACCCTCAGCGTTATGCGACAAGCTGTACACGTAGGCCGCGAGCAAGTGCACCTTGTCGTTGCCTTGCAGCACTTCCTGCGCGGGCATCTGGCCCTGGCGGCCGTGGCGGATGGTCTGCTGCAACTGCGCAAGGCTGGTGCCGTAGATGTAGCCGGCCGGTTTGGTCAGGTCCGGCGCGCCCATGGCTTCCATGCCGTGGCCTTGCGGGCCGTGGCAGGCTACGCAGGTGGTGTTGAACGCCGCTTGGCCGGCGGCCAGGTCGGCCGTGCTGTCGGCCGGCAAGGGCAACTTGGCCAGGTCGTGGCGTACGTAGGCGGCGACATTTTTTACGCCGTTGTCGCCAAGTATTTCACCCCAGGCCGGCATGGCCGCGTGGCGCCCGTTGAGGATGGTCGCCTTGATCGCGTCTGCCGAGCCGCCCCAGCGCCAGATAGTGTCGGCCAGGTTCGGGAAGCCGAATGCGCCCTTGGCATCCGAGCCGTGGCACACCGCGCAGTTGGAGGCGAACAGGCGGCCGCCCATCTTCAGGGCCTGCGGGTCTTTGGCGACTTCTTCCACGGGCATGGCCGAGAACTTGGCGAAGATCGGCCCGAACCTGGTGTCGGCCTTGGCCATCTCCTTGTCCCACTCCTTGGCCGAGGTCCAGCCGTCTTCATAACCCGGCAATACGCCTTTCCAGTTGCCCAGGCCGGGGTAGAGGACCAGGTAGCCGACCGCAAACACCAGGGTGCCGGCGAACAGCATGAACCACCACTGGGGCAGCGGGTTGTCGTATTCCTCAATCCCATCGAAGGCGTGGCCCATGGTCTGGTCGACGCTGCCCTTGGTCTCGCCCTTGCGGGTTCCGATCAATAGCCAGGTCAGGCCGATCAGGCTGCCGAGGGTCAATACGCAGATCCATGTACTCCAGAACAGGGTCATGGCCGGTTACTCCTTGTTGCAGGCTCTTCTTGAGCGTCGGATGGAGTGGGTTCATCGGCGAAGGGCAGCAGGCGCGCCTGCTCGAATTCCGCATTGCGCTTGTTGTTGAACGCCCACAGCGACAAGCCGATAAAGGCGATGGCAACCACCAGCGTGCCGAGGCCGCGGATGGTGCCCGCATCGAATTCAAATCCCATGGCTCACCTCTTGCTCTTGATGGCAGTGCCGAGCACTTGCAGGTACGAAACCAGCGCGTCCATTTCGGTCTTGCCCTTGAGGCTGGCGACCGCGCCACTGATGTCGTCGTCGGTGTATGGCACGCCGAGGGTGCGCATCACTTTCAACTTGGTCTCGGTGTGGCTGCTGTCGACCTGGGCGGTGACCAGCCATGGGTAGGCCGGCATTTTCGACTCCGGCACCACGTTGCGCGGGTTGTACAAGTGCGCGCGGTGCCAGTCGTCCGAGTAGCGTGCGCCGACGCGGGCCAGGTCCGGCCCGGTGCGCTTGGAGCCCCACAGGAACGGGTGGTCCCACACGCTTTCGCCGGCGACCGAGTAGTGGCCGTAGCGTTCGGTTTCGGCGCGGAACGGGCGGATCATCTGCGAGTGGCACTGTACGCAGCCTTCGCGGATGTAAATGTCACGGCCTTCCAGTTGCAGCGCGGTGTAGGGCTTCATGCCTTCGACCGGTTTGTTGGTCACGTCCTGGAAGAACAGCGGGACGATCTGGGTCAGGCCGCCGATGCTCACGGCGAGCACCATGAGCAGCATCAGCAGGCCGACGTTCTTTTCAATCGTTTCGTGTTTCATCTCAGACTCCTCAGGCCAGCTGCGCGACAGGGGCGGCTTCGACTGGCTGCGCCGAACGCACGGTGCGCCAGGTGTTGTAAGCCATCAGGAACATGCCGCTGAGGAACACCGCACCGCCCACCAGCCGCACGATGTAGCCTGGGTGGCTGGCCACCAGGGTTTCGACGAAGGAGTAGGTCAAGGTGCCGTCTTCGTTGATCGCACGCCACATCAGGCCCTGGGCGATGCCGTTGACCCACATCGAGGCGATGTAGAGCACGGTGCCGATGGTGGCCAGCCAGAAGTGCGCGTTGATCAGGCCGAGGCTGTACATCTGCTCGCGGCCGAAGATTTTCGGGATCATGTGGTACAGCGCGCCGATGGAAATCATCGCGACCCAACCGAGGGCGCCGGCGTGGACGTGGCCGATGGTCCAGTCGGTGTAGTGGGAGAGGGCGTTGACGGTCTTGATCGCCATCATCGGGCCTTCAAAGGTCGACATGCCGTAGAAGGCCAGCGACACGACCAGGAAGCGCAGGATCGGGTCGCTGCGCAACTTATGCCAGGCGCCCGAGAGCGTCATCATGCCGTTGATCATGCCGCCCCAGCTCGGTGCCAGCAGAACCAGCGACATCACCATGCCCAGCGACTGCGCCCAGTCCGGCAGCGCGGTGTAGTGCAGGTGGTGCGGGCCGGCCCAGATGTACAGGGTGATGAGTGCCCAAAAGTGCACGATGGACAGGCGATAGGAATACACCGGCCGCTCGGCCTGTTTTGGCACGAAGTAGTACATCATCCCTAGAAAGCCGGCGGTGAGGAAAAAGCCCACAGCGTTATGCCCGTACCACCACTGCACCATGGCATCCGTCGCACCGCCGTAGAGGGAGTAGGACTTGGTCAGGCTGACCGGGATTTCCAGGTTGTTGACGATATGCAGGATGGCCACGGTGATGATGAACGCACCGAAGAACCAGTTGCCGACGTAGATGTGCTTGGTGTTGCGCTTCATCACCGTGCCGAAGAACACGATGGCGTAGGCCACCCAGACGATGGTGATCAGGATGTCGATCGGCCATTCCAGCTCGGCGTATTCCTTGGAGCTGGTGTAGCCCAGCGGCAAGGTGATCGCGGCCAGAAGAATGACCAGCTGCCAGCCCCAAAAGCAGAACGCGGCGATTTTCGGCGCGAACAGCTGGGTCTGGCAAGTACGCTGCACCGAGTAGAACGAGCTGGCGAACAGCGCGCAGCCACCAAAGGCGAAGATCACTGCGTTGGTGTGCAGCGGACGCAAACGGCCAAAGCTGGTCCACGGCAAATCGAAGTTGAGTGCAGGCCAAACCAATTGGGCGGCGAGAAAAACCCCGAGCCCCATGCCGACGATGCCCCACACCACCGTCATAATTGCGAATTGGCGGACCACCTTGTAGTTATAGGCGGTACTTAAAGTAGTGTTCATGGTTCCCCATCCACGGTTCAACCCAAGCAAGTGCGGCACTTGGGCTGGAGTTATAGGCAGACTAAAAAGCGAGGCAAGCATGGGCAAAGAGCACAAGGCCAGTATTGACGGGGATCAATGGGCGCAGTGTGTGCGGGAACGCGGCTGGTTGTGGGATGCGGCCTCAGGTGCTGAAGGGCGCAAGGCGGTCACGCTGATCCTGGCCCACGGCGCCGGTGCACCGATGGACTCATCCTTCATGAACGACATGGCTGCACGCCTTGCCGGGCATGGCGTGAACGTGTTGCGCTTCGAATTTCCGTACATGGCCCAGCGCCGCGCGGACGGCGGCAAACGCCCCCCGAATCCGGCGCCAAAACTGCTTGAAGCCTGGCGCGAGGTGTATGCCGAGGTGCGACGTCATGTCGCTGGAAAACTGGCGATTGGCGGCAAGTCCATGGGCGGGCGCATGGCCAGTTTGTTGGCGGATGAGCTGGAGGCTGACGGGTTGGTGTGCCTGGGGTATCCGTTCTATGCGGTGGGCAAACCGGAAAAACCTCGCACCGAGCATCTGGCCGGGCTGAAGACAGCGACGTTGATCGTGCAGGGCGAGCGCGATGCGCTGGGCAATCGGGCGGCGGTGGAGGGGTATGACGTGTCGCCGAGCATCGAGGTGATGTGGCTGGTGGCGGGGGATCATGACTTGAAGCCGTTGAAGGCGTCGGGGTTTACGCATGAGCAGCATTTGGAGGCTGCGGCGGTGAAGGTGGCTGGGTTTCTCCGCGGCCTGTAGGGCCTCATCGCAGGCAAGCCGGCTCCCACATTGGATAGGGTTCACACTTTTCTATTTGTGAATACGGTCAAATGTGGGAGCTGGCTTGCCTGCGATAGCGGTCTACCGGTTAAACCGCTCTACCAATGAATACTGAGTATTCGCGGTATGCGTCAGCTCTTCACTGAGTTGCGCCGAGTTCAACGCCTGCTCCGAGGTCTGGTCCGCCAGCAGCGCAATCGTGCTGATGTTGCGGCTGATCTCTTCAGCCACCGAGCTTTGCTCTTCGGTCGCGGCGGCGATCTGGGTGGTCATGTCGGTGATATGCGCCACGGCCTCGCTGATGCCCACCAGCGCCTGGTCCGCTTCCATCACGCGCGCCACGCCTTCTTCGGCCTGGCGATGCCCGGCGTCCATGGTTTGCACGGCAGCCGCCGCGGTGTGCTGCAGCTTGGCGATCAGGGTATGGATCTGCCCGGTCGACTCGGCGGTGCGTTGCGCCAGTTGGCGGACTTCGTCAGCCACCACCGCAAACCCCCGGCCCATCTCACCGGCGCGCGCCGCTTCAATGGCGGCGTTCAACGCCAGCAGGTTGGTCTGGTCGGCAATGCCTTTGATCACGTCGACCACGCCGCCGATTTCATCGCTGTCCTTGGCCAACTGGGTGACGGTCACGCCGGTCTCGCCCACGGCCACCGACAGGCGCTGGATTGCCTCGCGGGTTTCGCCGGCAATGTCGCGGCCGCGACCGGTCAGGCGATTGGCTTCCTGGGTGGCGTCGGCCGTGCGCTGCACATGGCTCGCGACTTCCTGGGTGGTCGCCGCCATCTGGTTGACCGCCGTGGCCACCTGCTCGGTTTCCACACGCTGACGCTCCAGGCCGCTGGAGCTGTTGTGCGCCAGGGTGTTGGACTGCGCCGCCTGGTCGTTGAGGTGTTCGGCAGTGTCCTGCAGCCGCGTAAGACAGGTCTTCAGACGCGCCTCTTGGCTGAGGATCGACATCTCCAGGCGCGCCTGGGCGCCACGGCTGTCGGTGTACATCTGCGCGATCAACGGGTCAGAGGTGGTCTGTTCGGCCAAACGCAGCAAGCGCTTGAGGCCGCGCTGTTGCCAACTCAGGCCGAGCAGTCCCAGCGGCACCGACAACCCCGCCGCCAGGGCAAAGCCCCAGTGGGAGTTGAGTGACGCGCCGATCATGAAGCTCAACTGGCTGACCAGGATAAACGGCAGCCAGTCCTGCAGCACCGGCAGCCACTTGTCGCGTTGGGGAATCGCCGACTTGCCCTGGTTGATGCGTTGGTAAAGCGCTTCGGCGCGGCGGATCTGCTCGGAGGTGGGCTTGATGCGCACCGATTCGTAGCCGACCACCTGGTTGCCTTCAAAGACGGGCGTCACGTAGGCGTTAACCCAGTAGTGATCCCCGGTCTTGCAGCGGTTCTTGACGATGCCCATCCATGGCAAGCCTTGTTTGAGCGTGGCCCACATATGCGCGAACACCGCCGCCGGAACATCCGGGTGACGCACCAGGTTGTGCGGCGCGCGAAGCAGTTCTTCACGGGTGAACCCACTGATCTCGACAAACGCGTCGTTACAGTAAGTGATCACACCCTTGGCATCTGTGGTGGAGATCAACCGTTGCTGAGCGGGGAAGGTACGTTCGCGCTGGGTAACGGGCTGGTTATTACGCATGGTTGTTCAATCCGCAAGGCTTTCAGGGGTTATCGGCCATGGCGGGGGTTTATTTAACTTATTTTTGCAACAATCGACGGCCTGGCACCTTGCTGACAGTTATTCAACTTTTCCTGTGTTGAGAATCTCAACTGCCATGCGTTGCTGGATGGCGTCTCGCGAGTATGCCTGTATAAAAGCACCGCGGTCAGTGCCGCTGAGTTTCAGTCGGGCCAATTCGGCAACGGCGGCGTCGGGGTTGCCTGGGGCAAACACACAGGCGTTGGCGATGTTGCCGAGCGTGAATTCTTTTGAGAACCCCGGCAGGCCCGCCAGGATGGGTTTACCGGTGGCTGCATATTCAAACAATTTCGAAGGGATGACTTTGTAGAACGCCTTGAAATTATTGAGGTGTAGAAACAGCACATCCGCCTGCTGATAGTAATGAATCAGTCCGTCACGCGGCATGGGCGGAATAAGCACGACGTTTTTGACCTGTCGCTTGATCAACGCAGCGCTCAATTGCTTCAGGGTACTGCCGTCGCCAATCACATAAAAACATGCCGTGTTTGCCAGGCGCTCCGCCAGTGGCGGGAGGATTTTCTCCAGGCCCTGGCCTGCGCCAATGTTGCCCGCGTAGACAATGTTCAAGGGGCCTACCTGCCGAGTGAGCGTGCCTGGATAAAAGGCTGTTTGCAGGAATAGATCGTCGACGCCGTTGGTATGCGTCGAGAAACTCCGGTGCGGATAACGTGCCGAGAAATAACTCAGGAAAGCCGGCGACACCAGGTTGACCTGCGTAGCGTGCTTGAGGGTGTTTTTTTCCACCCATGAAAACACTCGCGTCAGGCCTGTGCCGAACATGCCGGGGAACAGTTCGGGCAGCACGTCGACGAAGATATCCCGGATATCCAGATACAGGGGAGTGTGGGTTTTTCGTGCGATCAAGGCGCCCAGCGCAGCGGTCATCAGGCGCGAGGAGGTCGCAACGATCAAGTCATACTGTTTGCCTTTTATCGCTTTACGCACGCCGTAGGCATAGTGGGCAAACCCCCGGGCTTGGCCCCATACACCGCACGCATGAGTAGGCAGGGCGATACGCGTGACGGACAGACCCGGCTGGGGCGTGGGGAGAGTTCCGGCAACCTTGTAGGACGGGTATCGATTAGGTTGGGTGGTCACCAAGTCGATCTCGACCTCGCCGTTACCTTGGATGAGCAGGGCATTGACCAGCGCCTCGATGCGAAATGACGACAGGTCGGGCGGAAAGTAGTAGCTCAGAACGAGGATACGCATGGTCATGCACGAACCTCGGTTTTGCCTGCCAGCACGCGTTGGTACAGCGTTACTAGCCTGTGTTCCTGTTGTTCCCAATTCAGATGCCTGGCCGCATGTTTTGCATTGCAGGCAAGTTGTTGACGTAACGAGGGCTTATCGATCAAGCGCGCTAGCGCCCCGTGCAGTGCCTGATCCGAACCTGCCGCCACCAACTCCCCGACCGAGTATTCACGGATCACCTTGCGAATCTCCGGGAAGTCCGTTGCAACGACGGGCAATCCGGCGATGATGTACTCGAACAGTTTGTTCGAGTCGGTGGTGAAGTGGTTCAGGCAGGTATTTTCAATAGGCTGCACGCCGATATCGGCTGATGCGGTATAGCTGGGCAGATCCGCCAGTGAAACGGTCGGTATAAAGTGCACTCGCTCTGCCATGCCCATTGCATCGCGTAACGTCACCAAGGCCTGGGTCAACCTCCCCCCGCCGATCAATACAAAGTAAGCACCCGGTAAGTTGGCTGCAACGCGTAATAAACGTTCCAGGCCACGCCCCTGTTGCAGGCCGCCCTGATAGACGACGATGGGCCAGGGCTGTTGCAAGCCCAGCTCGTCGCGAATCCGCTGGGTGGGAGGGCTGATACTCAAGCAAGGCCGATTTTGCAGCACCAGCGGGCGGACGATGCCATAGGCCCTGGCGAAAAACCGGGCGCGGGTGTCGGTGGTGGTTATCGTACCCTCGGCCCTTGGCATCAGCGTTGCCTCGACACACGCCACCCCTTTGCGAAAATACGCATAACCCTCGCGGCTGGTGCTGATTTCGTGGGCGTCATACACCAGCCCGGCACCGCTGAGCCTGGCTGCCAGCCATGCGGTAGGCAGGGTGTTGACGTCATGGGCATGCACCACCGCGGCGCGATGCAGGGCGATCCGTACCAACAGCCCGGCGTGCACCCACAGTCGCGCTAGCAGGCGACGCAGCGGCATCGCTTGTTCGCCAGCCCCTGTGCCGGGCGAAGGGCTGCGCCTAGCGGCCCTCCTTCGCCAGCGCAAGCTACGCGCGACCCTTATGACGTGGACACCGTCGTCCAGTACTTCCTCGCGACACGTAACTCCTGGCGTATGCAGTGCGAAAACCGTGACCTGATAACCCGCCGCCTGGAGTGTTCGGGCCTGTTTCAAAACGCGGGCATCATTACGAAATTCATTCCAGACAATCATGGCAATACGGGGCACGGGAGGCGGTTCCTGTCGATAGGGAAAACATTCAGCGAAGCGGGTTGGCGGCCAGAAACAGCCCGTTGATTTTCGGTGCGTGAAGGTTCAGGTAAAGAATGTCCTGAGTCATGACCTTCAATCTGCTGAAACCCTGACGGATCAGAATCAAGGCTATGAGCGCGACATACAGGTGCGGCGGTGTCAGGCAGAGAAAGTCCACGATGATGAACGCGAAGGTCGCCAGGAAACCCACTGAGTACAGGGTGTCGGCCACCGTGAGCGGGTACCGTGATAGCACTGTATGCACGCGTCTGTTGCGGTTGGTCAAAGCAATCAGCACAGCAGCGGCGAGCGCGCAATACATCAGGCTGATGGCCAATAGGGACGGGTAGACGTAGAGCAATACAGCGCAAACGATCAGGGCGAACAGGGCGTCGGATAGGCCACGCGTAAACCTGGAGAACACTCGGGTCGCCAAGGGCAATTGGCTTTTCAGCTCCGAAGTGTCTGAACCGCGGGTGATCAGGGCACGTGCGCCAGCCCTCGAGTAACGGGCAGCGACCAGACCTGCGCCCAGGTAAAGCGCGTAGAAAATAACCGTCAACACGCCCAGCCCGATGATCAAAGTGGTTTTTTCGACACTTTTCACAAAGGGCGACAGATAGGCCGGGAGCGTCTCTGAGCCTAACAGGATGACAATTTTGATCGGCAGGAAATAGGTAGTTATCAGCAGTACCTGTGCACAAAAGTGTGCTGCCTGTGCCATCAACGTGGAGCGCGGGGTGATGCGCATGAATTTATGGCCCAACTGTGCGCACCAGGTGAGTGTCGACAGAATGCTGCGCTGCAATGTCTTTGCTTCTTCGCTCACCGTGGGTTTCTCGTATAAGGCTTAGTTCGGACGCTGTGATCAATTGCATATCGCTCTGCGCGATTACTCTTTGCCTGGCGTTCAACGACTTTTCCCTAAAAACCTGCGGGTTGAGGAACAGTGTTTCGATTGCTTCGCTAAGCCCGATGTAGTCCTCTGCGGCACACAAAAAACCGCAGGTGTCGTCGACAAACTCAGAAATCGCTCCCACTTGGTTAGTGACCGGCACCAGCCCCGATGCCATCGCTTCGTCGCGAGATACGCCTTGCGTGTCCATTCGGCTGGGGCACAGAAACACCCCGTAGTGCTTGTGCAGATCGGCGATGTCGGATTGTTTCAAGTAACGCTTCTCGATCTTGACGTTCGGGTACTGACGCAGCGGCGCCAGCGTCTCGTCGAACAAAGGCCCGTCGCCGACCATCAGGAACTCGAGTTCGTTGAACCAAGGCTTGGTCGCCAGTTGTTGAATGGCCTTGACGCTCAGGTCGTTGGCATAGGTGCGTGAGGCGTAGGGCCGGATTGAGAGAATTTTCCTGCGCTGTTCCGGTGGCTTTTCCCGGTAGGAAAACATTCGCGTATTGATGGGGTTGTGGATGATTCGATAGTGGCTCTGCGGCAAGCTGAACCCCAAGTCTTCCATGACGTCTTCGGCAAACCGGCGAGACACGAATACCAGTTGCAGGTTGGGTGACATCTGTTGCAGGAGGTTGCGCCAGAAGCTCATGCGTCGGTCACTGTCGAGCTTTGTCAGTTGCAACTGTGCTTCATCGCCATAGTTGTAAGCCCGGCGCCACCAGGGTTGAATCTCCGCGCCATGCACCCAGACAATTACCTGAATCCCGTGCAGAAACGGCCTTACTGTTTCCCACATCTGCGCGTCGAGGAAGTGCACCAGTACCGACGTGTAGTTACCGGCGGCGAGCATGTTTGCCAGGGTAGCGCCGGGGCCGGTGATGACATCGATATTTTCAAACTCGTGAAAACTCACGGGGCCGTTCGGGCGCAGGCGAAAGACGTCCACTGCCAGCCCCTGTTCCTGGTAACTGGTGACACGCGTGTGAATAAACCCGTTGCGGTACAAATCATCGTAGGATGGGTAATGGTTGGTCAGCAGCAAATATTTTGCCGTGGAGAGCAAAGTGCATGGCTGGCTGTCGCGGTGGCCCTGGATCAAGGCTTTGATCGTCGTACTGCCGCTGCCGTAAGCACGCAAGCCCAAGCGCAGGTAAGCCGCTTCTGGCGGCACATCCCAGGTTTGGTTGCGGTTAGCCAGCTGCATTACATGGCTGATGCGTTGCTTCTGCGCGTCCAGAAACAGCACCACCAATTGCAGATTCAGGCCTGGCGTGGCGTCGAGCAGCAGCCTCAATGGCGAATCATCTTCTTTCAGTTGCGCAACGCTCATGTCCTGCCTGGCGTAGTGGTACTCGTGTTTTCCGTCTGCGAGGGAAGAGCCGATGTGCCAGGTATCGCCTTCGACCTGCGCGTGCACGTGCTTGCTGTGCAGTGTGCCAAACAGCGTTGCCAGGATACGGCCGCTGGTCTGTGGGGCGGCAATCGTCGCGTTAAATGCCGGAATAGCTTCGCTGCTGCATTGAAGCTGATGGAGGCTCATACCGGTGTTCAACTCAAGATCGTTCACCGCGTCGATGACGTGCTGTTGATGGAGGCCGGCGGCGTTTTCACAGTAGTTGAATGCGTCAATCGCCAGGGATTGCGGGTGTTCGCAGACACGGCTCGACAGCCCTTTGAGCCAGTCACGGGCGGGCTGTTGTGCCACGGTTGAGGTTCTGATCAGTGCGCGACGTACCGCCATCCCGCTGGCGCTGCGGTAGGCCAGGCCCGGATTTTTCAGGTGTATGCCCAGCTCGGCGGCGGCGTGGTAGGCCATCTTGCCGATGACATGAGCCTTGCTGTAGCGCGTCGCCAAGGCCAAGTCCAGCAGGTAGTTGGGGCCGTAGTAATCCTCAGCCACCCAGGCGCCAAGCCACTCGGCGCCATTCGCCAGTTCACCGAGCGTGTGTGTACCCAGGTTTTTGCGTTCGATCAGGTGCAAGCGGGAGCCCGCGGGAGCGTGCTGTCTTGTTGTCGAGTCGTTTACCACGATATACAGCGCGACGTTGGTGTAGTGCTGGCGTTGCAGGTGCTCGCTGAGCGCCTGGAGTTGGGCCTCGTTGGCCGCATTAGCGACGAGGCAAATCGTCGGTAGAGGCACCTCCTGCACACGCCCAGTCACCTTGCTCAATACGTAGCTCAAGCGGTGGGCGTAGGTGTGTTCGAGCATCACTTTACGCAGGCCAGCCAGCCGCAGCTTGGCGTGCTCACTGGGGAGATTGAGGCGGCGTAACACCTCCTGGCTGCTGTCGCTGCAGACCACCAAGCTGCCCAGCAGCAGACGCAGGCCGCGAGAAAAGTTGCTGACGGTCAGTGTATTGGACGCCAGTAATTCAAACGCGCGACGGGCGAACATGGACTGCGATTGCTTGATCGAATTGAGGTTGATCGCGTACCGGTAGCCTTTGTAGGCCTGGCTCATTTGCGTCGCGCTCAACGTACCGGCGATGTAGCGCCGATACTCGGCCGGGAACTGATAAAGGGCGTCCTTTTTGCCGAAGTTGCGATCATAAATTTCCAACGGTCGCACGCTGGACAGGCCCTGGGCGAACTGTTCCAAGTTGCGCGCCCGCTCGGTGTACCGCGTGTAATAGGCGCCCGCGAAACAGAACGCATCCTTGCGCTCATACAGTTCAACCGGGTTGTGCACCGCCGGCTGGCAGGCGAAAGGCAGCAGGTAGACACGCTCGTGCCCCAGCGCGCTTTTGTACCGGTGAATGCAGTCGATGTCCGTGGTGAACACCTGGTCAAACTGTTTGGCGGTGCCCAGGAATGTCTCGAAGTGCACCGGGTCTTCCTTGTTCCAGAATACCGTTGGCACGTTGTGGTCCCGGCACCACTGCACGATGCCGCGCAGTTCTGCGCTGTTCTGCGCGACTTTGTGGGTCCAGCGGTCATCCTTGCCGCGCCATGCGGATTCGACAAACAACAACTCGGGCTGGAACGATTGCAGCTCGGCCAAGCCCTGGTCCGGGGTCAGCTGCATCAGCTGGCTTTCATAGCGGTACGCCTCGTGGGAAAAGGCGTCCAGCACGCACGCAATCCTGAAGGGCGTGGCCGTGTCGTGAGGGGTGAGCAACAGCTGGTTGCGTACCTGATTGGTGTCTGCCAGGGGCGTTGGGGCCGGTGTTACGAGGAAGGGGGGGCTTTCAGGCAGCGGCGGCGAGGCGGCCTGGACACTTGCCGATACAGTGGGCGCGCGGCCTTGTCGACGCGCGCGGGCTCGCTGGTAAAGATCGAACAAGGCCACCGGCAAATGCAGGAGCGCGCGGATTGAGCCTGCGCCCAATCGCAGTTGATAGCCCAGTTGATAGGTGGTGCTCGCCCGCGTCTTGATCAGGCGGCTTTCGAGTAAGTGGCACTTGGCATCGACACGCTGCAGCCTGGCGGCAAGGGTCTCTGTTTGCTGGGTGGACCGCGCAAGGTCGTGTTTAAGCGCGTGCAGCTGTTCGGTCGTTGCACAGTATTTCTGATTGGCCTGCTCCAGTTGCCTGCGAGCGGTTAACAGGCTGCTACGCACGCTGCGTTCGACCGACTCGAATGCACTTTCCAGCGCGCGGATGTGCTGGGTACCCAGCGTGTCAGCCCCGGGTTCGGCTTTGATCGCGACCATTCCGATCCACTTGCCCAGCATCTCGATCTGCACCACGCGCAGGTGTGTGCTTAGCAAGCGATACGGCGCCAGCAGATAGAACGTGTGCTTGTGGTCGATGAATTCATTCACCCCGAATGGCACGGTAATGATCAACCGGCCATTTGGCGTGAGCATTGAGGCGGCCTTTTCGACAAAGGCATGCGGGTGGATGAGGTGTTCAAGCACTTCGCTAATTATGATGCTGTCAGGTCGGGTGCCTTGGGTGTCCAGCGACAGAAAGTCTGCGGTCACATAGGTGACGTTCTGCTGAACGTGGTCGGGCTCAGTGCGCAGGTACTGACTGGCTTCCTCGATCGCTCTGGCACGGTTATCCACGCCGGTGACCACGTGCCCTTCACGGGCCAGCAGCACGGGGATGATGCCTTGGGAGCAGCCTACGTCGATCACGCTTTTGCCGGCTACCTGGGTGCAGATCCAATGGATTCGCGCACGCGTCTCCTGCATGAACTGTTCACCGAGCTTGCCATAGTAGGCTTCCATCACGCGGTCGTGAATTTCGGCCAGTGGCTTTGGGTCACTCATCGTCGATACTCACTCAGTTCGCCAGCACGCCGGCGGCATCAATCACCACGCTGTGGTCCGGCAGTGCCAGCATGTCCCTGAACTCGCGGTGGCCTACGAGCAACACATGGATGTGCGCGCTGTATCGGGCGCAATCGGTGTCTGTGAGCGAATGCGCGAGAAGGTCATCAGGCAGCACATCGATGTTCGGTTCAACCAGCAGCAGCGTTACCCCGAGCTCCTTGCCCAACTGCCGGGCGATGCCGAGTGCCGGGCTCTCGCGCAGGTCATCGATGTCCGCCTTGAACGCCAAGCCATAACAGGCAATTTGCACATCGCGCATGCAAAGAGACGGTTGCTTGAACAGAAGGGTGGCCAGCGCCAACTTGACCTGTTGGATGACCCACTGCGGTTTGCTGTCATTGACCTCGCGCGCGGTACGGATCAACCGCGCCAGCTCGGGCGTTTTACTGACGATGAACCAGGGGTCCACCGCAATACAGTGCCCACCGACACCCGGCCCCGGCTGCAGGATATTCACGCGTGGATGATGGTTGGCCAGGCGGATCAGTTCCCAGGGTTCGATCTTTAACTGCGCGCAGATCATTGAGAGCTCATTGGCGAATGCGATGTTGACGTCGCGAAAACTGTTCTCGGTCAGCTTGCACATCTCTGCGGTGCGCGCGTCCGTCACGAGGCACTCGCCCCTGACAAATTGTTGGTACAGCCGCACGGCGGCGGCTGAGCAGGCAGCGGTCAGGCCACCGATGATCCGGTCATTGCTGACCAGCTCGCGTAGCACCTGGCCCGGCAGCACACGCTCGGGGCAGTGGGCAACACGGATATCGCTGGCTTGCCCATGGGTTGCAGGGAAGGTCAGGTCCGGCCGGGCATTGGCCAGCCATTGCGCCATTCGTTCGGTGGTGCCGACCGGCGAGGTCGACTCCAGCACCACCAGGTCATGCTTTTTCAGCACGGGAGCAATGGCGCGACTCGCGGCCTCGATGTAGCTTAGGTCCGGCTCACGGTTTTCCAGGAATGGCGTGGGCACGGCAATCAGGAAAGCGTCTGCCGGTTCCGGCCGGAGGGTCGCCCGCAGGAACCCTTGGCTGACCACTGCGTGCACCAGTTGGTCCAGCTCCGGCTCGACGATATGCACCAGGCCACGGTTGACGATATCTACAGTGCACGGGTTGATATCGACGCCGACGACCTGGCGTTGACGCGAGGCAAAAAGAGCCGCGGTGGGCAAGCCTATGTAACCCAGGCCGATCACACATATTTTCGCAACACTCATGCCGCCACCTCGTTCTTGCGCCAAGTGGCTATGAGTATTTCCCGGATGCGTTTACAGGCGTTGCCGTCGCCGTAGGGGTTGTGTGCATTGCTCATTTTTCGGTAGAGGGTTTCATTGCTGAGCAACTCTTTGAGGTGATGAGCAATGGTTGCGACCTCGGTGCCCACCAACCTCACCGTTCCCGCATCGACTGCCTCGGGGCGTTCGGTCGTGTCGCGCATCACCAGCACCGGTTTGCCCAGCGCAGGTGCTTCCTCCTGAATGCCGCCCGAGTCAGTCAGAATCAGGTAGGCGCGGGTCATCAGGTAAACAAAGGGCAGGTAGTCCTGAGGCTTGATCAGATGCACATTGCGTATGCCGGCCAGCAGCCGCCGAACGGGTTCTTGCACGTTGGGGTTCAAGTGCACCGGATACACGAAAGTGACCGTTGGAAAGCGCGCGGCGGTTTCAGTCAGTGCCTGGCAGATGCGCTCGAGGCCGTCGCCAAAGTTTTCGCGGCGATGCCCCGTCACCAACACCATTCGCTGGCCTGTGGGCAGGAAGGAAAATTGCTGATCCAGGCGGCTGCGCAAGGGCGATCTCGGGTCGCGCAGCTTCTCTACAACGCCGAGTAGCGCATCAATCACCGTGTTGCCGGTGACATGAATACGTTCGGCGGCGACGCCCTCGTTCAGCAGGTTCTGCCGCGAGGTTTGCGTGGGCGCAAAATGCATCGACGCCAGGCTGCCGGTCAGGCGTCGGTTGCCTTCCTCGGGCCAGGGTGAATAGAGGTCGTTGGTGCGCAGCCCGGCTTCGATGTGCGCCACGGGTATCTGCTGGTAATAAGCGGCGAGGCTTGCGGCGAACGTGGTCGCCGTATCGCCGTGCACCAGGATCACATCCGGTTTGAAGTCTTCCAGTATGGCTTGCAGGCCTTGAATGATCGCCGTCGTCACATCGGTCAGGTTCTGGCCCGCCTTCATGATGTTCAGATCGTAGTCAGGCACCAATCCGAACAGCTCAAGCACTTGGTCCAACATCTCCCGATGTTGCGCCGTGACACAGACTTTCGAGTGGAAACGATCGTCTTTCGCGAGGGCGATAATCATCGGAGCCATTTTGATGGCTTCCGGGCGGGTGCCGAAAATGGACAATGTCTTGAGATGCATGGCATGGCTTCTTGTAGAGCGGGTGAATAAACGCTGGGCTTGAAACGCGGGTGCACAGCTGCCTTCAACGCAGCGCCAGGCCTTTAGTGCCTGGAAACCGGGCTGTGTGGTGAGTTGTTGACGAAGGAGCAATTCTGCCCAAAGGGGGCCCGGTCGACTACTGACCGTTCGGCTAGGTAAAATGGATTAGTGCACGGTTAAAACACCAAAGCCGCCTGGAGGCGGCTTTGGCAGCAGAGAAAAAAGAGCTGAGTCAGCCCCTACGTAAACAGCCCGAAGTGCAGCAGGCTCAAGTCAAAAATGCGTAGTAACCGGCGCGCCATCGCCGGCAAGCCGGGCTCCTACGGTTTCTTCTGCCGCAACACCAGCCACAAAGCCCCCGCAATCAACACCCCGCCATACAGATGCGCCATCGACAAAGGCTCATCCAGCAACAGTGCGCCCCACAACACGCCGAACGGCGGGATCATGAAGGTCACGGTCATCGATTTCACCGGGCCAATGGACGACAGCAAACGGAAGTACAGGATGTAGGCAAACGCCGTACACACCAGCCCCAGTCCCAGCAGCGACAACCACACCGACCAGCCACCCCAACTCGCGGGCGGATGGCTGATGGCGTTGTAGGCAAACAGCGGCAGCAGGAACAAGGTGGCGCCGAGCATGCTGCCCAGTGCGGCGAGGCGGCTGTCCAACCCGCCGCGCTGGTCCAGCCAGCGGCGTGCCAGGAAACCGGCAAAACCATAGCAGGTGGTGGCCAACAGGCAGGCCAGCGCGCCCATCAGCAATTCCAGGTCAAATGCCACCGGCCCCGCGCGGGTCAGCACGCCGACGCCAAACAGGCCCAGGCATACCCCGGCGACTTTCGACGGGGTCAGGCGCTCGCTGAAGAACAGCCCGCCGATCAACACGCCTATCAGCGGCGTGGTGGCATTGAAGATCGCCGAGTAACCCGCCGGCAACACCTGGGCGGCCACCGAGTACATGGTCGCAGGTATGCCGGAGTTGATCACCCCCAGCAGCAGGACTGTCTTGAACTTGCCCTGGAAATCCCAGCTCACGCGCATCATCGCCAGGATCACCAGCAACCCGGCGGCGGCAATCGACACGCGGAAAAACGCGGTCGGCACTGTGCCGATCTCCGGCGCGATAATGCGCATGAACAGAAAGCTCGCGCCCCAGATGGCAGCTAGCCCCAGCAAATACAGGGTGTCGACAGGTCTCACGCAACGCTCCCACATCAATAAGGCCGCGAGTGTTGCCCAGTGGCCTGCCCGACACAATCACTGTTTACAGCACAAACCGCGTGACCATGCCATTGAGGTCCACCGCCAGGCGCGACAGCTCCTGGCTGGCGGCCGAGGTCTGGGTCGCACCCGCGGCGGTCTGGGTGGACAGGTCGCGGATGTTCACCAGGCTGCGGTCCACATCGCGCGCAACCAGCGCCTGCTGCTCGGCGGCGCTGGCGATCACCAGGTTACGTTCGCTGATCTGCGAAATCGCCGCGGTGATTTTCTCCAGGGCGCTGCCGGCACTGTTGGCCCGTTGCAGGGTTTGGCCGGCATGCTCGGCGCTGCTGTTGAGCGCCTCGACCGTATCCTGAGTGCCTTGCTGGATGCCGGTAATCATCTGCTCGATTTCTTCGGTGGAATCCTGGGTGCGTTGCGCCAGCGAACGCACTTCATCGGCCACCACCGCAAAACCACGCCCGGCCTCACCGGCCCGCGCGGCCTCGATGGCGGCGTTGAGCGCGAGCAAGTTGGTTTGCCCGGCGATGCCACGGATCACTTCCAGCACCTTGCTGATGTCCTGGGCTTGCACCGCCAGGCCCTCGGCCTTGTTGGAAGCGCCGAGCACCTCGTCCACCAGGTTCTGGATCGAGCTGATGGTTTCGCTGATCTGGTAGTGGCCGTGCTTGCTGTCTTCATCGGAGGCCTTGGACGCCTCGGCGCTGGACACCGCGTTCCCCGCCACCTCGTCCACGGCCGCGCTCATCTCGGTGACGGCGGTCGCGGCCTGTTCGATTTCATCGTTCTGCGCCTGCAGGCCACGGGTGCTCTGTTCCATCACCGAGCTCATCTCCTCGGCAGCAGAGGCCAGTTGTTGCGCCGATTCGCTGATGCCACGAATCGTGGTTTGCAACTGCTCCTGCATGGTCGCCAGGGCGGTCAGCAATTGCGCGGGCTCGTCCTGGCCGTGCACCACGATCGGCTGGCTCAAGTCGCCGCCGGCAATCGTGCGCGCCACGCTCAACGCCTGGGCCAACGGGGCGGTGATGCTGCGGGTCAGCAGCCAGGCCAGCAGCAGCGTGGCAACCAGCGCAACGAGGATGATCAGGCCGACCACCCACTGCGCGCTCGAGTACATCTGCGCCGATGAGTCTGCGGCAGCCTGCACGCCGTTCTGGTTAAACACGATCAGCGCTTCCAGGCTCTGGTTGAGGAGTGTGCCCTGTGGCGCGAGGCGGCTGTTCAACAGGTCGATGGCCTCTTGCTGTTGGTCCTTGTCCACCAAGGCGATCATCTGGGTCACTATGGTCAGGTAGGTCGCTACGTTGCTTTTCACCTTCTCCAGCAGCGCGCGCTCGTCGTCGCTTTTCAGCAGGGTTTCGTGACGGTCGAGCAAGGCTTGCAGCTCGCTGCGCTGGCGGGTGAGCAGGTTTTTGCTGTTGTCACGCACCCGCGACTCATCGGTGGTTGCCAGGCGCAACGCCTCCAGGCGGATGCTCGCCACGTAGGCTGCGCTGTCGTGGACATTCTCGATGCTCGGCATCCACGATTCTTCGATCACCAGCGCACTTTCGCGCAGCTTGCCCATCTGGCCCAGGCCAAACAGGCCGACAATCACCAGCAAGCTGGCCAAAACCCCAAAACTCAGACTGGCACGCAGACCGATCCTCATGTTCCTCAATGACATCTCAATGCTCCTTGGGCGATTAAAACCTGCTCCCGGATCGGTCTTTTGACCTTGTTAGGCTGGGAGAGGGCGCGCTATATATCAAAGTGCCATCAAGGTGGTAATCAGGGTTTCCCTTAGTTGGATCCAACGCGTGCCGATGCGGCCGAGACCGAGTGTTTCCTGCTTTAACCGGCCAGGCCACGCCGTTGCAGGCGTGTAGAACAACACATAGCGACTTTCAGGTGCGTTTATTGACCGGGTGGTCGAATTTACCCAATTGAAAATAAATGTACGAAATGAACGAAGTTGTACAACCTCGTGCCGAAAATCGTTCTTCTCCTGCCCCTGCACACTGACTAAGCTCAGTGCTTCCAGATGCCCGCAGAGGTTTCCCGCATGCCGCCGACCACGCCCGCTTTCGCCATTGCCCGCACGATCCTCGAAGGGTTCGACGATTACCGCGAGCACTTCCGCCAGATCACCGATGGCGCCCGCGAGCGTTTTGAAAAGGCCCAGTGGCAGGCGGGGCAGGCCGCGTCGGCGGCGCGTATCAACCTGTATGAAGAAAAGGTCGGTGAAGTGACCGCACGCCTGCGGGCCAATTTCGACGGCGCCGCATTGCTCGACATAGCCGTCTGGCCGCTGGTGAAAAAGGCCTACATTGGCCTGATCGACCTGCGCTTTGACGATGAGCTGTCGGAGACCTGGTACAACTCGATCTTCTGCGGCCTGTTCAGCCACGACCTGATCAGCGACGCCTGCATGTTCATCCACACCACCCGGCCCAGCCTGCGCCGGGCACGCGCTGCGCAGACGCGCACCTACACGCCGGGCGGCAAGATTTCGGCGATGTTGGCGCAGATTTTTGCCGACTACCGCTTCAGCGAGCCCTACGCCGACCTCGCGGCCGACCTGCTGCGCCTCGAAACCCAGCTGCGCGAAAACCTGCCGGACTGGGTGTGCAAGGACCCGGACCTCAACGTCGAGCTGTTTTCCTCGGTGCTCTACCGCAACAAGGGCGCCTACCTCGTGGGCCGCATCTACACCCGCGACGAGCAATGGCCGCTGGTGATTCCGCTGCTGCATCGCGAAGGGCAGGGCATCCAGATTGATGCGTTGATCACCGACGAAGCCGACGTGTCGATCATCTTCTCGTTCACCCGTTCCTACTTCATGGTCGACGTGCCGGTACCGGCCGAATTCATCGACTTTCTCAAGCGCATCCTGCCGGGCAAGCACATCGCCGAGCTGTACACCTCGATCGGGTTCTACAAGCACGGCAAATCCGAGTTCTACCGCGCGCTGATCAACCACCTGGCGACCACTGATGACCAGTTCATCATGGCCCCAGGCGTGCGCGGCATGGTCATGAGCGTGTTTACCCTGCCGGGCTTCAACACCGTGTTCAAGATCATCAAGGACCGGTTTTCGCCGTCGAAAAACGTCAACCGCGCGACGGTGATCGAAAAGTATCGGCTGGTTAAAAGCGTCGACCGGGTTGGGCGCATGGCCGACACCCAGGAGTTCGCAGATTTTCGTTTCCCTTTGAGCAAGTTCGAGCCCGAATGCCTGGCCGAGCTGCTGGAAGTCGCCGCCGGCACCGTCGAAGTCGAGGGCGACAGCGTATTGATTCGCCACTGCTGGACCGAGCGGCGCATGACCCCGCTCAACCTCTACCTGGAAAACGCCAACGACGCCCAGGTCCGCGAAGCCCTGGAGGACTACGGGCTGGCCATCAAGCAACTGGCGGCGGCGAATATCTTCCCCGGCGACATGCTGTTGAAGAACTTCGGTGTCACGCGCCACGGCCGCGTGGTGTTCTACGACTACGACGAGATCTGCTTTTTGACCGAAGCCAACTTCCGCCACATCCCCGCGCCACGCACGCCCGAGGATGAAATGGCCTCTGAGCCCTGGTACTCCATCGGCCCGCTCGACGTGTTCCCCGAAGAGTTTCCGCCATTCCTGTTTGCCGACGCCGGCCAGCGCAAGTTGTTCGACGCGTTGCATGGCGAGTTGTACAACGCCGACTACTGGAAAGGCCTGCAGGAGGCGATTCGCGCCGGCAAGGTGATCGACGTGTTCCCGTACCGGCGCAAAGACCGCGATAACGAATGAGGGGCGCGCGCGTGTCAGCGATGAATCAAGTGGCTGGCACACCGCCTTCGCGCGCAAGCCCGCTCCCGCAATTAGCTCGGTTTATCCCTGATGAACCTCAGCCGTCTGCCAGATAAGCCGCTTTTCTGCCACACTTGCCGGCCGTGCATAAATAGACGACCTTCAAAGTACCTGATGACTGACCAAGCGCCTGCTATCGACCAACTGCTGAAAAACCTCGACCACGCCATGCTCGCCGACCGCCACCGCTTGCGTCGGCAGCTGCTCGAGCTGCGCAAGAAGCCCGACGAGGAAAAGCTGGCGCAGTGGGTCTCGCGCATGCAGGCGTCCTGCGCCCAGGTCACCGCGCGGCGGGCCAGCCTGCCGGTGATCCGCTATGACGACAGCCTGCCGATTGCCGCCAAGCGCGATGAAATCAAGGACGCGCTGAACAAGCATCAGGTGCTGATCATTGCCGGCGAAACCGGCTCGGGTAAAACCACGCAGTTGCCGAAAATCTGCCTGGAGATCGGTCGCGGCCAGTACGGCCTGATCGGCCACACCCAGCCGCGCCGGATCGCCGCGCGCAGCGTGGCCAGCCGGGTTGCCGAAGAACTTGCCACCCCCTTGGGTTCGCTGGTCGGCTACCAGGTGCGTTTCGAAGACCAGAGTGATTCCAACACCCTGATCAAACTGATGACCGACGGCATCCTGCTCGCCGAAACCCAGAATGACCGCTACCTCGAACGCTACGACACGATCATCGTCGACGAAGCCCACGAACGCAGCCTGAACATCGACTTCCTGCTCGGCTACCTGAAAACCCTGTTGCCGCGCCGCCCCGACCTGAAAGTCATCATCACCTCGGCGACCATCGACCTGGAGCGCTTTTCCAAGCACTTCGACGACGCGCCGATTGTCGAGGTCTCGGGCCGAACTTTCCCGGTGGACACCTGGTACCGCCCGCTGACCCTGGAGCAGGACGAGGAGGGCAACCGCGTCGAGGACGACTTGACCGTCGACCAGGCGATCCTCGCCACCCTCGATGAAATCGCCGCCTATGAGCGCAGCGAGCGGCGCAGCCCAGGCGACGTGCTGGTGTTCTTGCCCGGCGAGCGCGAGATTCGCGACGCCGCCGAGATGCTGCGCAAGGCCCAACTCAAGCACACCGAAATTCTGCCGCTGTACGCGCGCTTGTCACCGGCGGAGCAGCAGCGGATTTTTCAATCCCATCCGGGGCGGCGTGTGGTGCTGGCGACCAACGTGGCGGAAACCTCGCTGACCGTGCCGGGCATTCGCTACGTGATCGACAGCGGCACCGCGCGCATCAGCCGCTACAGCTACCGCGCCAAGGTGCAGCGCCTGCCGATCGAGGCGATTTCCCAGGCCAGCGCCAACCAGCGTAAAGGCCGTTGCGGGCGGGTCGAGCCGGGCATTTGCATCCGCTTGTACAGCGAAGAAGATTTTATCGGCCGCCCGGAATTTACCGACCCGGAAATCCTGCGCACCAACCTTGCTGCGGTGATCCTGCAGATGCTGCACCTGCGCCTGGGCGAAATCACCGATTTCCCGTTTATCGAGCCGCCGGACGGCAAGGCGATCAGCGACGGTTTCAACCTGCTGCAAGAGTTGTCGGCGGTCGACCGCAACAGCCAGCTCACGCCGCTGGGCCGCCAATTGG
>NZ_UTBG01000006.1 GCF_900580675.1 Pseudomonas viridiflava
GGCCCACTACCGCGCCTACGGCGAAATAGCCCGGCTAGACGTCGGAAAAATCGACAACCCGCTGCGCTTCCAGGGCCAATACTTCGATCAGGAAAGCGGGCTGCACTACAACCGGCATCGCTACTACAATCCGGATATTGGTCGTTACCTGACGCCAGATCCGGTGAAGCTGGCGGGTGGGATTAAGGCGTACCAATATGTGCCGAATCCTACGGGATGGGTGGATCCGCTGGGTTTAAACAATTGTCCCGGTGGCAACGACTGCGAACCTTCAGCGAGCGCTGATGTTCCTTCGGCAAAAGCCTCGGTCAAAAACGTAGAACCCGGCCAACCCAAACCGCAGGAGAGTGAAGATTATCTTTTTCGCGGTGACAAGACACCACCTGAGGAGGTGTTCAAGAACGGATTTAAGAGCAAAGGCGACAGTGAGGACTTATATCTGCACGCTGTTGACAGTGATGATCCTCCAAGTAACTTCATAAGCACGTCACCCTCCCGAGCGGTAGGGATTGCCTTCGCTACAAATTACGGAACTAAAAAAGGATATTTATACACACTTAAAAGCATCGAAGGGCATGATATAAATATAGAGCTAGGTAGCCAGACACCTTACCCAAAAGAAAAAGAATTTGCTGTTCATCACAAAATAAACCCAGAGGATATTTTAGGCGTCACACCTGTAAAAGCCGACGGAAGCTACACAGGCTACTCGATACCGAATCCAAACAGGAAGTAACATGAAAACACAAACAATACAGATTATAGTAAACGACAAAAAAAAAGAAGCAACAGTAAAATATGATCCCAAGAAACTTATCATGACGTTTTCAGAGGCTGAAAACTTCCAGAAAGTCTATGAAGGAAAGGATATTTACGTTTGCTTGGCTAAAGTCAGGGCAGACCTTCCCCATATAATTTTCTTATGCAAAGGTGCCAAGATAAATGTTATGCCCTCAAGAATGGCATCTCAAATGAGCGCTGGCCTCGTTGCATATGAAATGACTTTAGGCAAACAAGCCACTGATGAAAGCATAGTTCACATATTCGATTATGAAGAAGAAAACTTAACAAACGACCCGAAAGAACAGATCGTTTTTTTTAAGAAATGGTTGACATCGCTGGGTGCGAAAGACTATGAAAACTTTAACTAAAAAACATTTAAATCATCAATAACGAAACGACTGTGACGAGTAAACTGCCCCGCCACAGGGCCACAAGCCGGAATCAGATCCCCGCTAACGCCAAATCCATCGCAAAGTACGTGAAAATCAAATCCGCCCCCGCCCGTTTGATCGCCCCCAACGTTTCCCGCACCACCCGATCCTCATCAATCGCCCCCGCCTGGGCACCGAATTTGATCATCGCGTACTCGCCACTGACCTGATACGCCGCCACCGGCAAACGCGAGGCTTCGCGGATGTCGCGGATGATGTCGAGGTAAGCGCCGGCTGGCTTGACCATCAGTGCGTCCGCGCCTTCTTGTTCGTCGAGCAGCGATTCGCGTACGGCTTCGCGGCGGTTCATCGGATTCATCTGGTAGCTTTTGCGGTCGCCCTTGAGCGCGCTGCCGCCGGCTTCGCGGAACGGGCCGTAGAGGGCCGAGGCGAATTTGGTAGAGTAGGCCATGATCGGGATATGGGTGAAGCCGGCGTCATCCAGGGCACGGCGGATTGCCTGGACCTGGCCGTCCATTGCTGCCGAAGGCGCGATCACGTCGGCACCGGCGCGGGCGGCTGCCACGGCCTGTTTACCAAGGTTGACCAGGGTCGCATCGTTGTCGACGTGGGCGCCGTGCATCACGCCGCAGTGGCCGTGGTCGGTGTATCCGCAGAAGCAGGTGTCGGACATCACAATCATTTCCGGGACTGCGTCCTTGATGATCGAGGACATGCGCGAGACCAGGCCGCGCTCCTTCCAGGTGTCGCTGCCGCTGGCGTCCAGGTGATGGGATACGCCGAAGGTCATCACCGACTTGATGCCGGCGCGGGCATAACGCTCGATTTCGCCGGCGAGCTTTTTCTCAGGGATACGCTGCACGCCCGGCATGCTGGTGATCGGCACAAAGTCGTCGATTTCCTCCTCGACGAAAATCGGCAGCACCAGGTCGTTGAGGGTGAACTCGGTTTCCTGAAACAAGCCACGCAGCTCCGGGGAGCGGCGCAGGCGGCGTGGGCGGGCTTGGGGGAACTGGCTGGTCATGGCTTTCCTGAAAAAAGTGGCAAAAATCTTTGGGGCGAAAGCTTATGCCCCAGGCCCCCGCAGCACAAACGCCAAGGGGCCAACAGTGTATTACGCGCGCCGTAACAATTTATTGATCTAGAGCTGCAGTCGCCCTTCGATGCACACCGCGACGGCGCCGCCGACCCAGATCTCATCGCCCTGGCGTTCGACGCGAATCCGCCCTGCCCGGCCCATTGCCGTGCCCTGGCTGACCACAAAGCGTTCAGGCGCGAGGCCTTCACCAAGCAGCCATTGGGCAACGCCGGCGTTCAGGCTGCCAGTGGCAGGGTCTTCCTGGGCGCCATCGCCTGCGACAAAGGCACGCACTTCAAACTGTGCATCCACATCGTCGCGCGCAGGGTCGCAAGGGGCGATCACGCCCACGGCCAACCCCAGCAGTTGCGAATAATCTGGCTGCAACCTGAGGACTTGATCGCGATTGGCCAACATCACAGCGAGCCATCCGGCACCATTGTCGACCCACTGGCTGCGCACAATCGCGGTGGGCTCCAGGCCCAACCCCAGGCGCACGCGCTCCAGCAAAGCGGCATCCACGGCACCTGAACGCAACAACGGCGGCGCAATAAATGCCAGCTCATCGCCTTGGCGGCGGATGCGCACCAGGCCGATCTCGCATTCCTGGATGATTTCTGCGCCCTTGGGCACGCCCCCGGCTTGCAGCCACGCATGGCAGCTGCCCAGCGTCGGGTGCCCGGCGAAGGGCAGCTCTTTGAGGGTGGTAAAAATTCTTACCCGGTAGTCAGCCTGCGGATCGCGCGGCGTGAGTAAAAACGTGGTTTCGCTGAGGTTGGTCCAGCGGGCGAAATCCGCCATCTGCTCGTCAGTCAGGCTGTCGGCGCCCAAAACCACGGCCAGCGGGTTGCCCTTGAGCGACACGCTGCTGAATACATCCAGTTGCTTGAAATCGAAAGTCGGCATGCTTCAGCTCGGTATGTTCAGGCCACGGATCACCGCCGGACGGGCAACGAAGCCGTCCAGCGCACGCAGCACGTTAGGGAAATCGGCGATGCCGACCAGGTCGCCCGATTCGTAGAACCCGATCAGATTACGGATCCACGGGAAGGTCGCGATGTCGGCGATGCTGTATTCGTCGCCCATGATCCAGGTGCGGCCCAGCAGGCGTTTTTCCAGTACGTCGAGCAGGCGCCGGGATTCGGCGGCATAGCGGTCACGGGGTCGTTTGTCCTCATAGGCTTTGCCGGCGAACTTGTTGAAGAAACCGACCTGCCCAAACATCGGGCCGATGCCGGCCATCTGAAACATCAGCCACTGATGGTTTCATAACGTGTCGCGGGATCCTCGGACAATAGTTGGCTGGTTTTCTCCGCCAGGTAGATCAGGATCGCACCCGACTCAAACAGCGCCAGAGGCTGCCCGCTGGGGCCATTGGGGTCGATGATCGCGGGAATTTTGTTGTTGGGGTTCAGGGACAGGAACTCGGGGGACAGCTGGTCCTGGGTCTCGAAACTGACCTTGTGCGCCTCGTAAGGCAGCCCCAGTTCCTCGAGCATGATCGAGACTTTTACACCGTTGGGGGTGGGCAGCGAGTACAGTTGCAGGCGCTCCGGATGCTGAGCGGGCCATTTACTGTTGATCGGGAAGGCGGCGATAGGGTTCATCGGAAAAGCCCTTGAAGGAAAGCCCCCATGATAGTCATCCGCCCGTCGTCGTGCATGGGTCATCAATGCGCAACATCATCTGGCTAAAATCCCGCACGGGCGAACCAATAGGCCCAGGTGCACTCTTAAGTGCGCGCTCACGGTGAATGGAGGCACCTCGCTATATCGACAGGGAACAACCACAGGACGCCGGATGCGTCAGTGTGGCCAGGCTTGTCCGCCTTAACCCGATGCACCGAAGACTCGACACCTAATGATAATCAAGCCTCTGTGCCTTGCGCTGCGCCTCAAACGCTATTCATACATTATGTTGCCGCTGTTACTGATCGGCGGTGCCATCGGCCTGACCCTGGAGTCGCGCATCAGCAGCGCCGAACAGGTAGACGGCGTGCAAACCCTGGTCTTCCTGCGTCACGGCGAAAAGCCCGCCGGCGGCCTGGGCCAGCTCAATTGCCAGGGCCTCAACCGCGCGATGAACCTGGCCACGGTGTTACCGGAAAAATTCGGCAAGGCCGACTTCGTGTTCGCCGCCAACCCCACGCGCAATGTCGAGGAGGGTGAGCTGGACAATTCCTACAGCTACATTCGCCCGCTGATGACCATCAGCCCCAGCGCGATCAAGCTCGGCCTGCCGGTGAACATCAAGTTCTCGGCGAATGACACCAGTGCCCTCGCCGACGAACTGGTCGAGGACAAATACCATAACTCCATCATCTACACCGCCTGGTCCCACGGCTATCTGCCGGAATTGATCAACAAGGTGGCCAGTGAAGCCTCGGGCGAAAAGCACACCATCACCGACGACTGGTCCGGCAGCGACTACGACTCGTTGTACGTGCTCACACTGACCTGGCACAACGGCAAGGCGTCGCTGCTGAGCCGCAACTACAAACAGGGTTTGAACAACGGCGAAGAAACCTGCCCGGAACCCACGCAGGTGAGCGCCGATAGCTGAAGGCGTATGATGCGCCGCTATTGACTCATCTGCGGACCATCACCATGCCCAACCTCACCTCCACCCAGCCCAACCGGGGCTGGTCTTTCTGGTGGAAACCAGCACTGTTCCTGCTGGTGGCCTGCATCGGCCTCTACTACGTGAAGTGGTCGCCCTACTACTTCAAGGCCTTTGTGGCCGCCGATAACCACAGCATCGGTGCCTCGATCCTCAACGACCAGCAAAGCTCGCCACTGGCCGCGGCACTCGCGTATGCCCAGGTGTATTTCCTGGCGATCTGGAAAGCCGCCGTGCTCGCGGTGATCCTCGGCTCGCTGCTGCAAGTGCTCATACCCCGTGACTGGTTGCTGCGCCTGTTTGGCCGTGCCGGGCTGGGGTCGACCGTGCGTGGCGGGTTGTTCGCGTTGCCGGGGATGATGTGCAGTTGCTGCGCGGCCCCTGTCGCGGCAGGCATGCGCCGCCAACGGGTGTCGGTGGGCGCGGCGCTGGCGTTCTGGATCGCCAACCCGGTGCTGAACCCGGCGACGCTAGTGTTCATGGGCTTTGTGCTGGGCTGGGGCTTTACCGCCTTGCGCCTGGTGGCGGGGATCGTACTGGTGGTAGGTGTGTCGCTGGTGGCGCAGCGCATTGCCCGCCCGGAGCAAGTGCCGGACGTCGCGCTGGAGGCGGTGGCCGAAGTCAGCCGTGACGAAACCCAACCCTTCCTCAGCCGCTGGCTGCGCACGCTGTGGCAGCTGTTCTGGAGCACGATACCGGTTTATATCCTGGCAGTGCTGGTGCTGGGCGCGGCGCGGGTCTGGCTGTTCCCCCATGTGGATGGGGCCATGGCCAACAGCCTGGTGTGGCTGGTGCCGCTGGCGATTGTCGGCACGCTGTTTGTGATTCCTACTGCCGCCGAGATCCCCATCGTACAAACCATGATGACCCTGGGCATGGGCACCGGCCCGGCCGTGGCCTTGCTGATGACCCTGCCGAGCGTGAGCCTGCCGTCGCTGCTGATGCTGCGCAAGGACTTCGACGCGCGGGTGCTGGTGACGGTGGCCGGGCTGACCATGCTGGTGGGCGTGGTGTGCGGGCTGATCGGGGCGGTGATTCTTTAGGTTTTGAATAAGGCTGAGGGCCCTTTCGCGGGCAAGCCCGCTCCCACCGTTGAACGAGTTCAACCTTTGGAATGCGGTCGCCCCCTTGAATCTGCCCCATTATTTTCGTTTGGAAGCGCGCTCGCGCAGATACTCCACCACCGCGCCCTGCTCCCCCGCAAACTCGATGCGTGCGCCTTTGCTTTCGCGCTGGAAGGCGTACATCGGGTCGTAATACTCGCGCAATAACCCTTCAATCCAGCCGCGATGCAGGTCCACGTCGCCACTGCGGGCCTGCTCAGCCAGAGCGTCCTGCATGATCGCCTCCAATCGCTGAAAGCGCTCACCGCCCAGGCGCTTGTGAATATTGCTCAGGCTCTGAGTCAGGCGCTCGGCAAACAACGCCTGGCCCTGCTCGCCAAACACCTCGACGAACTCCGCGCACAGGTCGACCACGTAATCGCGCAGGATCCGCTCGACACGCCCTTCGACGCTGTCCTCCAGCCACACCATCGGAAAGCCCTGCATGCCTTTGTGCAAGGGCAACGGCAGCGCGCAGCTGCCGATCATACGGCTCTCGTCCTCGACGACGAACTGTTCGACGCCCGCCGCACGTTTTTTCAGCAGGTCCACCGCCAGGCGATTCTCAAAGTCGATGTTGGACGGCTGCACCGTGGCTCGCTTGCCGAAGCTGGAGCCCCGGTGATTGGCATGGCCCTCCAGGTCCAGGGCGTTGCGCAACTGGCCCAGCACTTCGGTCTTGCCGGTTCCGGTCATGCCGCCCAGCAGCACGAAATCACAGTGCTCAGTGGCTTGTTCGACCGTGTCCAGCAAGAACGTCCGCATGGCTTTGTAGCCACCGCCTACGCGGGGGTATTCGATGCCGGCTTCGGTTTTCAGCCATTGCTGCACGATCTGCGAGCGCAGGCCGCCGCGAAAACAGTAGAGGTAACCCTCGGGGTTGGCCTGGGCAAACTGCGCCCACTGCTCGATGCGCTCGGCCTTGATCGCCCCCGATACCAGTTCATGCCCCAATACGATCGCGGCCTGCTGGCCCTGCTGTTTGTAGCAGGTGCCGACCCGTTGGCGCTCGTCATCGGTCATCAGCGGCAGGTTGACCACGCCGGGGAACGCGCCCTTGGCGAATTCGACCGGCGCGCGGGTATCCATCATCGGCCGGTCATTCAGGAAAATACTGCGGTAGTCGGTGATGTCAGTTGCCATCAAAACACCTCTACCGCGTAGGTCTGTCGCTCAACCAGCGAGCCGATCGGCTCCAGGCTCAGGCCCAGCTCGGCGGCCACGGTGTGAAATTCAGCGTCGCCCTCCGCGGTGACGGCGATCAGCAGGCCGCCACTGGTCTGCGGGTCGCACAGCACGCGCTTGTGCAGCTCCTGCAGACGCCCGACCTTGCTTGAATAACTGTCGAAGTTGCGCAAGGTGCCGCCCGGCATGCAGCCCTGATCCAAGTAGTCCTCGATCCCTGCCAGGCGTGGGACTTTGGCGTACTCGATGCGCGCCGTTACGCCGCTGCCGTCGGCCATTTCCACCAGATGGCCGAGCAGGCCGAAACCGGTGACATCGGTCATGGCCGTTACACCCGCCAACTTACCGAAACGGCTGCCGGGTTTGTTGAGGGTGCACATCCAGTCACGGGCCAGGCCGATATCCGCCTCGCGCAACTTGCCCTTCTTTTCGGCGGTGGTGAGGATGCCGATGCCCAGCGGCTTGGTCAGGTACAGGCGGCAACCGACAGTGGCGGTGTCGTTGCGCTTCATATGGCGTTTTTGCACGATGCCGGTCACGGCCAGGCCGAAGATCGGCTCCGGGGCGTCAATGGAGTGCCCACCGGCCAGCGGGATCCCGGCGGCATCGCACACCGAGCGGCCGCCACGGATCACTTCGCGGGCGACTTCCGGGGCCAGCACGTTCACCGGCCAGCCAAGGATGGCGATGGCCATCAACGGGTCGCCGCCCATGGCGTAGATATCGCTGATCGCGTTGGTGGCGGCGATCCGGCCGAAGTCGAAAGGGTCATCGACAATCGGCATGAAAAAGTCGGTGGTGGAGACCACGCCGCGCTCGTCGTCGATGGCGTACACCGCAGCGTCGTCGTGGGAGGCGTTGCCCACCCACAGGTTGGGATCAAGGTTTTGCGCACCACTGCCGGCGAGGATCACTTCCAGCACCTGTGGCGAAATCTTGCAGCCACACCCCGCGCCGTGGCTGTACTGGGTAAGGCGAATCGGCTCGTTCATGGTGGACCTCAAGCTATCAAGTGCACGGATTCTAACAGACAACAAAAAGCCGGCTGGGCTCATGTGAGCACAGCCGGCCTTTGGGTGTTGCGCGGTTACTGGCGGGCAGCGAGCAAACGCTTGTGGCGGTTACGCCGGGCGATGTTCAGACACTCGATCGCCGCCGAGAACGCCATGGCCGCATACACATAGCCTTTAGGCACATGGGCGCCGAAGCCTTCGGCGATCAGGGTCATACCGATCATGATCAGGAAGCCCAGGGCCAGCATCACCACGGTCGGGTTGTCGTTGATGAACTTGGCCAACGGCTCGGCCGCCACCAGCATCACAATCACCGACGTCACAACGGCAATGATCATGATCGGCAAGTGCTCGGTCATGCCGACGGCCGTGATGATGCTGTCGATGGAGAACACCAGGTCGAGCAACAGGATCTGCCCGATGGCCGCGGCAAAGCCGATGGCCACGGTATTGCCGACGCTGGCCTTCTCTTCCGGCTCCGGGTCCATGCTGTGATGGATCTCGGTGGTCGCCTTCCATACCAGGAACAGGCCACCGGCGATCAGGATCATGTCCTTCCACGAAAACGCCTGGCCGAAGACCTCGAACACCGGCGCGGTCAGTTGCACGATAAACGCGATAGTGCTCAACAGGCCCAGACGCAGGATCAACGCCATGCTGATGCCGATGCGGCGTGCCTTGGCCCGATGCTGTTCAGGCAACTTGTTGGTGAGGATCGAGATAAAGATCAGGTTATCGATGCCCAGCACGATTTCCATGACGATCAAGGTCGCCAGTGCGACCCAGGCGGTGGGGCTGGCGGCCAGTTGTAAAAGGTAGTCCATAGGTCAGTCCTGACGTTGTACGGGGAAATTAGGCTTCTTTATTGCTGTTTGGTTCTTCTCGCTCGTCTTTCTTTTCAGGACTGATCAAGCCTTGGGTCGCTTCACTCAATGCCTGCTCGGCGGCCTTCTGGGTGTCATCAATCGCTTGCTTGGCCGACTCGGTGGCTTTGCCCAGCACCTGTTGCGCGCTTTTTTCGACTTGGTCGCAACCGCTGATCACTGCCAATGAAAGCGCAAGCAACGATGCCGCGCCCAGGGAATTGAGTTTCATGATGTATTCCTCGTTAGAACCATTGGGTCCAAATAGTGGCCCCGCGATAGCGAGGCATTCTATGCAGGCGAACAGTTCAGGAAAATTCGTATTTTTCTCACGTATACTTCGGTTTTTACGAAGTGATACACACCATGCTCAATTACCGACAATTGCACTACTTCTGGGTCGTGGCCAGGACCGGCAGCATCGTGCGCGCCTGCGAGCAACTGAACCTGACGCCCCAGACCATCAGCGGGCAGATCAGCCTGCTCGAGCAAACCTATGGCATAGCATTGTTTCAACGGGTCGGCCGCCAGCTTGAACTGACCGAAGCCGGGCGCCAGGCCCTGCCCTACGCCGAGCAGATGTTTCAGACCGGCAATGAATTGGAGGCGATGCTGCGCGCCCAGCCGGACGAACAGCAGATCCTGTTCCGCGTCGGGGTCGCCGACGTGGTACCCAAGTCCATCGTGTACCGGTTGATCGCGCCGACCATGGAGCTGAGCGAGCCGATCCGCATTACTTGCCGTGAAGACAAACTAGAACGCTTATTGGCCGACCTGGCGATCCAGCGCCTGGACCTGGTGATCTCCGACAGCCCGATGCCCACGCACCTGGACATCAAAGGCTACAGCCAGAAACTGGGAGAATGTGGCATCAGTTTTTTCGCCACCCAGGCATTGGCTGACCGCTACGGCGGCGATTTCCCACAGTGCCTGCACGGTGCGCCGCTGCTGATTCCCGGTGCGGAAACCGTGGTGCGCAGCCGCCTGCAACGCTGGTTTGTCGAGCAGCAAATCCAACCCAAAATCATCGGCGAGTTCGACGACAGCGCCTTGATGCAGGCATTCGGGCAATCCGGCAGCGGGATTTTCATCGCCCCCAGCGTGATCGCCGATGAGGTGGTGCGCCAATACGGCGTGGCGCTGATCGGCCAGACGGATGCGGTGACCGAGTCGTTCTACGCAATCTCGGTAGAACGCAAGGTCAAGCACCCTGGCATCGTGGCGATTACCGAAGGTGCGCGACGCGAGTTGTTTACCGCGCTGCCCTGACAAATCAGGCGTTGGAAGCGACCGCTTGCTTGGCGGTCATCAGCCACAGCGCCAGCAGGATCGACACCAGGATGAACCCGGACGCGGCAAAGCCCAGGCTGCCCAGGCCGAGGGTGTCGATCACGTGCCCACCGACCATCGCCCCCAGGCCGATCCCAAGGTTGGCCCCGGCGATGTTCAGCGACGCCGCGAACGCCGGCGCATGCGGTGCGGCTTTCATCAGCCGTACATGGCTGACCAGGAACATCGCCGCCTGGGTCACGCCCCACACCGCCATGGCAGCCGCCAGGCCGACCGTGGAGTGAATCGCCGGCACCAGCGCGACCATGCCGGCGATCATGAAGCCGCAGAACACCATGGAAGCGATCAACGGGTGACGGTCCACCGCACGCCCGCCCAGGGAGTTGCCGAGCAGCCCGACTGCGCCGAAGCCCATCAGGCACCAGCCGACCAAAGTGCCGTCGAAACCGGCCAGGCGCTCAAGGATGTCCGCCAGATAGGTGTAAGCCGTGAACATGCCGCTGAACACCAGAATCGACAACAGGATGTGGCCCTGCATCAGCGGGTTGCGCAGGATCTTGAACTGCGAGCGCAGGCTGACCTGATCGTTTTTCGGCGTGGTCACCGGCAGATAGATAAACAGCAGCAACGCCTTGGCCAGCGCGACCACCGCGAGGATCGCAAACGCGCTGCGCCAGCCGAACATATCGGAAATCAGCGTGCCCACCGGAATGCCGAACACCGTGGCGCACACGATGCCGAAGCCGATCTTCTCGATGGCGCGCCCGGCGTATTCGGGGCCGACGATGTCCACCGCGGTTTCACTGGCCAGGGCCCAGAACACCGGCAGCCCCAGGGCCGGGATCAACCGCGCCACGGCCATCACCCAGATATTAGGCGCCAGCGCAGCCACGGTATTGGCCACGCCAAACATGATCAGGATGCTGATAAACAGGCGTTTACGTGGGAACCGCGCGAAGTACGCCGTCAGAAACGGGCCGAAGGCTGCCACAGTGAACGCAAACAACGTCACCAGCAGCCCCGCCTGGGACACACTGACGTTCAAGTCACGGGCGATGGCCGGCAACAGGCCGACGATGACGAATTCCGTGGTCAGCACAGTAAAACCGGCGGCCGACAGCAGCAGGATAGGAAACAACATGAAAACTCCGCAAACGACGACATCAACGACAGCCCAAAGGGCTCGCTGACGGATAGGAAAGGTGAGAAGCCCGAATCTTAACAGAACATGTCCGGACTTGGCGAAGGCCTACCGATCGCGGTGACGGAATGCCGCACGCCGCAGGACTTCTCCTACAGCATGCTAGACTTCGCGACCTGCAACCTACCCCCCTGCGCTGCCTGCATCACTGCACCTTTTTATAAAAAAACCGAGACAACTTTTTATGACTGCTGCCCCTTCCCTATTGCACCGCCTGACGCGCGTCAGCCTGGTCACGCAAATCATCATCGGCCTGATCGCCGGCATTTTGCTGGCCTTGCTGTTGCCCGAGGCGGCCAAAGCCACCGGCTTTATCGGCAAGGTGTTTGTCGCCGCGCTCAAGGCCGTGGCGCCGATCCTGGTGTTTGTATTGGTGATGGCCTCCATCGCGAACCATAAGCATGGCCAGCAAACTCATATCAAGCCGATCCTGTTCCTGTACCTGCTGGGCACGTTTGCCGCCGCCGTGGTGGCGGTCATTGCGAGCATGTGGTTTCCCTCTACGCTGGTGCTCGCCACCCATGACGCAAGCGTCAGCGCCCCCGGCGGCATCGGCGAAGTCTTGCAAGGCCTGCTGTTGAGCGTGGTGGACAACCCGGTGAGCGCGCTGATGAATGCCAACTTTATCGGCATCCTGGCCTGGGCCATCGGCATGGGCGTTGCCATTCGCCACGCCGGCGAAACCACCCGCACCGTGCTGGACGACCTGTCCAACGGTGTGACGCTGATCGTGCGCGTGGTGATCCGCTTTGCGCCGCTGGGCATCTTCGGCCTGGTAGCCTCGACCCTGGCCAACTCCGGTTTCGGCGCCCTGCTCGGCTACGCCCACCTGCTGGTGGTGCTGATCGGTTGCATGCTGTTCGTGGCACTGGTGATCAACCCGGCCATCGTGTTCTGGAAACTGCGCCGCAACCCCTACCCGCTGGTGCTGATGTGCCTGCGCGAAAGCGGCATCACCGCGTTCTTCACCCGCAGCTCGGCGGCGAATATCCCGGTGAACCTGGCGTTGAGCAAGCGCCTGGGCCTGCATGAAGACACCTACTCGGTGTCGATCCCGCTGGGTGCCACGATCAATATGGCCGGCGCCGCGATCACCATTACCGTGTTAACCCTGGCGGCCGTGCACACCCTCGGGATTGCCGTGGACCTGCCGACCGCCGTGCTGCTCAGCGTGGTTGCCGCGATCTGTGCCTGCGGTGCGTCGGGTGTGGCGGGCGGTTCACTGCTGCTGATTCCCCTGGCGTGCAGCCTGTTTGGCATTCCCAGTGAGATTGCGATGCAGGTGGTCGCCGTAGGCTTCATCATCGGCGTGCTGCAGGATTCGGCGGAAACCGCGCTGAATTCGTCCACCGACGTGCTGTTTACTGCGGCGGCGTGCCTGGGCAAGGAAGAACAGCCGGCTTAAACGCCAGGCGAAAAAAAGCCCGGGGCCGTTCACTGAAGAACGCCCCCGGGCTTTTTTGTGGCTGGGTGCTTAGAAAGCGCCCATGTAATCACGCTTGCCGACTTCCACACCGTTGTGACGCAGCAACGCGTAAGCAGTGGTGACGTGGAAGAAGAACTGCGGCAGGCCGTAGGTCAGCAGGTAGGACTGGCCGCTGAAGCGCTTCTCTTTCGGGGTGCCTGGGCGGGTGATGATGTCGATGCCTTCTTTGCCGTCGATTTGCTCGGGCTTGATGGTGTCGACAAATGCCAGGACCTTGGCGATCAGCGCTTGCAGGTCGGCGAAGGTGACTTCTGTGTCTTCGTATTTCGGCACTTCGATCTCGGCCAGGCGAGCGGAAACGCCCTTGGCGAAGTCGACGGCGATCTGCACCTGGCGCACCAGCTGGAACATGTCCGGGAACAGGCGGGCTTGCAGCAGTGCGTTCGGCTCGATGTTCTTGGCGGTGGCGTGGGCTTCGGCTTTGTTCAGCACATCGCTCAAGGCGTTGAGCATTTGCTTGAAGACCGGGATGGAGGCGGCGTACAGGGAAATAGTCATGGCAGTCTCGTGGGTGATGACAGGGTTGAACAGGCGACGATTATAGACACGCCAGCCGCTTGTCTTTTATTTTTTCGGGCTTACCCTAAGGGCCTCACTGCATAGGGAAAGCGCGATGACCGCCGAGCACGACACCGACACCCCTGAGCCGCGCCTGAACAGCGCGGAAATCCGCACCCTGGGCTGCCTGATCGAAAAACAGGCGACCAACCCCGAAACCTACCCGCTGACCCTGAATGCGCTGGTGTTGGCCTGCAACCAGAAGACCAGCCGCGAGCCGGTGATGAACCTCAGCCAGGGCCAGGTCGGCCAGAGCCTGCGCGCGCTCGAAGGCCAGGGCTTCACCCGGCTGGTGATGGGTAGCCGCGCCGACCGCTGGGAACATCGCGTGGACAAGGCGCTGGAGTTGGTGCCGGCCCAAGTGATCCTGACGGGGCTGCTGTTTTTGCGTGGGCCGCAGACGGTCAACGAACTGCTGACCCGCAGCGGGCGCATGCATGACTTTGAAGATGCCGAGCAGGTGGTGCACCAGCTTGAACGCCTGATCGCACGCGGCCTGGCAGTCCTGGTGCCGCGTCAGGCAGGGCAGCGGGAAGACCGCTATACCCATGCGTTGGGGGACCCGGCGGACATCGAGGCGATTATCTTGGCACGGGGCAATCCGGTGGAGCGTGGCGCTGGAGTGTCTGCGGACCGTATTGAAGAGCTGGAAGCGCGGATTGCGGCGTTGGAAGAGCGCCTTACGCAGCTCGAACAGGCTTAATGCGGTCAACATGTGAGAGCGGGCTTGCCCGCTCTCACAATGTGTCTTCAGTGTTCTTCAGGCTCGGGCGAAAGCGACCGCCGCCTCAAACTGCTCCTGCGTCGGCCGCACGCCGGTATAGAGTACAAACTGCTCCAACGCCTGGATTGCAATCACTTCCAGCCCGGTAATCACGCGCTTGCCTTGCGCGCGGCCCCGTACGATCAACGGCGTTTCAGCGGGGATCGCCACTACATCGAAGACAGTGTCGGCTGAATCAATCGCCTCCGCCTCAAACGCCAATGCATCGGCTTCGGCGCCACCGGTCATGCCGATAGGCGTCACGTTGATCAGCATCTGCGGGCGCGCGTCACCCAGGTCTGCCTGCCATTCGTAACCCAGGTTCTTGGCCAGGGCACGGCCCGCGGCTTCGTTGCGTGCCACGATGATGCCATTGGCATAACCGCCATCGCGCAAGGCGCTGGCAACGGCCTTGGCCATGCCGCCGCTGCCACGCAGGGCAAAGGTCGAATCCTGGGGTACCGCGTGCTTTTTCAGCAGTTGCTCGATGGCAATGTAGTCGGTGTTGTAGGCCTTGAGACGGCCGTCAGTGTTGACGATCGTGTTCAAGGAGTCGATCGCTTGAACCGAATCGTCGAGTTCGTCCACTAAGGCAATGGCAGCCTCCTTGAAGGGCATGGACACCCCGCAACCACGTACGCCCAACGCACGGATGCCACCTATCGCGCCGGGCAAATCGTGGCTGCTGAAGGCTTTATAGTAGAAGTTCAGACCCAGCTGTTCGTACAGATGGTTATGAAAACGCAGGCCAAAATTCCCGGGGCGGGCCGACAATGACATGCACAGTTGAGTGTCCTTGTTGGGGTGCATCTGCATGGATAACTCCTTTGAGTAAGCAATTCGGTACAGACCTTACACAACCTTTACCTATCGGCCGTGCTGTTTTTCAGAAATACGTTGTCTTAAATGCATCCCCGCGACAATCCTTGAGTCTATTGATTGCAGACCACAAGCGCAGGGGCTAACCGAGGAATGACCATGATTCGTAAAATCCCCAAGATCGCCTTGCTTATCGGTGCACTCGCTATGGCAGGCCAAGCCTCCGCCCACGGTGGTGGATGGGGTGGCCCGGCCGTCTTGGGTGCGTTAGTCGGCGCAGCGGTTGTTGGCTCCGTAGTTGCCAGCCAGCCGCGTGAGGTCTATGTGCAGCAGCAGCCGGTGTATGTGCAACCGCAGCCTGTGTATGCCGCACCGCCGCCGGTCTACTACGCACCGCCACCACCGGTGTATGTGCAACAGCAAGTCTATTACCGCCCGGCGCCGGTCTATTACGGCCCACCGCGTGGTTACTACGGCCCTCCCCACGGCTATTACGGCCGCGGCTGGTAACCGGCAATCCATCATCTGTGAAACAGGCCTCGCCCAGACGCGGGGCCTTTTTTTGCGCTCAGAGTCCGGATTTATCGTGCCAATGTCGCTTTGAGGACAACGCGCGAGGCGGAATCGCACATGATTGAGGCCAATGTCTACTTGCCTGATCGGGGCCAGCGCTGTCATGTTTGTGTCACGACACACTTCCACTATCGGACCTGTCCACCCAATAACAACAAGGACGACTGACCATGCCCACGCAAAACCCGCACCGCACCGCTGGCCTGTGTACGTCCAGCAAGGTCTACAGCGCACTGACGGAGCTCAAGCATCTGGAAGGCCACCGTAGCGCAAAATTCCTCGCGTTGCTGGCGGAAAACCTGGTGCGCAAAGGCCTGCTCAGTGAGCAGGAAGTGGTATCCATGCTTGATCAGGTGGTCGACTGACGCCTGGCGTCGATGTCGACTATCGAGCCAGGTGATTTTTCCTACGGTGCTTGGCCCCGTAAGGTGACCTCCATAGCGATTGGAGGTTCTTATGCCCACTGTTCACATCATGTCTGTCATCGGCAGTGCCGTTCCCGCCCGTCTTCGGGAGTCGGGTTTGCTCGCCTGCTGGTATTTGGTACGCGACGGCGAAGCCATCAGCGGCCCGCTGACGTCGTTGTCCGCCGCCGAACAACAACTGCAACAGGCCTCGAATTTCAGGCTGCACGCCTGATGTTTACGGTAATGGCAACTTGACCCGCGGCTTGCTCTCGACAAACAGCGCCCAGCTGGAGATGAACAACGCCGCCACCAGGGGCCCGATCACGAACCCGTTCAGGCCAAAGACCGACAGGCCGCCCAGGGTCGAAATCAGAATCAGGTAGTCCGGCATCTTGGTGTCCTTGCCGACCAGGATCGGGCGCAGCACGTTGTCCACCAAGCCGATCACAAACACCCCGAACAAGCCCAGCACCACGCCCTGCCAGATCGCGCCGCTCAGCAGGAAGTAAGCGGCTACCGGCGCCCATACGATGCCCGCGCCCACCGCCGGCAACAGTGACAGAAACGCCATCAGTACCGCCCAGAGCAACGCCCTGGGAATGTCCAAAAACCAGAAGATCAGACCGCCCAACGCCCCCTGGGTCACGGCCACCAGCACGTTGCCCTTGACCGTGGCCCGCACCACCCGATTGAACTTGAGTTGCAACCGACGCTTCTGCGGCTCGGCCAGCGGCACTGCCGTGCGCACTTTGCGTACCAGCTCCGGGCCGTCGCGCAGCAGGAAAAACAACAGGTACAGCATGATGAAAAAGCTCACCAGGAAATCAAACGTGCCCTGGCCGAAGCTGAACGCCTGGGTCGCAAAGAACTGGCTGCCCTGCATCGCACTCTTGACGATCTTTTCGCGCAACCCTTCCAGGTTGCCCATGCCGAAGCGGTCCAACAGGTGCTGGAAGTACGGCGGCAGGAAATTCTTGAATTGCTCGATGTAACCGGCCACGTCCAGCTTGCCGCTCTCGACGTTTTTGTAGAGCGTGGCGCCCTCCTGCACCAGCAACACGCTGGTAATGATCACCGGCAGAATCGCTATCACCAGACACACCGTCAGTGTCGCCAAGGAGGTCAGGTTGCGGTTCCAGCCGAAGCGTTGCTGCAGGCGTCGCTGCATCGGGGCAAAGATGATGCCCAGGATCACCGCCCAGAACACCGCACCGTAGAACGGCAGCAATATCCAGATAAACGCGATGGTCACCAGCGTCAGCAATAACAGCAGGGTTTTGAATTGCAGGTTGGTTTGGTTCATGTCCGATCCATGTCAAAAAAGCAGGCCGCGTATGTGCGCCCTGGTGCTTAGTCCGCTGCAAGCCCTGTGAGTGCCATCTTTGTTGTCAGCGTAGACCCAGATCAATAAAGCCGGCTCAGGCTTGCTCTACCCTGCCGCACTTTTCACGCAAGTAGCGACCATGCCTCCACGCCTCGCCCCCGAACTGCTGGCCCCCGCCGGCACCCTGAAAAACATGCGCTACGCCTTCGCCTACGGCGCCGATGCAGTCTACGCCGGCCAACCGCGCTACAGCCTGCGGGTGCGTAACAATGAGTTCGACCATGCCAACCTGGCGCTCGACATCCAGGAAGCCCACGCCCAGGGCAAGCGCTTCTACGTGGTGGTCAACATCGCGCCGCACAACGCCAAGCTGAAGACCTTTCTCAAGGACCTCACGCCCGTGATCGAGATGGGCCCGGACGCGCTGATCATGTCCGACCCGGGGCTGATCATGCTGGTGCGCCGAAACTTCCCGTGGATGCCGATTCACCTGTCGGTGCAGGCCAATACCGTGAACTGGGCCAGCGTGGCGTTCTGGCAACAGCAAGGGATCTGCCGGGTGATTCTGTCGCGGGAATTGTCGCTGGAAGAGATCGGCGAAATTCGTCAACAGGTGCCGGCCATGGAGCTGGAAGTGTTTGTGCACGGCGCGTTGTGCATGGCCTATTCCGGGCGCTGCCTGCTTTCAGGCTACATGAACAAGCGTGACGCCAATCAGGGCACCTGCACCAACGCCTGCCGCTGGAAATACCAGGCCATGCCAGCCGTGGAGAATGCCGCGGGCGACATCGTCCAGGAATATCAGCCGACGCTGGGGATCGGTACGCCTACTAACCAGGTCTTTCTCTTGCAGGAAGCCAACCGCCCCGAAGCGCAGATGCCCGCCTTCGAGGACGAGCACGGCACCTACATCATGAACGCCAAGGACCTGCGCGCGGTGCAGCATGTGGAGCGGCTGGCCCACATGGGCGTGCATTCGCTGAAGATCGAAGGCCGCACCAAATCCCACTTCTACTGCGCGCGCACCACCCAGGTGTATCGCCAGGCAATCGATGATGCGATGGCCGGCCGTGAATTCGACCGCCGCCTGATGACCGACCTCGAATCCCTCGCCCAGCGCGGCTATACCGAGGGTTTCCTGCGCCGCCATGTGCACGACGAATACCAGAACTACCAGAACGGCAGCTCGGTTTCGGAACGCCAGCAGTTCGTCGGCGAGTTGACTGGCGAGCGCAGGGGCGAGTTGGCCGAGGTCAAGGTGAAGAACCGCTTTGCCGTGGGCAACCACCTGGAACTGATGACGCCCGCCGGCAACTTCCACTTTGACCTGGCCAGCCTGCACAACGCCAAGGGCGAAGCCGTCGAAGTGGCGCCAGGCGATGGGCACACGGTGTATGTGCCCCTGCCCGCCGAGATGGACCTGCGATTTGGCTTGCTGATGCGCGACGTTTAATAACCGCCAACGCCATGCTGATCAGATCCTGAACTGCCCGACCAACTGGCCCAGGCGCTGGCCCAGATCCGCCAGGCTGCGCGAGGTCTGGGCGCCCAACTGAGTTTCATTGGCCACGCTGTCCACCGCCCCGGCAATCTGATGCACGCTGCGGTTGATCTCTTCGGCGACGGCGGTCTGTTCTTCGGCGGCGCTGGCGATCTGCGCGTTCATTGAATTGATGGTACCGATCAACTGGGCCATGGTGTCCAGCGAGGCCCCGGCCTGGTTGGCCTGGGCGGAGGTGCCGTCGCCGGCATCGCTGGAGCGGCGCATCGCGTCGACGGCAGCCTCGGTGCCTTTTTGCAGGCGGTCGATCATGCCCTGGATTTCCTGGGTGCTGGTCTGGGTGCGGCTGGCCAGGGCGCGCACCTCGTCGGCGACCACCGCAAACCCACGCCCGGCTTCGCCTGCCCGCGCGGCTTCGATCGCCGCGTTGAGCGCCAGCAGGTTGGTCTGTTCGGCAATGGAGCGGATCACCCCAAGCACACTGACAATCGACGACACATCCTGCTGCAAGCTGTCGAGCGACACGCCGCTGCTGCGGATGTCGTTCACCAGCGCATGAATCTGCGCGATGCTGCCATCCACCACACGCTTGGCGGCCTGGCCTTCGACATCGGTTTGCTGCGCGGCCACCGAGGCGCCCTGGGCACTGCGCGCCACTTCCTGCGCGGCGGAGGACATTTGATTGATTGCGGTGGCGACCTGGTCGGTCTCGTGGCGCTGGCGCTCCATGGCCTGCTCGGAGCGCTGGGCCTGGTCGGACACCTGGCTGACCAGTCCGGTGAGTTGCGTGGTCATCTCGGTGATCTGGCGCACCAGGCCGTGGATCTTGTCGACAAAACGGTTGAACGCGCCGGCCAGGTCGCCCAGCTCATCCTGGCTGGTGATGGCCAGGCGGCGGGTCAAGTCGCCCTCGCCCGCCGCGATATCGTCGAGGTTGGCCTTCATCAAATGCAGCGGGCGCAGGATGGTGTTGGCCAACAGCATGCCGACGGCGGCGATCACCAGCAGCACCACCACGGCCACGCCGAGGATGCTCAGCAGCACGCCTTCCATGCGTTTCTCGACCTTGGCTTCGACGACGGCCACCTGGGCTTCGATGCCGTCCAGGTTGACCGAGGTGCCGATCACCATGTCCCATTTGGGCAGGTATTCGGTGTAGCCCATCTTCGGCACGAGTTCGGTCTGGCCCGGCTGGGTCGAGCTGTATTGCAGGTAGTGGGTGCCGTCCTTGCCGACCTTGACCAGGTCGCGGTTGACGTAGACACCGTTGGGGTCACGGTTGTCCTTGAAGCTTTTGCCTACGCCGTCGGGGCTGTTGCCCTTGAACAGGCGGATGGTCTCGGAGTCGTAGCCGAAGAAATAGCCGTCCTTGCCGTAGCTGGTGTTGGACAGCAGCTTGACCACCTGGGCTCGCGCGGCCGTGTCGCCGGGGGCGGCGGCGTCGTACAGCGGCTTGATGGTGGTCATGGCCACCTCGACATAACTTTGCAGGGTGGCCTTGGCGTCGTTGAGCAAGCGCTGGCCGGTTTCATCGACCTCGTTGCGCGCCTGACCCTGGAGAATCCAGACGGTGGTCAGGCTGATAATCACGGCAAACAGCAACACCGGCACTACGGCGAGGGACAGGACTTTGGCCTTCAAACTCAGACGCATGGCTTTTCTCTCTTATTAGGCGACTTGAGAGGGTATCGGCCAGTGACGCAGATTCTGTAGGTCGCAAGCTATGTGTGCCGGGCGGGCCCGGCGCTCAGGATCGGTATTTTTCCACCAGGGCCAGTGCAATGGCTTCGGTCTGAGCATCAGGGATACCCGAGATCCCCGCAGGTCGGAAATGCATCTGAAACGCCCGAAGGACCTGTCGGGTTTCGTCGTCCAGCACACCGGTTTGCGGAATCCGGTAGCCATACGCGGCCAGGGCTTTTTGTAACGTGTCTACTGCAACCGGCTGGGACTCGGGGCGCTGGGCCAAGTGTTTATGTACCGTGGCTGCGTCTGGCCATGCGCCTATACCCTGTTCGGAAAGTGCCTGCCAGGGAAACAACATACCCGGATCAGATTTACGCAAAGGCGCAATATCACTGTGCCCGACAACGTTTTGTGGCTCGATGGCGTAGCGTTTGATCAGGTCTGCTGCAAGGTGCTTGACCAACGCCAACTGCGCTTCGGTGTAGGGGAACCACAGGCGTCCGGTCGGGCCTTCGATGAAGCCAGGGTTAACGATTTCGATGCCGATGGACGTGTCATTGAGATGGGTTCGGTTTGCCCATTCGCTGACCCCGGCGTGCCAGGCCCGTTTCTCCTCCGGCACCAACTGAAGCGCCACCGGTAGATTGTGGTACGTGGACGGGGCCGTAACGGCCAGGTAGTGCGCGCTGGCGGTGCCGGTCGTCAGAGCCTTGAGGGAATTGTCGTCATCAAGCACCGTGTAATGCAGGACTAGATAACGCACCCGTTCGTTCTGGCTCTGGGAGACGTGCGTGGTGTCGATGGCGTAGCCATTTTTCGCAGTGAGGTTTTTCGGGCCTGTCGTGCAGCCCGTCACCAAGAGCATGGTCAGCAGAAGCAAGAGTGTTTTCATTGAAGCACCTGAACATCGAGTGAGAAACGCCCGAATGTAAAGATGATCGCTCCCTTCACGGCCGCACAGAGGCCGATTAACCTCGGATAAAGAAGGCCCCTACATAAAATGGAGCCTGCTCCGACAAAAGCACCCGTCTCAGGACTAAAGGGTCATCGCCGCCAACCACCCAAACGCCAGCAGCGGAATGTTGTAGTGCAAAAACGTCGGCACCACCGTGTCCCAAATATGGTGATGCTGCCCGTCGATATTCAGGCCAGAGGTCGGGCCAAGGGTCGAATCCGAAGCAGGCGACCCCGCATCCCCCAACGCCCCCGCCGTGCCGACAATGCACACAATCGCCAGCGGGCTGAACCCCAACTGCACACACAACGGCACAAAAATCGCCGCCAGGATCGGCACCGTGGAAAACGACGAACCGATCCCCATCGTCACCAACAACCCCACCAGCAACATCAACAACGCCCCTACCCCACGGCTGTGCCCGATGAACGCCGCCGAAGTCTCTACCAGTGAACGCACGTCACCGGTGGCCTTGAGCACTTCGGCAAAGCCCGACGAGGCGATCATGATGAAACCGATCATCGCCATCATCTTCATGCCTTCGGTGAACAGGTCGTCGGTGTCGCGCCAGCGCACGATGCCCGAGACTGAAAAAATCAGGAACCCGGCCAGCGCGCCGATGATCATCGAGTCGAGCCACAGTTGAATGATGAACGCCGAGGCAATTGCCAGGCCGGCAACCAGCAGGGTCAGCGGGTTGTACTGCACCGCCACCTGCTCAACCCGTTCGATTTTCTCCAGGTCATACACACGCTTCTTGCGGTAGCTGATAAACACCGCCACCAGCAGGCCGACCACCATGCCCAGCGCAGGCAGGCCCATGGCATGGGTGACGTTGACCTGGCTGATGTCCACGCCGCTCTTGGCCACGTTGGCCAGCAGGATCTGGTTGAGGAAAATGTTGCCGAAACCTACCGGCAGAAACATATACGGCGTGATCAGGCCGAAGGTCATCACGCAGGCGATCAGGCGACGGTCCAGCTGCAGCTTGGTCAGCACGTAGAGCAGCGGCGGCACCAGCAGCGGGATAAACGCGATGTGGATCGGCAGGATGTTCTGCGAGGCAATCGCCACCACCCACAGCAAGCCGATCAGCAGCCATTTGACGTGACTGCCGCCGCTGGCTTCCTGGCGATCCACCAGCAGCAGAGCCTTGTCCGCCAGGGCGTGGGCCAAGCCGGACTTGGCAATTGCTACCGCGAAAGCGCCGAGCAAGGCGTAGGACAACGCCACGGTTGCACCGCCACCCAAGCCACCGTTGAAGGCTTTGAGCGTGGCCTCGATGCCCAGGCCACCGGTGAGACCACCGACCAGGGCGCCGACAATAATGGCGATGACCACATGCACGCGGGACAAGCTGAGCACCAGCATGGTGCCGACCGCGGCGATGACTGCGTTAATCATGGTTACCTCAAGCAGAAACATAAATAACAGGCATGCCCGCGCCCGACGGCCATGGGTTTGGCTGCCAGCGTGCAGGCTTGAAGGAGGTCTTATTAGAGGCCGCGCACTTTGCCGCAGGCGCGGCCGCATGTCAAAAAACGGCGCCGCTTTCAGGTTTAAATTGATCGTTTGAATAAAGAAACTTTGAAATCGGCCGATAACCGAGCTCTATGTGTTTTCAGGTAAGGATGTCTCGATGTCGCTTAGGCAGCTCTCCATTCAATGGAAAATCACCCTGCTCGCCGGCCTTTGCCTGCTGGGGATCGTGACCCTGCTGGTGGGTCTGTCGCTGTATCGCATGGCGCAGAGCTCGGAGCAGGTCAAAGCGTCGAGCATGCACATGCTCGATGAAGCCGCCCAGGCGCGTATCGAGGCCCAGGGTGAAGTGCAGGCGCTGGGCATCCGCCAGCAATTCATGGACGCCTATCAGTACGGCCATGGTTTTTCGCGCCAGGTGCTGTTCCTGCGCGAACAGGCCGAAAAACGCTTCCTGGACGCCTTCGACACCCGTGAAGACCTGACCCGCCAGGTCAAGGCTGCGTTGCAGGCCAACCCGGACCTGCTTGGCCTGTCCCTGGTGTTCGAAGCCAACGCCCTGGATGGCAAGGACGAACTGTTCGCCAACCAGGCGGAACTGGGCAGCAACGACAAGGGCCGCTTCGCGCTGTACTGGTCGCAGCCGACACCCGGCAAACTGACCTCGATGCCGCTGCCGGAAAGCGACATGTCCGACACCTCCGTCGGGCCCAGCGGTGAAAAGGCCAATGCCTGGTTCACCTGCCCGCGCACCACCCTCAAGCCCTGCGTGATCGAAC
>NZ_UTBG01000240.1 GCF_900580675.1 Pseudomonas viridiflava
ATCGTTAGGTGAGCGCATTCACTGGCGGTTCAAATTTTAATGCGTCGGAAAACATGCCGGGCAATTTGGCGTCGCCCTTCCTGGCTACCTGGGCCATCGCAACGCCGAGAAATAATGAACGCGTGGCGGTCTTGAGTCTCAGACCTGTCGGCGCGAGAATGTCATTTATTGGAGAATTTCCATGCGACCCCAAACATCTTTCATATTCGACCTTGATGGCACGCTGACCGACAGCGTGTACCAAAACGTAGCGGCATGGAAAGAGGCACTTGATGCCGAGAACATCCCGCTGGCCATGTGGCGTATTCATAGAAAGATCGGTATGAGCGGCGGGCTGATGTTGAAAACCTTGTCGCGTGAAACAGGTGTTGAGATTACTGAAGAGCAAGGCAAGGTTTTAAGTAGAAAACATGCCGCTGCGTATGAAGCGCTCCAAAGCCAAATCACCGCGCTCCCAGGTGCAGTGGACCTATTACAGACGCTCACCCGCGAAAAGATACAGTGGTGTATCGCCACCAGCGGGGGGCTTTCTACAGCCAAAATCAACTTGAAAGCGCTTGGTCTGGATATTGACGACATTAATATAATCACCCGCGACGATGTCAAATATGGCAAACCGGATCCAGATCTTTTCCTTGCTGCAGCGCAAAAGCTCAAGGCACCGATCGAGGACTGTGTAGTGGTTGGCGATGCCATATGGGACATGCTTGCAGCAAGGCGTTGCAAAGCAACAGGCGTCGGCTTGCTTTCAGGTGGCTACGACATCAGCGAGCTCGAAAGGGCCGGAGCCCTGAGGGTGTACGAGGACCCCCAGGACCTTTTACAACATTTAGAGGAAATCGCGTCCAGACCCTGATTTCCGGCGACTGTTTCAGGACATCGGATCTGGAATGCACCCGGCCACCACCCGATCAGGCAATGGCCAGGCCAGGCTCAGCGATAGACCGGAAAACGACGGCACAGCGCGACAACCTGTTCGCGCACGTGGTGCGCGACCGTGTCGCTGTCGCCGTTTTCCAGCGCGTCCAGCACGTCGCACAACCAGCCGGCCACTTGCTTGCAGCTCTCCACGCCAAACCCACGGGTGGTCACGGCCGGGGTGCCGATACGCAGGCCGGACGTCACAAACGGTGAGCGCGGATCATTCGGCACCGAGTTTTTGTTGGCAGTGATATAGGCACTGCTCAGGGCCGCGTCGGCCTCCTTGCCGGTGTAGGGTTTGTCGGACAGGTCGATCAGCATCATGTGGTTGTCGGTGCCGCCCGAGACGATCTTGTACCCGCGCTTTTGCAACACCTCGGCCATGGCCCGGGCATTGATGACCACTTGGGTCTGGTAGATGCTGAACTCCGGCGCAAGCGCTTCCTTGAAAGCCACGGCCTTGGCCGCGATCTGGTGCATCAGCGGGCCGCCCTGCACGCCGGGAAACACAGCAGAGTCGAGCTTCTTGTAGAAGGCTTCATCCCCTCCCTTGGACAAAATCAAACCGCCACGCGGCCCGCGCAGGGTTTTGTGCGTGGTGCTGGTGACCACATGCGCATGCGGAAGCGGGTCCGGGTATTCGCCCGCGGCGACCAGCCCGGCGACGTGGGCCATATCGACCCAGAAAATAGCCCCGACCTTGTCGGCAATGCTGCGCATGCGGGCCCAGTCCTTGTAACGCGAATACGCGGAAAAACCGCCGATCAACATTTTGGGGCGCGTCTGCAGGGCGATGCGCTCCATCTCGTCATAGTCGAGAAAGCCGGTTTTCGGGTCCAGCCCGTAAGGCACGATGGTGTAGTGGCGCCCGGAAAAATTGGCGGGGTTGCCGTGGGTCAAGTGACCGCCTTGGGCCAGGTTCATGCCCATCACCGTATCGCCGGGGTTGATCAGGGCCAGGAACACCGCCGCGTTGGCCTGGGCGCCCGCATGCGGTTGCACGTTGGCGTAGTCACAGTCGAACAGGGCCTTGGCCCGTTTAATGGCCAGCCGCTCGGCCACGTCGACGTATTCGCAACCGCTGTAATAACGCTTGCCGGGGTAGCCTTCGGCATACTTGTTGGTGAGCACTGTGCTCTGGGTTTTCATCACCAGCGGGCTGGCGTAGTTTTCCGAGGCGATCAGCTCGATATGGTCTTCCTGGCGATGCTCTTCGTGGTGAATCGATTCATACAGCTCAGGGTCGAAAGCGTTGAGGGTCAGTGTCGAGTCGTACATGGGCACAGTGTCCTTGGTCAGAATTCAAGCGGCGGGTGACAGCAAGCGCGTGAGGCGCGCGGCGATGTCGTCGATCTGTGCGTCAGTGCAGATCAGCGGCGGCAACAGGCGCACGGTGGTGCCCCGTGTGACGGTGATCAGCAGACGTTGTTCTTCGCGGGCGCGGCCGACCAGTTCGGCGCACGGGGCACTGAGTTCAATCCCGATCATCAAGCCGATACCACGAACGGACACCACCTCAGGGTGGTTGCCCAGCGCCCGCTTCAGGGCCGCCAACAAGCGTCGGCCCGAGGCGGCAGCGCGTTGCGGGATGTGATCGCGCTGCATGATGTCGAGCACCGTGCAGCCCACGCGGCAGGCCAGCGGGTTGCCGCCGAACGTGGACGCATGGTGCCCGGGGGAAAACAGCTCGGCGGCCTTGCCGCGCGCCAGGCACGCGCCGATGGGGTAACCGTTGCCCAGCGCTTTGGCCAGGGTAATGACATCCGGTTGAATGCCCGCATGCTCAAAGCCAAACCAGGCACCGGTGCGGCCCAGTCCGGTCTGCACCTCGTCGATCATCATCAGCCAGTCGTGTTCATCACACAGCTCGCGCAGGGCCTGCAGGTAGCCGGCAGAGGCGGCATGCACGCCGCCCTCGCCCTGCACCGGCTCGACGAGCACCGCGACGATATCGGGTGACTTCGCCGCAACCTGGCGCAGCGCCTCGATGTCGTCGTAAGGCACGCGCACAAAGCCCGGCATCAAGGGTTCGAAGCCACGATGCACGGCGGGGTTGCCGGTGGCGGCGAGGGTCGCCAGGGTGCGCCCGTGAAAACTGTTGTCCATCACCAACACTTGCGGCTGTGCCACCTGCCGGGCGTTGGCGTGCAGGCGCGCGAGTTTGAGCGCCGCTTCATTGGCCTCCGCTCCGGAGTTGCAGAAAAATGCGCGTTGCATGCCCGAGAGCCGGCACAGCCGTTCGCCCAATTGCTCCTGCCAGGGGATGCGAAACAGGTTGGTGGTGTGCAGCAACACCGTGGCCTGCTCGGCAATAGCCGTGGCAATTTCGGGGTTGGCATGCCCCAGGCTTGTCACCGCCACACCGGCGATGGCGTCCAGGTATTCAACACCCTCGGTGTCCCACAACGAGGCGCCCAGGCCTCGGCTGAACGAAACCGGTTGGCGGGCCGAGGTGTGCATGAGGTAAGCGGGTGCAGCGGACATTGCGAGGCTTCCTGTAGAAGGGATCAACGGGTGGGCGTGGTCGAGGTGAACGTGTCTTCACCGAGCGGGCGCGCATCGGCAGTCGGCCAGTAGTACGCATCCGGCAGGGCTCGGGCACCGAAGATCGCTTGCCCGACGCGCACCACAGTCGCGCCCTCCTCAATGGCGATTTCAAAGTCACCCGACATGCCCATCGACAGCTCCTGCAGCGACACCTCAGCAGGGGCGCAAGCACGCAAGCGGTCGCGCAATTCACGCAGACGGACAAAGCACGGGCGCACCCGCACCACGTCGGGCGAAAACAGCGCCAGCGTCATCAACCCGTGAACCCTCAGGGTCGGGAACGCGGGCATAGCGTCCAGGAACGCCGCCACGTCATCGGGCAGCAGCCCGTATTTGCTGGCTTCTCCGGAGGTATTGACCTGAACGAACACGTCCATCTGCCGACCTTCAATACGCAAACGACGGTCCAGCGCCTCGGCCACCCGCAGGCTGTCCAGCGCCTGGAACTCGCTGGCAAAGCGCGCGACCTGCTTGACCTTGTTGGTCTGCAAGTGGCCGATCACCGACCATTGCAGGTCGTGCAGGTCGGCCATGGCTTGCCACTTGCCCTGCGCTTCCTGCACCTTGTTTTCGCCCAGCAGGCGGCAGCCGGCGGCATAGGCCAGGCGCAGATGCGCTTCATCAAAAGTTTTGCTGACCGGCAGCAAGCGCACATCCGCCGGGTCCCGCCCTACCCGCCGGCACGCCTGGGCAATGCGTTGCTGCACCGCTTCCAGGTTGCGGCGAAAGTCATCGACACTGTCGGCCTTTGGGTAACGCCCGTGCAGGGTGTGCAGGCCTTCGGTTTGATCAGGCATCAGTGGGTCGCTCCTTTGGCACGCACTGCAACCGGTTCGGCCGGTGGGACAGCCGTCTTGGCACGACGCGGTAACTGCCCATTGAGCACGGCGTAGGCCGCCAAGCCGATGACCAGGCCCCAGAACGCGCCGCCGATGCCCAGCAAGGTGATATTGGCCGCGCAGGCCAGAAAGGTGATCAGCGACGCTTCGCGCGATTTCACGTCAGCCATGGCATTGGCCAGGCTCGCGCCGAGTGTGCCCAACAGGGCCAGCCCGGCCAGGGTGGTGATGAAGGTCGCCGGGAAGGCCATGAACACTGCCGCCAGAGTCACGCCGAAGATCCCCACCAGGATGTAGAAGATGCCCGCGGCCACGCCTGCGATCCAGCGCTTGGACGGGTCTTCGGACGCTTCCTTGCCCGTGCAGATCGCAGCCGTGATCGCCGCGATGTTGAAGGCATGCGAACCGAACGGCGCCATCAGCAGCGAGCCCAGCCCGGTCACGCTGAGGATCGGGTTGGCACTGGTGTTGAAGCCGTCACTGCGCAGCACCAGCATGCCCGGCATGTACTGCCCGGTAAGGGTGATCAGAAACAGCGGCAGCGCCACGCTCAACAGCGCATTCACCGAGAACTCAGGGCGGGTAAATATCGGTGTCGCAAACTCCAGCGTCAGCCCCGTGAAGTCCACGCGCCCCTGCATCAGCAGAAAGCCAAGCCCCAGCACCAGAATGCCGACCACCGCGTAGCGCGCACTCAAGCGCTTGAACAGGATGTAGGCGCCGATCAACACCCCGACCAATAACGGGTCGATGCTCATGCTGGCAAACGCGCCAATGCCGAACTGCAGCAGGATGCCGCCCAACAAGCCCGCGGCTACCCCAGGCGGGATCAGGCGAACGGCTTTTTCAAAGTAACCGGACACGCCCAGCAGCACGAACGCTGCCGCCGAAATCATGTACGCGCCGATGGCCTCGGCGTAGGGCGTGGTCGCCAGGGCGACGATCAAAAACGCCGCCGCCGGGGTCGACCAGGCGGTGATGATCGGCTCACGGCTCACCCAACTGAGGAACAGCCCGGTCACCCCTACCCCGATCGACACCGACCACACCCACGACGCCGTCAACTCAGGGCTGAGACCGGCGACCTTGGCGGCCTGAAACACCAGGATGAAAGTGCCGCCGTAGTTGACGATCACCGAAATCAACCCGGCAACCACCGGGTGCAGCAGGTCCCGCAGACGCAGGGACGAGGGGGCTTGAGTAGATGACATAGGTCTTGGCTCCTTGCTGGACGATGTATCCGGCCGCTGGTAAGCGGTCATTTATAGCGGTTGAATGGCAGGTTTTACCCCTACGCTTTAACGCAGCAGACCAGACCACTTTGTGTGGTCGGCTCAGCCATGCTCGCGCGCAAACGCGCTCATGAAATCGCACAGCGCCTCGACTGCCGGCACTGACACGGCGTTGTAGAGGCTGGCGCGCAGGCCACCGACGCTGGCGTGGCCTTTGAGGCCATTGAGACCGGCGTGCTCGGCGCACCGCAAAAAGGTTTTCTCCAGCGCCACCTCGGCCAGCCGCAAGGGCACGTTGTTGATGGAGCGATACGCTGCCTGCACCGAGTTGCGATAAAACCCGTCGCTCCCGTCGATGGCGCGGTACAGCATTTGCGCCTTGGCCTGATTGCGCTGATGCAGGGCCTGCAGACCGCCGCTGTGCTTGATCCACTTCAGCGTCAGGCCGGTGAGGTACCAGGAAAAGGTTGCCGGGGTATTGAGCATCGACTGTGCATCGCTGATGCGCGCGTAGTTGAGAATGTCCGGGGTAAAGGCATGGGATCGCTCCAGCAGCGCCGGGTCGATGATGACCACCGTCAACCCGGCCACGCCCATGTTTTTCTGCGCGGCGGCGTACACCAGACCGTGCCTGGCGATGTCGATCGGCTTGGACAGCAGGCTTGAGCAGGCATCGCACACCAGCGGCGCGTCGCTCGCGGGCGCGTCGATGAACTGCACGCCGTGCACCGTTTCATTCTCGGTGTAATGCAAGTAGGCGGCGTCGGCGTTAAGGCGCCAGTCCAAGGCGTGGGGGACGCGGTCGAAACCGGTCGTGTGGGCGCTGGCAACCACGCGCACATCGCAGTAGCGCCGTGCAGCCTCGATCGCCTTGCCCGACCAGAGGCCGGTGTGCAGGTAATCCGCGGTGCCTTTGTCGCCGATCAGGTTCATCGGCACTTGCGCGAACTGCAGCGAGGCGCCCCCTTGCAGGAACAGTACTTTGTAGGCGGGCGGCACCCCGAGGATATCGCGCAGGTCCTGCTCGGCCTCACTGGCCACGGCCATGAACACCTGCGAACGATGGCTGATTTCCATCACCGACATGCCGGTGCCGGCAAAATCGAAAAACTCCTCGTGCGCCTGAGTGAGGACGTCCAACGGCACCGCGGTGGGGCCTGCGCTGAAGTTGTGTGACCGAGCCATGGTTGAGTAACTCCTGTTCAAGAACGCTCGCCCTGTGCGGCATCACCGAATTAAAGCCCTGGGGTGGCGAGGGCCGGAGTCTACGGATAAACTGGCCTGCCTTTACCTGCCAGTTCATGGAGAGAGAGCAGACCACATGGCGAAAACTTTCGAGCTCGAAACCCTGAAGATGCGCCTCAACGACGCGGAATTTCAGCTGCTGGACCTGCACCAGCGGATTCAACGTGCATTGCGCGCGCTGATACTTGACGGCGCCCTCGGCCCGGGCTTGAAACTGCCGGCCACGCGGGTGCTGTCCAAGTCACTGGGGTGCGCCCGCGACACCGTTGAGAACGCCTATGTGCAATTGCATCGGGACGGGTTTATCGTGCGCCGCGAAGGCGCCGGCAGTTACGTCTGCGACACGGTGGGCGTGGAATTGCGCGGTGCCGGCCGCCGCCGTCTCAAGGCTCAGGAAGTCAGGAGCAGTGGCGCCGCACCGGGCGCCGAACTCAGCCAGCGCGGGCGGATGATCTTCGACACCGGCGGCGTGCGCGATCAGCAAGTGATCAAGGCGTTCGCCACCGGCCTGCCGGAAACCCGCAGTTTCCCGACGGATGTCTGGGAGCGTTTGCAGCGCCAGGTCATGAAGGACTATCGCGCGAGCGTGCTGTTGCATGGCGACCCACAAGGCGCCGAGCCACTGCGCAAAGCGATTGCCACCTACCTGAACCTCGAACGCGGCGCCAAATGTTCCCCCGACCAGGTCCTGGTATTGAGCAGTACGCGTCAGGCGTTGTATCTGTGCGCGCAATTGCTGGTGGACGCCGGCAAGCCGATCCTGCTGGAAAACCCCGGCTATTACGGCGCCCGCAAGGCCTTCCAGATCGCCGAAACCAAGGTGCTGCCGATTGATGTTGATGAACACGGCATCCGCACTGACCTGCTGTACGCCGACCGCAGCGGCGCCAATTGTGTGTATGTCACGCCCTCTCACCAATACCCCACCGGCGCGACGTTGCCGCTGGAGCGGCGTCTGGAATTGATCAATTGGGCGGCGCAAAAAGGCAAGTGGATCATCGAGGATGACTACGACAGCGAGTTCCACTACGACGGGCAACCCACGGCGTGCGTGCAGGGCCTGGACAAGTACCAGCGCACGCTCTACATCGGCACGTTCAGCAAGACCCTCTACCCCGGCCTGCGCATGGGGTACATGGTGCTGCCCCCGGAACTGGTAAAGCCCTTTGCCTATGCGCGCAGCATGATGGACGGCCACACGCCGCAAACACTGCAACTGACGCTGGCGCGCTTTATGGAGGACGGCCATTACAACGCGCATGTGCGGGCCATGCGCAAGCTGTACGCCGGACGCCGCTCGATCATGCACGACGCGATCGGCAAGTACTTGAGCGCGGTGGTCAGCGCCGAACTGCCGCCGGGCGGGTTGCAAATCCCCTGCTTGCTGAAAGCCGGATGGTCCGAGGAAAAAACCATCCGCCAGGCCGCCACTGCCGGCGTGCAATTGTCCGGTCTCAGCGGCTTGTATGCGGGTGAACCGAAGCAACAGGGCTGGCTGCTCGGCTATTCCTCCCTGACTGCGTATGAAATAGAGGCCGCCATGTTGCGCCTGGCGAATGCCCTGAAAATTTAGCGGATGAGGCCGGGCACTGGAATGCCTTTTCAGTTAATACGGCAGCTTGAAACGCTTGGTCAGGTCGCTGATACCTTCACGAATCGAGCGTTCAGTGCGACCGTCGAGGGCACCGCTGCGCACGCCTCCGAGCATGGCCAGAATCATGTCGCCGATCTCCCGGAATTCATCGACGCCCATGCCACGCGAGGTGCACGCCGCACTGCCGAGACGAATGCCGGACGCCACGGTTGGCTTGACCTCATCGCCCGGCACCACGTTTTTGTTCACCGTAATGCCGATTGCCTCCAACGCACGTTCGGCGACATTCCCGACCAGGCCCCAGGGCCGCAGGTCGATGACCCCCAAGTGACAGTCGGTGCCGCCCGACACGACCAATAGCCCACCTTCAGCCAATCGGCCGCACAGGGCCTGGGCATTGGCGACCACCGCATGGGTATAAGCGCCAAAGCCCGGTTGCAATGCCTCGCCGAGCGCCACGGCCTTGGCCGCAACGCTGTGCATCAGCGCTGCGCTTTGCAGGCCGGGGTACACCGCCGCGTTGATCTTCTGCGCAATGGACTGCTCATTGCACAGGATCATCCCGCCGCGCGGCCCGCGCAACGTGGCATGGGTACTGAGGGTGGTGACATGGGCGAACGGCACGGGCGACGGATACGCCCCACCTGCGACCAGCCCGGCGACGTGGGCGATGTCGGCCATCAGGAACGCACCCACCTCGTTGGCAATCGCACGAAACCTGGCGAAATCCAGCACCCGTGAATACGCCGAGGCCCCGGCGATGATCAGGCGTGGACGTTCTCGTCGGGCGATCTGCTCGACCTGATCCATGTCGACCCGGTGGGTCACCGGGTCCACGCCATAGCTGAGGGCCTGGAACCAGCGCCCGGACAAGTTGAACGCCGCACCATGGGACAAGTGCCCGCCGGACTTGAGGTCCAGGCCCAGAATCTTGTCCCCCGGCGCCAGCAGCGCCAGAAACACTGCCTGGTTGGCTTGGCTGCCGGAATGGGGTTGCAGGTTGGCATAGGCACAGCTGAACAACTGCCTGGCCCGCTCGATGGCGAGTTCTTCAATGGCATCGACATTGCAGCAACTGGCGTAGTAGCGACGGCCTGGATAACCCTCGGCATATTTGTTGGTCAGCACCGAGCCCTGGGCCTCGAGCACCGCACGACTGACCACATTTTCGGCGGCGATCAGCTCGATTGATTGCACCTGGCGCTGGCGCTCGGCGTCGATGGCACGCCAGACCTCCGCGTCCACCTGGGGCAGCGCGACGCCACTGACGCCTGGCAGCGCGTGGCCCTCCTGATAAGCGAAATGCGGCATGGTCACTCCCTGTGTAAACGCCCGATAACACGCCGCACTACCCTAGCCGCCTACGGGCCGGCCAACCATACCAGTTCGTGCCGGTGGTGCAGACCACCGCGCTCGACGCTGTTGCCACAGCGCCTAACCAAGGGCAGACGTGGTGACATCCCCACCATTTAAAGTGGTCTGGTGGCTTGGTCGACAATGGACTATCGAGCAAGACCATCGCCTCATTAAGCTCCGCACCGATTTTGCCACGCCCACTCCACAGATTTCGCCATGACGATTCGTACCGGTTTGTTGCCTCAGGTCGCCGCAGCGCACTTTCATGGGCCTGACCGTTGTGCTGACTCTGATGCAGGAGCGTTCCATGGCCAGGGCAAGAAAAATCATGGTTCTGCACGTGGCATTCAAGTGACCTGGGTCAACAGCATCACGGTGTTTTTGCCGCAGACTTGGAGGGCAGCGTCCCGCATTTGTTGCGCTGCACGCTTCGCTTGTGCGGACTCGTCAGTTTGCAAGGACTGCACGGTAAACCCGAACCCCTATTTCCTTGGAGTTAAAACATGGAACGTTTGAATTGTGGTACCGATGACGTGGTAAAAAACATGCTGGCCAAACTCTCCACGCTGTGGAAAACCCGCGCCGCCGTCAACAACCCGCAACCGAACTACTGGGGCCTGGCCTTTGATGCCGATAAGCACGACTTCAGTCTGTCGCTGCTACCATTTCGTCATCACCAGGCCTGGCTCGAAGCCCCTCAAGACCTGCAATCCAAATGCCTCTCCTATGCGTGGGGCATCTACAACCTCAAGACCATCTACATCGAATGCGATGTGGTCGTGCCGGCCTGCGAGGACATTATCAAGACCCCGCCGCCGAGCAACAATCGCGCCCTGCTGCAAGACGTGATGTCTCAGGCACTGCTCGATGAAGCCCTGCACACACGCATGTCCATCATGGCCTGCAACTATATCTATGACATGCGCAAACTCACGCCGCTGGACTTCAGCGCCTTCAACCTGGTGACCTGGCGCGAGGCCCTGCTGGCCAACTGCACTGCCGAATGGGAGCGCCGCCTGACCCGCTTCGGCGTCGCGTGCGCCAGCGAAACGCTGATCACCGACTACCTCAAGACCATGGCTGAGGACGCCAGCATTCAGGCGGTCTGCCATGAGGTCACGCGCACCCATGCGATCGACGAATGGAGCCATTCCAGCGTCTTCAGCTTCGTCGCCTCCGACATCGTCAATGGCCTGAGTCGCAAGGAACGCGAGTACCTGCGCTCGATCATCCTGCGCACGGTGCAGATGTTCGCCAATAACGAAATGGGCGCATGGTCCACGGTGTTTTCGCTGCTGGATTTCCCCCATGCCGGCGAGATCCTGCATGACGTGGGCGACAACAACGAAATCAGCGTTTACACCGATTCGCTGGAAGCCCTGATAGACCGGATCGGCTTGACCGGCAACGGCCTCAGCAGCGCCGAGCACGCCATTGAAACCTTAGGCGAGAAGGCCCGCGCATGAACGCTATCACCGATTTCAAGGCCCTGTGCGAACACGTGAGCATGGAAACAGCCAGCGTAAAAGTGCTCACCCTGCGCGTGGTGGAAGCACCCGCCGAATTCCTCGACAGCCTGGAGCCAGGCAAACACGTGGCCCTGCACGCCGCCGACACGGCGGGCACCCATCACCAGCGGCTGTATTCGATCACCCGCAAGCACGGCGCCGACCGCTTCGATATTGCGGTCAAGCGCGAAGGCCATGGCGGGGTGTCAGACCAGTTGCACGCTACGCTGCACGCCGGCTCGGCTACCGCGGTGCAGTGTGTGGCCGGGGAGATTTCGCTGGCGTCGGTCCTGGGTTGCCGACAGGTCGGCATGCTCGCCGGCGGCATCGGTATTACCTTGCCGATTGCGTTGCTGCGCGGCCTGGCCGAGCGCGCACGACGCGGATTGGCGGTGCCCGACGTGAGCCTGTTGCTGTGTGTGCCGTCGATCACCGAGATTGTGTTTCTAAAGGAGTTGCTGGCGCTTGAGCTGACCACATCGTGGTTCTCCTTGCAGGTGTTCGTTACCCGCGAAGCGGTCAACCGCAACGGACACTTCCGCGCCGGTCGCCCCCGAGCCCAGGACCTGAACCGGCTGGGTAACCCCGAGCGCGTGGTGATCTGCGGCAGCCATGGCTTCGCCCAGGGCATGCGCGAACACACACTCGCCATGTTCCCCGACAGCCACTTGCTGATCGAGTCATTCACGCCACCGGCCGCGCCGGTCACCACTGCGCAGCCTGAGGCTCAGGCCGACGCAACGCTGCGCCTGCACTTGAAGCACAACGATCAGGTGCTAGAGCCGGTCGCCGGCAATAGTTTGCTGGAGATGCTCGAGACCAGCGGTATTACGGTGCGCAGCCTCTGCCGAGCCGGCATCTGCGGCCACTGCCGGCTGAAGGTGTCGCAGGGGCACTACACCCTGGAGCCCGACTTTTGCCTGACGGACAAGGACAAGGCCGAAGGCTACGCCCTCGCCTGCTGCACCTTTCCGCAATCCGGGACGATCAACGTCGACCTTTGCACCACGGCATGAACACTTACCGCCTTTACTTCAACCATTGGTTTTTCCCATGAAAACTGCCATTGCATTGCGCCACATTCACTTCGAAGACGTTGGCACCCTGGATGCCGTCCTTGCCGAACAAGGCTATACGCTGATTTACATGGACCCCACGGTCGACGCCCTCTACAGCGAACCGGTGCTGCAAGCCGACTTGCTGATCATACTTGGCGGGCCTATTGGCGCTTATGACGAGCAGCTGTACCCGTTTTTGCACGACGAATTGGCGTTGGTACGCCAGCGCGTTGCGTCCGGCAATCCCCTGCTGGGCATCTGCCTCGGTGCGCAATTGATCGCCCGCGCCATGCACGCCAACGTCTACCCGATGGGGGTCAAGGAGATCGGTTTTTCACCGTTGATCCTCACTGCGGCCGGTCGAGACTCGCCGCTCGCCGCGCTGCTGGACACCCCCGTGCTGCACTGGCACGGCGACCAGTTTGATGTGCCGGAAGGCGCTGTGCTGCTGGCCAGTACCCAAGTGGGTGCGCACCAGGCGTTCGCCGTGGGCAATACGATTCTGGGCCTGCAATTTCACCTCGAAGCTGATACCGCCAACATCGAGCAATGGCTGGTTGGCCATGCCAGCGAACTGGCTCAAGCCGGCATCGACCCCGTTGCGTTGCGCGACGAGGCCATCCACCTCGGCGACCGCCTGACCCGCGCGGCGGGGCACGTCATGCGGGCCTGGCTGAACAACCTGAACACGCCGATAAAACACTAAAGGTGGTCGGCAACCGCCCACCGCTGTGCACCGTGTAAAACCACCTGAAAAATACCGTCAAGGATGAGGAGTCAAAAATGATCGTTGTTTTGTTTGAGTTACAGGCACTGCCAGGCCAGGGCGAGACCTATGTTGACCTGGTCAACAAGCTGACTCCGCTGCTCGAACCCATGGACGGGTTTATCTCTGTCGAGTGCTTTCAAAGCACGCTGAACCCCAAGAAAGTGATGTCAGTCACCACCTGGCGCGATGAGGAAGCCGTGGTGCAGTGGCGCAACGTGACTGCCCACCTGTCGGCCCAGCGCGCCGGGCGCGACAAAATTTTCGATGACTATCGCGTGCGCGTGACGTCGGTGATTCGTGATTACGGCCTGCGTGATCGCGAACAGGCACCGTACAACGTAGTGGTCGACGGTGAACCCGCCACGGCCGCGGCGGTGGTGTAACACCGTACGCTCGTCATAGTGTCCGCAAGAAGTCTGAAAGCAGCAGAAATCTCGCCCCGCGATGTCGCGGGGCGAGCTTGCTTATTCCATCTCTCGGCGGTCTGCCGATTCACATCCAATACCCTGTACATTGGCCCATCTGGTCCGCTCAGTGGCCAATGGTCAATTCGAGTCGAACCTTGCCGCCTGAATTTGATATCGTCTGCAAAAGCTATTGTTAAATGGAGCTAATCATGGACGACGGTGCGCCCCTTCCCGAGACGGAGTCAAAGCGGCTGGAACGTGTGGCGCAGTTATGTGCGCGTGACACTCAAGAGGACCCTGTTTTCAATAAAATCGTGGCGATGACGGCTGAATACTTCAACGCGCCGATTGCCTTGATTTCCATCGTCGATGAGCACGAGCAATGGTTTAAGGCACGCGTCGGAATCGAGGAATGTTCTACACCGAGAAGTGCCTCGTTCTGTGCGTACTCGCTGCTGGATAATCAGCCACTCGAGATCCTGGATGCGCGCAGTGACCCTCGTTTCAAATCCAACCTGTTGGTGACTGGCGCACCCTTCATCCGCTATTACGCGAGCGCCCCGCTCCTGACCGATGACGGCTTATCGCTGGGCAGCCTGTGCTTTATCGATACTGTTGCGCGTGAGCCGATGAATTCACGCGACGCAGCGATGCTCAGCCACTTGGCCGAACTCGTGATGATGCAGATCATGGGCGTACGCTCCAGAAATTATATTGACCAACCGACCGGCCTTTTTAATCGCCTTCGCTTCGAAGAGGACATACGGGAAGCGCTCGGCCGCGGCGCAGCGATCACGATTTATGCGGTTGACGTCACCTCACCCAAGTTTCTCAACGATGTCGTCAAGGCGCTGGGTTACCGCTTTGCGGAGGATCTGATCCTTGAGATAAAAAGACGTTTGCAGGGGCTCCTGCCGTCTGGATGCCTGCTGTACAAAATCAGCCCGACCCGCTTTGGTTTCCTGCTGCCGGGAAATGTTGAAAGAGAGACCATCAGCACGCGAATCATTGAAAACTTCAAGACGGCTGTCGAATGCCACGGCATTCCGATCCCGATGCAAGTCGGGATCGGCGCCCTGCCGATTACCAGCAGCGATGAGCAAGACTGGCTGCGCCTGGTCATCAGCACTGCCGATGCAGCCAGGGACCGTGGCTTGGGCTACCTGCTCTATGAGCCCACGTTCGATGCCGCGCAACGACGGGCCTTCACCCTGCTGAGCTCGTTGTCGGAAGCCCTCCACGTCAACGACCAACTCAGGCTGGTGTTTCAACCGAAAATCAGTTTGCCTGGCGGTGCGTGCGCAGCGGTAGAAGCCCTCCTGCGCTGGGATCACCCCCAACTGGGGACCATCAGCCCAGCAGAATTCATACCGCTGGCTGAAAAAACCGCCTTGATGCCTTCCCTGACTTCATGGGTGCTGGGAGCGGTGATAGAGCAGGCCACTTTATGGCTTGAGCAGGGGCTTGACTTGAAAATCGCGATGAATGTCACGGTCGGCGACCTGGAAAGCCCCGCCTTCGTCGACACATTAATCGATCGCCTCAAGGCCCGACACCTGCGTCCGGATCGGCTGGAATTGGAGTTCACTGAAAGCACGCTCATGACCGACCCAAGTGAAGTCGTTCGGCAACTCACGCGCCTGCGAAACCTGGGTGTCGTAGTCGCCATCGACGACTTCGGCACGGGTTACAGCAACTGGACCTACCTCACCACGCTGCCAACCAGCACGGTCAAGCTCGATCAGTCCTTGATCAGCAACCTGACAACCAATGAAAAAGACAAACGCCTGGTGAAAACCCTGATTGAATTGGCCAGCGGCCTGGGATACCGAGTGGTGGCTGAGGGCGTTGAAACCCGGGAGATTTTCAATCTGGTGAAGGCATGGGGCTGCCACGAGGCGCAGGGGTATTTGATCGCCAAGCCAATGCCTGCTAACGAGTTAGAGGCATGGGTTAGCCATTATTTACCCTAGCGCCCGCGGGCAGGTGATGACGGCGCTTTTCAGCCCAACTGATGAGCAAATTTGCCTACCGCGTCCACTACACGCCTGGCGCCATCCTGGATCTCCACAATGACCTCGCCGGCCTGAGTAGCCAATACCAGGCCCTGTTCCGCCTGGGACTTGCTGTTGGCCATCTCACTCACGGTCTCGTCGACCAGCTTCTTGTTTTGCAGGACGACAGCAGCGATTTCTTCCGTGGCGCTGCTGGTGCGCCCGGCCAATTGTCGGACCTCATCCGCTACGACGGCGAAGCCTCGGCCCTGCTCGCCCGCACGAGCGGCTTCAATCGCAGCGTTCAACGCCAACAGGTTCGTCTGTTGGGCAATGCTGCTGATCGTCTGAATAATCGAGCTGATCAACAATGACTGTTTACCGAGCGCTTCGACTCCGCCGGAGGCAGCCTGCATATCCACGGCGATTTTACGCATGGTATGCATCGTGTCGTTGACGACGACTGCGCCATGCTGAGCGCTGACATCGGTTTGCCGGGAAATTTCAAATGCAGTCCTGGCAGCCTCGCTGACCTCTTTTTCCCGGGCAACCTGGTCAGTCACCACCGTGGCAAACTTGACCACTTTGCACAGCGCCCCTTCGGTGTCATACACCGGGTTGTAGGTCGCTTCCAGCCATAGGGTCTGCCCGCGGCTGTCAATACGTTCAAATCGCCCGGCAACGAACTCACCCTTGTTCAGCGTTGCCCAGAAATCTTTGTATTTCTGGGACGAGACCTCTTCGGGTGTGCAAAAGATACGGTGATGGCTGCCTTTCACTTTACCCAGGTCGTACCCCATCGCTTTCAAGAACTGGTCGTTGGCCTGGAGCACGTGCCCTGAGAGGTCAAACTCGATGACCGCCGTTGAACGCAGCAACGCGTCGATGAAGGACGTATTTTCCGAAGCCTGTTCCAGGCGTGACGTGATGTTTGTTGCGCAGCAGGAGACCCGGCTGAGGTTGCCATTAACGTCTTTGATAGGCTGCCAATGCGCGTGGACCCACACCAGGGAGCCATCAGCGTGCAGATACCGGTACTCGTCGGTAATCGATTTGCCTGAAGCGACTGCTGCGCGGAAATCATGAAAGCAAGGAAGCTTCGCTACGTATTGCGGAACAATATCCGACATGGCCCGACCAAGGAGATGGTCTTGGGTATAGCCCAAAGCCGCTGCGAAATTTTGATTGCACGCGATGATGTTGAACGTTGGATCGATGCTCAGCGTCAGCATTTCACGGTTGAGCCCGTCGCGTAGTTGACGCAACTCCGACAGTTCCGCTTCCTGGGAAACCAGCTGGTTTCTGAGCTTGGTATTAAACATGGACAACCGCCTCTTTGGTTATATGAGGCTATCGGCCATGGGTGCTGAAAACTGAGGAAATCCGACGAGCGTAATCCACCCTTTTGAGGCAGATGCTTACCTCGTCTCGACAGGCTGAGCAGTGAAAAGAAAGGCGCTCCGAAGAGCGCCTTAATAACGTTATTGCAGGCTGACCTGACGCAGGTCCGGCTTGCCGGCAGTACCGATCTCGATACGTTTTGGCTTGGCTTCTTCGGGTACAACGCGAAGCAGCTCGATTGCCAACAGACCATTGATCAGTGATGCACCTTGCACCTCGATATGGTCAGCCAGCCGGAAGGACAAGCGGAAGGCCCGCTGAGCAATGCCTTGGTGAAGGTAAGTCACCGTCTGATCGTTTTCACGTTTTCCGCCAGAAACGCTCAAGACGCCCTTCTCTACCTGAATGTCTATGTCCTCCTCTGTGAGACCCGCCACTGCAATCACAATGCGGTATTGATCATCACCGTGCTTCTCGACGTTATGCGGTGGGTAGGTATTACCCGCCTCACTGCGAAGCGCCGACTCAAACAGGTCGTTGAAGCGATCAAAACCCACGGACTGACGGAACAGAGGGGCCAAAGAAAGAGTAGTAGCCATAGCAAAATCTCCTGAGTTTTCTCCAAGTGATTTAAGACGCGACCCGGTTGCGGCATCGCGCAAAACCCAAAATAGGTGCTACCAGAAGGTTTTCAAGGGCGCCTCACAAAAATTTCGATCAAAATTTCAAGGTTTCAGGCTGCTGCACACTCACCTGTGCAGACGCGAAACTACGCAGGCGCCGTAAACGCGGGGACAGCGCCCCAAAATCGAATCCATCGATGTTGACCATCCATATAATCCATACATGCAGGGTGTGAAAATATCGTCAAATACGGCCTCATTTCAAAGACATAGCGATTTGGAGCTGTTTTGCAACCCTATCTACGTGAGTTAAAACCGGCCGCTTGCTCGCTGTTATTGAGAGTTGGATTTGTGTGCTTCTCACTGGGCATGATCTGGCTGGATATCGCCGTATTCCGCACGCAGATCCTGGAAATATCCTTCACCGAGATCAGCCAGGAAGTGATGCTGTTCATCATCGCGCTGCTGTTCTGGACCGCTCCCGTCACCGGCGGTCGCTCCGGCTTCAAGGCATTGGCCGGGGGCTTTTTCGCCTGCCTGTTGATGCGTGAGCTGGACGGTCTGTTTGACCCCATCAGTCACAGCGCCTGGTGCATCCCCTTCCTGGCGATCGCTGCGGCGTGCGTGGCAATTGCCTTTAACAAGACCGACCGCCGCACCACCTGGGCGGACCTTGCGGCGTTCACCCAGTCGCGGTTTTTTGGGGCATTTGCCACCGGTTTTGGCGTGTTGCTGTTTTCCCGCGTCTTCGGCATGGGCAGCCTGTGGCACCTGGTGTTGGGCGAAGGCTATCAGCGCCTGGCCAAGACCACCGTGGAGGAAGGCGTCGAGTTACTGGCCTATTCGATGTGGCTGGTCGCGACGATTGAGTATCGCTTGAGTATGCGCACCGCCTCCGCGCTTAGGTCGCAGTACCTGAACAACAACGCGCTTAAAACAGAATGAGGGCTGATCGGGGGTAAACCTTATCGTTGTTGTTGAAATACAGCGACCATGACCATTCACAAAACATTGATAAAATCCCTTAACCCCATACAAACTATCACCAGCCTGAATACGCTGAGCGATGAGCCAAACATGAATTTGCGCGAGTTGGACCTGAACCTGTTGGTGATCTTCAACCAGATGCTGGTGGACCGCAGCGTCTCCGCCGCGGCCGAGAGTCTTGGGCTGACTCAACCCGCCGTCAGCAATGCGCTCAAGCGTCTGCGCACCACCTTCAGTGATGAACTGTTCGTGCGTACGCCCAAGGGCATGCAACCGACGCCGTATGCTGCGCAACTCGCAGAACCGGTGTCCCAGGCCATCGGGCTGTTGCACGGCGCAATCAACCGCCACGATGAGTTCGACCCGGCCACCAGCCGCAAACGCTTCGTGGTGGCGATGACGGATATCGGCGAAATCTACTTTATGCCGCGCTTGATCGAAGCGCTGCTCAAGCAGGCTCCCGGGGTTTCGGTGAGTACCTTGCGCAGCCATGCCGAGCTTTCCGACAGCCTGGCCAATGGCGAGGTCGACCTGGCAGTCGGCCTGCTGCCGGACCTGCAGGCGGGCTTCTACCAGCGCCGCCTGTTTCATCACCGCTACGTGTGCCTGTGCCGAAAGGACCATCCGCTGACCGAGCAGCCGATGACCCGCGAGCGCTTCTGCGAGTTCGGGCACGTGAGGATCGTGGCCGCCAGCACCGGCCATGGCGAAATCGACACGCACATGCAGCGCGCCGGCCTGCAGCGTGAGATTCGCCTGGAGGTTCCGCACTTTGTGGCGGTGGGTCATATCCTGCAGAACACCGACCTGATTGCCACGGTCCCGGAGCGCTTCGCCAACAGTTGCGCGGGCCCTTTCGGACTGACGAGCCTGCCGCTGCCGCTGCCCTTGCCGGAGATTGCGATCAACCTGTTCTGGCACGGCAAGTACAACCGTGACCCGGCGAATAAGTGGTTCCGGCAACTGATGTTCGAGCTGTTCAGCGACTAGCCGAAAAGCCACTCGGGCGCCTGTGTTGCTACCTCATCGGCACACCAATAGCGCACACCGGCTCCAAAACCGGGCACAAAGGTAACAAATAACACCGCCCTCGGCCGTTGCACGCCAGCCCGAAGAAACCTCCAGCCCCCGCCAACCGTGGCCGCATGTCATTTCTGAAGAAAATGGCATACAGCTTGCTTTGCTCTGAAAAGCATCTGATATATCAGATGCTTTTCAGGAGTGAACATGTCCGAACCGACTGAGTTTTCCAACCGTCACCAGCCAGCGACCGGCCCGACGAAAAGCGCCGCGCAACTGCGTGAGCTGGCCTACGCACAAATCAAACAACGCATCATCAGCTGCGAGTATCGCCCTGGCGATGCAATCAACGAAGCCCAGCTGACCGCCGCACTGGGCATTGGCCGCACGCCGATCCACCAGGCCCTGCACCGCCTGGAAGTGGAAGGCATGGTCACGATCATGCCGCGCAAGGGCGTGATGGTCACGGCCCTGTCGCTCAACGATGTACTCGACATGATCGAAGTACGCGTCAGTAACGAACAGCTGTGCGTCAAGCTGGCGGTCGAACGCGCCAAAGAGGCGGATATCCAGGCAATGCGCGACATCCTCGCGCAAACCCCTGCCCTGCTGGCCAAACACGACGTCGACGGGCTGATGTCCCTCGACCTGCAGTTTCACATGTCGATTTCGGCCGCCGCCCACAATCGTGTGCTCGCCGAACTGCTGCGCAACCTGCACGAAAAACAAGCGCGCTTCTGGTACCTGACCCTGTCGGAAAACCACCACAGCGAACGCATCTACGACGATCACCTGAAAATCCTCGAAGCGGTGGAACAACGCGACGGCACTGCCGCCATCGCCGCGATTCATCACCATATCGACGATTTCCGCCGCGCCATCATGCGCACTCTTTGATCACTCACCGCGAGCACTGTTCATGACCCAATTGACGTTTCACGTCGTCGGCCAAGGCGACCACCAGGCCAGCATCAAACACCTGATTATCGCGGGCTGGGCAGGCCGCAACAGCGAAGCCGTCGAGCACCACATTGCCGAACTGGAAGCGCTGGGCGTGCGCCGGCCGACCCAGGTGCCGTGCTTCTACCGCGTGTCTGCGAACCTGTTGAACAACGCCGAGAGCATTCAAGTGCCGGGCAAGGACTCTTCCGGCGAGACCGAATTCGTCCTCATCCCAAGCGATCAGGGCCTGTTGATCGGCCTGGGTTCGGACCACACCGACCGCAAGGTCGAAAGCTATGACGTGACCGTGTCCAAGCAGATGTGCGACAAGCCCATCGCCCAGCACGTGTGGCGCTACGCCGAGGTCAAGGAGCATTGGGACCACCTGGTGATGCGCACCTGGCGTGTGCGTGATGGCGAGCGCGCGCTGTACCAGCAGGGCCCGGTAACCAACCTGTTGGCGCCGGAAACCCTGCTGGCCAAACTCAACAGCGACGCCGCGTTGCCGGCCGACACGGCGATGTTCTGCGGCACGCAATCGGTGATCGGCGAGCTGGGCTACGGCGAAGCGTTCGAAATGGAACTGTTCGACCCCATCCTCAACCGCAGCCTGCGCCACCAGTATGGTGTCGAGCCGCTGCCTGTCGCCGAGTGAACTCACGATGACCACGATTGCAGCGTTTGCCTTGGCCCTGGCCGAGGGTCGCACCACCAGTGAAGCCTTGGTCAAAGAGGCATTGAAGCGCATTGACGCGCATCGCGCGGCCGGTGGCGCAGCCTATATCAGCGTCGACGCGCAAAGCGCCTTGCAGGCTGCGCGGGCCAGCGATCTGGCGCGCGCATCCGGCTATGTGCCCTCGGCGCTGGCCGGGCTGCCGGTGTCGATCAAGGATTTGTTCGACGTCGCCGGGCAAGTCACCGCGGCCGGTTCGCGGCTACTCGCCGCGGCCCCGCCCGCCACCCGTGACGCGGTCGTCGTCGAGCGCCTGAGGGCGGCTGGCGCGATCCTGCTCGGTCGCACCAACATGAGCGAGTTCGCATTCTCCGGGCTGGGGTTCAACCCGCACCATGGCACCCCACTTACGCCCTGTGCGCAAGGACGCGTCGCCGGCGGTTCCAGCTCTGGCGCCGCGGTCAGCGTGGCGCTGGGCATGGCGGTTGCCGGCTTGGGCACCGACACCGGAGGCTCGATACGCATCCCTGCGGCGTTCTGTAACCTCACCGGCTTCAAGCCCAGCGCCAGCCGAGTGCCAATGACCGGGACCTTCCCCCTGGCGATCAGCCTGGACTCGGTCTGCGCGCTGTCCAACAGCGTCGCCGACTGCATCCTGCTGGACCGGATTCTCAGCGGCGAACAGCTCGATACCGTCGCCCCGCCGCTGGCCGGCCTGCGCCTGGCGGTCACCCGCGACCTGGTGCTTGATCAACTGGATGCCACCGTGGCTGCTGCCTTCGAGCGCAGCCTGGACCTGCTGGCCAAAGCGGGCGCGAGCATCCGCTGGTTCGACTTCCCGGAGTTGCACGAGCTGTCGCGTATCAACGCAGCCGGTGGGCTGACGGCCGCCGAGGCCTGGCACGGTCATCGCCAATGGCTCGAAGGCGACAGCAGCCAAGTCTATGACGCACGCGTGGCGCAACGAATGCGCCGTGGTGCGGCGATCAGCGCGGCCGATTACCTGGACATCCAGACCGAACGCCAGCGCTTGATCAGCGTTGCGCGCGAGCGCCTGGGCGACGCCGATGCCTGGTTGCTGCCAAGCGTTGCGGTGGTGCCGCCGAAGCTTGCCGACCTTGCAGATGACGCGGCTTTCTTCGCCACCAACGGCCTGGTGTTGCGCAATACCAGCGTGCTCAACTTTTTGGACGGCTGCGCCCTGAGCCTGCCTTGCCAGCGTGGCGACGAGTTGCCGGTCGGGCTGTCGATTGCCGGCCTGCACGGTCAGGACGCGCGCGTGCTGCAAGTGTCTTGCGCCGTCGAGGCGCTGTTACGCCAGAGCACCTGATGCACGGGCGCTGAACCAACGGCAGGCCTGCCCTGCCCTCGGTTCGCTGTTTGATCTAGACGAAAAATTCCACGGCGGCCGCTCGTGCGCCCGCACTCGCCTGCCAATCGGCTTGCGTAACCCGCTGCGCAACGAATTGACGAGACAACTTATGAACCCAAGTAATGCAACTTCACCGATAGAGCTGGACCACGCGCCGATGTCCGACGAGGTGGCGGTGGTGTATCGCAAGATCGCCTGGCGCCTGCTGCCGTTCCTGGTGTTTCTGTTCGTGCTGGCCTGGATCGACCGGGTCAACGTCGGTTTCGCCAAACTTGCCATGTTGCAGGACCTGGGTTTCAGCGAGGCCGTGTATGGGCTGGGCGCCGGGATATTCTTTATTGGCTACTTTTTCTTCGAAGTACCAAGCAATCTGCTCCTGGAAAAAATCGGTGCCCGCCGTACCCTGGCCCGCATCACGATCATGTGGGGCCTGACGTCCATCGCCATGGCCTACGTCGAAAGTGCCTGGTCGTTCTACCTGCTGCGCTTTCTGCTCGGGGCCTTCGAAGCCGGCTTCTTCCCCGGCGTGGTGCTGTACCTGACCTACTGGTTCCCGGCGGCACAGCGCGCGAAAATCAACGGCATGTTCATGACCTCTTTCGCGATTGCCGGGGTGGTCGGCGGGCCGCTGGCCGGGTTCATCATGAGCCACATGGTCGGGGTCGGCAGCCTGGCCAACTGGCAGTGGCTGTTCATTCTCGAAGGCATTCCCTCCGTGATCGCAGGTTTCCTGGTATTGCGCTACCTGCCGGAAAAACCGGCGAATGCCAAATGGCTGAGCCCGGCGCAACGCACGATGGTCAGCGACACCATTGCCCGCGAAGACAAGGCGCCCGGCAAGCACAGTGACCTGCGCTCGCTGATCCGCTACCCCAAGCTGTGGTTGTGTGCGCTGGTGTATTTCTGCCTGGTCAGCGGTAACGCGACCATTGCGTTCTGGACCCCGTCGGTGATCAAGGCGCTGGGCGTGGACGACACCATGCGCATCGGCCTGCTTTCCTCGATTCCGTTCATCCTGGGCACCGCGGCGATGCTGTGGAACGGCTTTCATTCCGACAAAACCGCCGAACGCCGCGTGCATTGCGCCATGGCGGCGCTGCTCGCCGGGCTCGGGCTGATTGGTACCGGGTTGTTTATGGGCAACGCCGTGCTGGCACTCATTGCGCTGACCATCGCCGCCATGGGCATTCTTGCAGCGTTTCCGGTGTTCTGGTCGATTCCCGGCGCTTTCCTGGCCGGTACCGCTGCCGCAGGGGGCATCGCCTTGATCAACGGCATCGGCAACCTGGCGGGGTTTGTGGCGCCTTACATGATTGGCTGGCTGAAAACCCTGACCGGCAGCCTGGCGGCAGGCCTGTACCTGGTTGCCGCGTTTGAACTGCTCGCGTGCGTACTGCTGCTGGTGTTGTTCAAAGGCATCAAGGTCGCCAAGTAACAGCGTCTTTCGGTCAGCTGGATTGAACGATAGGTCGTCCGGCCTTCTCCAAACCACATCAGCGCGGTCAAGTCCGCGCTCCACCGAGGAAGGTCAGCCAATGTCTTACGATTATCAGGGTATCGCCAGTGTCATCACCGCTTCGCGCCACATTGGCACGCCGTCGGATGAACACCTTAACGAATCGGTGAGCATTCAACTCACCAGCAGCGGCAAGCCCACCATCGCACGCTTGAGTTTCGACAAACCCCTGCAGTGGCCAGGCCACCCCAATTTTGTCGCCGTCAACTTGCCCGACGGCACGTCGGTGGGTGGCGTGATCGTTGAGATCGAACGCGCCACCGATGGCCCAGGCTGGGTGACCTTCACCGTAGACGATTGAAGGCGCACCCGCTTGCTCAATTGTCCGGATGTTCGCTGGCTACCGAATCTGCAGCGTCCACATCCGACATGTCCTCTTCAAGCGGTGCATCGTCATCCGCCGGCAGCGGGATTTCGCCTTCACCGCGTTTTGGGTCCAGGCCGGTTTCGTTGTCCGTCTCACGTGTAACGGCCTGTTGGGAGCGGTTGCCGGGTGCATTTTCGTCAATGTGCATGCTGTTTCTCCAGTCTGACGCGAGGAATGCCCGCGCTTAAACATGAGAGACGGCAGCTGTTCGAGAGTGCCGGGTACTGGACGAACGGCAGGCATTGCGCGGTTGGCGCTGATCTACGATTAACGCCTACGATCCATCTACCGGAGAATCCCCATGAATCCGCACACCACGGCCCTGGTCCTGATTGAATTCCAGAACGATTTCACCACCCAGGGCGGCGTATTCCACGACGCGGTCAAAGACGTGATGCACAGCACAGACATGCTGGCGAACACCGCAACCACGGTGCAGCAAGCGCGCAAACTGGGGGTAAAGATCATTCATTTGCCGATCTGCTTTGCAAAGGGCTACCCCGAATTGACCACGCGCGACTACGGGATCCTCAAAGGTGTCGCCGACGGCAACGCCTTCACTGCCGGCACCTGGGGCGCCGAGATCACTGAAGCGCTGTCCCAGGAAACCGACGATATCGTCATCGAAGGCAAACGCGGCCTGGATGGGTTTGCCACCACCGGCCTGGACCTGGTGCTGCGCAACAATGGCATCCACAACCTGGTGGTGGCGGGGTTTCTCACCAACTGCTGCGTCGAGGGCACGGTACGCTCAGGTTATGAAAAGGGCTACAACGTGGTCACCTTGACCGACTGCACGGCGACGTTCACCGCCGAGCAGCAACAGGCCGCCGAAAACTTCACATTGCCGATGTTTTCCCAGACGCTGAAACACACTGAGTTTCTGCATGCATTGACGGCCAAATGAAAGACGCCATTGCCCTGATCAGGGCGCCTTGGCCGCTTGGCCGGTAACGAAGGCGCTCTGCCCCGTCTCGATATCACGAATGTTGTAGCCCCAGTGGTCCTTCCACATCTCGCCGTCCAGCCCGTAGGTACGGCCACCGACCAGGTTCACCGTGGTCTCAAGGGACGCCGTGCTGGCTTCGCCGAAGTACCATTTGACGCGAACCTTGTGCACGCCGGCGCCCACTCGGTATTCGCTCTGCCGGCTCAACCAGTACAGTGTCGTGTCTTCATCGATCCGGGTGATCGTCAAGTGCTTATTGAGCTGCTGGATAGTCGCGACTTGCGCGACGGGCTGGCCTTCCGCGCTCTTGTGTTCGTAATGAATACAGCCGGTCAGCGCCAGGCTGGACAGCGTCAGCGCGACTGAGCGCGAAACAACCGCGTGTGGGGTGCAAAGCATGGTTTCATTCCCTTGAAAAGGGCGTGATCCTAGTGACATTCATGCCCCGCATCAACAGTCGCGGCGCGCATGCCGGACTTTCAGACCCGTCTTAGATCCACCCCGACCTGTCATCGCTACGCTGGCCCCCTAGCCAACCGCACATGTAACGCGCCCGGCGCCGAGCTGACAGGTACTCTCCGATGATCGACAAACACTTGCGGATTCTTATCGTGGATCCCCTTCACGCGCATGTCATGCAGATTGAAAAAATGCTCAACCGCATGGGTTATTACTGCATCGCCACGGCGTCCAGCACCACCGAAGGGCGGCAGTTGAGCCGAGCCGGAATCAAACGCTTCGACGTGCTGCTGGCTGCCGACCATGTAGTCCGCAAGCCCGCAGCGCAGGGCGCGTGGTTTGATGTCTACGGCATTGAAAACGCTTTCATCTACAGCCGCCCGGCCGACACAGAAGCCGTACACCTAGCCCACGAAGGCGAGCGTTACTGGCGCTGCGGCTTGCCGGAATACCTGGTGCTGGAATGGTTTATGGCGCGCTCGAAGCGCAGCCTGCCAACAGCGGTTGACGAACACCGCTATTGGCTGACCCTTTGAAGAACAGCGTGGCGGGCGTTAGATCGGCGAACTGCTGATCACACGCAACGCCAGGCCCTCATAGGCATCCAGCGTGATGGTGAACTCACCTTCCGCCGTGATATCGCCTTCAACCCGCTCATTGATGATGTCCACCACCATGCCCGCCGCAATATCGGGCAGGTTCAGGGTTTCGGTGATCGGCGTGTTGCTGAAGTTCAGCGCGGTGATTTGTATGCCTTTGCCGGCCGGTAATTCGTGCACCATGATCAGCAGCCCCGGGTGCTGCACATCCGGCACCTGGATCTGGCGGCTGGCGGCGATGTCGTAGGCACGGCGTACCGCGAGGATTTTCTGCAGTTGCGAGGCGAATGACTCGGGGTCCTGCAACTGGCTGTTCAGGCTGCCGTACAGGCTTTTCGAACGCGGCATCTGCCCGGCGGACAGCTCTGCGTCGGGGTTCAGGTCGACCAGGTCATAGGCGCCGCGATGAATCCAGCGCGTGTCGCCATCCTGCATCAGGTGCTCAACCTCTTCGGCGGCCAGCGGCAACGCCCCCACCAGGTCCCAACCCGACAAGGCAAACACGCCCGGCTGCATGGCGTTGTACATCACGAGCAGTAAATGGATCTGGCGAATCTGCTGAATATCCGCCGAAGTAATTGCGTCAAGGTCACGAATCCCCAGTGCCGCGGTGATGATGCTGGCGGTGGTGCACGACACGCCATTGGTCACGAACTTGAGGTTGTACGGCGCATGCTCGCCGGCCAGGCGCTCGTACATTTGCTCGCGGATGTGCTCGCGCAGGATATTGCCGGGGAAGGTCTGGCCCTGATACAGGAACGTGTCGTGGGCGTGCAGGGTCCAGAAGTGCACCAGTTCCAGGGTCAGCTCATCGTGGTTCTGCAAAGCGTGGATCAACGAGCCTGGGTCGATGCCCTGGCGGTGCATTTCGCGCAGCATCAGGCGCAGGAACTCGGCATCGCCCATCAGCAACGCGTGCTGATAGGCGGGGCGCGTGATGAAGTCATAGGACAGGTCGGCGCCGCCGTGGGACATGGACGCAATGTCGTCCACGGTGAGGTTCAACTCCTGGAAGCTGAACCCGCCCGCCTTGCGAATCGCGCCGCCGAGCAGCTGGTTGCCGGTGATCGACAATGGATGGCTCTCCGACCAGGCGGTGCCATCCAGCTTGCGCTCCACGCCAAGAAAACCGTTGGCATCCAGGCGCAGGATTTTCGCGCCCATCACGTCGATGGCGTGCAAGGCGTCGCCGATGATCATCTGCTGCGCGGCGAAGGTCGGGTCCAGCCAGTTCAGCGACGGCTGGCCTTCCTTGAAGTAATGCAAGTACACCCAGCGTCGCGGTTTGCCATCCACGCCCATCACCACGGGGGTTGCGCTCCAGTCGGTTTCCTTCACGCCGGGCTCGAAGAAAATTACCCGCTGCAACTGGCCAACGATGTAGTGCTTGTCGCGCAAGGCGTCCACCTCCGGCGGCGTGAGGTTCTGCGCATCACGCCCCTCGGCCACGTCGGGCAGCAACGGCCAATCTTCTTCGCGAATTTCCACCATGTGATACAGGCCGGGGTAGTCCTCGTAAGCCATCTCCGCCAGGCGAAAATCCGCGCCCTTGCCGGTGTGGGACGGGATCACGTCGTCGATGATCACCGCGTTGTGCGCCGCCGCCATGCGCGTCAACGCCTGCAACTGCGCCTCGGTGCCCAGTTGCGGGTCGATTTCGAAGCTGATGCGGTCGAAATTGCCGTCGATGGTCGGCGTGTGGGTCATGCCGGTCAGGCCGCCGGACTTTTTCAGCGGGCCGTTGTGGATGCCCTGGATGCCGATCTTCGACAGCGCATGCCACAGGGTTTCGTCCCCCAACGCCTCCAGCACCGTGCCGCCCTCGCGGGTCACGATCGACGCCGGGTAGGCGGTAAACCACACGGACGACAAGGCGGAAGCATCGCGGGGCCGGGTCTGCGCGTAAGGCTGTTGCCACAACCGGCCTTGCCCCGAATAGAGCTTGGCGCGCTGGCGTGCCGCATGCAGCATCGATTGTTCCACCAGCCAGTTCACATGGTTGTTTTCAGCCGCCGTCATAAGCTTGGTACCTGTCGTCGTGTATGAGTCCAGCGTGGCGGCATCAAGTATCGATAGCACCGGGTGTAGTCATATGAGGCGTCGAGGAGCTATTCGTTGCATTAAATGTGGGGTTGCGCCGTTCGAAATCCGCAGCGTCCTCCGGACTGGCGTGGAGATGGACGAATTCGCGCATCCTCTCGGAATACGGCAGGAAATCTGAAGCGACAAGCATACCCCAGCGTCCAGCCGGGACTGTGTTCCACATTTCAGTCGATTTCAGCGTGGTCGTTGAAAACAACCTCACCAGCAGCTCATCGGAAATCACAGGCTGTTTGAGTAAGTAGAGTTGTAGTTTGTGATGTTCATCGGGATGAAGTTGCCAGAGAGAATCAACCAACATCTCGAGGTGCTGGGTGATGAAGTTATTAAAGTCAGCTCTTTTCTTCGTGTTGACAGGTTCCGCCTTGGTGCGGAAAAGCGGCATGAGGCTCACGGTATTCGCTCGAAAATACGCCCAAACTGCTTCAGCTTTGTCACTGACTCTATCGGCAGCCAACAGCCGCTCCCACAGTTTCACGGGGGCGCTTTCAAGTGTCGCGAATTGGCAGTCGGTGCGATCTAACAATGGATTGACCCATTCAGACTCGGCACCGATAGCGGCGAGCAACGCGGCCAGAGACTCTGCGGACTCATCCAACAAGCCAGTCTGGCTGAGTAATTGCTGCACCAGTCTCTGTGGGTCGCGCTGCAGAAACCTGTCGATTCCCTCCAGTTCCAGCGCTGTCAGGCGACGGTAAGTAACAGGCGAGTGCTGCTCGGAGCCCCATTCAAAAGACGCACATATCAAACGAAGCATTTTCAGCTCAGGCGCGATAAACCCCCAGCTCACCAGCTGCTTGAGATCATCCGCCGCGACCGTGTCGCTGAGGTTATAAAGTTGCACGGGGTATTCACGCAACCAACCCCATGTGGCCTCGCCCCTGGCAAGAAACGAGACAACATGACTGACATCCTGCAGCCCTTCGAGGCTTTCCAGTACGCCGTGGTCGCAGTCTTCGAGTGCGCGGATTTGCTCAGCGGTCAAGCTGCTGACGATCATGCAGAGCAACGCCTGCCTTGGACCACTGTCCACGAAACGTTTCGATGTGAAGAGCCCCTCCAGAGACTCGGGGTCGGTGTCGTAGATGGCTTGAATCAAGGTGGGGGCGTTTTCGCTCGTCAGGATAGAGTCCACCACATCGGCAAAGCGCGGCATGAATTGCGCTGCCGTGCTGAGGATCGCGTTCAGCTTCCACCCATGGATGCCATGATCGGCAGCCTTGTATTGACTGCACAGATAATCGACCAACCCTGCAATCAAGCCACGCCCCTGCCCCAACGCTTTTTGGTCAAGTTTGCCGAGCACCCTTTCCGGATTGTTAACGATCGTCAGTACCTCCGGTGCCTCACCACTGCGCAGGGCCAGGATCAGGTTCTTGTCATATTGCGTCAGCGACCCCTCGTAGAAAAACCCCTGGTAATCGTAGTAGTCGGTATCGAAATATCCTTCACGCATCAGGTAGATCAACGCTTTTGTAGCCTTGAGTTTCTGGGTCAGGACTTCTCCATACTCGGCTTTTGCGGCCTCTCTGAACGACATGCGCTGGATGCGCGTGCTCTGGGTGTGGAGCGCTTCGATTTCCCTGGCAAGCGCCTCCCGCTCAGCCGTCAGTCGCAAAGCGCGTTCCCGGTAGGACGTCAACTGCAAGACGTGCTCACTCTCAACCGTTTTTGCTTTGGTGTGAAAGCTGATGTTATGACGACTTTCCATGGACAGCTTACGGTTGGTCTTGACGATTTCATCAAAAAACTTGTCTTGTACAAACTCTGTCAACGTCACTGTTACTTCGTTGTCGTACGTGAGATCGTTGACGTCCACGGGATTGATCAACTTGACGACCTGATACCAGACGCAAACCCTCAGCTCTTCCAGACTGGTAAGGTGTTCGCGCTCGATATTCGCCAGTTGCTCTCGCACAACAGATATCTGCGCTTCAATCTTTTCTGCCTGGGCAACACGCCAATCACCAAACTCATTGAAGACAGAAAAAATGGGGCCACGTCGCTTGATCAACTCGGCACAAGCCTCCGGGTACAGGTTGCGCACAGCCACCATCGCCAACAGTTTGTTAGCGTCCAGTTTTACGCCGCGACCACCCAGCAGGCTGGAGAACAGGTCCAGCTCATTGACGATATTCTTGATCAACCGCATATCGTCGATGTAGTAACACACCGTCTCGATCAACACGGGGTCGAAACGGCGAATCGAATCAAAGCGTCTTGCCTTGAGCAGGTCGATCATCATTTCCTGCGAGTTCTCCGAGTTGACCACGGGCACCACAGGAATGATCAGGTCAAAGAACTTTGCCTGGTCGTCGGCGAAGAACAGCTCGTCGCGTATGGCATAGATGAAATGCACGGGTCGCGTGATTTGCGGTGATTGCTTGATGGTGAAGTTGATTTCGCGCAGACGAAAGAACACATCCTGAATGCCGAACCGATCAAGGTCCTCAATCACGACGACGTTGATATCACTGCGTTCGAAACAGTAAATGATCTCATCGACATGCTTGTGCAGTACTGAACCATGATGAGTGGATTCCAGTTTCCCGCCTTTGAGGGTCAGCCCGTCGATACTGAAAAGCGACAAGTACTTCAAGGCGCGATACAGCAAGTACACACCCGCTGCCACGACGAAAGCCAAGGTCCAACCATCCGGCACCCACAACAATTGAGTGATAAGCCAATCGGGAACGTATTTCGGCAAAGGCTCGATAAAAGGTAGGTACAGCCGCGCACCACTGGCGATCAGCAGGGCGAACAAAACCGTATGAAAGACGTTGCGGATATTCGAGGCGTGTACGATACGTTTCAATCGCGTCTTCGGCACTTTGCGCGCAGGTACGGCGTAGAGCAGTTGCTGAACAATGGTTTCTTCAATGCGTAGCATCAAATCATCATTTTTGGCCTGCGGTTCAGTCGGCGATACCGAATGATCTACCGGGCTGTCTTGACTGAACGTGGCGAGAGAGACGAATACAGGCTCGTATTGGGGGTGACGATCAAAAAAAGTCCTGATCACGCTGCTCTTGCCTGCGCCGTAACCTCCCGTTATCGCAATATTTCGCACGCGCTCGTTTCCGAGCGCGTGCAGCAACTCACTGACATAGCGGTCCGCCTGCGCGCCTTCGAGCAATACAGGCATCAAGTCAACAAAACCGCCTTCACTCAAGGGCACCGCTTTGTGAGCTCTCCACATCTTGAGGAAAGCGCCAACACTGCGCTTGAACCTGATCACCATTCCTTGAATCACTGAATCATCCTTTTTGCTATATGAGGTGCTGCATGGAAGCGCCTGCAATGATAGCTCATCGCCATGCATCCAGTCCTGTAATCCACCTTAATGTACTCACGCGGTCTACACGCCGAGGCAGCAGCATCGCCGGCAAGCCGGACCCCAGAAAAACTGTCATTCAATGAGTGTCGCGATACTGCCTCGGCGTAAACCCCGTCGACGCCTTGAACTGGCGGGTAAACGCGCTGTGGTCGGTGTAGCCGCATTGCAGCGCAACGTCGGTGATCGGCAGGTCGGTATGCAATAAGCGATGGGCGTGTTCCAGCCGGACTTTCTGGATCATCTGCCGCGGCGTGAGGTGGAACACGCGTTTGCAGTAACGCTCGAGTTGGGCCACGGAAATACCGGCAATGCGTGTCAATTCACTGAGGCTCACGCGGCGGTTGAAGTGCGCGCGAATATGCTCGTCCACGGCGGCCAGGCGCTGGTAGGCCGGGTGGGCTTCACTGGCCGATTGCAGGTCGACCGAGATACCCGCCAACCCGATGATTGCGCCTTTATGGTTGTACAGCGGCCATTTGTGAGTCAGGCACCAGCCCGGTTCGCGGGTGCCGTACAGGTGCAGTTCGAGCTGGTCCTCCAGCACAAAGCCCTCTTCCAGCACGCGTCGGTCCTGCTCGGTGTAGCCCGGCCCCAGTTGCGCCGGGAACACTTCGGCGCTGGTCTTGCCCAGCAGCGGTTGCAGCTGCTTGAGGCCGCAGCGGTGCACCAGGGTGCGGTTGGCCAGGACGTAACGCGCGTCCAGGTCCTTGATGAAAATCGCGGCATTCGGGATCACATCAAGCATCGGCAGCAGCTGCGCCACACCGGCCAACAGTTGCTCGATGCTGTGCGGGCGATGGGCCTCGTTCCCTTGGCAAAGGGTCGCAAACGCGCTTTGCAGCATGAGTCGTTCTCCGCACTGATGACCTCGACGATCAGCAGATTGCCGCATGCCCGGGGCCCTGTCGAGCATGGCGAATTGTGCTGAATTCGTCATCGAGACCTGCGCAAAACATCAATCCGCGACTTGGCGATGGGTTCAGGATAGCGCCACTGCATGCCTATCCAATAACTCACAAGAAGGCGCCGCCATGTCTGCTCAAGGCAAATTCAAGAAGCAACTATCACTGATGGACCTGACCTTTATCGGGTTGGGCGCCATCTTCGGATCGGGCTGGCTGTTTGCGGCCAGCCATGTGTCGGCAATTGCCGGCCCGGCGGGAATTATCTCGTGGTTGATCGGCGGTTTCGCCGTGCTGCTGTTGGGCATTGTCTACTGTGAACTCGGCGCCGCCCTGCCCCGCGCCGGTGGCGTGGTGCGTTACCCGGTGTATTCCCACGGCCCGCTGCTGGGTTACCTGATGGGCTTTATCACGCTGATCGCGTTTTCCAGCCTGGTGGCCATCGAAGTGGTCGCCTCGCGCCAATACGCCGCTGCGTGGTTTCCCGAGCTGACCAAGGCCGGTTCCAGCGACCCGACCACCCTCGGCTGGCTGGTGCAATTCGCCTTGCTGTGCCTGTTCTTCGTGCTCAATTACCGCAGCGTGAAAACCTTTGCCATCGCCAATAACCTGGTGAGTGTGTTCAAGTTCATCGTGCCGTTGCTGGTGATCGGCGTGCTGTTTACCTTCTTCAAACCGGCCAACTTCCAGGTGCAGGGTTTCGCGCCATTCGGCCTGTCGGGCATTGAAATGGCGGTGTCGGCCGGCGGGGTGATTTTTGCGTACCTGGGCCTGACACCGATCATCTCGGTGGCCAGTGAAGTGAAAAACCCGCAACGCACGATTCCGATTGCGCTGATCCTCTCGGTGCTGCTCTCGACCGCGATCTATGTGCTGCTGCAAACCGCCTTCCTCGGGGGCGTGCCAACCGAGATGCTCGCCAATGGCTGGGCCGGGATCAGCAAGGAACTGGCGCTGCCGTATCGCGATATCGCCCTGGCACTGGGCGTGGGTTGGCTGGCCTACCTGGTGGTGGCCGACGCGGTGATCTCCCCCAGCGGCTGCGGCAATATCTACATGAACGCCACGCCCCGTGTGATCTACGGCTGGGCGCAGACCGGCACGTTCTTCAAGATTTTTACGCGCATTGATGAGAAATCCGGCATCCCGCGCCCTGCGCTGTGGCTGACTTTTGGCCTGTCGGTGTTCTGGACCCTGCCGTTCCCGTCCTGGGAAGCACTGATCAATGTGGTGTCGGCGGCGCTGATCCTCAGCTACGCCGTGGCCCCGGTGACCGTCGCCGCGCTGCGGCGCAATGCGCCGGACATGGCCCGCCCGTTCCGCGTCAAGGGCATGGCGGTGCTTGGCCCGCTGTCGTTCATCATTGCCGCACTGATCGTGTACTGGTCGGGCTGGAGCACCGTGTCCTGGCTGCTTGGCCTGCAAATCCTGATGTTTGTGGTGTACCTGCTGTGCGCGCGCTGGGTGCCGACCGCGCACCTCAACCTCAAGCAACAGGTGCGCTCGTCGGCCTGGCTGATCGGTTTTTACGCGGTGACTATCCTGCTCTCCAAGCTCGGCAGTTTTGGTGGCATGGGTGTCATCAGCCACCCATTCGACACCGTGGTCGTCGCCGCCTGCGCCCTCGGCATCTACTACTGGGGCGCTGCCACCGGCGTGCCGGCGCATCTGGTGCGCCTGGAACACGAAGCCGATGAAAGCGAGGCCGTTGACGAGCCTCACAGCGGCGCCCCACTGACCCCGGCTACTCATTGAATCGGAGCGTTTTATGAAGCGACTGCATGTGATCGACTCCCACACCGGCGGCGAGCCTACGCGCCTGGTGATGAGCGGCTTTCCTGCGCTTGTCGGCAACACGATTGCCGAGCAACTGGCATACCTGCGCAGCGAGCATGACCAATGGCGCCGCGCCTGCATTCTGGAGCCGCGTGGCAATGATGTACTGGTCGGCGCGTTGTACTGCGCGCCGGTCACCCCGGGCGCGGTCTGCGGGGTGATCTTCTTCAACAACGCCGGTTACCTGGGCATGTGCGGCCACGGCACGATCGGGTTGGTGGCGTCGCTGCATCATCTGGGCCGCATTCAGCCTGGCGTGCACACCATCGACACCCCGGTGGGCCCGGTGGCGGCCACCCTGCACGCCGACGGCGCAGTGACGTTGCGCAATGTCCCCGCCTATCGCCATCGCCGAGAGGTGCCGGTTGAGGTGCCTGGCCACGGCGTGGTCTACGGCGATATCGCCTGGGGCGGCAACTGGTTTTTCCTGGTCTCCGAGCACGGCCATAGGTTGGCGATGGACAACGTCGACGCCCTCACCGATTACACCTGGGCCATGCTCAAGGCCCTGGAAGACCAGGGCATTCATGGCGCCGACGGCGCGCTGATCGACCATATCGAACTGTTCGCCGACGACGCCCACGCAGACAGCCGCAACTTCGTAATGTGCCCCGGCAAAGCCTACGACCGCTCGCCCTGCGGCACCGGCACCAGCGCCAAGCTGGCGTGCCTGGCCGCCGATGGGAAACTCGCGGAAGGCGAAACCTGGACCCAGGCCAGCATCACCGGCAGCCAATTCGAAGCCCGCTATGAATGGGACGGCGAACGCGTACGCCCGTTCATCACCGGCCGCGCCCACATGACCGCCGATAGCGTCTTGCTGATCGACGAGCAGGACCCTTTCGCCTGGGGCATCTGAGCCCTGGCCTTATTTAACTGAACGCTGCAGGAGTTGGAAAAATGAGCGACAACATCTTCACCGGTTGCATCCCCGCCCTGATGACCCCGTGCACCGCCGCGCGCAAGCCGGACTTCGACGCCCTGGTCGCCAAGGGCCGCGAACTGATCGATATCGGCATGAGCGCCGTGGTGTATTGCGGCTCGATGGGTGACTGGCCGCTGCTGACCGAAGCCGAGCGCCAGGAAGGCGTGGCGCGGCTGGTGGGGGCTGGCGTGCCGACCATCGTCGGCACCGGCGCGGTGAACAGCCGTGAAGCGGTGGCCCATGCCGCCCACGCGGCCAAGGTCGGTGCCCACGGCTTGATGGTGATCCCGCGTGTGCTGTCGCGTGGCGCCTCGGCCACCGCGCAAAAGGCGCACTTCTCGGCAATCCTAAAGGCCGCGCCAGGCTTGCCGGCGGTGATCTACAACAGCCCGTATTACGGCTTCGCCACCCGCGCCGAGCTGTTCTTCGAACTGCGCCGCGAACACCCGAACCTGATCGGCTTCAAGGAGTTCGGCGGCGGCGCCGACCTGCGTTACGCCGCCGAAAACATCACCTCCCAGGATGACAGCGTGACCTTGATGGTCGGCGTCGACACCCAAGTGGTCCACGGCTTCGTCAACTGCAACGCCACGGGCGCCATCACCGGCATCGGCAACGCCCTGCCCCGTGAAGTACTGCACCTGGTGGCGCTGAGCAAACAGGCGGCCAAGGGCGATGCCAAGGCACGGCGCCTGGCGCGCGAGCTGGAAGCCGCGCTGGCGGTGCTGTCGTCCTTCGATGAAGGCTGCGACCTGGTGCTGTATTACAAACACCTGATGGTGCTCAACGGTGATCAGGGCTACGCGTTGCATTTCAACGAGACCGATGTGCTCAGCGATGCTCAACGTCGCTATGCGGAAAACCAGTACGCGCTGTTCCGCCAGTGGTACGCCAACTGGTCGGCCGAGCAGAACGTCGACTGACTTTCCACGCGCCGCTGCGGTGCTCGCAGCGGCCAACCCCTTTTATCCAGGACGACCCCATGACTCTGACGGGCAAGATGCTGATCGGTCAGCACGCCATTTCCGGCACGCGCGATGCAATCCGGGCGATCAACCCTGCCACCGACACGCCGTTGGAACCGCCCTATGCGGGCGGCAGCAGCGAGCACGTCGAGCAGGCCTGCGCCCTGGCCTGGGCCGCGTTCGACACGTACCGCGAAACCAGCCTGGCCGACCGCGCCGGTTTTCTTGAACGCATCGCCGACAACATTGAAGCCCTCGGCGACGCATTGATTGAGCGCGCCGTTGCCGAAACCGGCCTGCCGATCACGCGCATCCAGGGCGAACGCGGGCGCACCTGCGGCCAGCTGCGTACCTTCGCCCGCACCGTGCGCGCGGGCGAATGGCTGGACGTGCGCGTGGATACCGCGCAGCCGCAGCGCCAGCCGCTGCCACGCGCGGATGTGCGCCAACGCCACGTAGCCCTGGGCCCGGTGGCGGTGTTTGGCGCGAGCAACTTCCCCTTGGCGTTTTCGGTGGCGGGCGGCGATGCCGCGTCGGCACTGGCCGCCGGTTGCCCGGTGGTGGTCAAGGCGCACAGCGCGCATCCCGGCACCAGTGAGCTGGTGGGCCGGGCCGTGGCGCAGGCGGTTAAAGACTGTGGTTTGCCGGAGGGGGTCTTTTCCCTGCTCTATGATTCCGGTTACGCGTTGGGGATTGCGCTGGTGACCGACCCGCGCATCAAGGCCGTGGGTTTTACCGGTTCGCGCAGTGGCGGCATGGCGCTCACCCAGGCGGCGCAGGCACGGCCAGAGCCGATCCCGGTGTACGCGGAAATGAGTTCGATCAACCCGGTGTACCTGTTGCCCGCCGCGCTTGAAGCACGTGGTGATGCTTTGGCTCAGGGGTTTGTGGCGTCGTTGACCCAGGGCGCCGGGCAGTTCTGCACCAACCCTGGGTTGGTAATTGCCGTTCAAGGGCCGGCCCTCGATCACTTCGTCAAGGTGGCCGGCGAGTGGCTGTCGCAGAGCGCGGCACAGACCATGCTCACACCCGGTATTTTCAGGGCCTTTGAATCCGGTGTCGCGGTTCTGACCAAGCATGCCGAGGTGGCCGCACAGGGCTTGCCGGCGCAAGGTCCCAACCAGGGCCAGGCGCATCTGTTCGTGACCCAGGCCGCCGCGTTTTTGAGTAACGAACACCTGCAAGCCGAAGTGTTTGGCGCGGCCGCATTGATCGTGGGGTGCGCCGACGCTGCACAAGTGCGCCACGTGTCCGAGCTGCTGGAAGGCCAACTCACCGCCACCCTGCAGCTGGACGCCGACGACCTGGACAGCGCCAAGGCACTGCTGCCGGTGCTGGAACGCAAGGCCGGTCGCCTGCTGGTCAATGGCTGGCCGACCGGGGTGGAAGTGTGTGAGGCCATGGTGCATGGGGGGCCGTTCCCGGCGACTTCCGATGCGCGCAGCACCTCGGTGGGCACGGCGGCGATCCAGCGGTTCCTGCGCCCGGTGTGCTATCAGGACTTCCCCGACGCATTGCTGCCGGACGCACTCCAGCAAGGCAACCCCTTGCTGTTGCGGCGCCTGCTCAACGGCCAGCGGGAGGCGTAACGATGGCTGACCGTGCAGATATCGCCGTGGTCGGCGCCGGAATTATCGGCGTCGCCTGCGCCTTGCAGTTGGCGCGCCACGGGCGCCAAGTGCTGGTAATCGACCAACAGGCGCCCGGCATGGGCGCCTCCTATGGCAATGCCGGGCACCTGGCGACCGAGCAGGTGTTTCCGATTGCCGACCTGTCGATCCTCAAGCGCCTGCCCGCCATGTTGATGGACCCCATGGGCCCGCTGCGCCTGGACTGGAAGTACATGCCGCGCGCCCTGCCCTGGTTTGTCCGGCTGCTGCTGAACCTGCGCCCGGCGCCCTACCAGCGCACGGTGGCGGGCATTCGTGCGTTGAACGAAGGCAGTTTGGGTGCGTGGCAACGCTTGCTGCACAGCATTGACCGCTCCCAGTTGCTGCGTGAGGACGGCTCGCTGCTGGTGTTCGAACGGGCGGAGTCGAAAGCGGCCCTGGATGCCCTGCAACAACGGATGCAACAGCAGCAAGTGGCGGTGGAGTTCTGGCCGGGCGACGCCGTACGCAAGGCCGCACCACAACTGAGCGACAGCATTCAGGGCGGGCTGTTTTTTCCGAGTACCGGGCACTTTCTCGACCCCTACCAGGTGGTGTGTGAACTGGTTGAGGCAGCCAAGGCGCTGGGGGTGCAATTCCTGCAGCGCCAGGTGCTGGACGCGCAGGTTGCTGCTCAGGGCGTCACCCTGGTGACTGATCAGGGGCCATTGCAGGCAAGCCAGGTGCTGATCGCCTGCGGCGCTCACTCGGCCAGGCTTACCGCGGCCCTCACCGGCAAAAAAGTCCCGCTGGACACCGAGCGTGGTTATCACCTGATGCTGCCCCACGAGCAACAGCGACTGCCCTTCGCCGTCACGTCGCTGGAACGCAAGTTCATCATGACGCCCATGACCGGTGGCCTGCGCCTGGCCGGCACGGTCGAATTCGCCGGCCTGGAGCGCCCGGCAAATATGCAGCGCGCCTGGCAGTTGCATCGCCTGAGCCAAGGGCTGTTTCGCCAGGACTTGAGTGTTGAAGGGGCTACGCCGTGGATGGGGTTTCGGCCGTCGCTGCCGGATTCACTGCCGGTGATTGACCGGGTGTGCGAAGGCAAGGTGTTGCTGGCGTTTGGTCACCAGCACTTGGGGCTGACGCAAGCGGCCGTGACGGCGGAGATGGTGGGACGGTTGGTAAATTCGGAGGGGATGGTGGCGGAGCCTTACCGTCTGAATCGATTCTGAGGAAGCGCAGAATCCGGCTGAAACCCGGCTCTCTGTGGCGAGCGGGCTTGCCACAGGGGGATGTGGCGGTCCGCTTTTAAGTCGGATGCTCACTGGCCGCCTTCAACAGCCCGTCCGCCATTTCCTCGATTTCATCTCGCATCCAAACCTTTTCCAACCACCGCGCCGGAATGCCCTGCACCCCATAAAGGGCACCGGCCAGTTGGCCGGCGATGGCGGCAGTGGTGTCCGCGTCATCCCCAAGGTTAGTAGCCATCAACACGGCGTCGGCGTAACACTCGGTGTTCACTACACACCAGAGTGCTGCCTCCAGCGACGCCACGGCGTAACCGGAACCGGTGATCTGATCGCGGGATTTATCGCGATAGCCGCCCTGGGCAATTGCCACGACCTTGGGTGCATTGAGACCCACCGTCGAGATGCTCAGCAATTGCGCTTTGGGTACTCCGCTCAAGGCCAGGCTGATTGCGCGCGCCAGTACCACACAGCATTCGATGGCCTCTTGCGCGCCATGTGTCGTACGCGAGCTTTGCCGGGCGAAATCGTCAACTCTTTGCGCGTCCGGGTAATAAAACAGCACCACAGGCGCAAGGCGCATCATCGAGCCGTTGCCTGCGGAATAAGGATCGGTCGAACCCGCAAACGGATCACCCTGTTCGTGAAAGGCCGCCAGGGCTGCGCGAACCGTGGTGCCGATATCGAAACAGTCACCGGTGGAACTCAGATAGCCCCACTGCCACCAGTTCAGGTAGCGCGCCATCTGGTCTGCGGCATCGAAGCCATTCTTGCGCAAGAGGCTTTCGGCCAGGCACAGCGCCATGGAGGTGTCGTCGGTCCATTGCCCGGCCTTGAGCTGAAAAGGTCCGCCGCCGACCATATCCGTAACCGGCTTGAACGTGCCACGTGGCGAAAATTCAACCGTTGTGCCCACCGCATCGCCGCAGGCCAAACCGAGCAGGCTGCCGCGATAGCGGTCTGAAAGCGTGAGTGTCATCAGTATTCCTTGAGTGAGTTCGTCCAGACAAATATCCAGCCATGCCCATGCTACTTCACCAACCGCTTCTCCTTGGAGGGGCGATATCCGAAATACGCGCTGTAGCATTTGCTGAAATGGCTCGGCGACACAAACCCGCAGGCCACCAGCACTTCTACCTGTGACAGTTCGGTGTGCTGCAACAAGCGCCGGGCTTCGGTGACGCGCAGTTCCATGTAGTAGCGCTGCGGCGTGGTCCCCAGTTGCTCCTTGAACAGGCGCTCAAGCTGGCGGCGCGAGCGGCCGGCGTAGACCGCAAGTTGGTCGAGCTCGAGCGGTTCTTCGAGGTTGGCGTCCATCAGCTTCACCACTTCGCGCAGGGGTGCGCTGACACTGACGTTTTCAGTGGGTTTGATGCGCCGGTAGCGCGACTCTTCAAACGCCAGAATGTCTTCGATGCCCTCGACCAAAGCCTTGCCGTGCAGGGCTTTGATCCAGTCCAGCGCCATATGGAAGGCGCCGGATGGGCTGGACGCCGTGAGTCGATCGCGGTCGATCACGTAAGGTTCGCTGGTGACGTGGGCGGCCTTGGACACTTCGGCCAGCGCCGGGCGGTGTTCGGGGTGAATCGCGCAGCGGTAGCCTTGCAACAGGCCGGCGCGGCCGAGGAACCATGAACCGTTCCACACGCCCGCGAGGTTCACGCCCTGCTCGGCGGCAGCGCGCAACAGCTGGATAAACGCATCGCCGGCCTTGAGTTCGGTACGGAAGCCACCGCAGATCACCAGCAAGTCGAGGTCGTGCAGCGCAGCAGTATCCAGGCGCGCATCGGGGCGGATAACCAGGCCGAGGTCGCTGATGACCTCGCCGTCGTCACAGCCGAACGTGCGCGCGGCGAACAGCTCAGGGCGCAGCAGGTTGGCGGTGACGAAGGTGTCGAGGGTCTGGGTGAACGCCGGCAGGGAAAAGTGCTCGAGCAGCAGGAAGCCGACGCGGGTCACCGGCGTCGGCTGCCGTGAGGTCTCGTTGAGGTAGCGCAGGTTCTTGCCTTGCATGCCACCGCTGAACTGGCGTCTTTCCATCGAGGGTATGCCCACTTTTATTGTTGATGCAGTGGGCGCCATCTTAGGGGCAAATGCGGTGGTTGTCTCAGGCGCTGATCCTCAGAAAAGCCGACCCGCTGAACGCCCGTGGCAGAACAGCGGCAACTGCATCTGATACGGTTTTTTCTTTGGTATCTGCGTCTGTACCGAAACGCTGCCTGGGCCGACAATGGTGCCATTCCCCTTTCCTTCCCTTCGGAGGCCTTATGACCAAGATGGCACTTTTCCTGTTCGGCTTTTTGGTGTTGACCATCGGCATCGGCCTGCTGGCGACCATTTCACCGGTCTGATCCTCAGCTGACAAACACCATCGGGTACAGCGACAGCACCAGCAGCGCCGCCATCGACCAGTTGAACAGCCGTACCCAGCGCGGCTCGCGCAGCACGTTGCGCAAGCCGCTGCCACAGCCGACCCACACGCACACGCTGGGCAGGTTGACCACCGCGAACACCAGCGCAATCACCAGCACGTTGGTTACATAGCCCTCGGCCGGCGTGTAGGTGGTGATTGCGCCCAAGGCCATGATCCAGGCCTTGGGGTTGACCCACTGGAACGCCGCTGCGCCGAGGAAAGTCATGGGTTTGCCGTGCGCGTCGTCGCTTTCGGACATGCCGCCGGCCGTGGCGATTTTCCACGCCAGGTACAGCAGGTACGTCGCGCCCACATAGCGCAACAGCGTGTAGGCCCACGGAAACACCTTGAACACCTCGCCCAACCCCAGGCCCACCGAAATCACCAGCACCATGAAACCGATACTGATCCCCAGCGCATGGGGCATCGAACGGCGAAACCCGAAGTTGACCCCCGAGGCGAGCAACATGGTGTTGTTGGGACCGGGGGTGATCGAAGAGACGAAGGCGAACAGCACAAAGGCTGACAGCAGGCTGGTGGACATGAACATGAGGCGGCATCCAGGCGGGGTCATAGGCCTGCGACAGTAAGGGCATCTGCACGTTATTGCCCCGTACAGCTGGTGGCGGATCGAGGAATACACTTTGGCCAGGCAAAATACCTGCGCGCTTTCACAAACCTTTCACAGACGAGGGCCTATGTTGAACCCAGCTCCTAGTGAACATCCCTTTAGCCCGCGCTCCCCATCGCGGGCTTTTCTTTGCCTGGCATAAACTGAGATTGGCGTGCTACGCGCCGTTGCCGTTGAATTCCAACAGGCAAAAAAAGAGGCAAGCCATGCACCATGGCTTGCCCCCTTCATGTTTGCCTCAGCGCGGCCCGCCACCGCCGCCCGGGCCGCCAGGCCCACCGCCCTGCCCATGCCCGCCGCCATGACCACCACCGCCGCCCGGTGGCATAAACATCCAGCAGCCCGACAACGTCGACAACAGCGCCGCAACAACAGCTACCTTGACCAGGTAATTCAACTTCATCACTACACTCTCTTACTTGACGAGATTAACTTCTCGCCTGGTATGACCGTGCAAAACCGCTGGCGTCACGGTTATCGTGTAACGCCTTGGTAGGGTTTGTAAGGGCATCGGTACAAGGGCTCGCTTTCCCATTCCATTTTATGTCTGGCGGGGCTGGGCCCGCTGAACAGGCGCTCGATCGGAAATCAACTATCATGACTCTTCACTCATGGAAGCTGCCTTCCAACCGGCTTGTCGAGACCCCTCAAATGAGAGACCTACCGCCTACTGCCACCCTGCGGGCTTTTGAAGTCGCGACACGGCACGCCACTTTCACCTCGGCCTCGCAAGAGCTGCATGTCACCCAAAGCGCCGTGAGCCATCAGTTGAAACACCTCGAAGAGATCTGGGGGTTGCAGCTTTTTCAGCGCGGCAAATCATTGCGCCTGACGCCGGCGGGTGCAGCGCTCGCGCCGATTGTGCGCGAGTTTTTCATGAACCTGGAGGCCACCCTTTCTGACCTCAGGGAGCAAAACGGCAGGGTGCGCCTCAAGGTCAGCACCACTTACTCCTTCGGGTTGAAATGGCTGCTGCCAAGGTTGCCGAGCCTGTCACAACAACATCCGGAAATCCTGGTCACGCTGGAGACCAGCGACAAGGCCATCACCTTCTCCAGCGCCGAAGCGGACGTGGCGATCCGCCTGGGCAATGGCAACTACCCGGGCCTGCATTCTGAATTCATGCTCAGGGAACAGATTTTCCCGGTGGCCAGCCCTGACCTCCTGAACCGATTGGCACCCCGCACGAGCCGGCCGAATTATTGCGCTACCCGCTGCTGACACGCGACGGTGCCGACCTTGTGCCGAAGTGGGAGGCGTGGTTTCAGCACATCGGCGTCGGCATCGGCGCGCTCAAGGAAAACGTCAGGTTCGCGGACACCAACATGACCATCGAAGCGGCGCTGCTGGGCCAGGGCATTGCACTGGCGCGCAGCGGGCACGTCGAAGCTGAAATTGGCGATGGCCGCCTGGTGAGACTGTTCGACGAGCCGTTCGCCTCCCCGGTCGCCTACTATTTTGTCTGCCCCAAGGGCCTGGAGTCGCAACCGCATGTCGCCAGCTTTCGCGACTGGATCCTCGCAGAGGCCACTCAAGCTCAGCAGCGTTACCGCTGAAGCATGAGCTTTTACTCATGAAAGGATGAAGGGACTTCGCTTTAGTCCTCGCGTTTTATTGCTTAGGATGGCGCATGCCCTTACACATCGTATTACTCATCCTGTTCGCCGCCCTCCTGCACGCCAGCTGGAACGCATTGCTGCGTGGCGGTGCCGACCGCCTGTGGTCGATGACCGTCATGTGCCTGGCGGTCGCCCTCGCCAGCGCCGTGATCGCGCCGTTCCTGGCAGCGCCCGCCGAAGCCAGTTGGCCCTACGCCGTGCTGTCGGCGGTGCTGCACGTCGGCTATAACCTGTTCCTGGTGCGCAGCTACAAGGTCGGTGACCTTGGGCAGACCTACCCGATTTCCCGCGGCTCGTCGCCTATCCTGATCACCCTGTTCGCAGCGTTTTTTGCGGGTGAGACGGTCGGCCCTGCCGCCTTGCTCGGCATTGCGCTGGTGTCAGGCGGCATTATTTCACTGGCATTCAAAGGGCGCAGACTCGCCGTCCCCAGCCTGCCCTACGCCCTGGGCACGGGCTTTTTCATTGCGGCCTACAGCGTCACCGACGGCATTGGCGCGCGACTCTCCGGCGCGCCGCTGGCCTATACCGTATGGATGTGTGCGCTCTGGGGCGTGCTGATGCCACTGGTGTATATCGGCCTGCGCGACGCCGCCAGCCTGTTCACACCACGGCCCGGTTTCGCCACGGCGTTCATGGGCGGGCTGGTTTCACTGCTGGCCTACGGGCTGGTGATCTACGCCATGTCCCACGCCCCCATGGGCGCGGTGTCGGCCTTGCGCGAAACCAGCGTGTTGTTTGCGGCGCTGATCGGTTACCTGTTCCTTGGCGAAACCCTGACCGTCCGAAAAGTACTGGCCTGCGTGGTGATCGCCACCGGCACCAGCCTGATCGGCTGACCCTCTAGATAAGGTGCTCGACATGACTGATGCCTCAGCAACACCCCTGATCCTGATCACCGGCGGCAGCCGTGGCGTGGGCGCCGCCACAGCGCGACTGGCGGCCGCACAAGGCTACGACGTCGCCATCAGCTACGTCGCCAATGAGGCCGCCGCACTCGGCGTGGTGGCCGATGTGCAATCGCTGGGGCGCCGCGGCCTGGCCATACGCGCAGACAGCGCCGACCCGGAGCAGCTCGCGCAGCTGTTCGCCGCTATCGATGAGAACTTTGGCCGCATCGACGTACTGGTCAACAATGCCGCAATCATCGCGCCGCAATCGCGCTTTGAAGACATCGACGTCGCGCGCATGCAGCGCATCTTAGCGGTCAATACGATCGGCCCCATGCTCTGTGCGCAACACGCGGTCAAGCATATGTCTACTCGCCACGGCGGCAAGGGCGGCAGCGTGATCAACGTCTCATCCGGCGCCGCCCGCCTCGGCAGCCCGAACGAATACGTCGACTACGCCGCCTCCAAAGGCGCCCTCGAATCATTCACCATCGGCCTGTCCAAAGAAGTCGCGCGCGAAGGCATCCGCGTCAACTGCATCCGCCCCGGCCACATCTACACCGACATGCACGCCAGCGGCGGCGAACCCGGGCGCGTGGACCGGGTAAAAGAATCAATCCCCATGGGCAGAGGCGGACAACCCGAAGAAGTGGCGCGGGCTATATTATGGCTGGCAGGTGAGGATGCTTCGTTTGTGACCGGGACGTTTCTGGATGTGACTGGGGGCAAGTAAGGCGTTCTGTCTTCAACAATCAGCATCAGGTAGAGAAGTAGATGGAAGAGTTGATACACGGCCTCGACGGGCCCCGAACCGCGCAGCAGGAACTGTTTTACGACCTTGAAGATGCGGCTGCAGTGATTGGATGGTCGGTGGTTGAGCTGACGGCCATGGCGGCGAACGCCAGGACGCCGACTGAGGCGGTGGCATTGATGAAAATCTGCGGGATGCTCACGGCGCAGCAGGAGAAGATGGCTGGGTATGCGGGGGAAGTGAAGGAGCAACGAATCACAAGGGCCGAGGTGAACAGTTGAGATTAACTATAAACTTATTTAAAAAACCCAAAACAAATTCATCGACTTCTTTAACGTCTGAGAGCTTATGATCGAATGTATATTGAACCATCAACTTTTCTTTGTAGGCCCTTCTACCCACAAAAATAGCCTGCCACTTGATAATATAGGCATTCGTTCCATCGCTACCGACTCGTCTGTAGGTTGTCTCACTTCCCTTTAAGAGATCCAACCCCTCTACAGAACTTAAGACTTTTACGCCGGAATAAGAACGATCAATATCAAACGGTGGAACGTTGATCGGTGATATTCTTAATGTGACGATATTGTCACCCTTACTTTTATAGCTCACTAACTTCATGGCAGGATACTCAACATGGATGGTCGCCACGCTCTCGCCGTTAAAATCTATTAGCTCGCAGTCCTCTTTCGACACTTTATATGTAAAATTATCAACACCTTTACTGCTAACAAAAGAGCAGTCAGCACTCGCGGAAATTGACAGCAGGCTAACAGCAAATATAACTATCCAGCTTTCTATACGCTTGCTCATGAGCACTCACATCCTAAAAATTTAATGAGATTGCTATTCTCTGACGGATAAACCCTCATGGGAATTAGAAAAGAAGTGGTTTTAGATGTTACAGAGCATGTCCAATAAATTCATTTCTAATAGGTAGAGTACCGCGACATACGCAAGCAAATATTCGGTTAAATGTCCCTACGTTTTTCCGATATTTTTAAGTGCTTGCGTATTTGGCGTCGCCAGTTTCTTTGCCAGAGCTTTTCGTCGACCGAGGTGCCGTCCGCGATTCGACACGTAGATATATCGCTCTTGGCTAATATTCGGGTTGATGGTTGCAGATAAGCGGGAGTGAGCAGTAAGCCTTGAAAGACTGGGCAAGGCGATAAATTGATTAGTTCTCGACAAAAATGCGGAAGCGATGATCAAATCCCAGGCAATAAAAAACCCCGTAGACGTTAATCTACGGGGTTTTCAAGAGTGGAGGCCGAGGTCGGAATCGAACCGGCGTAGGCGGATTTGCAATCCGCTGCATAACCATTTTGCTACTCGGCCTCAAACGATCAATGCCTTGTTTCCGACATTCACCGGATAAAAACTTGAGTGGGCTGTGAAGCCGTGCCTCTACTCTAACTCACTGAATACATTGAAGTTTTTAATGCTTCGTTGCGTTCGATGGGCGCCATTATGTACTCATTTGCTTTTGCCTGCAACCCCTTGATTTCAAAAATATTTCGCATTGGCATCAAGGGTTTGCGTGCCTGCCCTACTCCTTGATGAGCTGCTGCTGGTACTGCGGGTCGGCCTTGATCTGGGCGTCGGTGAAGGGCAGCGGGCGCAGTTTTTTCTCGGAAAATGCCTGGGTCTGGTCGCTGGAATAGTGCGACGCCGGGTTGATCGACAGCGAGAAGGCCAACAGGCCCTGGGCCTGCGGGCCCGTGTCATCGAAGGTAACGATTTGCAGGTAGCTGCTGCCGCTGACCACTTCGCGCTTCCCGTCGGCCCTGGGCACGGTTTGCATGGCGTTGTAGATGCCCAGCGCTTGCGGGCCGCCATGGATCGGGGTTTGGCCGGAGACTTGGACGTCGCCCCATTTACTGTTGGTGGTCAGGCCAAGTTTGGCGACGTCGGCGCTGGAGGCCAGCATGGCGTCACGCAGGGCTTTGGCGACGGGCTCACGCTCGATGGCCAGGCCGCGCGGTGTGGTCAGCGGGTTTGCCGGGTCGAACGCCACGCGCCAGGCGTCGGGGATCTGCTGCAGCTGTTCGACCAGGTTGATGAAGTGCACCAGGCCCAGGCCGCTGTCGAGGTTGGCGCGCTGGTCCCAGGCTTTAAGGCTGGTGCACAGCGGTTGCAAGGCGGCGGCGTCGGTACCGAGGTGTTTGGCGCAGAATTCGAGCAGGTCGGGCATTACCTGGCCGGCGAGATACACCTCGTTGTCCATGACCATGTTTTGCAGGTCGACGACGCTGATCGGACGCTTCTCCAGCGATTGCAGGCGTTGAATGGCAAAGCGCGCGCGCGGGCCGAGGCCGATGTGGTCCTGGCTGATGACCGGTGAGAAGCCGGTCAGCGGCGCCTTGGGGTTGGCCATCCAGGCCGAGTCGTTCGAGTGCTGTACGTAGTCGCTGCGCTGCAACTGCGGCAACTGGTCCGCCGGGAAGATGCCGGCCTGCGCCGCGCGCGGGTCGACGTCCCAGGCGCAGGCGCTGTGGGCGCCGTCGAGCATGATCATCTGCAGGCCGGCGCGGGGGTCGCTGCATTGCGCCAGTTTGGCGGCGCTGACGTTGGGCACCACCGACAGGTTCATGTACAGGCTCTGGCCCTGGTCATCGGCGGCCAGGGTGTTGACCCAGGGAATGCCTTGCAGGGTGTGCACCGAGGTTTGCAGGTCCTTGAGGCTGGTGGCGCGGTTCATCGCATACCACTGTTGCAGCACGCGGTCATTGCCGAGGTTGGCGTCGCGCAGGCTGAACGCGTAGTGGCTGTCCCAATCCAGCTTGCCGGGCCATTGCACGACGGGGCCGAACTGCGAGCTGTACACCGGATGGACCACGGGTTTAATGCTGCCGTCAGCCTGCTTGACCTGCACCGTCACCGAGGTTTTCTCCAACGCAATGGATTTGCCGTCGAGCAGGTAGCGCGTGGAATCCTTGGGGTCCAGCGTCAGGCGGTACAGCGTGAAGTGCTTGGACGTATCCACCGTGTGGGTCCACGCCACATGCTGGTTGAAGCCGATATTGATCACTGGCAGGCCCGGCAATGCAGCGCCCATCACATCCAGCTGGCCGGGGATGGTCAGGTGCATCTCGTAAAAGCGCATGCCGCCTACCCACGGGAAATGCGGGTTGGCGAGCAACATGCCGCGCCCATTGAACGAACGATCACGCCCTACCGCGACCGCGTTACTGCCGCGATCGAGGGCGAAACGCTGCTGGTTGGCGGCGGCCAGCGCAAACGCCTTGACGCTGGGCTGCACGCTGGCGGTGGCCTGGGGCGGCGCGGCACCGACCAGGGCTTCGGCGAATTGGCCGACACCGCCTTCTACCAGCAACCTGCGCGTCAATTTGACCAGGTCCTGCGCGACCAGCGGGCGAACCCAGCCTGCCTGGCACTGGGCCGGCGCGCCCTGCTCTTTCAGGTAACGGTTATAGCCCGCCACATAGCCTTCCATACGCTGCTGCAGCTGCGGGGTTTGCGCCTTCCAGAAGGCGCCGACGGCGTCCGGGGTATTCAGCCAGGTGAAGAACACATCACTGGCCAGGTTGTTGCGTTCTTCCAGGGTCGACTGCTCCGGGCCGAAGAACTTCGCGCGCTCGCCGTTCACCGTGACCACTTCGTTGGCCAAAAGGCACAGGTTGTCCTGCGCGTAGGCGTAGCCGATGCCGAAGCCGAGGCCGCGTTCATCGTTGGCGCGAATATGCGGCACGCCGAAACTGGTGCGGCGGATCTCCGCCGATGCCTGCGCGACCTGCTCGCGCGCCGATGCCACCAGGCTCAACCCCAGCAATACCCCTGCGACACCTGCCCTGAACACGTTATTGGAAATAGTCACGCAGACTCCACCGTCAAATTGAACACCCTTACCCGAGGCCAACTACCCCACCGTAAGGACGCAAAACACCGGGAAAAATTTAGCGTGGCCAGGCGTTTATTTGAGGCGATGCAGAGGTAACAAAACCGATACCGACAAAATTTCTACATCCGACACTTCATGATTTTGCTCGCTCGTACGTCTTATTACTTAAGAGCGCCATCATTTTCCTGATCAGGCTCTGATAAGGAGTTTTTGCATGTACAACCCGCAAGTGCCCATGGACGGACATTCACCGGCCGCCGAGGCCAAATTCGGCAGCGGCGCACAAACGTTCGGCAAAGCGCCCGAACAGCAAGGCAACCAGCGTATTCGCCATCTGCTCAAGTGTTTCGGTTTGCGCACCAGCCTGATTCGGCTGAAGGTCATCGACGCCCTGCTCACCGCCGCCGACAACCAGCGCACCCTGGGGGTACGCGGCGTGCACAGCCATTTGCTGGAACTGGGCATACCGTTGTCGTTTCTGAGTGTGCGCGAGGTGCTCAAGCGCCTGTGCAGCGAAGGGGTGATCACCCTGAATGCCGATAAAAGCTACAGCCTCCATGAAGAGGCTGCGAAGGTACTCGAAGGTCGAGCCTGACCTCTGTGCCCTAGGGCTTAGAGCTTTACCTTGCGGCGCATGATGCCGTTGATCACCACCACGACGACCGCGACGGCAATGGCGATGATCTGGAACGTCTTCTCACTGATAGCACCGATGTTCTGCAGGTAGGACAGGCCAAACATCGTCGCCAGCACGGCCAGGGCGATCAGAATCGAGTATTTCAAACGTTGCTTTTGGGTCATGACGGGTTCCTGAACCTGAAGAATGTAACCACTGTGTATCGCCGAACATGCCAAGTGCATACCCAAGACGGGGATGGACCGGGGGTCGGCAGGGGCTCATGTTACAGGCGATGAGAGAATTTGGCTTGCCCGGCGCCGAGACCAGGCGAGACGCCACGTGATCACCCGGCATGCACCCAGCGCTGGTGCAGCCAGCGTGCAAACGCATCCAGCGCAAAGCCCAGCAGACCGATCAGCAACACCATCGCCATCAGCTCCGAGTAGGCCAGCCGGTCACGCGTGTCGAGAATGTAATACCCCAGCCCCGCACTGACCCCGAGCATCTCGCACGGCACCAGCACAATCCACAAGATGCCGATGGCCAGGCGCACGCCGGTCAACACGTGCCCGACCACACCGGGAATGATCACCCGGCGCAACGTCTCCCAGCGCGTCGCACTCAGGCTGCTGCTCAACTGCAACCACCGCGGGTCGAGCTGACGCACGCCGGCAGCGGTGTTGAGCATGATCGGCCACACCGCGGCAAACGCCAGCAGGAAGTAGATCGGCTGGTCCCCTACCCCCATCAGCATCACCACGATGGGCATCCAGGACAGCGGCGAGATCATCCGCAGAAACTGGAAAGCCGGCGTGGTCGCCGCCTCCAGGCTGCGCGAACTGCCCACCAGCAGCCCCAGCGGCACCCCCACCAGCAACGCCAGGAACAGCCCGACGAAAATGCGCTTGAGGCTCACGGCAATGTGCAGGTACAGCTCACCGCGCCCGAGTAATTCCCACAGGCTGCTGAAGGTCGCGGCCAGCGAAAAACGCGCGGACAAACCGTCCGCATCGCCCAACACCTTCACGCCCAGCCACCAGAGCAACAGCAAGCCAGCCAAGCCACCCAACCCAAGCAACCAGCCGGGGATTCTGCGGTTGTTCAAACGCCGATCTCCTCGGTCCGCTCAAAGCCTTCGGGCAAGCCGAACGTCTTCATCCCGCCCACGGCTTCGATGGCGTTGCGCACGAAGCGGTCGTCCACCAGGTCCTTGGCGACAAAGGCCGGGTCGAGGTCGGCAAGGAATTTCTTGTCGCCTTCGATCAGCGTGTCTTTCAGGCGGCGGACCAGTTCCTCGGTGTAGCTGGGGAATGGGTAGGGTTGGAAGTCGATACGGTGCTCATCCCAGTTGGCGTGCCGGATTGCGCCATCGGCCAGGTAGGCGGCGCGGTCGGCGGCCGCCGGGGCCAGCACCTTGCTGAGCACCGGTTCGGCGTGCGGGGTGTAACGGTTCGGGCCGTCCTTGGACAGCAGCTTCACCGCCTCTTCGCGGTTGTCACGCGTCCAGACCTGGGCCTTGACGATCGCATTCACCACCTTTTGCGACCACTGCGGACGGTTGGTCAGGTCATGCTCGTGCATGAACACCACGCAGCACGCGTGGTTGCGCCACACATCGCCGGTAAAACGCTGCACGCGCCCGACCTTGAGGTTTTCCGCCAGGGCATTGAACGGCTCGGCGACGATATAGCCATCGATGCGCTGGCTCGCCAGAGCCGGCGGCATGTCCGAGGGCGGCAACACGATCAGGTTGACCTCATTGGCGGCAATCGCGCTGCCGATGGCGCGGGCCACCGGGGTCAGGCCATTGTCGCGAAACAGCTGTTGCACCACCACGTTATGGATCGAGTACCAGAACGGAATCGCCACCGATTTGCCGCCCAATTGCTTCACATCGGTGATGCCCGGCGCCACGGTCAAGCCCGAACCACCGACGTGGTTCCACGCCACCACCTTGGCCGGCACCTTGCTGCCATAGCGCGCCCACACGGTCATCGGCGACAGCAAGTGAATCACGTTGACCTGGCCCGAGATAAACGCCTCGATCACCTGGGCCCAGCTGCGCAGCAGCACCGGGCGCTCGGCCTTGATGCCCTCGGCTTCGAACAGGCCGTTGTTATGCGCCACCAGTAATGGCGTCGCGTCGGTGATCGGCAGATAGCCGATGCGCACCGGTGCGTCCGGCTCGCTGGCGGCGCGCGCCTGCAGGCTGTTCAGCAACGGCATGGCACCGGCGGCGCTGAGCACCGCGGAAAGTTTGAGAAAGTCACGGCGCGAGTGGGTCAGGTCATCCAGGCACATGGCAGGGCTCCGGCAGGTCAAGAGGGTTGGGTTGAGGGCGGCTCGCCTGCCGTAAGGTTTTGAGAATCTGAATGCGCAACGCGCCGATGGCTTCCACCTGTTCTTCGCGCGGTTGCGGCAGGTCGATCAGCCATTCACCCAGGGTCCGCGCCGGGCGGTTACCCAGTAGCAGGATGCGGTCGGACAGCAGCAGCGCTTCGTCAATATCGTGGGTGATCAATACCGCCGCCGAACCTTGCTCGCGGTTGACCTTGAGCAACAGGTGCTGCATGTCGGCGCGAGTCACTTCGTCGAGGGCGCCGAAGGGTTCATCCAGCAGCAGTACCTGCGGTTGACGCGCCAGGCAGCGGGCCAGTGCGGTGCGCTGGGCCATGCCACCGGACAGTTGCGCCGGGAATTGCAGACGCGCGTGTTCCAGGCCAACCGCCGCAATCGCGTGATCGACGCGCTCGCGCCGCTCCTCGGAGCTAAGGTGCGGTTGGCGGGCGAAGTCCAGGCCAAAGGCGACGTTTTTTTCCAGGCTCAGCCAGGGCAGCAGGCTGGGGTCCTGAAACGCTACTGCGACGCGTGGATGCGGGCCATTCAACGGCTCGCCCAACACCTGCACGCGGCCACCCTGGGGTGCCTGCAAACCGGCAAGCACACGCAACAGGCTGGATTTGCCGACACCACTGGGGCCGAGGATCGACACCACCTCGCCCGCCTGCACGTGCAAGTCGAAATCCTGCAACACCGGGCCACTCGAATACCCCAGGCAAATCCCCTGGGCGCTGAGTACGGCATGGCTCATAGGTTGGCCTGGCGGTGCAGTTCAGTGCGCAATTGCACCAGGCTTGGGGTGACGATCGGCACAAACGCCGACTCGCGCCAGCGCCGTGCAAACCCGCTGCCGTGGGCCGTGAGGTAAGCCTTGCCGCCGCTGGCCTGCAATTCGAGCTGCACGGCGCTGGCGGCAGTTTCCGCGAGGGCGATACGCAACTTGAACAACGGCACCGGCTCGGCAGCAAAACGCCCGGCGAGCAGGCCATTCTTCAGTTCGGTAACCAGGTGGTCGAGGGTCACGCGCAAGGCTTCCAGCTCATCGCGCAATACGGTGCGGGTCGCACCAAGATGGTTAGCCACTCCAGCCAGCGAACGACGCGCCAAGCCCACCGACATCCCGCACTGCAAGCCGAGGAACGCCGGGCGCACGGCCGGTAGAAACTTGCGCGCGTCCTCGTGCAGCAGCCAGTCGCGGCTCAACTCCACGCCTTCCAGGCCGAGGGCTGCGGTGTTGCTCGACTGCAGCCCGAGCAGCTCCAGGTCACGCGAGCGCTGCAAGCCTGCAACCGAGTCCGGGATCGCCAGGATAAACGGCGTGCCCCCGTCGGCATGCTCGATGGCCGCCGCGGCCACAAAGCCGTTCTTGCGCAGATTGGTCACCCAATGCAGGCGACCATTGAGTGTCCAGCCGTGGTCATTCGGCACGGCGCTGATCTGCAGCGTCTCGATGCCCGACAGAAATTTCATCGCGTTCGACAGCCCGGTCGCTCCGGCCAGCTTGCCGCTGAGCAGGTCCGGCAGCAGTTGCTCGCGCAGCCGCTCGTTCGGGCTTTGCAGCAAGTATTCGATAAACGAGCGCTGGCCCCAGCACACAAAGGCCGCCGCCAGGGAATGGCTGGCGACATTGGCGATGGCCTCCACCGCGCCGGCCACATCACCGCCCAGGCCGCCGAGGTGTTTAGGCACGCCGATGCGCAGTACATTGGCTTCTGCCAGCCTTGGCAGCACTTCCTGTGGATCGCAACTGCCCACATCCAGGGCCTGCGCTTGAACATCGAGCCAACGGCTCAAGATTGGGTCAAGCATTCGTGTTTCTCCTTTTCACAGCAGATGGAACATCACCCACGCACGCGCGTTTTCAGCTGGCCGGTTTTTCCCAACGGTATTGCGCCAACTCCGGGTTCAGTGGTGTGCGCGCAAACACGTTAGCGAAGTTGCACAGGGTTGCCAGGCTGACGCCCAAAATAACTTCCAGCGCCTGGCCTTCGGAGTAACCGGCGGCCCGGAACGCTTCATAACCTGCATCGCTGACGTCGCCACGGGTGGCGATCACTTCACGGGTGAAGGCGGCGAGTGTCTCATATCGGGCGTCCGGCAATTCGCCGTGCCGGCGCAGGGCGTCGATCACCTCTTCGGACAGCTTGGCTTTGTTGCGCGCCACGGCCGTATGCCCGGCCACGCAGAAATCACAGCCGTGGGTGGTCGCGGCTACCAATTGCACCACTTCGCGGTCAGCCAGGCTCAATTCAGCCTTGGCATTCAAGCCCGAGACGGTGATGTAGGTTTCCAGCGCCGCCGGTGCATTGGCCAACACGGCCAGCAGGTTGGGAATGAACCCCGAGGCCTTGAGTGCGTTTTCCAGAAAAGGCTTGGCGGCTTCCGGCGCGGTTTCAGGGGTAAGCAGTGGTACACGGGACATGTGGGGTCTCCTGATGAGTTCGTGCCCCAGTCTGTTGGTTATAAAAAATCGCCTCAATAGGCTAAAGTAGCGATTACTTGCTCTTGAGTCTTTCCATTAGATGAATTCGTCCAGTGCACTTGTCGATTGGTTATTAGACAGCCTCGAACTCAACACCAGCCTGTTCCATGTCGGGCGCTATTGTGGGGACTGGCACGCCAGCACCCACGGCCTGGCCAGGGCGAGTTTCCACCTGATCGTGCAGGGCGAGTGCTGGCTGCATATCGACGGCGAGTCCACACCGATACCGTTGAACAACGGCGATGCCGTGTTTCTGCTGCGCGACCTTGAATATCGGCTGTCCGGCGAGGCTACGGCGGCCGGTGCACAGGAATGCCCGCGCCGCCCGATGCTGCCGCTGGACAGCACGGCCAGCGACGGCGTGGGGCTGGTGTGCGGGTTCTTTCATTTCCAGTCCGGCTTGTCGGCAATGATCGTCGACAGCCTGCCCGCGTGGATCATCCTGCGCGCCGGCGACCCGTCGCTGGTGGCGGCGCGCAACCTGTTCGAACTGATCCTGCAAGAGTGCGAGCGCGTGCCGGCGCCCTCTTCCGCCTTGCTCGAACGGCTATGCCACTTGCTGTTTCTGTATGTGCTGCGCCAACAAGTGCTGGATAACGCCGACCTTGGTGGCCTGGCCGCTTTGGGCCGCCAGCCGGCGTTCGCCAACCTGCTCGAACAATTGATCGCGAACCCGGCGGACGCCTGGAGCCTGGAAAGCATGGCGGCCTGTACCGGGCTGTCGCGCTCGGCGTTTTTCAAGCGCTTCAATGAGCTGAGCGGGCAATCGCCGGGGCAAGTGCTACTGGTGATGCGCGTGCGCCACGCCTGCCAGCTGTTCAAGCAGGACCAGACCGTGGCCGATGTGGCCCTTGCGGTGGGCTATCAGTCGGTGGCGGCGTTTACCCGAGCGTTTCATAAAGTCACCGGGCAGCAGCCGGGGGCGTATCGCAGGGCGCAAGCCTAGCGCTGCAGCCCGGTGCCGGGTTGGGCGCACAGCTCGACCAACCAATCTACAAACACCCGCACCCGTTGTGACAACTGCCGGTGCGGCGGGTACAGCGCGGTCAGGGCCATCGTCGGTACGGCCAACTGCGGCAGCACTTCCACCAGCGTGCCCTCGGCCAGCCTTTGCATGGCATGGTAATGCGGCGCCTGGATCAACCCGTACCCGGCCTCGCAGGCGCAGAAGTAGCCGTCGGCACTGTTGACCGCGACCACCTTGGGCAGGTTGACCACACGCAGCTCGGCACCCAGTTGAAACTCCAGGCCAAAGCGCTTGCCACTGGCGCTGGACACGTATTCGACCATCTGGTGATCGGCCAAATCCTCGAGGCGGGTGGGCACGCCCCTGCGCGCGAGGTAGGCGGGGCTGGCCAGGGTCACTTGGTCCATCATCGCCAGGGGCCGCGCCACCAGCGACTCGTCGAGCGCCAAGCCACCGCGCAGCACGCAATCCACGCCTTCGCGGATCAGGTCCACCGGGCGGTCGTTCAGACCGATTTCCAGCTCGATCTGCGGATAACGCGCGGTAAATGCCGGCAATGCCGGAATCACCAGGAAGCGCCCGATGCCTGACGGCATATCCACGCTCAACGTGCCGCGCGGGTTCTGGCGACGGTTGGAGAAAACCGCTTCGGTTTCCTCAAGGTCCGTCAGGAGTTGTACACAGCGCTGGTAGTACGCGGCGCCATCCAGGGTCGGGCTGACCTGGCGCGTAGTGCGCTGCAACAGTTGAACGCCCAGGTGTGCTTCCAATTGTTTAATCAGGATGCTCACCGAGGCCCTTGGCAGTTGCAGGCTGTCCGCGGCCTTGGCAAACCCGCCGAGTTCGACGATCCGGGTAAACACACGCATTGCGTTAAACCGATCCAAGAGGCGACTCCCGAGGGGATTGTTTAGAAATTACGAATAGTGATAGCGCTTTTAGCCGGTTTATCCCGGTTTTGTCGAGGGTAACAATGGAGCCCTTCCCAACCCTGGAGCTGAACCCATGCACACTCGTCAACTCGGTAACAACGGCCCTCGCGTTTCCGCCATCGGCCTCGGCTGCATGGGCATGACCGATTTCTACACCACCGGCAGCGACACCGCCGAAGCCACCGCCACCTTGCATCGCGCCCTGGAGTTGGGGGTCAACTTTCTCGACACCGCCGATATCTACGGCCCGCACACCAATGAAACATTGATCGGCAAAGCCATCGTCGGCAAGCGCGACCAGGTATTCCTGGCGAGCAAGTTCGGCATCCTGCGTGACCCGGCAAACCCGGCATTGCGTGGGGTCAACGGCCGCCCCGAGTACATTCGCAACGCTATCCACGGCACCCTCAAACGCCTCGGCGTGGAAACCCTGGATCTGTACTACCAGCACCGTATCGACCCGGACGTGGCCATCGAAGAAACGGTTGGCGCCATGGCCGACCTGGTCAAACAGGGCAAGGTGCGTTACCTGGGCTTGAGCGAAGCCTCAGCCGCCACCCTGGAGCGCGCGCACAAGGTCCATCCGATCAGTGCCCTGCAGAGCGAGCATTCGTTGTGGAGCCGTGACCAGGAGCACAACGGCTGCCTTGCTGCCTGCAAGCGCCTGGGTATTGCGTTTGTGCCGTACAGCCCGCTGGGCCGTGGTTTTCTGACGGGTGCACTGAAAAGCCCGGACGATTTCGACGCCGACGACTACCGCCGCTTCAGCCCGCGTTTCCAGGGCGAAAACTTTGCGAAAAACCTGCTGCTGGTCAAGCAAGTGCAGGCACTCGCCGCCGACAAAGGCGTAACGGCTGGGCAACTGGCGCTGGCGTGGGTATTGGCTCAGGGCGACTTCATCATTCCGATCCCGGGCACAAAGCAGCGTAAGTACCTGGAAGAGAACGTCGCGGCGGTCTCGCTGACGCTCAATCCAAGCGAATTGGCCAGCCTGGATGCGATCTTCCCTTCCGATGCAACCGCCGGCCTGCGCTACCCCGAGGCGGTGATGGCGATGCTGGACATCTAAAGCACGCGATGCCGGAGTGCTCTGACAGAGCACTCCGATTTTCTTGTACGACCGTACCTAAAGGTCGTCCTCACCAAGCCGATAGCCCTACGAAGCTCTAACAAAGCCGCGTCGACAATAAACGCTTCGTAAGGACGAATCCCATGCCCCCACTGCGCTCTATCCAAGCCCGCTACACCCTGTTTCTGGTGCTGTTCGTCCTCGTGTTAATTGTGTTGACCGTCGTCGGCATCGGCCAGTTGGTCGCGCCCACGCTGCGCCATACCGAAGAACAGGTGGTACTCAACCGCATCAGTGAAGTTGCCGATCAGATCAAAGGTGAACTGAACAAGGTTCAATCCCAGCAACGCAGCATCACCCAGACCATTCCGCTGCTCGACAGCGATGCGATCGACAAGGTCCTGCCGGGCCTGGTCGACCAGTACGGCGAGCTGAAAGTCTTCGGTGGCGGGATTTGGCCGCTGCCGAACCAGCGCACCCCCGGTCGCAACAAACACAGCACCTTCTGGCACCGCGATGCCTCGGGCAAGCTGGCAGTCAACACCTTCTGGAACAGCGACCCCGCACCCAACTACTACGACCAGAGCTGGTACAAGGGCGGCCTCGCCTCGCCACGCGGCCAATGCGCCTGGGCTGCGGCCTACAAGGACGATGCCAGCCAGGAGCCGCGCACCAACTGCGCAATGGCGATCCAGCGTGACGGCGCAGCCTACGGCGTGGCTACCATCGATGTGACCCTGGGATTCTTCAACGACCTGGTGGCCAACAAAGAGAAAGACATCGGCGGCCAGATGCTGATCGTCGAAGGCGACGGCAAGATCATCAGCAACAGCACGCGCCTGAGCAGCCCGGTGGTCCTTAAAAACATCAGCGAACTGGCCGGCACCTCGGCCTTCGCCGCTCAGGTCAGCAAAGCCCTCGCCAATCGCGACAAAGCGCTGCAACGCAGTGAGTTCGACAATCAGGGCGTGGCCAGCACCTTCTACATGCGCCCGATCGAAGGCACGCCTTGGTTCCTGGCGACCGCCCTGCCCACCTCGCTGATCACCGCCCAGCGCGATGATGTGCTGGGTAGCCTGGCGCTGCTGCAAATCCCCATGGTATTGCTGCTGGTGCTGTTGGCAGCCTATGCGATTCGCCAGCTGGTGCAGCGCATGAAGTCGCTGAAAACCAATATCGACGCGCTCTCCGCCGGCGATGCCGACCTGACGCGGCGCATCACCATCCGCGCCGAAGACGAACTGGGCGCCATCGGCCACTCGGTCAACCGCTTTATCGTCTACCTGCAAAACATGATCGGCGAAGTCACCCAGGCCACAGGCGCCATGTCTACCGGGCTTGAGCAACTGCAGAAAACCTCGGCGCACACCAACCAGATCCTGGTGCGCCACGCCTCGGAAACCGACCAGACCGTCACCGCCATCACCGAAATGAGTTCGACGGCCGACACCGTGGCGCAAAACGCGGCCGAAACCGCCTCGTTCACTCAACGCGCCAACGAGCACGCCGATCGCTCCCGCGTGGTGGTGGGCGAAGCTTCCAGCAGTGTCAGCGCGTTGATCGGCGAAGTCGCCAGCGCCACCCACACCGTGGAAAACATGCGCCAGGACGCCGCGCGCATCACCGAAACACTCGGCGTGATCGGCGCGATTGCCGGCCAGACCAACCTGTTGGCACTCAACGCGGCGATTGAAGCGGCGCGTGCCGGCGAGCAAGGCCGTGGTTTTGCGGTGGTGGCCGACGAAGTCCGCGCACTCGCCGCACGGACCCAGGCCAGCACCTCGCAGATCAATGAAATGCTCGCGCGCTTGACCACCGGAGTCAGTTCGTCGGTGGCGGCCATGGAAAACACCCAGGCCAGCTGCCAGTCCGCGGCGGATGCCACGGCGCGGGTCAACACCGGTCTGGACGAGATGGCTGGCTCGGTCAGCCATATCAATAACCTGAGCACGCAGATCGCCACGGCCGCCGAGCAACAAAGCGCGGTGACCGAGGAGATCAACCGCAGCATGGTGCAGATCCGACATATGGTCGATGAACTGGTGCAGAGCGGGCATGCCACTGAAACCAACACCCAGAGCCTGCTGGACGCGAATGGCCGGGTGATTGCGCTGATGAGTCGCTTCAAAGTCCGTTAACAATTTGCCTGGAGACTCCCGTGCATTGCCCGGGAGTCGGACTATTCTGACAGTTCGACGTCGCCACACAGGAGGTGTGCAATGCGCGCTATCGAGCAGTCGACCCGCTTGGAGCGGATCAGTCAGGAACGCTTTATCCAGGCCCCCATCAATGCCGTTTACGACTATGTGACCCAACCGGATCGCTGGCATGAATGGCACCCCACGTCCCTCAGTGCCGACACCGGCACCAGCGGCTCTCTCCCCGCCGGTTCGCGTTTTACCGAAATGATCGACCTGCTCGGCGTGCGGGTTCCAATGAGTTACCGCGTACAGGTGGCGCGGCGCCCCGGCGAGTTCAAGACCGTGTTCACCTCCCTGGCCGTCGATGGCTCGATTCACTACTTTCTGCAGCCCTTTCGCGGCGGCACCCTGTTCAAACGGGTGTTGACCTATGAAACCGAATTGCAGCTGGCAACCTTGCATGAGCGCATGATCGCGCTCTCGGCGATTGCCCTGGACCAGCTCAAGCATCGCCTGGAAAATCCGCCCTTCGTATAACTTTGAAACATTACCGCTGTGTTTGCTCACCTGTAGGCGCTGGCTTGCCTGCGATCACGTCGTCATGATCGCCGCCATCCCACCGGCCAACTCCTGCAAACGAGATCTCGATGAAAACCACCCTGCGTCTGGCGCTGCTATCGGCGCTGCTCACCACCAGCATGGCCCAGGCTGCCGACCTGATCCCGATCGACGTGCACCGCGACGCCAATTGTGGCTGCTGCAAAAAGTGGATCAGCCATCTGGAAAGCAACGGTTTCAAGGTCAACGACCGTGTCGAAACAGACATGAGAGCGGTCAAGCAACGCCTCGGCGTGGCCCCGCGCCTGGGCTCTTGCCACACCGCTGTGATCGACGGCAAATTCGTTGAAGGCCATGTGCCCGCCGAGCAAGTGCTGGCACTGCGCAAGCGTGACGACCTGCTGGGCATCGCCGCGCCAGGAATGCCCATGGGCTCGCCGGGCATGGAGATGGACGGGATGAGCGACGCTTATCAAGTCATCGGCCTGACCCGCGAAGGCAAGGACGTGGTCGTGGCCGAATACCCGGCACGCTGATTGATGCTCGCCGGCTACCTGGGGCTGTTCTTCGCCGCCTTTGGCGCCGCCACGCTGTTGCCGCTGCAATCGGAGGCGGTGTTGGTGGGCCTGTTGCTCAGCGGGCATTACAGCCTGTGGCCGCTGCTGATCGTGGCAACCGTCGGCAATGTATTGGGTTCGGTGGTCAATTGGTGGCTGGGGCGCTCGGTCGAGCGCTTCCAGGCACGGCGCTGGTTTCCGGTCAGCCCCAGGCACCTGGAAAAAGCCCGTCACCACTACCAGCGCTGGGGTCACTGGTCGTTGTTACTCAGTTGGGTGCCGATTATCGGTGACCCGCTGACGCTGGTGGCTGGGGTCATGCGCGAGCCATTCTGGCGCTTCCTGATGGTGGTCAGCGTGGCGAAAGGCGCGCGGTATGCAGTGCTGGCGCTGGTGACGGTGAGCCAGTCAGCGGCCCCGTAACGCGCTGCCATTGGTCGCCACTGTCAACTCTGACAGCTAGACGCGGACAGTTTAAATTCGCTCTCATACAGGCAGAATCTTGGGCATTCGGCGTAGGAATGCTCTGTTTCTCTGCCTGCTCGAGCTGTGCCCTTCGGCCGCATTAAGCGGTTAATCCTCGATTAATCGTTTGCCGACAGCATCCGTTTTTCACTTCGGAGACGTCTTATGCGAATGAAGCGCACGCTCTATCTCACCGGTCTGCTGATCGCCGCAACCCTTGGCGGCTGCGCCACCCCAAAACCCGGCACCTATGGCCCGGAACTGCAAGGGTTCAAGTACCCGTACCCGGTCGAACGGTTCAAGTTCACGTCCCAGGGCCAGCCGATGCAGATGGGTTACATGGACGTGGCGGCCAAAGGCACGCCCAATGGCCGCACGATGGTGCTGATGCATGGCAAGAACTTCTGCGGCGCCACCTGGGACAGCTCGATCAAAGCCCTGAGCGATGCTGGCTACCGCGTGGTAGTGCCTGACCAGATCGGTTTCTGCACGTCCACCAAGCCCGATGTCTACCAGTACAGCTTCCAGCAACTGGCACTCAACACCCACCAACTCTTGCAAAAGCTCGGTATTCAGAAGGCCACGCTCCTGGGCCATTCCGCCGGCGGCATGCTCGCCACCCGCTACGCCTTGATGTACCCCGCAGAAACCGAGCAGCTGGCGATGGTCAACCCTATCGGGCTGGAGGACTGGAAAGCATTCGGCGTGCCTTATCGCCCCGTGGAGCAATGGATTCAATCCGAGAGCAACCTGACCTACGCGGGCGTGCGCAGGTTTCAGCAGCAGTCCTATTACGCCGGGCGCTGGGAACCTGCGTTCGACCGCTGGGTAGACATGCTCGTGGGGCTGAGCAACGGCTCCGGCAGCAAAGAAGTCACGCGCAACTCAGGGATGCTCTACGACATGCTCTACACCCAGCCGGTGTACTACGAGTTCAAGGACCTGAAGGTGCCCACCCTGCTGTTTATCGGCACCTCCGACGTCACGGCGCTGAACCGCGACCTGGCGTCCGCCGAAGTCAACGCGAAGATCGGCAACTACATGCTACTGGGCAAGCAGGTCGCGCAGCTGATTCCACGGGCGACCCTGGTGGAATTTCCAGGCCTGGGCCATTCGCCACAAGTGGAAGAACCCGAGCGATTCAACAAGGCGCTGTTACAGGGCCTGAAGGCTTTGTAGTCGCGGCGTTAATCCTCGCTTAATCCTCCCCACACAGGATCCGGACACTGTTGTTTCCGGAGCCTGACCCATGACGCTGATCCGTTCCCTCTGCGCCGCCGGCCTGTTGCTGAGCACCGCCCTGCCCGCTTTCGCCGCCACTGAAGGCCCCGCTTACGGCCCCGAACTGCAGGGTTTTCAATACCCTTACCCGGTTGAACGCTTCAACTTCAAATCCCAGGGCAAAGACCTGCAGATGGGTTATATGGACGTGCCCGCCCAAGGCAACGCCAACGGGCGCAGCGTGGTGCTGATGCACGGCAAGAACTTCTGCGGCGCCACCTGGGACGAATCGATAAAAGCCCTGAGCAGCGCCGGCTACCGGGTGATTGCGCCGGACCAGATCGGCTTCTGCACCTCCAGCAAGCCGGACCACTACCAGTACAGCTTCCAGCAATTGGCGATCAATACCCACCAACTGCTGGAAAAACTCGGCATTCAAAAGGCCACAGTTGTCGGCCATTCCACCGGCGGCATGCTCGCCACGCGTTATGCGCTGCTCTTCCCCGAGCAGACCGAGCAACTCGCGCTGGTCAACCCCATCGGCCTGGAGGACTGGAAAGCCCTGGGCGTGCCCTATCGCAGCGTCGACCAGTGGTATGAGCGCGAACTCAAACTCAGCGCCGCCGGCATCCGCCAGTACGAACTCAACACCTATTATGTGGGGCGCTGGAAGCCTGAGTACGATCGTTGGGTCGACATGCTCGCCGGCCTGAATAAAGGCCCGGGGCACACCCAGGTGGCATGGAACTCGGCGCTGATTTACGACATGATCTTCACCCAGCCGGTGTACTACGAGTTCAAGGATTTGCAGATGCCCACCCTGCTGCTGATCGGAACGGCCGACACCACTGCCATCGGCAGCGATGTTGCGCCGCCAGCGGTCAAGGCCAGGCTTGGTCACTACGACGTGCTCGGCAAGCAGGTCGCCAAGCTCATCCCTCACGCCACCCTGGTGGAGTTCAAGGGTTTGGGCCACGCACCGCAAATGGAAGAACCGGCCCGGTTTCACAAGGCGCTGTTGCAGGGTTTGAACGCCCTTTAATCCAACCGTTTTTCGAGGCACTCGTGAATGTCGGTACAGATCGCAGTCATTGATGATTGGCAGAATGTCGCCAGTGGCGTGGTGGATTGGTCGGTTTTGAACGCGGTGGGCGAGGTGCATTTCCTGCACGACTACCCGGCCGACACGGCCACCATGGTCGAGCGGCTCAAGGGGTTCGAAGTGATTTGCGTGATG
>NZ_UTBG01000211.1 GCF_900580675.1 Pseudomonas viridiflava
ATGCGCAAATTCTTCGTCGCCCTCGACGTGGTGATGGTCATCAGCGTGCTGGCCCTGGGCTTTCGCGTGGGCCTGGTGGTCGCCGCTGCAGTGCCGCTGACCTTGTCGGTGGTGTTTGTGATCATGCTGCTCACCGGGCGAGAGTTCGACCGCATTACCCTCGGTGCGCTGATCATTTCCCTGGGCCTGCTGGTAGACGACGCGATCATCGCCATCGAGATGATGGTGGTCAAACTCGAGGAAGGTTTCGATCGGATTCACGCCGCGACCTTTGCCTGGAGCTCCACGGCCGCACCGATGTTGACGGGTACCTTGGTGACGATCATCGGCTTTCTGCCGGTGGGGTTTGCGCGGTCGGCCGCTGGGGAATATGCCGGCAATATTTTCTGGATCGTCGGCTTTGCGCTGATCTCATCCTGGCTGGTGGCGGTGGTGTTCACGCCGTACCTGGGGGTCAAGCTGCTGCCGCAGATCAAACCGGTGCCCGGCGGCCACGACGCAATTTATGCCGGGCGCTATTACCAGAAACTGCGTGGTTTGGTAGAGGCCTGCGTGCGCAGACGCTGGCTGGTAACGGGCTTGGTCATCGGCGCCTTTGTACTGAGCGTGCTGGGCATGGCCGTGGTGAACAAGCAGTTCTTCCCCAACTCCGACCGTTCCGAGCTGATTCTTGAGGTGTACATGCCGCCCGGCAGCGCCTTCAAAAGCACCGAGGCGGTAGCCGCGCAACTTGAAAAGGCGCTGCTGCAAGAGCCGCAGACCGGCATGGTCGACACCTACGTCGGTGGCGGCGCACCACGCTTTTTCCTGTCGCTCAACCCCGAGATGCCCGACCCGGCGTTTGCCAAGCTGATCGTGCAAACCCAGGACTCCCACGCCCGCGACGCGCTGAAACTGCGCATGCGCGAGCGGATTGCCGCGGGTGAGTTTCCGGCAGCGCGGGTGCGGGTCACGCAACTGCTGTTCGGGCCGCCCGTGCCGTTCCCGGTGGTCTTCCGTGTGTCCGGGCCGAATGTGGAGGTGCTTCGCGGCGTGTCTGAAGACGTACGTCGCGTGGTGGCCGCCAACAGACTGACCAAGGACGCCTTCCTCGATTGGGGCGAACGCACCAGCGGTTATCGCCTGGTGTTGGATCAAGACCGCCTGCGGCTGCTGGGTTTCACGCCCAACGAGGTCAAATCCCAGCTCAATGCGTTGCTCAGCGGCAACCCGATCACCGAAGTGCGCGAGGGCAACCGCACCGTTTCGGTGGTCGCTCGCGCCCAGGGCAACCAGCGCGAAGACCTCGGCAACCTCAACAACATGACCCTCACCAACAGCGCCGGCACCTCGGTGCCACTGGCCCAGGTCGGGCATTTCCAGGCGGTGATGGAAGAACCGATCCTCAAGCGTCGCAACCGCGCAAGCACCGTGGAAGTACGCGCCGACATCATCGACGGCGTGCAACCGCCCGACGTGGAAATGGCCGTGTACAAAGACCTGCAACCGCTGATCGCCAAGCTGCCCAACGGCTACCAGGTCGACATTGGCGGCCCGGTGGAAGAAAGCGCCAAGGCCAACGTGGCCCTGGCCGCACTGTTCCCGATCATGATCCTGCTGACCCTCACGGTGATCATGTTCCAGGTGCGCTCGTTCGGCGTGATGTTCATGGTCTTTGCCACCGCGCCTCTGGGCTTGATTGGCGCGGTGCCGACCTTGTTGCTGTTCAACCAGCCGTTCGGGTTTAACGCAATTCTGGGCCTGATCGGGATTGGCGGGATCCTGATGCGTAACACGCTGATCTTTACCGACCAGATCCGCCAGAACCAGGACCACGGCATGGCGACTCACGAGGCAATCATCGAGGCCACCGTGCGCCGCGCACGCCCGGTGATCCTGACCGCGCTGGCAGCGGCGCTGGCGTTCGTCCCGCTGACGCTGTCGGTGTTCTGGTCGTCCCTGGCCTATGTGCTGATTGGCGGGGTGCTGGTGGGTACGCTGTTGACGCTGTTGTTCCTGCCGGCGCTGTGCAGTCTGGTGCTTGGCCGGGAGAAGACAACAACCGCTGAAACATCCCACGCCACTGCCGGATAAGCACTACAGATCTATGCATAAAACCTCTGCAAAGTCCTTCGCCTGATCACACAGTGCGAGGGAATGCAGATGTTTCTACGTGTTAACGCCCTGCTCGGCAGGGCTGGCTCTTGATCCGCGTTACCAGCCACCCCATCGGCTTCCTGGTGCTGGCCGCCATGGACTCGAAGACGCGAGACGTCGATTCCGTCCTCAGCGATTTCAGACACTGCCTGAATGATTACGACGCCTGGGCGGAGAGCTTTTTCAGTTTTTCGGCACTGGATATCGAGCAGGTCTTCAAGGTCGGCGATGAAGTGGCGCTGGTGGCGCCGATCAACCGCTCGCTCTTTCCCAGCAGCACCGTCGCACAGTGCAAAGCCGACGGCACCTTGACTCTGGTGCACATGTTCCAGAGTTCGCAGTTCGTGCCCATCGGCAACACGCCGGTGATATTGCAGCGCATCGACCCGAACGGTGGCGCCCTGGGCGAATCGATCCACAAAACCATCGGGCCCAGCGGCATTCTCGAAATCACCGAGTGCGATCGCAACCAGCAATACCGGGTCAGCTTTTATCCCAACGTTTCCAAGGCACACTTCAAGGCGCTCTACGCCTCCTACCAATCGGTTATCGCACCGCTGGAGGGCTGGTTGCGCAGTGAGTGGCGCGGCACGTTTGAGCCACTCTGGGAAAATTACGTCGAGGCGAACTTTCTCAAGCGCTACCTCAGTTTGCACGAGGCCTATTCCAAGGGGTTTGGCAACGCGCTGTCCTCGCTCTGGAACAGCCTCAACCAGCTGGTTCAGTGGCTTTTGCACCCGCTGGAGAATGCCGAAAAACTCTTGCATTACCTGTCGCAGACCGAGTTTGAACAGCTGCTGAAAGTCGGCAGCGAGACCCTCGCCAAAGGCGTGCTGGTGCTCAGCGACGAGCCGCTGTTGTTTATCTACCTGGCGGCAATGGTCAGCTGGATGCGGATGTTGCCACCGGCGTACATGTACGAGCTGCTGGGGGAGATCAGCGCCGAAGTGCTGATCAACCTGTTGCTGATCTTGCCCACCGGCGGCATGGGCATGGCGGTTCGCATGAGTGCGAAGGTGTTGAGCGGCATCAAGTCGCGCCGTGCCCGCCAGTGGTTGGAACACGTGGCCGAGCAGTTCGGGGAACCGCGCTTGGATGCGCATGTTGAGGTGGCCAGGCCGATATTGCTGGGTGGGCCGGCCACAGCGATCAAGACGGTGCCTGCTGTGCCGTTGAAGGCGGGCGATCAGTTGGTTTCGAACCCGGTGACGGCGGTTCGGGGTAAATCCCAAAAGACGGCGTTGGTTCGGCAGGAGCATGTGGACGATGTGCCTGCTTCTGCTCGGAATCCGAATGGCGATGCGGCTGCCTCTTCGGACAAGACAGCCACCAATGGCTGCCCGGTGTCGATGGTGACCGGCGAGGAATTGCTGACCCTCACCGATGGTGTGCTGGACGGGGTGTTGCCGTTTGAGTGGACGCGGTTGTATCGCACCAGTGCGGTGGAAGTGGATTGCGGGCTGGGGTTTGGCTGGAGTCATTCGCTGGCGCAGCAGCTTGCTGTTTCGGGTGACTCGGTGGTGTGGACGGACCATGAAAACCGGTCGACGCAGTTTCCGATGCCCTCCTCTTCTCGACCGGCGATTACCAATAGCCTCGCTGAAGCGGCGATCTACTTGGGTTCGTCGGCTGATGAGTTGGTGCTGGCCCAGGCGTCACGTTTCTACCACTTTCGGGACGGTGTGCTGACGGCGATCAGCGATGCGTATGACAACCGATTGCGCATTTCCCGGGATTATTCCGGGCGGATCGAGCGGCTGGATAACGGCGTCGGGCGTTCGCTGTTTTTGCGCTATGAATTTGGCCGCATCGTGGCGGTGGACTACCAGATTCATCGCGCCAAAGGCCGCGAGCCGTTCGAATGGGTGACCGAGTTCAGTCTTGTTTCCTACGCTTATGACGACGCTGGCCGACTGCTTTCAGCGACCAACGCTGTCGGCGAAAGCGAGGTTTATCGCTACGACGATCAACACGTCATTCTCGAGCGGCAGCTGGCCGGTGGGGCGAGTTTCTTCTGGGCGTGGGAACGGTCCGGCAAGGCGGCGCGATGCGTCCGGCATTGGGCAAGTTTCTCGCAGATGGACACGCGTTATGCCTGGGGCGACGACGGGCAGGTCACGGTTTTTAACGCGGATGGCAGCCAGGAAGTCTACGTACATGACCAGCGCGCCCGGTTGGTGCAGCGTATCGATCCGGATGGTGCCGAGCACTTCAAATCCTACGACGACAAAGGCCGGCTGACCGTCGAGCAGGACCCGTTGGGGGCGGTGACGGCGTATCAATACGACGACGCCGGACGCTTGGTGGCGTTGTTTCCGGGGGATGACGCACCGACGTCCTACGAGCATGACAACGGTTTCGTACGGGTGGTACGGCGGGGTGAGGCGGCTTGGACGTATGAGCGTAATGATCAGGGCGATGTCATTCGCAAAACCGATCCTGATGGGCATGTCACGGACTACAGCTATGACAAATATGGGCAACTGACAGAGGTTTGGTTCCCGGATCGTAGCTGTCAGCGGCTGGTATGGAATGAGCGCGGGCAGCTGGTTGAGGAACAGCTGGCGAGTGGCGGGATCAAGCGGTATCGCTATGACGATGTTGGCCGGCAAGTCGCACGAGAGGATGAGCGTGGGGCGCTGACGCAGTATCAGTGGGACAGTGTTGGGCGGTTGGTGCGCGTGGTACTGCCGGGTGGTGGCGTGCGGGAATACAGCTACAACCCGTACGGAAAAATTACCGCCGAGCGCGATGAGTTGGGGCATGTCACGCGCTACGAGTATGGCGACGGGTTGCACCTGATCAGTCGGCGCATCAATGCGGATGGCAGCGAGGTTAAGTACCGCTACGACAACGTGCGGTTATTGCTGACCGAAATCGAAAACGAAGTCGGCGAGACCTACAAACTCGACTATCACCTTAACGGATTGATCCAGCAGGAAACCGGCTTTGACGGCCAGCGCACGGCTTACGTTTACGACCTCAACGGCCACCTTCAGGAAAAGACCGAACATGGCGACGACGGCAGTCAGCTGGTTACCCGCTACGCGCGCGACCACGCCGGACGACTCGTACGAAAAACCCTGCCCGATGGCGAAGTTGTTGAATACGCCTACGACCGCCAGGGCAATCTCCTCAGCGTCGATGATGGTCACTGGGCGTTAGCCTACGAGTACGACGTTCAAAATCGACTCACTGCTGAGCATCAAGGCTGGGGCACCTTGCGCTATGGCTATGACGCCTGCGGCCAGCTTCAACACCTGCGTTTGCCGGACGATAACCGGATTGCGTTCAACCATGGCAAGGGTGGCCACCTCGCTAACGTCGAACTAAACGGCGAAAAGTTCACCTCCCATTTATTCAAAACCGGCCAGGAACACCAGCGCCAACAAGGCCAACTCCTCAGCCATTACCACTACGACGACCAGAACCGCCTGCACGCCCACGCCATCACCCAACAAGAACACACCCACTACCAACGCCAATACGACTACGACAAAACCGGCAACCTAACCCGCCTGCTCGGCACCCGCAAAGGCGAACACCACTACCACTACGACGACCAGAACCGCCTGCACGCCCACGCCATCACCCAACAAGAACACACCCACTACCAACGCCAATACGACTACGACAAAACCGGCAACCTAACACGCCTGCTCGACACCCGCAAAGGCGAACACCACTACCACTACGACGACCAGAACCGCCTGCACGCCCACGCCATCACCCAACAAGAACACACCCACTACCAACGCCAATACGACTACGACAAAACCGGCAACCTAACCCGCCTGCTCGACACCCGCAAAGGCGAACACCACTACCACTACGAC
>NZ_UTBG01000061.1 GCF_900580675.1 Pseudomonas viridiflava
CGCAGACGTTGAATCGGTTGGTCAGCCGCTTCCGCACCTGACGCACCGCTATCGCAGGCAAGCCAGCTCCCACAGTCAACCGCGTTCCCAAAAAGGATGCAGTCCAACTGTGGGAGCTGGCTTGCCTGCGATGGGGCCTGATAGCCAACCAGAATGTTCAGCCAGAAGGGATATCAAGCAACGACGGGCAACGCACCCATCTTGCCATTGCAATACACCAGTGGCCCGGCGTTCTGCTGGGGCACGATCAGGTTCTTCACCGAGCCGACCATGATTGCGTGGTCGCCGCCTTCATATTCGCGCCACAACTCGCACTCGATCACCGCCGTGGCATTCGCCAGGATCGGGTTGCCCAGCTCGCTCAGCGTCCATTCAATGCCCTGGGCCTTGTCCTTGCCCTTGCGCGCAAACGCATAGGCTTCGGTTTGCTGGCCACCCGAGAGCACATGGATGGCGAAGCGTTTGTTCTTGATCAACACCGGGTACGAGTCGGAGCTGTAGTTGGGGCAAAACAGCACCAGGGCCGGGTCCATGGACAACGAGCTGAACGCACTGGCGGTCAACCCGACGACTTGCCCGTCGTCATCCAGCGTGGTGATCACCGTCACCCCGGACGGGAACGAACCCATCACTTGTTTGTAGAGAGCGGCATCGATCATGGGGCAATCCTCTTTTTATAAACTTGTAGGTCTGATGGTATACCGTAATACAAGTGTTGCAACAGGTTTCTCAAGCGCCCGATGAACGTCAGCCTTTGGTCTTACAGCCAATAAATACGGGGCCGAACGTCATTAATGGCGACGGGCCATGTGGCACAATACCGGATCAGATGCGTGCCAGGACTACGGATCAGTCTTGTTAAAATGTTGGAATACCATAATATGGTCTCCACTTGAGGGTGGCCACGAAGCTGCCCCGGTTTGGCGTCAAACAACTATAAGATCAGACAAACGCGAGTTCATTTCCATGCCCCAGATGTCCCGGCAAGACCCGTTGATCGAGAATCACACGGTCGATTACGTCCCTCTCGCAGAGCGCCATGGAAAGGCCCGCGACCTGTTCACTTTATGGTTCAGCACCAACATTGCGCCGTTGCCCATTGTCACCGGCGCGATGGTGGCGCAGGTGTTCCATCTCAACTTGCTCTGGGGGCTGCTGGCAATTGCGCTCGGGCACATGCTCGGCGGCATCGTCATTGCCCTCGCGTCGGCCCAGGGCCCGCGCATGGGCATTCCGCAGATGGTGCAGAGCCGTGGCCAGTTCGGCCGTTACGGCGCGCTGTTGATCGTGTTTTTCGCGGCGCTGATCTACATCGGCTTTTTCATCTCCAATATCGTGCTGGCCGGCAAATCCATCGTAGGCATCGTGCCTTCGGTGCCCGTGCCGGCGAGCATCCTGATCGGCGCGCTCAGCGCGACGGCCATCGGCGTGATCGGCTACCGCTTTATCCATACGCTCAACCGCATCGGCACCTGGGTGATGGGCAGTGCGTTGCTCGCCGGTTTTATCTACATCTTTGCCCATGAGCTGCCGGCTGATTTCCTCACCCGTGGCGGCTTCAACGCGGCGGGCTGGCTGGCCACGGTGTCGCTGGGGGTGATCTGGCAGATCAGCTTTTCGCCCTACACCAGCGATTACTCGCGCTACCTCCCGGCGGATATCGGCATTACGCGGCCGTTCATTGCGACTTATCTGGGCGCGACTCTTGGCACCATCCTGTCGTTCGCTTTCGGCCTGGTTGCAGCGCTGGCTACGCCGGAAGGCACTGAAGCCATGGTCGCGGTCAAGCAAGCCACGGGCTGGCTGGGACCGATCCTGATGGTGCTGTTTCTGCTGAATATCATCAGCCACAACGCGCTGAATCTGTACGGCGCGGTGCTGTCGATCATCACCTCGATCCAGACCTTCGCCAGCCAGTGGACGCCGAGCATCAAGGTGCGCGTGGTGCTGTCCGGCGTGGTGCTCGCCGGTTGCTGCGTGGTGGCGCTTGGGGCATCGGCGGACTTCATCTCGCAATTCATCGGTCTGATTCTGGCGCTGTTGCTGGTGCTGGTGCCGTGGGCGTCGATCAACTTGATCGACTTCTACATCATCAAACGTGGCGCCTATGACATTGCGTCGATCTTCCGCGCGGACGGTGGGGTCTACGGTCGCTTTAACCTGCATGCAATCGTGGCGTACTTCATCGGCATCATCGTGCAACTGCCGTTTGCCAATACGTCACTGTACGTGGGGCCGTGGGCCAACCTGGTCGAAGGCGCGGATTTGTCGTGGCTGGTGGGGTTGGTGGTGACGTGTCCTCTGTATTATTGCCTGGCGACACGTCAACACACCCGGAAGGTCAGGGCGGCGCGGTTGGGCTACACCGACTGAGTCAGGCTGGTGCAGCACGATCCAAATGTGGGAGCGGGCTTGCTCGCGAGTGCAGTCTTTCAGTCAGAACACCAGTGACTGACCCACCGTATTCGCGAGCAAGCCCGCTCCCACATTTTTGATCGGGATGGGCTTCAAAGTTGCTTCATACTCAGAGTGCATTACCCCCGTCGAACTCCTCCAACGCATCCCGCAACGCGCCTTCGAAGTAGTCCTTCGAGGCGCGATCCCAGAGGATATGAAACGCCGGCGCTTCTGCGCTTCCCGAGTTAATAACGATCGCGTTGACCCGCGCCACTGACGTCTGCGCCACCGCCCCCGGCTTGAAGGCCGGGGCGCTGAGGTCGACCCCGCAGAGCTTGGCCATCACCTGCGCAATCCGCGCACCGCTGAGCAGCACGCAGGCGTGGCTGTCCTGGCGCGGCAGCAGGTAGTTAACGCGGTGGTCCAGCTCCCAGCGCGCTTCTTCATCGGCGACGCGCTGCCCCTGATCCCGGGGGCTGCCCAGCAACAGATACTCGGTCTGCGACAGGCGCGCCACCCAACTGCCGTCCGCCTGCGCGGTGGCCTGGTTGGGTGCGCCGGGCAGCGTGAAGCCGCGCGCCGTGAGGTACTCGGCGCTTTGCGTGCCGCGAAAACCGACCCGGGGCAGGTCGGTCTGGTCGACCAGGTGGCAGGGCTGCGTGATCAATTCGTGGGCTTTCAGACTGGTCATGGCTTAACCCTCCTGGCGTTGGTTGGTGGGGTCGAAAAACGGCAATTGCACGACCAGGGCCTGCACCACAATGCCGCCTTCGACGCGAATCGGGATCTGCTGCCCCGGCGTGCTCTGCTCAATGCCGGCGTAGGCCAGGCCGACAATCTGGCCAAGGCTGCTGGAGTATTCGCACGAGGTGACGTTGCCGCTGATGTCCGGGCCATTGAGCACCAGATGGCCCTCCAGCGGTTGCACGCTGCCCTTGGGCAAGGTGAAGCCCACCAGTTTGCGTTTCAGCGGTTGGGCTTCGAGGATGTCCACCGAGCGACGGCCGACGAAAAATGGCTTGTTGCGGCTCACCGCCCAGCCCATGTCGATCTCTGCCGGGTGGGTCATGCCGTCGGTGTCCTGGCTGATGATCACGTGACCTTTTTCCAGGCGCAGCAGGCGTTGGGTCTCGACGCCGAAGGGGCGAATGTCAAAGGCCTTGCCGGCCGCCATCAACGCATCCCACAACGCCAGGCCGTGGCGCGCGGGCACGTGGATTTCATAGCCCAGTTCGCCGACGAAACCGACCCGCAGCAGGCGCGCCTTTATCCCGGCCACCGTGCCCTGGCGCACGCCGAGGTAGGGGAAGCCTTCGGCACTGAGGTCGAGGTCGCTGCACAGCTGTTCCAGCACCTTGCGCGAGTCCGGCCCGGCCACGTTGACCGCGCAGATGGCCGCGGTGACGTTGGCCACGTCCACGTCCAGGCGCCATTGCGCGTTCCACTTGAGCATCTGCTGGTAGATGCGGTCGACACCGCTGGTGGTGGCGGTGACGTAGAAGTGATTGTCGGCCAGCCGCGCGCACACGCCGTCGTCGATCACCACCCCGTGTTCGTCTGTCATCAGCGCATAGCGCGAACGGCCCACCGGCTGCTTGAGGAACGCAAAGGTGTACATGCGGTTGAGCAATTCGGCGGCATCCGGGCCGCGCACGTCCAGGCCGCCGAGGGTCGACACGTCGATCAACCCGACCTTTTTGCGCACGTGCAGCGCTTCGGCCTGCATGCAGGCTTCGCGGTCCTGGGCCCTGCCGTAATAGGCCGGGCGTTGCCAGATGCCGGCGGGCATCATCTTCGCCCCGGCGTCTACGTGCCGCTTGTGCATCGGTGTTTGTCGGTAAGGGTCGAAGGCGCGTCCGGCGACATGCGCGAGTTTTTCCGCCACGAACGGCGGCCGCGCGGTGGTGACCCCGGTTTCACTGATATTGCGCTGGGTCGCCCAGGCCACGAGCCGCGCTGTCGGCAGCGCCGAATGGCGCCCCTGGGACGGCCCCATGCCCACGGTGGAGTAGCGCTTGACCAACTGCACATCGCGGTAGCCGATGCGGGTGGCGTTGACGATATCCGCTACTTGCAGGTCTTCGTCAAAGTCGACGAAATCCTTGCCCTTGGGGTGCGGGAAGATCGGCCAGTTGAAGTTGACCTGGGCTTCGCTGCGCAACGGCACCGGAGCGAGGGGCGTGCTCAAACCGAGGGCGCGCGCAATATCGGCGGCGGCGTTGCCGGCATCCGCCAGCACATTGTCCAGCTGGTGCTGACCGTTGACCGAACCGGCGACGTGCAGGTTGCGCGGCAAGCCGCTGAGGCTGAACGCCGCGCGCTGGTCGTCATACGCCAGTTTGCCGCCAGCCTGGCACAGCAACTGGTAGACCGGCATGTAGCCGCCGGACATGCACAGCAGGTCGCAGTCGATCACCTGCGTGCTGTCACTGACCTGGCCCTGGCCGGTGATCTGGCGCACATCCACGCCTTTTACATGGCGCATGCCTTTTTCATGCAAGGCTTCGAACACCGTGCTGTTGCTGATGCACGCGATCTTGCGTTGCGCGAGGGCTCCCGGCAGGGCTTTGTCGGCGGGGGCGTGGCGCAGGTCGATCACCGCGGCCACGTCCAGGCCCTGGTCATGCAGGTCGAGGGCGGCGAGGTAGCCGTCATCGTTGCCGGTCAGCACCACCGCGCGTTTGCCGGGCTTGACCGCATAGAGTTTCATCAAGCGTTGTGCGGCGCTGGTCAGCATCACCCCTGGCAAATCGTTATTGCGAAAGATCACCGGCTGGTCGAATGAACCGCTGCACACCAGGCACTGCTGCGCGCGCACTTTGTACATGCGTTTGCCCTGGATCACCGGCAGGTAATTGTCGGTAAACCAGGCGTTGCAGGTGGCTTCGGTGAGCACCTGGATATTCGCGTGTTGCTGCACTGCGCCGAGCAGTTCGTGGCGCAGGCTGTCGGCGCGGGTGCCGGCGATATCGAAGCGTGCGTAGGTCAGCGAACCGCCGAGGATGGGCTGCTGCTCGATCAGCAATACCTTGGCCCCGGCGTTCGCGGCGGTCAGGGCCGCCTGCAAACCCGCAGGGCCGGCGCCGATCACCGCCAGGTCGGTAAACAGGTAGGCCTTGTCGTAATACTCGGGTTGGAATGTCAGGTCGAGTACACCCAGGCCGGCCTTTTTGCGGATGATCGGCTCCCAGACTTTCCACATGCCCTTGGGCTTGTAGAACGAGCGGTAGTAGAAACCCACCGGCATGAACTTGGAGAACTTACCGAGGTAGGCGTCCTTGTCGTGGTCCAGCGAGCCGTTGACGTTCTGCGCGCTCACCGCCAACCCTGCGGTCAGCGCGTGAACATCGGCCAGCACGTTGGGTTCCCGGGGCAGTTGCACCAGGCTGTTGGCGTCCTGGCCGGCCATGCTCAGCGGGCCGCGCGGGCGGTGGTATTTGAACGAACGGGACATCAAAAAGCGCCCGTTGGCGAGCAACGCACTGGCGATGCTGTCGCCCTGCAAGCCTTGGTAGGCTTGGCCATCAAAGCTGAAATCGAGGGCTTGATCGCGTTGGATCAGCAAGCCCATGGGGGCGGGAAGGCGGTTCATCCGGCGATCTCCTTGGCGGTGTTGAAGTCGACGCGGGTGGTGAACAATTCCTTGGGGTCGAAGGTGCGCTGGATCTCATCGGTGACGGTATGGCGCTCGGCGAGAAACCAGTAGCTGGATGGCGTGTGCATCCACCATTCGCGCACCACACCGGCGAGGTTGTCGGTGTTGAACACGTAGTCGGCCCATTCGGTGTCGCTGCAGTTGACCGGATCGGGCATGGGCTTGAACTCGCCGCCGTAGGTGAACTCGCTGATATTGCGCGGCCCGTTGAGCGGGCAATTCATGATTTTCATAGTCCGCTCTCCATCAATGACTGGCCGCCGTGGCGCCCATCTCGTTGACTTGCTGGAAGGTCGAGAAACGTTCGAGGCCGAAGGGCTTGATCAGCTCCGGCACCTTGCCACCGCTGGCGACCAGCTCGGCCATGGTCTTGCCGCAAATCGGCGTGGCCTTGAAGCCCCACGTGCCCCAGCCGGCGTCGAGGTAGTAATTCTTCACCGGCGACAGGCCCATGATCGGGCTGTAGTCCGGCGTCATATCGGTGATCCCGGCCCATTGGCGCATCAGCTTGGCGTTGGCCAGGAACGGGAACATCTCGATCGCGTGGGCCAGCAGGCTTTCCTTCAAGTCCAGGGTCGAGCGCGTGTTGAACAGCGGGTAGGGATCGGAGCCGCCGCCGAACACCACTTCGCCGCGGCTGGTCTGCTGCACGTAGCAGTGCAGGGCCGAGGAACTCACCAACGGGTCGAGGAACGGCTTGAACGGCTGGGTGACCATGGCTTGCAGCGGAAAGGTCTGGATCGGCGAGCGGATACCTGCCTTGGCCATCAGCAGCGAGCTGTGCCCGGCAATCGCCTGCACCGCGCAACCACATTTAATCGTGCCGCGGTTGGTTTTCACGGCGGTGATGCTGCCGTTCTCAATGACCAGGTCCTGCACTTCGGTGAGCTGGTGGATTTCCACGCCGCGCTTGGCCGCCTGCTTGGCGTAGCCCCAGGCCACGGCGTCATGGCGCGCGGTGGCGCCGTCGATATGCCAGAGCCCGGCGATCACCGGCAAGTGGCCGGGGTCGAGGTTGAGGCTGGGCACCAGCTCGCGGATCTGCTGGCGGTCGATCATTTCGGTGCGCCCGCCGAAGTGCTTGTTGACCTCGGCGCGTTGGCGGAACGAACGCACTGTCGCGTCGGTGTGCGCCAGGGTCAGTTGGCCGCGCTCGGAGTACATGATGTTGAAATCGAATTCGTTGGACAGCGACTGGAACATCTTCACCGATTCGGCGTAGAACCTTACGCCTTCGCTGGTGAGGTAATTGGAGCGAATCACCGCGGTGTTGCGCGCGGTATTGCCGCCACCCAGGTAGCCCTTTTCCAGCACGGCGATATTGGTGATGCCGTGGTACTTGGCCAGGTAATAGGCGGTCGCCAGGCCGTGGCCGCCGGCGCCGATGATGACTACGTCGTAGCTCGCCTTGAGCGCTTTGGGCGGCGGCAGATCCACCTCCACCGGGTACTCTGAACTCAGCCCGTATTTCAATAGATTGAATGGCATACGGCCTCCGATTGGCTGCGTAGGGCATGGTGTTGCGCAAGGGCTGCGGTCACGGTGTTTTTCATCAGAAAGGCAATGGTCATCGGGCCGACACCGCCGGGCACCGGGGTGATGGCGGCGACGAGGGGCAGGGCGCCGTCGAAGTCGACATCGCCCACCAGGCGGCTGCGGCCGTCGTCGTCGATGCGGTTGATGCCGACGTCGATCACCACCGCGCCGGGCTTCAACCAGCTCGCGTCGATCAGGCGTGCGCGGCCGACCGCGGCGATCACGATATCGGCCTGGCGGCACAGGGCCTGGGCGTTGTGGCTGCGCGAGTGCAACACGGTCACCGAGCAATCGGCCTGGAGCAGCAGGGCGGCCATAGGTTTGCCGACGATGTTCGAGCGGCCGATTACCACCGCGTGTTTGCCGCGCAGGTCGCCGCAGGTTTGCTCCAGCAAGTACAGGCAGCCGCTGGGCGTACAGGGGGTGAGCACCGGCCGGCCCTGGCTGAGGCCGCCGACGTTCTGGCTGTGAAACCCGTCCACGTCCTTGTCCGGCGCAATGGCCTCCAGGGCGCGCAGTTCGTCCATCTGCGGCGGCAATGGCAATTGCAGGAGGATGCCGTTAACCGCCGGGTCGGCGTTCAGCTGGCCGATCAGGATCAGCAGTTGTTCGGTGCTGGTGTCGCTGGGCAACCGATGTTCCAGGGAGTGAATCCCCACCTCTTCGGCGCGCAGGATCTTGTTGCGCACGTAGACCTGGCTGGCCGGGTCGTCGCCGACCAGGATCACCGCCAGGGCCGGTTGAATATCCTGTTCACGCAGGCGCGCCACGTCCTCGCGGACTCGCAACAGCACCTGCGCGGCAGCGGCTTTTCCGTCGATCAATTTGTGGGTATTCACCGGAACACCACCGTTCGGTCCTGGTTGAGGAAGACCCGGTGTTCCAAGTGGTACTTGACCGCCTTGGACAGGGCCACGGTTTCGGTGTCACGGCCGATGGCGACCAGGTCGTCGGGCTTGTAGACGTGGTCCACGCGCTGCACTTCCTGCTCGATGATCGGGCCCTCGTCCAGATCGCTGGTGACGTAGTGCGCGGTGGCGCCGATCAGCTTCACCCCGCGTTGGTACGCCTGGTGGTAGGGCTTGGCGCCTTTGAAACCGGGCAGGAACGAATGGTGAATATTGATCGCCCGCCCCGACAGTTGCCGGCACAGGTCATCGGAGAGGATTTGCATGTAGCGCGCCAGCACCACCAGTTCGGTGCGGGTGTCGTCGACGATCTTCATCAGCTCGGCTTCCTGCGCGGCTTTGTTGTCCTTGTTCACCGGCAGGTAGATAAAGCGAATGCCCTCGCGCTCGGCCATCGGCCGCAGGTCGAGGTGGTTGGAAACGATGGCGGTGATGGTCATGTCCATCTCGCCTTTGTGGTGGCGGTAGAGCAGGTCGGTGAGGCAATGGTCGAACTTGCTGACCATCAGCATCACGCGCATCGGTTCGCGGGTGTCGTGCAGTTCCCATTGCATGTCGAAGGCCTGGGCGACGTCGGCGAAACCGTCCTTGATCTGTTGCAGGTTGCCTTGGTGGCCGTCGTTGAAACGGAACACGGCACGCATAAAGAAGCGGCCGCTGAAGTCATCGTCGAATTGCGCCATCTCCCCGATGTAGCAGGCGTTATCTGCGAGGTAGGTGGTCACGGCGGCGACGATGCCGGACACCGCAGGGCAGGTGACCTTGATGATGAAGTGGTTTTTTTCGTGTTGCATGACACGTCCTCGGGGGTGATGGCGGCAGCTCATCGCATAGCGAAAAAATGTCTGAGGACAGCAGGCTCGTTCCGTGAGCGCGTTTTCTTGTTGGGAATAAAATATTCCTGTGGGTGCTTTATAGGGGAATGGGGGCGGGGCGTCTAGGGGGGTTGGGAAAGTTTTTTAACTGAGGGGAATTTTTTGCTTGGGCTGGTGAGTATGTATCCGTTATTTAGGTAACGGCTGATTATGGTTCCGCCCTTACGGCGGGTCACTTTTGAAAAGAGCCCAAAAGTAACCAAAAGGCTCTTGCCCCAACACTCGGCACCTCGCCTAGGCTCGGTGTGCCCTCACTCCGGCTTGAATCCGTGGGC
>NZ_UTBG01000202.1 GCF_900580675.1 Pseudomonas viridiflava
GGACTTGAAGGTGGTCAAGTACGCACTGGACGTCACCGCCAAGGTCGAGCAGGAGGCCGCTACCCGAAGCAAGCTGGCGGCACTCGACCGTGCCATGGCGGTGATCGAGTTCGACCTGCGCGGCCAGGTGCTGGAGGCCAACCCCAACTTCCTGAACGTGATGGGCTATTCACTGGCCGAAATCAAAGGCAAACATCACCAGTTGTTTTGCGAGCCAGCCTTGGTCAACAGCAACGAGTACGCGGATTTCTGGCGCCGGTTGAACCACGGCGAGTTCTTTACCGGGCAATTCAAGCGCCTGGGCAAGCACGGCCGCGTCGTGTGGCTGGAGGCCAGTTACAACCCGGTCTACGACGGCGACGGCACCTTGATCAAGATCGTCAAGTTCGCCAGTGACATCACCGAGCGCGTCGAAAAGTTCGAGGAAGATTCCCGAGGTGCCTCCCGGGCCTACCATATTTCATCCGAAACAGAGCGCTTTGCCGAGCACGGCACCCAGGTCATCCAGGAGACCGCCAGCGAGATGCGCCGCATCGCCGATAACATTGGTGCTTCGGCGCGGCTGGTCGGGCAGTTGGGCGATCGTTCCGAGCAGATCACCGCCATCGTCAACACCATTCGCGGTATCGCTGACCAAACCAACCTGTTGGCGCTCAACGCGGCCATCGAGGCGGCGCGTGCAGGCGATCAAGGGCGAGGCTTTGCGGTGGTGGCGGATGAGGTGCGGCAACTGGCCGGACGCACCAGCCGCTCCACGGCGGAAATTGCCGAGATGATCGGCATGATCCTGTCGGAAACCCGAGACGCAGTGACCAGCATGAACGCCACCCAGGAAGGTGCCCAGCGCGGCGTGAGCCTGGCGGACCAGGCGGGGTCGGTGATCCTGCAGATTCGCACGAGTACCAGCGATGCGGTGGAGGCGGTGAGTATGTTCGCCTCCAAGCTGGATGAGTCGGAGGTCATTCCCAAGACCGCCGTCGGCTGGATGGGCTGACCGCTGGGGGCTTCTAGGTGATGAGGTTCGACCTTGCGGGAGAACCTCGGATGGCCTCAGCCGGTGAGCCGGTTTTCCAGCGGATTACTCTTTCACATCCATGAACTCTTCGGCCCAGGCCACGTAGCTTTCCGGCAACGTGTAGGTGTGCGTCAGTTCGGTAGCGCTGAGGTTGGAGGTGCTGTGGGTCAGTTTGCGCTGGGCGCGCAGGCTGTCGTAAGTGGCTTTGATCGCCGCAAAGTAGGCACCGTGACCGGCAACCACCACGCGTACGCCCAGGCTGGCCAGGCGCTCGCTGTCATTGAGCTCGGGGTTGCCGTAGGTCACCAGCATCAACGGTACGCTGAGGTTTTCCGCGATCTGCTCAAGGTGGTTGAAGTCTTTCACGCCGACCATGCAAATCCCGTCGGCGCCGGCTTTTTCATAGGCCTTGGTACGCGCGATGACCGCTTCGGTCGGCAGCACGCCGGCGTTGGTCCGGGCGATGATCGAGAGCGCAGGGTCGACACGCGCCTCAAGGGCCGCCTTCACTTTGCCGATGCCTTCCTCGACGGAAATCAGGTCCGTGGACTTGCGACCGAATTGCGCGGGCAACAGCGTGTCTTCAATCGTCAGCGCGGCCACACCGGCGCGCTCAAGCTCCTCGACGGTGCGCATCACGTTCAGGGCATTGCCGTAACCGTGGTCGGCATCCGCGATAAACGGCAGTTGCGCAACACGACCAATGCGGGTGGCCTGTTCAACGAACTCACTCAGCGTGATCAACGCAAAATCGGGTGCCGCAAGCACCTGCAAAGACGCGACGGAACCACCCAGGATGCCGACTTCAAAACCCAGGTCGGCCGCGATGCGGGCGGACATGGGGTCGAAGACGGAGGCGGTTTCAACGCAGATTTTCTGTGCAAGCAGTTCGCGGAAGTTGCGGCGCAACGCAGAGTGAGAAATTTTTGGCATGTTCTTTCCTGGCTTTGGGCATCGTCGAGTGACGATCAATGTCTATTCGTGGTTGCGCCAGATTACCACGCGCACGAACCGGGGATTATGACGTTTGAGCATGAGATAGGCGCTGAACGGCCAGGGCAGGGCAGTGAACTCAAATCTATAGATGCATTTGTCGCATTATTTCTGAATTAGGTTATGCATTATAGTTATTTTGCATTGAGCCCTTTAAGCCTCATCGTGTAGCGCTGTTAAAAAACCCCTCCGAGACCGCACGCGCGGATCGACTTGAAATGCCCGAACAGGCATCTGGAGACGAACGTGCGTTACCTGACAAAACTGCTGGCCGGGATAGCGGCCTCGCTATGCCTGACTGCCCAAGCGCAAACGCTGGTGGTGGGCGACCAAAGCTACAATGCCCAAGCCGTAATGGAAGCCGCAGGCGTGCTCGATGACCTGCCGTATACCCTGGAGTGGAAGCAGTTCACCGCGGGGTCGCCCGTCGCCGAAGCGCTGAACTCCAACAGCCTGGATATCGGCTTGTTGGGTGATGCACCGGTGCTGTTTCTGGGCGCATTGGGTGCGCCGATCAAGGTGATTGCGGTCAGCCGACAAAACCTCGACGGCGTGGCGATTCTGGTGAAAAAGGACTCTTCGATCCACAGCCTCGCGGACCTGGCGGGCAAGCGCGCAGCCGTCTGGAAAGGCTCCTGGAGCCAGCAATTGCTGCTCACTGCTCTGGATAAAGCCGGCGTGCCGCGCGATTCACTCGAGCTGCGCTACCTCAGCGCACTGGATGCCTCCCATGCGCTGGAAGGCGGTTCGGTGGACGTTATCGCCACCTGGGAACCCTACGTTACACAGCAGGGACGCCACGGCGCGCGGGTC
>NZ_UTBG01000159.1 GCF_900580675.1 Pseudomonas viridiflava
AGCACCTGCTGGAAAAAGGCATGACCAACTGCTGGGGCTATAACAGCATCGCGTTTTTCGCCCCCGACCCGCGCTACCTGGCCAGCGGCAAGATCGCCGAGTTCAAGGAAATGGTCGCGCACCTGCACGAGCAGAAGCTGGAAGTGATTCTGGACGTGGTCTACAACCACACCGCCGAAGGCAACGAACGCGGCCCGACCCTGTCCATGCGCGGTATCGACAACGCCTCGTACTACCGGCTGATGCCGGACGACAAGCGCTTCTATATCAACGATTCCGGCACCGGCAACACCCTCGACCTGAGCCACCCGTGCGTGCTGCAGATGGTCACCGACTCCCTGCGCTACTGGGCCACCGAGATGCACGTGGACGGTTTCCGCTTTGACCTGGCAACCATTCTCGGCCGCTACCGTGATGGCTTCGACGAACGCCACAGCTTCCTGGTTGCCTGCCGCCAGGACCCGGTACTGCGCCAGCTGAAAATGATCGCCGAACCCTGGGACTGCGGCCCCGGCGGCTATCAAGTGGGCAATTTCCCACCGGGCTGGGTGGAATGGAACGACCGTTTCCGCGACACCGTGCGTGCGTTCTGGAAAGGCGACGACGGCCAGTTAGCTGACTTCGCCGGGCGCATGACGGCCTCGGGCGAGATGTTCAACCATCGCGGCCGCCGCCCTTACAGCTCGGTGAACTTCATCACCGCCCACGACGGTTTCACCCTGCACGACCTGGTGTCGTACAACGACAAGCACAACGAAGCCAACGACGAAAACAACCAGGACGGCAGCAACAACAACCTGTCATGGAACCACGGCGTCGAAGGCCCGACTGAAGATCCGGAAATCAACGCGCTGCGTTTGCGCCAGATGCGCAACTTCTTCGCCACGCTGCTGCTGGCCCAAGGCACGCCGATGATCGTCGCCGGTGATGAATTCGCGCGTACTCAGCACGGCAACAACAATGCTTATTGCCAGGACAGCGAAATTGGCTGGGTCAACTGGGACCTGGATGACGACGGCAAGGCCTTGCTCAAATTTGTAAAACGCCTGATCAAGTTGCGCCTGGCTTATCCGATCCTGCGCCGTGGGCGCTTCCTGGTCGGTGACTACAACGAAGACATCGGCGTGAAGGACGTCACCTGGCTGTCACCGGATGGCAACGAAATGACCACCGAGCAGTGGGAAGACAGCCACGGCCGTTGCCTGGGCATGTTGATGGACGGCCGCGCCCAGGAAACCGGGATTCGCCGCGCCGGTGCCGACGCCACGTTGCTGCTGGTGGTCAACGCCCACCACGACATGGTCAATTTCCGCCTGCCGCCGGTGCCCGAGGGTGAGTGCTGGACCTGCATGCTCGACACCAATGAGCCGGCGGTGCGTGGCCAGGAGCGTTTCGAGTTTGATCACGAGTACGCCGTCACCGGCCGCTCGCTGTTGCTGTTCGAATTGCAGCGTGACGAAGAGGTGTGAAATGGCACTGCATGGATTCCTTCAAGGCTTCCAGGACTATGCGGACACGCAAGCCCTGGGCAAGGCCCTGAAGGCACTTCAGGAGGAAGGCCTGGACCAGCTGCCGTTACCCGGCGGCGGCCGGACGCTGGCGCGGTTCAGCCGCCTGGCACAAGTGGCAGGTCACGACCTGCGCTTGTGCAAGTTGTTCGAGGGCCACACCGATGCCTTGGCGATCATCGCCGAGCTTGGCAGCCCCTTGCCGCCTTTGGGCAGCACCTGGGGGATGTGGGCGGCAGAGCCGCCGAACGCCAAAGTGCAGGTGCACCAGGAGGGCCAGCGCCTGTTGTTGCAGGGGCGCAAGGCCTGGTGCTCCGGCGCGGCGGTCGTCAGCCACGGGCTGTTGACGGCATGGGATGCGCAAGGCTGCCAGCAATTGGTCGCGGTGCAGATGGACCAACCCGGCATCACGGTGACAGACGACGGTTGGAACGCGGTGGGCATGGCCGCCACCGGCAGCGTCGAAGTGGTATTTGACGGTGCCGGCGCGATTGCCGTCGGCGGCCCCGGCGACTACCTCGCCCGCCCCGGTTTCTGGCAAGGCGGGGTCGGCATCGCCGCCTGCTGGTATGGGGCGGCGCAGCGCCTGGCTGAGGTGTTGCGCGAACACTGCAGCAAACGTCCGGACCCGCACGCCCTCGCCCACCTCGGTGCCGTCGACTCGGCGCTGAACAGCGCAGCGTGCGTGTTGCGGGCCAGCGCGCAACAGATCGACCGCGAACCCAAGGCCGATGCCAGGCAACTGGCCCAGCAAACCCGTGCCTGTATCGAAGAAACCGTCGAGCAAGTGATGCGCCATGTCGGGCGTGCGCTGGGCGCCGGGCCTTACTGCAAGGACCCGCACTTTGCGCAACTGATGGCGGACCTGCCGGTGTATGTGCGCCAAAGCCACGCCGAACGCGACCTGGCCGCGCTGGGCGAGCAAGTTGCCGGTGACGCGCAAGACAGGTGGCTGTTATGAAACCCAACCCGATTGTCGGCCAGGGCACGCCACTGCATCACTGGCAGTCTTCATCGCTGATGGCTGAGTTGCCGCAGATCAGCGTCGAGCAGTTGGTGCCCGACGGCCACCGCGCGGTCATCATCGCCCCGCACCCGGATGACGAAGTGCTGGGCTGTGGCGGCCTGTTGCAAGGCCTGGCCGCGCTGGACCGGCCGATCCAGCTGATCTCGGTGACCGATGGCAGCGCCAGCCATCCGGGCTCGGTGCGTTGGCCGGTGGAGCGCTTGAGCGTGGTACGCCCGCAGGAATCAGCCCAGGCTCTGCACCGTCTGGGTCTACCGTTGCACAGCCTGAAATGGTTACGTGCCGGCTTCAGCGACAGCCAAGTGGCAGCGCGTGAGGACGAGCTGAGCGCGTTTATCCGGCGCTACCTCAAACCCACGGACGTGGTGTTCACCACCTGGCGTGAAGACGGCCACTGCGACCATGAAGCCGTCGGCCGCGCCAGCGCCAGGGCCGCGCACGCAGTGGGCGCCACGCTGTACGAGCTGCCGGTCTGGACCTGGCACTGGGCCACGCCCGAAGACAGCCAGGTGCCGTGGCACCGCGCGCGCAAAATCCCGCTGAGCTGCGAAGCCGTCGCGCGCAAACGCCACGCCATCCATGCGTTCGCCAGCCAGTTGGAAGGCGACCCGCAGATCGGCCTGCCGCCGGTGCTGGCACCGTATGTGGTGGAACGCCTGCTGCAACCTTTTGAAGTGGTATTTGTATGAGTGTGGCCACGCCCTATTTCGACCAGCTGTTTGCCGATAACGATGACCCGTGGGCGTTTCGCCAACGCTGGTACGAGCGACGCAAACGCGCGTTGACCCTGGCGCTGTTGACTCGCCCGCGCTACGCCTCGGTGTTCGAACCCGGCTGCGCCAACGGCGAGCTGAGCGCTGAACTGGCGCCACGCTGTGATCGGCTGCTGTGTTGCGACACCGCTTCTGCCGCCGTGGCCCTGGCGCGTGGGCGCCTGATGGGCTTTGCCCACGCCCAGGTGCAGCAGAGTCGCCTCCCCGAGCAATGGCCGGCCGAACAGTTCGAGCTGATTGTATTGAGCGAGCTGTGTTACTACCTCGACGCCGAGGACCTCGGCCGCTTGATCGAGCGTGCAATCGCCAGCCTGACCCCTGACGGCCAAGTGCTCGCCTGCCACTGGCGGCCACCTATCGAAGGCTGCCCGCAGACCGCCGAGCAGGTGCATGCCTTGCTGCACGAGCAACTGGGTATGCCGCTGGTCGCCAGCCACCACGAACACGATTTTCTACTCGACCTGTGGAGCCGCGATGGCACCTCGGTCGCCACGCTTGAGGGTCTGCGATGATCGGCATTCTGATCCCGGTACATAACGAAGAGGCGTTGCTCGGCGACTGCCTGCAGGCGGCCTTGACGGCTGCCAGCCATCCTGGGTTGGCAGGTGAGCCGGTACAGGTGCTGGTGGTGCTCGACAGTTGCAGCGACGCCAGTGCCTCGATTGCCGAAGACTTTGGCGTTCAACGCCTGGAAGTCCAGGCACGCAATGTCGGCCATGTGCGTGGCGTCGGCGCGCGGCACCTGCTCAATCAAGGTGCGCGCTGGATTTCCTGCACCGATGCCGACAGCCGCGTGGCGCCGGATTGGCTGGTCGCGCAGTTGGCGCTGGGGGCCGACGCGGTGTGCGGCACAGTCACCGTGGACGCCTGGAGCGAAGGGTTCGACCCGGCCGCACAGATTCGGTATCACCAGGCTTATCAAGCCAGTGACGGCCACCGGCATGTCCACGGCGCCAACCTGGGCATCAGTGCCGGCGCCTATGTGCGGGCCGGCGGCTTCGAGCCGCTGGCGTGCCATGAAGATGTGCAACTGGTGCGCAACCTTGAGCGCTGCGGCGCGCTGATCGCTTGGAGCCATGCCCCGCAGGTGATTACCAGCGCGCGCCTGGACGCCCGTGCTCAAGGCGGTTTTGGTGATTATCTGAAGAGCCTGATGCTCGCGTCCTGAAAAAACCACGTCACTAAATGTAAAAACAGCTGATCTTTGACTATGCTGAACACGCCTTGCAGGGCAATCCAGGATTGGATTGCCCTGCAAGCTCCACAGCGGAGCCTGTGGTGCATACAAGAGCGTCGTCCCGTCAACGGGCCACGACCCGGCATCAATCGACAAGGATGTGTCACCCATGAAGCTTGCTTCCTTAAGCGACGGCCGTCGCGGCCCCGCGCAAGTCTGGAACAGCGCGCCGCAGCTGGCGCAAATCCCCCCTATCGCGCCTAATGCACTGGTGCCACCTGGCGCACGCGTGGTGATCATCGCGCCCCATCCGGGTGATGAAGTGCTCGCCTGCGGCGGCTTGCTGCAAGTCCTCAGCACCCTCGAACACCCGCTGCAACTGATCTCGATCACCGACGGCAGTGCCAGCCACCCCGGCTCGCATGTGTGGCCCGCCAGCCGCCTGAGCGTGGTGCGGCCCCAGGAAAGTGCCGAAGCATTGCGCCGCCTGGGCATGCCCCTGCATAGCCTGAAGTGGATTCGCGGCGGTTTCTGCGACAACGCCCTCGCCGCGCGCGAAGCGCAACTGAGCCAATTTATCGCGCGCTACCTGCAACCGGGCGATGTGGTGTTCTCCACTTGGCGCAACGATGGCAATGACGACCATGACGCCGTCGGCCGGGCCAGCGCCAAGGCCTGCAGCCTGGTGGGCGCGCAGCTGTACGAGCTGCCGATCTGGGCTTGGCACTGGCCCGCGCGCGAGGGGGCGACGATCCCCTGGCAACGCGCGCGCAAGGTGCGCCTCGACACCTGGAGCGTCGCGCGCAAACTTCACGCCGTTCATGCTTACGCCAGCCAACTGATGGGCGACCCGCAGATCGGCCTGGCGCCGATGCTCGCCCAGGTGCTGCTGGAGCGCATGCGCGAGCCTTACGAGATTGTGTTTTCGTAGCGCCAAGCCGGTGTGTAGGTACGCGCCGGCAAAGTCGGCGAAGCTGTTGAAGTTGAGGTTCGGCAGCAACAGCTCCCCCACGGCGTGCGTTACGCAGTACGCGAACAGGCCCGGCTGCCATTTAGTAGCCAAACGCCAGCCTGCCCAAATGTGAAAAATTCGTTAACTATTTCTGCCCAAAGGCTTTTTTGCTCAGACACACTCTGTCACACTGATGCGAATAATTATCAACACTTTTATTATTCGCCACGGAGGGCGTCAGGGGAGAGTCAGTTTCATGTCGGTGCGACAACATGGCGGTAACGGTTTTTCACTCAGTTTGATGGCAATAGCCATCTGTCTCGCAGGCTCCCCGGCAGCCTTTGCCGCCGAGGCGGAACAGCCTGCGGGGACGATTGAACTGGGCGCGACCCAAATCAGTAGTGAGCAGCAACTGAGCGAAACCACTGAGGGGACGCAGTCCTATACAACGGGCTCGATGGCAACGGCGACCAAACTCCCGCTCACCTTGCGTGAAACTCCACAGGCCGTCACCGTCATTACGCGCCAGCGCATGGACGACCAAGCGATGACCAGCATCAATGACGTGGTCAAGGCCACGCCCGGTTTGTTCCTCAACTACTCCAACGGGCCTGGCCGCCAGTCCTATACATCGCGTGGCTTCGACATCGACAACCTGATGTACGACGGCATCCCCAGCGGCTACAACGGCGTGTCGGTTGGCGCCCAGCCGAACCTGGCGATGTTTGATCGCGTCGAGGTAGTCCGTGGCGCCACCGGCTTGGTGACAGGCGCGGGTAACCCATCGGCCGCGATCAACCTGATACGCAAGCGGCCACTGGACGAGCAGAAAGTCACCCTGACCGGCGCTGCCGGGAGCTGGGACGACTATCGTGGCGAGATCGACGCGTCCAGCCCCCTCAATGACAGCGGCACGCTGCGGGGCCGGGTCGTCGCCTCTTACCGCGACGCCAACAGCTTCATCGATAAGGCCGAGGAAGATCACGGCCTGTTCTACGCGGTGACCGAAGCCGACCTGAGCGAAGACACCACCCTGACCCTGGGTTTCTCAAACCAGAAGGACAAAACCAACTACTTCTGGGGCTCGTCGATGATCGGCCAGGATGGCCATCACCTGAACCTGCCGCGTTCCTACAACCCCGGCACCGACTGGGAAAACAAGGACCAGGAAATCAACACGGTTTTCGCCGAACTGCGTCAGCGCCTGGCCAACGACTGGAAGCTTCAGGTGAACGCCAACTACGCGCAGCAGGACGCGTTGTTCTCCGGTTCCTATCAATCGCGCTGGGTCAACAACACGCTGGCGCGTACGGTTTACCAGGCCGCCTACGATGAAAACCAGGCGGGCCTCGACGCCTTTGTCAGCGGCCCCTTCGAGGCACTCGGGCGTACCCACGAACTGGTTATCGGTACCAGCAGGCGCATCTACGACCGGACCACGCACAACTACAGCCCATACGACATGGACTGGCCGCTCAATGCGGGCAAACCGGACTTCGTGCACACCACTAACGACCGCGAAGTCACCACCCAGGACGGTGTCTACGTGACCACCCGCCTGAGCCTGGCCGACCCGTTGAAGTTGATCCTCGGCGCGCGTCTGGACTGGTATGACTACGATGCACACGGCAGCAACGACAGCGACTACAAGGTCACGCGTAACCTCACCCGCTACGCCGGCTTGATCTATGACCTGGACGACCATCACTCGGTCTATGTCAGCTACAGCGACATCTTCACTCCGCAGACCGAAAAAGACACCGCAGGCACTCCGATCAAGCCGATTGTCGGCAAGAACTATGAGGTCGGCATCAAGGGTGAATACATGGGTGGCGCGCTGAACGCTAGCCTGGCGTTGTTCCGCGTCGACCAGGAAAACCGCGCGGTGCAGGTCTTTGTACCGAACTGCCCGCAAGCCTCATGCTATGAAGGTTCAGGCGAAATCCGCAGCCAGGGTATCGACCTCGAACTGCAAGGCGCGCTGACGGAGAATTGGCAGGTCGGCGGTGGCTACACCTACGCGCGCACCCACACCATCAAGGACGCCGCCAATCCGCAAAACGTGAACAAGCAGTTCGACACTGACACGCCGGAGCATCTGTTCAAGCTGACCACCAGTTACCACTTCCAGGGCCCGCTGGAAAAACTCCGCGTTGGCGGCAACGTGTCCTGGCAGAGCCGCATGTACAACGACGTCGAGCTGGCTGACGGCAGCACCTATCGACTCAAACAGGGCGCCTATGCGGTCACCGACCTGATGGCCGGCTACAAGGTCAACCAGAACCTGGACCTGCAGCTGAACGCCAACAACATCTTTGACCGCCGTTACTACTCGGCCATTGCCAGCGACGTGAGCTATGGCGGCGACTCCTACGGCAACCCGCGCAGCTTCGGCGTCACCGCAAAATACACCTTCTAACACCGCCCCACTCCACGGCTACCCGCCCGGGTAGCCGTGGCTAAAGTCCCCTGCCCCCATGCCGATAACCGTTTGGCATCCCTGAACCTGCAACCCCCCTGATTACCTGTTTTCGCTCTACCGGCGGACCAACGTGGCACGCCGCATGCTTTGTTCCTGGCGAGACCACATGGAGTAAGAGTGAATGCCCGCACGCGCACGTTTCCTGGAGCACTACCGCAAGGCCGACCGCATCATGCTGGCGTTGATCTGGCTGATGTTCCTGTTTTCCCTGGGCTTGGCGTTCTGGCACGACACTTTGCTGCAAGCCGTGATCGTCGGCGGCGGCACCAGCGTGGTGCTCACCGCGCTCTATCGCGCGCTGGGCGGTAGCCGTTTGATGCGTTGTGCCCTCGGCGCAGGGTTGATGGTCATGGCCGCGCTGCATATCAACCAGGCGCAGGGCGTGATCGAAGCGCACTTCGGCATCTTCGCGCTGCTCGCGGTACTGACGTTTTACCGGGACTGGCTGCCAATCCTGGTCGCGGCGCTGACCATTGCCGTACACCACGTGGTGTTCCACGCCCTGCAGCATCAAGGCTTTCCGGTATTCGTGATGGAGCATCACGGCGGCTGGACCATGGTGTTCGTCCACGCCTTCTACGTGGTGATGGAAACCGTCGCGCTGCTTTACCTCGCCATTCACAGCCAGCGCGAAGCGGTCGAGGGCCAGGAAATGCTTGAGAAGATGCTCGCCGTTACCTCCCAATTCACCGTCGAAAGCGCTCAGGATGATGGCAAGGCGCACGTGTCCCTGACCCAGCGGTTCGACCACTTTCTGCAACAGATCACCCACCTGATCGACGGCGTCGCCCGCGACTCCCATGGCCTCGGCCAACTCGGCCAGGAACTGGCCAGCGCCAGCGGCACCCTGGAAAAAGGCGCGCGGCATCAGTTGGCCGAAATCAGCCAGATGACCGGCTCGATGCAACGCATGGAAGACGCCATGGGCCACATCACCGTACACGTCGAGCACGCAGTGGAGCACGCGAGTAAAGCCAGCAAACAGATTATCCGCGGCCAGGAAAGCGTCGGCCGCGCGCAGAACGAAATCACCCAATTGGCCCAACGACTTATCGGCACCAACCAGACCGTCGAAGGCCTGGCGGTGCAAGCCGAGCAGATCGGCGGCGTGCTCGAAGTGATCAGCAGCATCGCTAACCAGACCAACCTGCTGGCGCTGAACGCCGCCATCGAAGCCGCCCGCGCCGGCGAGCAAGGCCGCGGCTTTGCGGTGGTCGCCGACGAAGTCCGCAGCCTGGCGCAACGCACCGCCGTCTCCACCCAGGAAATCAAAACCATCATCGACGGCCTGCAGCAAGGCAGCCGCCAGGCCGTTGAAGCCATGCACGCCAGCCGCCAAGGGGTTGAGCGCTGCGTGGAGGACAGCCAGGTGGCAGTGGAAATGCTGCGCGCGGTGGGCGATGACATTACGCATATCGATGAGCTCAACGGGCGAATCGTGACCACCACGCGCGAGCAGACGTCGGCGAACCTGGAAATTGTCGGACGGCTGCAGGCGGTGCAAGGCATCGCTCAAAGCACCGCCGATGACGTGGAAACGTTGGCGCGCAGCAGCGAGCGATTACCGCCGATTGCGATCAGGCTGGATGCGTTGGGGCGGCGGTTTCATCCGTCAGTTTAAGGGGGCGGCTGTTGGCAGAACGTTTTAAAAGCTGCCCCCCGTAATATGGTGGACCTGCGGTTCTGCCGAAAAATATTCCTCCAAGCCCAGCATGAATAGACGATGGTCTTCACTCGATTCGAAGCCGGGCGTGTGGTCTTCGAGTGATTGCCAGCGCACGATCAGGTTGAACTGCTCCGGGCTTTCAATGCCTTGCGCGAGCAAGTGGCCGCCGTAACCCTTCGCGCGGCTGAGCAAAGGAGCCACCTCGGCAAATGCACGCTGGAACATTTCAATGCGTTCTTTATGAACGGGGAGCAAAGCGATCTCATAGATCATGGTGTTCCTCCAAATTGACTTGAACGATTAAAAGCAGGCAATCACGGGATGAGCGAGGGCTCGACTGCGATCGCGATTTTTCCTCGAATACCGTGATTGGGACGTTCCAGCCGGGCATGAGCGAGGGGAATGTCGGCAAGCGAATACACCGCGCCAACATGTGGCCGCAACTGACCGCGCGCTACCAATGCGCTCAACTCATCAAGCTTGCCGCGGTTCTGCCGGGTGAACACAAAGTGATAACTCGCGTTTTTGCCCCAGGCCTGAACGATGTTTTGTGGCTGTGCAATGTCCACGATCGTGACGACGCGGCCGAGTTGCGCGAGCACGTCGGGGCTGCGTGACAAAGTGTTGCCGCCGATGGTGTCAAACACGACATCCACGCCGCGGCCATCTGTTTGCCGCATAACGGCCTCAACATAATCTTCTTTTTCGTAGTCAATGATCACATCCGCACCCACGCTGCGTGCGAACTCGACGTTTACTTCGCGCACGGTGGTGAACACCCTTGCTCCCATGGCTTTCGCCAGCTGGATCGCGACATGACCGACGCCACCCGCGCCGCCGTGTATAAGAATGCTTTCCCCGACCCTGAGCGCCGCGCGCACCACCAGTGCTTCCCACGCCGTCCCGCCAACCAGGGTCAGGCTGGCCGCCTCAAGATGGCTCAGCGCCGGAGGCTTTTTCCCTACAATGCTTTCAGCAGCGACGTGGTACTCGGCATAGCTTCCTGGCCCGTCGAATATTTGCGGGGTGTACCAGACTTCGTCGCCCGGTACGAAGCTCGTCACGCCTGGCCCCACTTCTTCGACAACACCAGAGACATCGTGTCCGGTAATGGCAGGCAGTTGCACCAGGTCGGGATAATCGCCACGTCGAACCTGGTAATCCAACGGATTGATGGAGGTTGCGTGCACCCGCACCAGGACTTGTCCCGGTTGCGGGACGGGCTTGGGCACATCGCAGAGTTCGAACGATTCAGAACCGCCAAATGACGTAAGTATCATCGCTTTCATCGTAAATCCTCGAATCGATAAAAAGGAATATCGAGATATCTCGATATATTGCAGCAAAAAAATTACAGCTCTTTCCCTATGATCTCGGCAAGCGCGCTGATGGTTGCTTCATTGCGTTTGTAATAGGTCCACTGACCGATCCGCCGGACTTCGACCAGGCCCACTCGTTGCAACGTGGCGAGATAACCCGAAACCGTCGACTGCGACAGTCCGATACCCTCTTGAATACTACTGACACACACGCCGACCGTGAGAACGTCACCTTCATCCTGAGGAGGGAAGTTCTTTGCGGGATCCTTCAAGCCCTTCAAGATTTGAAGACGCGTGGGGTTTGAGAGGGCTTTGAATATTTCGATCAATTCCATGCCGCTACAATATCGAGATTTACCGATATGTCAATACGAGGTGCCGATATACGCTTGAGCGTCGAACGGCCCGATCGTCTTCGAGTGAGTTGTGAATGCCTTCGGTTACGTTACACTCGCCGCCTTGAACATCAGCCAGGGAGGCGACCATGAGCGCTCGCGGTAAAGACCGTCAGATCGACAATATCGAATTCAACGTGGGCGACATAGCCCGCAGCAAAGCCTTCTACGGCGGCGCATTCGATTGGACATTCGTCGATTACGGGCCCACCTATACCGAATTCACAGACGGCCGCCTCACCGGTGGCTTCACCACCGCCGAGCCTGTTCGACCGGGTGGGCCTTTAATCATTTTGTACTCGGATAATCTCGCTGACACGCAGCAGCGGCTCACTGGCCTGGGTGCGGTGATCACTCGCGAAACCTTTTCGTTCCCCGGTGGCAGCAGGTTCCACTTCACTGACCCGGATGGCTATGAACTGGCGGTCTGGACCGCTCAACCCTGAGCCAGCGCCGCCTTCCGGCACACAACCCAAGTTTCTTTTTCAGATGGATGCAGGTCCCGTAAATGCGCAAGTTCGCCCTACCGTTTTTCATACTGTTGCTGTGCCTGCACGGCTGCGCCGAAATGCCTGCGTACTCGAACGTAGACGCCAGCGAAGCACGCGATGAATCGCACTACACCGTGGTCGAAACCGATACGTATGCGGGCAGGCCTCAACGCGGTCTCTTCGCTGGCCAAGCGAACCTGAACATCATCAGGGTCAACGACAAAAAGGTCGTGAATATCCCCTTCTCCACTTACTACTACAGGAACGACTCGCCCCAGCGCGCCGTGCTGAAGCCGGGCAAGTACACCTTGCAGCTGGAGTACCGGTTGCCTCTGCACTTCATGTTTGCGGAGCTGAGTTTCGAGGGTAAGCCGGGGCAAAAAATCATCGCGCGCTCCGAGTACATCGGGCTTAATCGACTGCGGATCTGGCTGGAGGATGCTGCAACGGGCGAGGAAGTCAGCCGGGCGGCACGCTGACGGCTGTTGCAGTGGTAGCGCTGCTGCAACAGGAACAGTGTGAAACGTCTATGCCCATTACCCTTCTTTCACCACCACATGCCCCGCCGATGAACGCGTGTCATTGATCCGGCAAGCACTCGGTTAACTCAACACTGGCGTAAAGTCGTTTCGGCCAACTCGGTTCGAAGCGACTACTGGCGAGTGTCCGCCTCTTCTGCCGGATAAAACTCGCCCTCCTTCCCCATCTTTTCCAGCCGTTCACGCGCGATCACTTCCACGCTGGCCACTGCGGCCGGGTCGTCAAGGTTGACCAACTGCAGGCACAGGCGTCGGACATTCTGATCGTGGGTGCCCTCGCTGAGCATTTCATGAGTGAAGACTTGTTCGCCACGCCACAGGCACAGCTGGGTGTGAGTGCCGCCGAGCCATATCTCGTTGATTGACCTGAGGTCAGTGGTCGCCAGTTGGTCCACGGTGATTGTCTTATCCATTTTGCTGCACCTTCCCAATGAGTAGAGACCGGTTGACTGACAGGCCTGGCGGGTCGTTCCCGGCGTGTGCAGTTCAGCCGCGCCAACGGTGGTGAACCGAGCGCTATGCAACTTCGCACATTGTCCAACCGCCCCACTCCCCTTATCCTCCTGGCTCCCCGCCCACGCGATCCCGGAGCCGCCATGGACCTCGCCACCCTCGCCCTTTTCCTTCCCGCCTGCTTCGCGCTGAACATGGCGCCCGGCCCGAATAATCTGTTGTCCGTGAGCAACGCCACGCGCTACGGCTACCGCACTTCGTGCCTGGCGGGGATCGGCCGCCTGCTCGCGTTCGCCGGGATGATCGCCCTCGCGTCCGCAGGCTTGGCGGTGGTGCTGCAGACGTCGGAGTTGTTGTTCTACGCGATCAAGATTCTGGGCTCAGCGTATCTGGTTTATCTGGCGTTTCAACTGTGGCGGGCTGATCCGCAGGCTGAGGCGGAATCAGCGGGCGCCAAGGTGGGTTTGTGGGCACTGGCGCGTCAGGAGTTTCTGGTGGCGGCGGGCAATCCGAAGGCGATCCTGATTTTCACCGCGTTCCTCCCGCAGTTCGTGGTGCCGGGGCAGCCGATCACCCCGCAGTTTGCCTTGCTGGGCGCGATGTTCCTGGTGCTGGAATGGGTCGCCATCAGCGCCTATGCCTATATGGGCCTGCACATGCGGCGCTGGTTTGCCGAGCCGCGGGGCAAGCGGATTTTCAATCGTTGCTGCGCCGGGTTGTTATCGGCGGCGGCCACGGTGTTGTTGATGGCGCGCAGAGCCTGAGGGACAACTGATGACCAGAAATGAACTCGCCGACCTTTACCATGGCTACATTGATTGCCTGAACCAACAGGCCTGGGAGCGCCTCGGCCATTTCGTCCACGCGGACGTGACCTACAACGGCGCCCGTGTCGGCCTTGAGGGTTATCGCGCCATGCTGGAGCGTGACTTCCGCGAGATCCCGGACCTGGTGTTCCGCATCCAGCTGCTGGTAGCCGATCCGCCCACGGTTGCCACTCGCTTGAATTTCAATGTCACGCCCAGGGGCGAATTTTTCGGGCTGCCGATCAATGGCAGACAAGTGACCTTCGATGAAAACGTGTTCTACGAAGTCGTCGACGGCCGATTTGCGCATGTCTGGTCGGTAATCGACAAGGCGGCGATCGAACAGCAGCTCACCGTCTAAACTCCACTGACCCATCACCCCGTGGAGCCACAAAAATGAACAGGAAAAACACCATCTGCCTCTGGTACAACGGCACCGCCGAGGAGGCCGCACACTTCTACGCCGACACTTTCCCCGACAGCTCAGTGGACGCCGTGCACCTGGCGCCCGGCGACTACCCTTCCGGCAAACAGGGTGACGTGCTGACGGTGGAGTTCACCGTGATGGGCATCCCGTGCCTGGGCCTCAACGGCGGGCCGATTTTCGCGCACAGCGAAGCGTTTTCGTTCCAGGTGGCCACCGATGACCAGGCTGAAACCGACCGCTACTGGAACGCGATCATCGGCAACGGCGGCCAGCCAAGCGCCTGTGGCTGGTGCAGGGACAAGTGGGGGTTGTCGTGGCAGATCTCGCCTCGGGTATTGACCGACGCTGTGACCCACTCCGACCCGGCGACGGCAAAGCGTGCCTTTGACGCGATGATGGGCATGACCAGGATTGATATCGCCGCCATCGAAGCCGCCATCAAGGGCTGACAACCCGCACAGAGGCGTTCAATCCGATGATTGGGCGCGATGATGTCTTGGTGCCATTTGTATCAATACGTTACCCTTGCGCATCACTTCTCCCCGAATGGACTCTACGAGGCTCTTGTGCGCGTTATCACTTCCCTTTTGCTGATCGGTGGCATCGCCACCTTGTCCGGCTGTGTCACCCAGAAAGCCAAACTCGACCAAATCTACACCCTGGCCCTCAGCCAGCCGCTGGTTGAAAACAGCATCGTGCGCGAAGGCGATGCGTTGAGTTTTGAGCTGCTGATGCCCGCCGTCCCGAACGCCGTGCGCCGCACTGTACAGATAGAGGCCGCGTGTTCTACGCCGCAGGTTTACCTGCTGTACATGGACGCTGCCCAGCGCCTGTACCCTGGGAGCGTTGGCCGCTATGGCTCGGCGCAAAAGCTGTCAGCGCAGGCTTATGCAGCCCTGGCTGCCAACCAGACGTTCGTGCGCGCCTGTGCCGAGACGCCAAAGCCGGACTGGCGCCTGGTGCAGACCAACGAGCGTGAGAACCAGGTGTTGATCGACGCCAACAGTGTGAAGACCGTGAACGGCGAAACACGCTTCTGGGCTGCGTTCGATAACCCGACAGTGCTTAACGACCTGCCCTACAACGCCCCGTACGCGCAAAAACGTGAGCACTTCGCGGTGTCCTGCAAGGACGCTACGTACAAAGAGCTGGCCGGCTACGACATGGACGCGGATAACCGCGTCAGCGACGGTCGGGTCGACAGCTTCCCCACGCCGCAGAAAATCGCCGGCAGCAACGCCGACTACGAATTGCTGTTCAACAAGGTCTGCGTGAACCCCGAAAAAATCGCCGCACTGCCGCTGTTCAAACCGCGCCTTAAAGCGCCGGTGACCATCGCCCTGAACTCGGTGCAACCCCAAGTGCTGGCCGCGATCACGCAGTTGAACCTTGACCCGCCGACCCGCTCGTTCAAATACGTGAAAATGACCGGCACCTCGACTTACAAAGGCACGACCAGTGACCTGTCGAGCGAATACTTCATCAGCCAGGACAAGCCCAGCGGCCAACTGAGCGTTGCCAACCGTGGCAAGGGCTATGAGTCGCAATCGGTGAAGTGGCGCAACCTGATTGACCTGGTCTCCAAATCCACCTTCGGCGGTGGCGGCATGGCCGAAAGCTCGACCCTGACTCAACTGAGCTTCACCGGTAACTGGAAGACCTTGCCGGTGGGTGACACCGTGATTTACCAGGCCACCCGCTCGACGCTCAACAGCATCATCGGCAACTATGGCAAACCTGAAACTACCCGTTGCGTGGTGGAGCGCGAGTTGCAGGCCCGCGAGCTCAACCCGAACCTGCTGGGCACCGCCAAGGCACTGTCGTGCTCTTACGATAACGATGAATACAAGCGCGTCAGCCACCGTTACTACCTGACCGACTACGCCTATTTCTTCGAGGCGAGCACCGACAAGAACGTGTTTTACTACTCCGATACGCGTATCGAAAAATTCGAATAAACCCCGCCTGGCCCGCCAAGGCGCAAGGTTGCGTTGCGCACGCCCTCAAATCGAAGGAACAGTCGCTCATGTGACCGGGCTACAAACGCAACCAGGGCAGAATGACTAACCTGTGGCAAGCAGGCTTGCCACAGGAGTTCACTCACAGAGCCTTTTGCCTGGCCAGCTGCAGCCGGTGCAAGGTGATCTCGCGCACCGCCTGCTTGCTCAGCTCGATATGCCGTGCAAGCCGTTGCTGCGCCAGTTCGCACCGGCGCTGCAGGATGGCTTCGAGTATTTGCGCATGCTCCTCGTAGGTCGCCGCAATACGCGCAGCCTGGGTGAAGTCGAGGCGGCGGATGATGCGGATCTTTTCGGTAATGGCGTAGTGCATACGCGCCATTTCACGGTTGCCGGTGGCTTCCACCAAGGCGCAGTGAAAACGCTCATCCAGCGCAGACACAGCCTGGGTCTCCTGCACGCGTACGCCCTCTCCCACCTGCCAAATCGCCTGTAACCCCTGCAATACGGGACTCGGCGGGTCCATCGCACACAAACGGCTGACCGCCGCCAGTTCCAGCACGATGCGTACGTCGTACAGCTCTTCGAAGTAGGCGAAGTCGAACGGCTTGACCTGCCAGCCGCTGCGAAAATACACCGCCAGATACCCTTCCTTCTCCAGGCGATACAGCGCCTGGCGCACCGGCGTGCGGCTGGCGTGCATGCGCTCGGCGACTTCGCCTTCGCTGAAGCGATCACCGGGCAACAGGCGGAACTCGAAAATATCCGCCTTGAGCTGCACGTAAACCTGCTCAGCCAGGCTGTCCGGCCGCGCCTTGGTGGTTTTGACCGTGGCCGTTTGCATGCTTACCCCCGGCTCGCAATAAAGGCGCGCCAGCCGCCGAACTCGGTAATATCCAGCGCGTCCGCCAAGGCCCAGGGCTCGCAGATAAAGCCTTTGACGCTGCGCCCATCCGCCAGCACCAAATTGCCGATGCCCAACGGCGCGGGGATCTCAGCGACGAACTCGCCGAAGCGCGCGACGGGCATGTCCCACAGCTCGACGATGATTGCGCGCCCGCTGTCGGCCCTGGCCAGGCCGGGCTTGGGCGGCACGGTGCCGGGCAGTGCGTAGAGGCGATACGTGTCGGCAGTCAGGGTTTGCTCGACCAGCACCGCATTGCGGCTGGTCAGCTGCACGTTCAGCGGCATACCGGTGAGGTGCGCACCCACCACCGCTACGCGCACGGTGCCGGGGGCTTGAACCGCCGGGGCAGGTGCAGGCAGGTAACGTTGCGTGGCGCCCAATGGCAGGTCGAGACTGGCTTGCCAGCGCTTGCCCAACTGCGCCAAGGCAGTGTCATGCCAGGCCGGTGCAAGCAAGGTGATGCCGCTGGGCAAGCCATCTGCACGCAGGCCGGCGGGGAGCGCCAGCGCCGACAGGTCGGCCAGGTTGGTGAAGTTGGTGTAATAGCCGAACTGCGAGTTGTAGCGCACCGGCTCCTCGGCCATCTCGGCCAGGGTGCGAATGGTGGGCGACGTGGGCACCAGCAACGCATCAAACCCCGCCAGGCTGTCATTGATGCGGCGGCTCAATTCGGCGCGCAGGTATTCGGCTTTGTAGGCATCACAGGCGCTGTATTGCCGCCCATTTTCAACGATGCCGCGCACCACTGGGTTAATGGCTTCGGGCTGGCGCTCAAGCATGCCTTCCAGCGCGACCGTGCGCTCGGCCACCCAGGGGCCGAAATACAGCTGGTCCGCGAGTTCCTTGAACGCGCCGAAATCCACCGGGGTAATGACTGCGCCCAGGGCCTTGAAGCCCTCGACCGCCTGTTCGAATACCGCCTGGTTCTGGGTGTCGCCAAAAAACTCCAGGGTCGCCGGGATCGCCAGCTTGATCGCCGATGCCACCGCGACCGGCGCCGTATTCGGGTTGACCCGTGAGTAGGCATCGCTGACGTCATAGCCTGCCGCAATGTGCGCCACACTTTCGGCGCACTCCACGGTCAACGCAAACACCGAGATGCAATCCACCGTGCGGCACGCGGGGACCAGCCCGGTGTTGGACAACCGGCCCTTGGTCGGCTTCAACCCGACGATATTGTTGAACCCTGCCGGCACACGCCCGGAGCCTGCGGTGTCGGTGCCCAGGGAAAACGCCACCAGCCCGCGCGCCACCACCGACGCCGAACCCGAGCTGGAGCCGCCGCTGACATAATCCGCATTGAAGCTGTTGCCCACCGCGCCATAAGGCGAGCGCGTGCCCACCAGGCCGGTGGCGAACTGGTCGAGGTTGGTCTTGCCCATGAGGATGGCGCCCGCCGCACGCAGCTTTTGGACCACAGACGCATCCTGCGACGCCGTGTAGGCAAATTCGGGACAGGCCGCCGTGGTGTCCCAGCCGGCCGCGTCGATGTTGTCCTTGATCGCAAACGGCACGCCATACAGCGGCAATTTGGCGATATCACCGCCCGCGGCCGCCAGGCGTTCGCCCAGTTGCGTGAGCTGTTCGGCCAATTGCGCAGGGGTGGCGCGGGCGATCCAGGCCGTGTCGGCGGCGGGGTATTCGGTGGCGAGGGTCAGCAACAGATTCGGGGTGATTGCCCCGCTGCGGTAAGCGGTTTGCCATTCACCAAGGGTCCAGCCAAAAGCGTCGTGCATGGGAAACTCCATCTTGTATCCAAGTTTGAATTCCTTAAAGCAAAGCCCAGGCCAACCGTAAAACCCAATGAATACGCGGAAATCACCGCAATTCGTGCGCGCTGATGGCGCAGCCACGCATCACGCATGCGCCAAAAAAAGACAGGCAACGGACCGCCCGGTTGCGAGCCGCCCGATACCGGCCTATGTTCCAAGCCATGCTTTGCCGTTTGCTGTCCCCCTCCTACGCCCATCCCGTACCCAGGTGACGACATGCCCACGCTTCCCCGCCCCGCCGTACTTGAACTGATCGGCAACACGCCGCTGGTTCGGGTCAGCCGTTTCGATACCGGCCCCTGCACGCTGTTTCTCAAACTTGAATCCCAGAACCCCGGTGGTTCGATCAAGGACCGCATCGGCCTGGCCATGATCGACGCCGCTGAACGCGACGGCCGCCTGCGCCCCGGCGGTACGATCATCGAAGCGACTGCCGGCAATACCGGCCTCGGCCTGGCGCTGGTGGGCCGGGCCAAGGGTTACCGCGTGGTGCTGGTGGTGCCCGACAAGATGTCCACCGAAAAGGTGCTGCACCTCAAGGCCATGGGCGCCGAAGTGCATATCACCCGCTCCGACGTGGGCAAGGGCCACCCCGAGTATTACCAGGACGTGGCCGCGCGCTTGGCCAAGGACATTCCCGGTTCATTCTTTGCCGACCAGTTCAACAACCCCGCCAACCCGCTGGCCCACGAGACCAGCACCGCGCCGGAGATCTGGGCGCAAACCCAGCATGACGTGGACGCGATCGTGGTGGGCGTCGGCTCGGCGGGCACCCTCACCGGCCTGACCCGCTTCTTCAGACGCGTCCAGCCGGAACTGGCGATGGTGCTGGCCGACCCGGTGGGCTCGGTGATGGCCGAATACAGCCGCAGCGGCACGCTCGAAACCCCAGGCTCGTGGGCGGTGGAAGGCATCGGCGAGGACTTCATTCCCTCGATTGCCGACCTGTCCAGCGTGCGCCACGCCTACTCCATCAGCGACGAAGAAAGCTTCGACCACGCGCGCCAACTGCTCAAGGCCGAGGGCATTCTCGGCGGCTCATCCACCGGCACCCTGCTCGCCGCCGCCTTGCGCTACTGCCGCGAACAGACCGAACCGAAACGCGTGGTGACTTTCGTCTGCGACACCGGCACGCGCTACCTGTCGAAGGTCTACAACGACCAATGGATGAACGACGCCGGCCTCTTGCAATACAAGCACTACGGCGACCTGCGGGACCTGATCGCGCGGCGCTTCGAAGACGGCCGCGTGATCAGCGTGAGCCCCGACGACACCCTGCTGACCGCCTTCCAGCGCATGCGCCTGGCCGATGTGTCGCAACTGCCGGTGCTGGTGGACGGGCAGAAACTGGTGGGGGTCATCGACGAGTCCGACATCCTACTGGGCCTGCATCACGACGCGGCGGACTTCTCGATGATTGTCGCCAGCGCCATGACCGATACCCTGCAAACCCTTGACCCCAGCGCGAGCCTGGCCGAACTGCAGGCAGAACTGGATCGCGGCCTGGTCGCGATCATCGCCGACGCGTCGGGCTTCCACGGCCTGATCACCCGCGTCGACCTGCTTAACCACCTACGGAGATCCCTTGCATGAGTCAGCCCGATAAAAGTGCGTTTGCCACCCGCGTGATCCACGCCGGGCAATCACCCGACCCGACCACGGGCGCGCTGATGCCACCGATCTACGCCAACTCCACCTACCTGCAAGACAGCCCCGGCGTGCACAAAGGCTTCGACTACGGCCGTTCCCACAACCCCACGCGGTTTGCCCTGGAACGCTGCGTGGCCGACCTGGAAGGCGGCACCCAGGCATTCGCCTTCGCCTCCGGGCTGGCGGCGATTTCCACGGTGTTGGAACTGCTCGACGCCGGCGCGCATATCGTCTCCGGCAATGACCTGTACGGCGGCACCTTTCGCCTGTTCGACAAGGTGCGCCAACGCAGCGCCGGGCACCGTTTCAGCTTTGTCGACCTGAGCGATTTATCCGCGTTTGAAGCGGCGCTGCAGGACGACACGCGAATGGTCTGGGTCGAAACCCCGAGCAACCCGCTGCTGAGCCTCACCGACCTCAGCGCCATCGCCCGTATCTGCCGGGATCGCGGGATTATCTGCGTGGCCGACAATACCTTCGCCAGCCCGTGGATCCAGCGTCCGCTGGAGCTGGGTTTCGACGTGGTGGTGCACTCCACCACCAAATACCTCAATGGGCACTCGGATGTGATCGGCGGCATCGCCATTGTCGGTGATAACCCCGAGCTGGCCGAGCGCCTGGGTTTCCTGCAGAACTCGGTCGGCGCCATCGCCGGGCCGTTCGATGCATTCCTGACCCTGCGCGGCGTGAAAACCCTGGCGCTGCGCATGGAGCGCCATTGCAGCAACGCGCTGGACCTGGCCACCTGGCTGGAACAACAACCGCAAGTGGCGCGAGTGTACTACCCCGGCCTCGCGTCGCACCCCCAGCACGCACTGGCGCGCAAACAGATGCGCGGGTTTGGCGGGATGATTTCGATTGACCTGAGCAGCGACCTGGCCGGCGCCACGCGCTTTCTGGAAAACGTCAAGATCTTCGCCCTGGCCGAGAGCCTGGGCGGCGTGGAAAGCCTGATCGAGCACCCGGCGATCATGACCCATGCGAGCATCCCGGCAGAAACGCGCGCGCAGTTGGGGATTGGGGATGGGTTGGTGAGGTTGTCGGTGGGGGTTGAGGATGTGGAGGATCTAAGGGCCGACCTGGCGCAGGCGTTGGCACACATTTAAGTTCAAACACCGATCAAATGTGGGAGCGGGCTTGCTCGCGAATGCGGTGTATCAGTCAGCATATTTATTGACTGACCCACCGCATTCGCGAGCAAGCCCGCTCCCACAGGTGATTTGCGTCAAGCCGAAGTGATGTTGGCCCGTGCCGAGTGCAGCTTCTTGTAGCTGTCAATCAAACGCAGATGCCGGTCCAGCCCCTCCAGCTTCATGCTGGTCGGCGTCAACCCATGGAAGCGCACGCTGCCGTTGACCGAACCGATCACCGCGTCCATCCGCTCATTGCCGAACATGCGTCGGAAGTTAGCTTCGTAATCCGCCAGTTCCAGGTCTTCGTCCAGTTCCATCTCCAGCACCGCATTCACCGCCTGGTAAAACAGGCCGCGGTCGGCGGTGTTGTCGTTGTACTGCAGGAACATCTCCACGCACTCCTTCGCTTCTTCGTATTGCTGAAGGGCGAGGTAGATCAGCAGTTTCAACTCCAGGATCGTCAGCTGGCCCCACGCGGTGTTGTCGTCGAATTCGATGCCGATCAGGGTGGTGATATCGGTGTAGTCATCCAGTTCGCTTTCCACCAGGCGCTCGGCCAGTGCCTTCAGCTCTGCGTCGTTGAGGCGGTGCAGGTTGAGGATGTCGGCGCGAAAAAACAGTGCCTTGTTGGTGTTGTCCCAGATCAGGTCATCCACCGGGTAGATTTCTGAGTAGTCAGGCACGAGGATGCGGCAGGCGGTGGCGCCGAGGTGTTCGTACACCGCCATATAGCACTCTTTGCCCATGTTCTCGAGAATGCCGAACAGCGTCGCGGCCTCTTCGGCGTTGGAGTTTTCACCTTTGCCCGAGAAGTCCCATTCGACAAATTCGTAGTCCGACTGCGCACTGAAGAAGCGCCACGACACCACGCCGCTGGAGTCGATGAAGTGCTCGACGAAGTTGTTCGGCTCGGTCACCGCATGGCCTTCGAAGGTCGGTTGCGGCAAGTCGTTCAAACCCTCGAAACTGCGGCCTTGCAGCAGTTCGGTGAGGCTGCGCTCCAGCGCCACTTCCAGGCTTGGGTGCGCGCCGAACGAGGCGAACACGCCGCCGGTGCGCGGGTTCATCAGGGTCACGCACATCACCGGGAATTCACCGCCCAGGGACGCGTCCTTGACCAGCACCGGGAAGCCCTGGGCTTCCAGGCCCTGGATGCCGGCCAGGAGGCCTGGGTACTTGGCCAGCACCTCGGCCGGTACGTCCGGCAAGGCGAATTCGCCTTCGATGATTTCGCGCTTCACCGCCCGCTCGAAAATCTCCGACAGGCACTGGACCTGGGCTTCGGCCAAGGTGTTGCCGGCGCTCATGCCGTTGCTGAGGTAGAGGTTTTCGATGAGGTTGGAGGGGAAGTACACCACTTCGCCGTCCGACTGGCGCACGAACGGCAGCGAAACAATGCCGCGTTCTTCATTGCCCGAGTTGGTGTCATACAGGTGCGAGCCACGCAGTTCGCCATCGCGGTTGTAGATTTTAAGGCAGTAAGCGTCGAGGATTTCCGACGGCAGCTCGTCCTTGGGGCCCGGCTGGAACCAGCGCTCGTCCGGGTAATGCACGAACGCCGCGTTGGCCAGTTCCTCACCCCAGAACTGGTCGTTGTAGAAAAAGTTGCAATTGAGCCGCTCGATGAATTCGCCGAGTGCCGACGCCAGCGCGCCCTCTTTGGTCGCGCCCTTGCCGTTGGTGAAGCACATCGGCGAGTGCGCGTCGCGGATGTGCAGCGACCACACGTTGGGCACGATATTGCGCCACGAGGCGATTTCAATCTTCATGCCCAGGCCCGCGAGGATTCCGGACATGTTGGCGATGGTCTGCTCCAGCGGCAGGTCTTTGCCGGCGATGTACGTGCCGGCTGCCGATGTCGAGTTGGGCATCAACAAGGCCTGGGCATCGGCGTCGAGGTTTTCGACCTCTTCAATGACAAATTCAGGACCGGCCTGCACCACTTTTTTCACGGTGCAACGGTCGATGGAGCGCAGGATGCCCTGGCGGTCCTTATCGGAAATCTCCGCGGGCAATTCAACCTGGATCTTGAAGATCTGGTTATAGCGGTTTTCCGGGTCGACGATGTTGTTCTGCGACAGACGAATATTGTCCGTGGGGATGTTGCGTGTTTCGCAATACAACTTCACGAAGTACGCCGCGCACAACGCCGACGACGCCAGGAAGTAATCGAATGGCCCCGGTGCCGAGCCATCGCCTTTATAGCGGATGGGCTGGTCGGCAATCACCGTGAAGTCATCGAACTTGGCTTCAAGCCGGAGGTTGTCGAGAAAGTTGACCTTGATTTCCATGGGGGCACACCAGAATAACGGGCTATACAAAAATGGCCGCCATTATGAAGGGTTTCATCCGCAAGTTTCAGGCTTTTGACCAATGGGTGGCGAATTGGCAAAACTGCATTAACCTTTTCGCAGTTGACGCCGATGGACTGAGGGCAACCAGGGAGTAGTCGTAATGCGCAACAACCAGCCTGTAACACAACGCGAGATTTCCCTCGCGCCTTCGCAAAAACTTATCTCCGCCACCGATGTTCGGGGCGTCATCACCTACTGCAACGACGCCTTCGTCGACATCAGTGGTTTCAATCGCGCCGACCTGATCGGCGCGCCACAAAATATCGTACGTCACCCCGATGTGCCCCCTGCCGTGTTTGCGCACATGTGGAGTGCGCTCAAGCAAGGCCAGCCCTGGATGGGCATCGTCAAGAACCGCTCGAAAAATGGCGACCATTATTGGGTCAACGCCTACGTCACGCCGATTTTCGATGGCAACAATGTGGTGGGTTTCGAGTCGGTGCGGGTCAAGCCCACGGCCGATGAAATCCGTCGCGCCCAAGCCCTGTATCAGCGGATCAGCCGCGGCAAACCGGCCGTGCCGAAACAGGACGCCTGGCTGCCGGCCGTCGCGAGCTGCGTGCCGTATGCCGCCACCGCTGGCGCGGGCTGCGTGGCCGGTTTGTTGCTCAGTGCACCGCTGGCCATCGCGGTGGCCGTAGCCGTCGCCGTACCGGTGGGCGTGCTCTGCTCACGCTGGCGCCAAGGCGCTACCTTGCGCCTGCTGGCGGGTGTCGAGCCTTCGACCTCGGACGCCTTGATCGCCCAGATGTACAGCGACGCCCGTGGCCCTCAGGCGCGTTTGGAAACCGCGTTTCTCAGCCAGACCGCGCGCCTGAAAACCTGCCTCACACGCCTGCAGGACAGTGCCGAACAACTCAGTGCCCTGGCCGGTCAATCCGACCAGTTGGCCACCGCCAGCGCCAAGGGCCTGGACCGCCAACGGGTGGAAACCGAACAGGTCTCGGCCGCCGTCAACCAGATGGCCGCGACCACCCAGGAAGTCGCCAGCCATGTGCAGCGCACCGCCGACGCCACCCAGCAAGCCAACGTACTGACCGGGCGCGGGCGTGAAGTGGCGCGCGATACACGGGAAGCCATCGAGCGCCTGTCCACTGTGGTCGCCGAAACCGGGGTGACCGTGGCGCAATTGGCCAGGGACAGCGACGAAATCGGCAGCGTGGTCGACGTGATCAAAGGCATTGCCGATCAAACCAACCTGCTGGCCCTCAACGCCGCCATCGAAGCCGCGCGCGCCGGCGACATGGGCCGCGGTTTTGCGGTGGTCGCCGACGAGGTCCGCCAACTCGCGCAGCGCACCACGCAGTCGACCACCCAGATCCATGGGCTGATCACCCAGCTGCAGGCGTCCTCCAACAACGCGGTGAACAGCATGCAGCACGGCCAACGCCAGGCCCAGGAAGGCGTGGCCTGGGTGCTGGAAGCCGACCAGGCGTTGGTCGGCATCAGCGAAGCGGTGTCGCATATCACCGACATGACCACCCAGATCGCCGCCGCCACCGAAGAACAAAGCGCCGTCGCCGAAGAGATCAGCCGCAACATCACTACCATCGCCGAACTGGCCGACCAGACCTCGATCCAGGCCCATCAGTCCACCGACCTGAGCAAGGACCTCACGCAGACTGCGGCGACCCAGTACGCATTGGTGGAACGTTTCAACCGCTGATCCGCAACTGTCCGGCGCCCGCCAACAAACACCCTGGGCGCTGGACAATGTATCAATCCTCCCTTGCCCCTGCGGCTCAAACACGCTACAAATCCCCCTCGCAAGTTGTACGACAACCTAAAATAAAGAGCCATCCCCGACGATGGCGCCAACTGCCAGAGCCCTCGAATGACTGCCCCTGCCCTGTTTTCCCGCCCGATCGCCGTGCTGATTCTGCTCTGCATGGGCTGCGCCTTCGCCGGCAACCACATCGCCGCGCGCGTTGCCTTTGATGATGGCGCCGGGGTGCTGCTCGCCATTTTGCTGCGCTCAGGCGGCACCTTGCTGGTTCTGGCCATATTGGTGCTGTGGCAACGCCAAAGCTTGCGCCTGCCACCGGGTGCGTGGCGCTGGCAGGTGCTGCTGGGCCTGCTGATCGCCACCCAGAGTTTTTGCCTCTATTCCGCCGTCGCCCGTGTGCCGGTGGCGCTGGCATTACTGGTGGCCAACGTTTTTCCGATTTTGCTGGCGCTGCTCACCTGGGCGTTGGGCGGTCCACGACCTACTCTGCGCACGGCCTTGCTGATGGGCTTGATTCTGGTGGGCCTGGTGTTCGTGCTCGACGTACCCGGCCGCCTCTCGGCAGACGCCCGTATCGGCCCGCAATGGTTGCTCGGCGTGTCGCTGGCCTTCTGCGCCGCATTTGTGTTCGCCTGCGCGCTGTGGATCACCGACCACAAGTTGTCCCAGGTACGCGGCTCGGTGCGCAGCCTGCTGACGATCTTTATCGTGTTCGGTAGCGTCAACCTCGCAGGCTTGAGCGGTGCACTCGCCGACGGCCTGAACCTGCCGGCAACCCACACCGGCTGGCTGGCACTCGCCACGTTGGTGGTGCTGTATGGCACGGGTTTTATCGTGCTGTTCATCTCGGTGCCGCGCCTGGATATGCCGCGCAATGCGCCGGTGATGAACATCGAGCCACTGGCGACCTTGTTGATGGGCTGGATCGTGCTCGACCAAATGCTCAGCGCCGGGCAGATGGCGGGCGGCGTGATAGTGGTCATGGGGATTGTGCTGTTGACTTATCGCAAGTCACCTGCGGCGCACGCCAAGGCCCAGGCTGCTTAAGTCGTCATCCGGGGTTAACGGGGCATCTGAATACGTGCCCCTGCCTCTGGCAACACTCCTCACCTGGCCCAATTCCTGCCTCCCTCATCCCTGCCAAGTCGCTGCTGACTACGCGGGCGACTCTTTTGAGCCGTGCCCCAGGCCCCCCGCCCCCGATAATCAGCCATCCCTACGCATCCGAGGCCTTCCCCCATGACGAGCCCAGCCACCGAACAGGTCAGCCCCCACACCTTGCGAAAGGTGATCATCGCCGCCGGCATCGGTAACTTCGTCGAGTGGTTCGACTTTGCCGTGTACGGGTTCCTGGCCACCACCATCGCCCAACAGTTTTTCCCCAGCGGCGACGCCAGCGCGGCGTTGCTCAAGACCTTCGCGGTGTTCGCCGTGGCCTTTGCCTTCCGGCCCCTGGGCGGGATTTTCTTCGGCATGCTCGGCGACCGGATCGGGCGCAAACGCACGCTGGCCATGACGATTCTGCTGATGGCCGGCGCCACGACCCTGATCGGCCTGCTGCCCACCTACGCTGCCATCGGAGTGGCGGCGCCGTTTCTGCTGTCGCTGATCCGCTGCGCCCAGGGCTTCTCGGCCGGCGGTGAATACGCCGGGGCCTGTGCCTACCTGATGGAGCACGCGCCGAGTGACAAGCGCGCCTGGTACGGCAGCTTCGTGCCGGTCTCGACATTTTCCGCGTTCGCCGCCGCCGCGGTGGTGGCCTACGCGCTGGAAGCTTCGCTGTCCGCCGAGGCGATGGGCAGCTGGGGCTGGCGCCTGCCGTTCC
>NZ_UTBG01000129.1 GCF_900580675.1 Pseudomonas viridiflava
TCGAGCGTCTGCAAGGTCACTCGGAAGCGGCGGTCAAGGTGATCAGCGACAGCCACAGCGCGTCCCAGCTGACCATCGAACAGGCCGGCCAGGCCGGGGCCAGCCTCACGGCCATCGGCCAGGCATTGCGCAACCTCAATGGGCTGAACGCGTCGATTGCCAGCGCCACCCTGCAACAGGCGCATGTGGTGGAAGACATCAACCAGAACGTCACCCAGGCCGCCGGGTTGTCCCACAGCACCGCGCTGGCTGCGCAGCAGTCGAGTGAGGCCAGTGTGCAGTTGCGTGGGTTGAGCGAAGAGCTTGATGGGCTTTTGCGCCAATTCAAGGTTTAGATCACACTCCTGAACCACTGTAGGAGCTGGCTTGTCTGCGATGCATACGCCTCGGTCACTCAGGTAACCCGAGGTGATGCCATCGCAGGCAAGCCAGCTCCCACATTTGTCCCGCGCCAGTTTGAAGATGGCCTGCCTCTGGTTACAATCACCGCCCTCTCCCACTCCCCCAAGGAAACGCCATGTCCGGGCTTGAACTGTTCGCCGCTGCCCTCGGGGTGATCGCCGTGTGGCTGACGGTCAAGCAGAACCCCTGGTGCTGGCCGATCGGCCTGGTGATGGTGTTGCTCTACACCTGGGTGTTCTTCGACGTAAAACTCTATTCCGACATGCTGTTGCAGGTGGTCTACGCCGCGCTGCAACTGTACGGCTGGTGGCAGTGGACGCGTGCGGGTGAGGTCAAGCAGGGCCGCCAGGTCACCAGCCTGGGCGTTCCCGCGATCATCGCCAGCCTGGCGGTGGGCGCCGTCGGCGGCCTGCTGCTTGGCGCCGCCATGGCCCACTGGACCGACGCCGCCCAGCCGTGGCTGGATGCCGCCCTCACCGGCTTCAGCCTGGTGGCGCAAATGTGGATGGCGCAGAAGCGCGTGCAATGCTGGCCGCTGTGGATTGCCGTAGATGTGATCTTTGTCGGGCTGTTCCTTTACAAAGGCCTGTACCTCACCGCTGCGCTCTACGCGCTGTTCACCGTGATTGCCGTGCAAGGCTGGCGTGAATGGCGCGCCGACCCGGCGTTACGCACATGAAAGTGGTGGTTCTGGCGGGTCCCGAGTCCAGCGGCAAAAGCTGGCTGGCCGCCGAGCTGCACGCGCACTTCGGTGGGCTGATGGTCGGCGAATACGTGCGCTACTTCATCGATCACCATCAGCGTGATACGACCCTGGCGGACATCCCGGCTATCGCCCATGGCCAACTGGCCTGGGAGGATGCCGCCCGCGCCGAGCAGCCACGGCTGCTGATCCTCGACACGCACCTGCTGACCAATAAGCTGTGGAGCCAGACCCTGTTCGGCGACTACCCGGCCTGGCTCGATGACGAATTGCTCGCGCGGCATTACGACCTGCACCTGCTGCTGTCGCCCGACGAGGTGGAATGGACGGCGGACGGCCAGCGCTGCCAACCGGAACTGGCCGACCGCCAGGCGTTTTTCCAGCGCAGCCTGGACTGGATGCACCAGCACCAGCAGCCGGTACGGGTGATTGGTGGGAATTGGGCACACCGCCGTGCCAAGGCCTTCGCCGCCGTGGCAGAACTGCTGGAATAGCGACCGACCATCGGGTCGACGCAGTCCATCGCCCTGCTTGCCAGTCAACCTTTTAAAGGAGACCGGCCCATGAATATGCGCATCGTTGCCCGCCTGATCAACCTGCCTGAAAACCGTGGTGTGCGCGTGCAGACCGCGGCTCATCCCGTGCTGCTGGTGCGCGTCGGCGACCAGGTCCACGCCTTTCAGGCAGACTGCCCGCACGCCGGCGCGCCACTGGAAGAAGGCGTGATCTGCCAGGGCCACCTCGTGTGCCCCTGGCACAAAGCGGCCTTTGCCGTGGACACCGGCGCCGTAGTCGAACCGCCGGCGCTGGTCGGGCTCACGCAATACCCGGTGCAGGTTCACGACGGCGTGGTCAGCGTCGGCGACGAGCCGATTACCCCAGCCGCTGCACCACCCCGCGAAGACTCACGCTGTTTCGCCGTCATCGGTGCCGGCGCGGCAGGCGCGGCCGCCGTGGCCACGTTGCAGCGCGCCGGGTTTGCCGGGCGCCTGCTGTGGATCGACCGCGAACAATCGCCCGCCTACGATCGCACCGCCCTGAGCAAATTTGTCATCGCCGGCAAAATGGCACCGGATGAAACTCCGCCGTTACTCGAAGACACGCCCTTCGACACCCTCGGCATCCACGGCGAGGTGCAGCGCCTGGACGCCAATGCCAAACGCATCGAACTGGCCGACGGCCGTCATTTCACCTATGACGCGGCGCTGCTGGCCACCGGCGGCGAGGCGCAGCCGCTGGATATCCCTGGCGCGGTCCTGAGCAACGTGTTTGTGCTGCGCAGCCGCGAAGACGCCGCGCGTATCAGCGCGGCCGCAGAATCCGCCGCGTGCGTGGTGATAATCGGTGACAGCTTTATCGGCCTGGAGGCGGCTTCGGCCCTGCGCCAGCGTGGCCTGGTGGTGCAAGTGGTCAGCCGGCACGCCATCCCCCTCGCCTCGCAGCTGGGTTCGCGCATCGGCGCCGCGATCCGCCAATTGCATGAAGACAACGGCGTGATATTCCACAGCAATACCGAGCCCCTGCGCCTGGACGGGCACGGCGCCGTCAGTACGGTGCTGTTGAAGAACGGTAAGCGCCTGGCGGCCGACCTGGTGTTGATGGGTGTCGGCGTGAAGCCCGCCACTGGCTTCATCGAGGGCGTGAAAAAAGCCGAGGATCAGTCGCTGCAGGTCAATGACCAGCTGCAGGCTGCGCCGGGGTTATGGGCGGCCGGCGACAACGCGACCTTTGCCTGGGAGCAGCAGCCCACGCGCATCGAACACTGGCGCCTGGCCCAGCAATTGGGCGTGCTGGCCGCGCGCAACATGCTCGGTGAATTGCTGACCTATGCCGACGTGCCGTTTTTCTGGACTTACCATTTCGACAAGACCTTCGAGGTGCTTGGCCACCCGCAGCACTGGAACCGCCTGCACCTGACCGGCGACCTGCAGCACCACGACTTCATCGCCCTGCTCTGCCATGACGACCAGGTCGAAGCGGTGATCGCCTGCGAACACCAGCAGGCCGTGGCGCGATTGTCTCAACGCATGCAGCGCCCCTTGAGCAAGGCCGAAGCCCTGGAGCTGATCAATCGCGATTAGCGTTTTTTGCGCGTGCCCAGTTCAATCCACGTCGGCGCATGGTCGCTGGCGTGGGGCTCGTTGCGCACCCAGGCGTCCACCCCGGCGTTCTTCAAGTAAGGCTTGAGCGCCGGGTTGAGCAGCAGGTGGTCGATGCGCAGGCCGGAGTTCTTCTGCCAGTGCTCGCGGAAATAATCCCAGAAGGTATACACGCGCTCTTCGGGATACAGATGGCGCAGCGAGTCGGTCCAGCCCTGTTCGAGCAGGCGCTGGTAACAGGCGCGGGTTTGCGGTTGCAGCAAGGCGTCCTTGAGCCAGGAGCGCGGGTTGTAGATGTCCAGGTCGGTGGGCACCACGTTGAAATCGCCGGCCAGCAGCACCGGATGGTCGCTGGCCTGCAAGGCCTTGGCATAGTCGATCAGCCGCTCGAACCAGGCCAGCTTGTACTCGAACTTCGGCCCCGGCTGCGGGTTGCCATTGGGCAGGTACAGGCAGCCGACCAGGATGCCGTGCACGGCGGCTTCGATGTAGCGGCTCTGGGTGTCGCGGTCATCGCCGGGCAAACCGCGGCGGCTCTCCAGCGGCTGGGCGTCCCGCGCCAATATGGCCACGCCGTTCCAGGACGCCTGGCCCAGGCAGATCGCACCATAGCCGGCGGTTTCAAACTCGGCATAGGGGAACAGGCTTTCGGGTGCCTTGAGTTCCTGCAGGCACACGATGTCCGGCTGTTCGCGTTCCAGCCATTGCAGCAGGTTGGGCAAGCGGGCACGGATGCCGTTGATGTTGTAGGTGGCGATTTTCAGCGCTTTCATGGGGCGGGGTCCTTCCAGGGCTCTAGGGGTAGAGCCTGGAAGATGTGCAGATGTTCCGTCTTAGTAACCCAGGGACAGGCCCGTGTTACGACGCGGGTCGTTTGCCCCGTAGAAGCGGTTTTTACCGACCGGCTTGCCGTCCAGCGACGGCGCGCCTACCAGGATCGCGGCCAAGTGGTTGGCATCCTGCGGGCCGGCAAACTTGTGGCCCCAGCTTTCGAGGATCTTCTGGGTGTCGGGGCTGACCGCGAAGGTCTCCAGGTTGGTGGTGTCCGGCATCCACTGCTGGTGGAAACGCGGCGCGTCCACGGCTTCCTGGATGTTCATCTTGTAGTCGATGACGTTCAGGATGGTCAGCAAGGTCGCGGTAATAATGCGGCTGCCACCTGGGGTGCCCACCACCATCACGGCCTTGCCATCCTTGGTCACGATGGTCGGGCTCATCGACGACAGCGGCGCCTTGCCCGGCGCGATGGCGTTGGCTTCGCCCTGGACCAGGCCGTACATGTTCGGCACGCCGACCTTGACGGTGAAATCGTCCATTTCATCGTTGAGGATCACCCCGGTCTTGCTCGCCATCACGCCGGCGCCGAACCAGTCGTTGAGGGTGTAGGTGACCGACACCGCATTGCCCCACTTGTCGACGATGGAATAGTGGGTGGTGTTGTTGCCTTCATGGGGCGATACGCCCGGCTTGATCGCCTGGGAATCCCCGGCTTTCCGAGGGTCGATCGCATCGCGCAGTTTCGTCGCGTAGTTTTTATCCAGCAGGTGCTCGATCGGGTTCTTCACGAAGTCCGGGTCGCCGAGGTAGCTGTTACGGTCCACGTATGCGTGGCGCATGGCTTCGATCTGGTAATGCAGGCCCTGGGCCGAGTGATAGCCAAGGTCGGCCATCGAGTAGCCTTCGAGGATGTTCATGATCTGGCAGATCACCACGCCGCCCGAGCTCGGCGGCGGTGCGGAGACCACGTGATAGCCACGGTAGTCGCACTCGATGGGCGCCAGTTCACGGGTTTTGTATCTGTCGAGGTCGGCCTGGGTGATGATGCCTTTGCCGGCCTGGCTGGAATCCACCAGGGCCTTGGCGACCCACCCTTTATAGAAACCGTCGGTGCCCTTGGCGGAGATTTCCTTGAGGGTCTTGGCCAGGTCTTTCTGAACCAGCTTCTGGCCGACCTGCATCGGTTGGCCGTTGTGCAGGAAGATCCCGCGCAGGTCCTTGTCCTTCTCGAACTCGCCGGTGGCGGTGTGCAGAAGGTCGATGTCGCCCTGCTCCAGTTCAAAGCCGTTTTCCGCCAGCTTGATCGCCGGGGCAATCACCTGGGCGCGCTTGAGCGTGCCGTATTTGCTCAGGGCGAGTTCCATGCCCGAGACGGTGCCGGGCACGCCGACCGCCAGATGCCCCTTGGCGCTCAGGCCTTCGACCACATTGCCGGCCTTGTCCAGGTACATGTCGGCGGTGGCCGCGAGCGGGGCTTTTTCGCGGAAGTCGAGGAAGGTCTTGCGCCCGTCCGCGAGCTGCAAGGTCATGAAACCGCCGCCGCCCAGGTTACCCGCCGCCGGGTACACCACCGCCAGCGCGTAACCCACGGCAACGGCCGCATCGACTGCGTTGCCGCCGGCCTTGAGCACATCCACGCCAACATGGGTGGCCAGATGCTGGGCGGTCACCACCATGCCATTTTCACCGGCCACCGGGGCCTGGGACGCGGCGTGCACACCGTTGACCGTCAACACCAGCGCAGTGGCAATCAAGGTACGGTTGAAGGGTTGGTATTTCATCCATGGCTACTCTATTTATTGAGATGCACCAAAATAGCCCGACTCGGATTTAATCCCCAGCGCAATGGCGTTTTTATTACAGAACTTGTCGGTCACGGAACGGCCGTCAAAAGGCCCATGCTATATTTCGCGCCTAACTCTCCTGCAAGGTGCTTTGATAGGGTGATCAAGAAAACCGGCATCCGCGCTCAGCAAGCCGACCAAACGCGCGCGCGTATCTTGCAGGCGGCGGTCAAGGTGTTCACCCGCGACGGCTATTCCGGTGGGCGCGTCGACAGCATCTCCAAGGAAGCCGACTCCAACGACCGCATGCTGTATTACTATTTCGGCAGCAAGGAGCACCTGTTCGTCTGTGTGCTGGAACACACCTATGAGCAGTTCAACAAAGCCGAAAGCAGACTCAAACTGAACCTGGAAGCGCCCGAGCAGGCTATGCGCGAGCTGGTGGGGTTTATCTGGAACTACTACGTCAAGCACCCGGAGTTCGTGGCGATCCTGAGCATCGAGAACCTGCACCAGGGCAAGCACGCCAAACAGTCCGGCGAACTGCGCAGGCTGTCGGGGGAAGCGGTCGGGGTGCTGCGGCCGATCATCGAGGCTGGCCAGGCCCAGGGCGTGTTCCGCCAGGACATCGACCTCAAGCATGTGTATTTGATGATTGCGTCGCTGTGCTACTTCTATAACTCCAACCGCCATACGCTCAGCTCGTTCCTCGGCGAAGACCTGTCGGATAAGGGGCAGCAACAGGACTGGCTGGGGTTTATCAGTGACTTGGTACTGCGCGGCGTCACGCCCATTCCACTATAGAAACCGAATCAAACTGTGGGAGCTGGCTTGCCTGCTCCCACATCTGGTCCTCATAGGCCTTGAACGATCAGTGCGTACCGGGGTTGGCGCGCAGGTGGGCGACCGTCTGTTCCAGGCCCTTCCACTGCGGCGCATTCGGTGCAAATTGCCCGCGCAGGTACTCGGCCAAATCCGCGATTTGGGTGTCCGAGAGACTGTCCTTGAAGCCCGGCATATACCCTAAATCCTTGGTCGCCGGTTGGCTGATGCCCTGCAAAATCACCTTGATCAAGTTATCCGGCTGATCGCTGTGCACATTGGTGTTGGTCGCCAATGACGGGCTGACCCCAAACAGCTTCGGCCCCAGGCCATCAGCATGGCAGGCCTTGCACGATCCTTCGAACACCCGCCGGCCATTCGGATTGGGCACCGTGACAGCCGCTGCCACCTGGGCTTGCGCCGCCGCCTCGCCATTCAGCGACGCGAGGTACACCGCCATTGCACGGATATCCGTCTTGGGCAATTTCGACAATTCACTCACCACCGGCCCCATGGGGCCCGCCGCCACGCCGTGGGCGTCCGAATAGCCGGTGCTCAAGTAGGTAAACAGCTGATCTTCAGTCCAAGGTGTCGGCGCCTTGGACAACCCGGTCAGCGCCGGCGCCTCCCACCCATCAACGGTGCCGCCCGCCAGGAACGCCGTGCCGCCCTTCTCCGCGCCCATAAAGTCGCGCGGCGAATGGCACGCGGCGCAGTGGCCCAAGCCGTTGACCAAATAATTGCCGCGGTTCCACTGCTCGCCGCGCTCAGGCTGCGGGGTGATTTCACCGCGCCGCAGATTCAATGCATTCCACCCCGCCATCAATGGCCGGATATTGAACGGAAAGCGCATCGCATTCGGCGTCGGCGCCTGGCTGACGGGGGTCTGCGACATCAGGTAGGCATACAGCGCCTGCATGTCCGCGTCGTTGATATTGCGAAATGCGGTGTAGGGAAACGCCGGGTACAGGTTGCGCCCGTCACGGCCAATGCCGTCGCGCATCGCCCGCTCGAACGCCGGGTAGGACCAGGCGCCGATCCCGGTCTTCTCGTCCGGGGTGATATTGCTGCTGTACAGCGTGCCGAACGGCGTTTGCATCGCCAGGCCGCCGGCATTGGTCGCGCCACCCGGCGCGGTATGGCACACCGCGCAATCGCCGACCGCCGCGAGCAAGCGCCCACGCTCCAGGGTGGCCTTGGACCAGGTGCCGGCGCTGGGCGGCACAATCGCTGCGATTTCATTGTGAAACGGCCAAGCGGTGGCCAGCAGTGCACCCAGCGTCGCGAACAATGCACCGAACCACCATTTCTTGCGTTTCTCCGGCGACTTGGCCGGCTCGCCCAGGGTGCCGGCATTCAGCGCCGCCAGCACGCGCTCGGGGGTTATCGGCAACTCACGAAAACGAATCCCGGTGGCGTCATAGATCGCATTGGCGATCGCCGCCGCGCTGGGCACCGAAGCCGACTCCCCGGCGCCCATCGGCGGCTGGTCCTGGCGCGGCATCATCAGCACGTCGATCTGCGGCACTTCGGGGAAGGTCAGGATCGGGTAACCACCCCACTCCTTGCTCGCCACCGTCGATTCTTCAAAGGTCACGCGCTCCTTGAGCACGCGGCTGGTGGACTGGATCACATTGCCGTGAATCTGATGCTTTACCCCCGCCGGGTTGATCATCATCCCCGAATCATGCCCGATCACCACCCGCGTCACCGACACGTCGCCGGTCACTTTGTCGACAGCCACATCCGCGACCCAGGCCGCCCACGCCGCGCCGAAACCGGGGAATTTGCTGTGGATGTAGCGCGCGTAGGCAAAACCGCGACCGCGCAACAGGTGATCTTCATTCGCGGTTTGCATCGGCGCGGTGCGGGGCGCCCAGTTGGCGCGTTCGGCGGTGGATTTGACCAGGTCGATGGCGCGCTCATCCTTGAGGTAGCGCAGGCGGTATTCCACCGGATCGACGCCGGCCGCAAACGCGAGTTCATCGATATAGGATTCATGCGCGAAGGTGTTGGGCAACGCCGACACGCCGCGCATCCACGAAGCGCGCACGATGGGCGCCATGTCGTTGATGGTCACGCGCATGTTGTCGATGGCGTATGGCGGGATCGAGGTGCGGTCGCCCATCTCGAACATCGCCGCCACCGGTTCGACGCGGCCAGTCAGCAACAGCGCCAGGGTCGGCGCGCCGTTGGACGGGTAACTGGTTTCGAAATCATAGGCGGCAATGCTGCCGTCGGCGTTGAGGCCGCCGTCGACGTCCATCAACTGCGCGGTGCCCTTGGGCTCCCACAGGTGTTCCTGTTCGCGGGTCAGTTGCACGCGCACCGGCTTGCCGACTGCGCGCGACAGCAGCAAGGCGTCGGCGCAGACATCGTCGGCGCAATTGCGCCCGTAACAGCCGGAGGCTTCCATGCGGATCACGTCGATCAGCGCTTCATCGCATTCGAGCAACCAGGCCAGATCCGCGCGCAACAAATGCGGGTTCTGGCTGCCGGACCATACACGGCTGCCGTCCGCCTGGTAATCGGCGACACCACAGGACGGGCCGATCGAGCCATGCATCTGGTACGGCCACAGGTAGCGGCGCGGCATGCGCTGGCTGGCGTTGGCCAAGGCTGCATCGACATCGCCCTGGTCGAGCACTGTGCGCCGCACGCGTGGGTTGTCACGGATCGCCTGCTCGACATCGCTCAGGTCCGGCAAGGCGCTGTTCCAGGGTTTCCACTGCACTTGCAGTGCTTGCGCGGCCTTGATCGCCTGCTCTTCGCGCAAGGCCACCACGCCGACAAAATCGCGGATCACCACCACCGCGACAATCCCGGGGATATGCGCGATGGAGGCCTCATCCACACTCAGCAGGCTATTGCCGACAAAGTCCCCGCAGTCCAGCCCGGCATAGGGCGGGCGTACGACGCGGCCGTGCAGCATGTCGGGCACGCGCATATCGTGCACGTAGGTCAGCTCGCCGGTGGCCTTGCCGGGGATGTCCACGCGCGCAGCGCCCTGGCCCACCAGGCGGTAATCCTCGGCAGGTTTCAACGGCGCGTCGCCGCTGATGTGCAGTTGGTCGTGCTGGCCGCTGACCAGTTCAGCATAGGTGCTGGTGCGCCCGTCCGGCGCCTGGACAACACCGGCTTCAACCCTGAGGCTGGCCGTGCTCACCCCCCAGCGCCCCGCCGCCCGCGCCAGCAAGAACCGGCGCGCTTCCGCCGCCGCATTGCGCAGCGGGATCGCGGTAATCTGCAAGGTTGCGCTGGCAATCGTCGCGCCCTGGTTGGGCACGCGCTCGGTGTCGCCGAGCACCATCTCTACCTGCGCCATGTTCAGGTCGAGCTCTTCGGCGACGATCTGCGCCAGGGAGGTGCGGATGCCGGTGCCCAGGTCCACATGGCCGTTGAACGCATACACCAGGCCGTCATCGTTCACCGCGATAAACAGCCCCAGTTCCCTGGGCTTGACGGTCGGCGTGCCGCCCTTGGCCACCGGGCCCGAAGGCGGCAATACGTCATCGACGATCAACAACACGCCGGTCTTGGCCAGCCACTGGTCGCGGGAGAGTGAGGTGTCGGTCATGGTCGGCCATCCACGGTCAGGAGTTGAGCGGCACGCAGCACCGCGCGCAGGATTTCGATATGGGTGCCGCAGCGGCAGAGGTTGCCCGAGAGTTCGTTGCGTACCTCGGCTTCGCTGGGGTTGGGGTTGCGGTCGAGCAAGGCCTTGGTGGTCATGATCATGCCGTTGAGACAGTAGCCGCATTGCGCGGCCTGCTCATCGATAAAGGCTTGCTGCACCGGGTGCGGCGCCTGGCGTGTGCCGAGGCCTTCGAGGGTGGTGATCTTGCGCCCCGCCGCGCCGGCCAGCGGGAACACACAAGAGCGTGCAGCCAGGCCATCGATGATGACCGTGCACGCGCCGCACTCGCCCAGGCCGCAGCCGTATTTGGGGCCGTTGAGTTGCAGGTCATTGCGCAGCACCAGCAACAGCGGGGTGTCCGCCATGGCGCTGACTTCGCGGGTGTGGCCGTTGACCTCAAGCGCTACCGTGATGTGCTGGCTGATCATTCGCTTCGCCTGTGACAGTTGGTGAAGTGGTCACTACATGAAACAGTCAAAAAAAAGCGTCGCGGACCTGGGGCCTCGCGACACACTTGACTGGTGAAGTGGTTACTACATCAACTCAGAGCAAAAACGATGCCAGCACGTGTATGAATGACCGGTGGGGAGTCAGTCTTGCGGGTCGTCGATCATTTTGCGCAGCAGAAACAACACCGCCACGCGCTCGGCCGGGTTGAGGTTGCTCATGGTCAGCTCGCTGATTCGGGCGGCGCGCGGTGCCGTCTGCGCGACCAGCTCGGCCCCTGCGGCAGACAGGTCGACCACGACTTTGCGTTTGTCCTGAGGGTCGGGCTCCAGGCTGATCAGCTCCTTGGCCTTGAGCCGCTCGACGATACCGCGAATGGTCGCCTGGTCCACCGCCGTGGCCTTGACCAGCTCGGTAAGGGAACTTGCACCGTGATCGCGCAGCGCACACAGGGTGACAAACTGCACGGCGGTGAGCTGGGAGTCGCCGACATTTTGCTGAAAAATCGCCAGGTGGCGCTGGTAGGCCTTGCGCAACAGGTGGCCAACTTGTTCAGAAAAGACGTAGGAATCAGGCACGGCGCGGCTCGGGGGTGGTTAGCGATGGAGGGCATGATGGCGGGGATGGTGGCTCGACTCAAGCCTCTCACTGAAGGAACACAAGCACAATGGATCTCTAGCGTGCCAGGGAAGCTTTCGGCGCAACCACATCGCCGCCAATCACCACCGCCTCATCATCCAGATACACATCGCAGTGACGCAGCGGAATGTCCATATGGCACGGCGTCTTGCGCGTCCCGCCGACCTCGGTATTCGGCCCGGTAGAGAACAGGAAATTGCCATAAAACGCCCGCGCATCCATGCACATGCCGTCGTTCTTGTCGTGCAACCCCATGGCCGTCCACTGCGCCCGTGGCTGCAGGCCCCAGCCGATATGGGAGATGCCGTACACCTCGGGGTCGTTGAAATACTTCATGTAGTCGCGCAGGTATTCGGCCTCGAAACCACCGCGGATCTCTGTGATAAAGCCCTTCTCGATCTCCAGCGTGATCTTCTCTCGGGTGTAGGTCTTGAACGGCAGCAGGATGTCGCCGATGTCCAGCACCAGCACGCCTTCGGCGGTTTCTTCGTTGGGCCAGGAGAACAGGAAACCGCTCGGCCAATGGTCCCAGCGCCCCGGCTCATCGGCGAAACCGTATTCGGTGACTGACGGGTACTGCCCCAACGCCGCGCGGAAATCACTGCCGGCGCGGGACTTGACGTGGATCGAGCGCGCCTTTTTCAGCAGTTGTTCGGCAGCCAGCACGCGCACCTTGTCTTCTTCGGTGGGCAGCATGCGCGCCAGCACTTCCGGCGGCTCCACGGCCAGCAGGATGCGCGTGCCGGTCTTGAGGATCTGCTCCTGCTCCGGCGAGTGCAGCAGCATCATGGTGTCGACGATCAGGTCGGCCGCCTCCAGCGCACGCTGCGCGGCGATGTTGCCGGTCAGCGCGGTGTCGCCGCAGTAGGCCGTCATGTCATTGCCCATTGCCCGTGGATGGTTGAACGACGGCAACTCCACCGCATACACCTTGGCCCCCAGGCGCTGCGCCGCATCCATCGCGGCGCGCACGGTGCGCGGGTCGGAGTAATGGCTCTTGAGCACGGCGACGCTTTGGGTCGAGTCGACCCTGGACAGCTTCAAAACGTGTTCAAACATCTGGGTCAGTTCGCAATCGCTTACCGGCATTTTCCTGTCTCCTGTGGGGCTGCACCAAGTTCAAGCACCACGCTTCACTCTAGTGCATTTATATAGCGTACACGCCAATTACTGACGATAAGACCTGAATTGCAACCCGACTGCAAGCGTCGAGCCAAAACGTTACCTATCGACACAAGCCCAGCATTTCAAGGCTACATCGCGTTACACCGGATAATCACGACCAAAAAATAAATTTTCTACAGCAGGCTTCCCATTTCAAAAAATGAGCGTATACACTTTATAAAACTTGCGGACAGACGCCGCCGGAAATCAACAAAGACAGAGGATCACGCCCCATGGGAAGCACACAAAAAATCGCCATTGTCGGTGCCGGCCTGGGCGGTGCCGCCGCAGCAACCTTGTTGCAGCAAGCCGGTTTCGACGTCGATATCTATGAGCAGTCGCCGGAATTTTCGCGACTGGGCGCAGGGATCCACATGGGCCCCAACATCATGAAAATCTTCCGACGCATGGGCATCGAAAAGCAGCTCGACCTGATGGGTTCGCACCCCGAGCACTGGTTCAGCCGTTGCGGCGAAACCGGCGATTACCTCTCGCGCATCCCGCTCACCGGCTACGGCGCCTCCTACATCACCGTGCACCGCGGCGACCTGCACGCCTTGCAAATGTCCACGCTCAAGCCCGGCACCCTGCATTTCAACAAGCGCCTGGAAACCCTCGAAGAAACCGACACCCAGGTACGCCTGACCTTTGCCGACGGTGAAGTCACCTACGCCGACATCGTGATCGGCGCCGACGGCATCAATTCAAAGATTCGCGAAGAACTGCTCGGCGTGGAAAAGCCGCTGTACAGTGGCTGGGTCGCGCACCGCGCGCTGATCCGCGGCGACCAGCTGGCCAAGTACGACCTGAAGTTCGAAGACTGCATCAAATGGTGGACCGAAGACCGCCACATGATGGTGTATTACACCACCGGCAAACGCGACGAGTACTACTACGTGACCGGCGTACCCCACGCGGAATGGGACTTCCAGGGCGCCTTCGTCGACAGCAGCCGCGAAGAGATGTTTGACGCGTTCAAGGGCTACCACCCCACCGTGCAGGCACTGATCGAGTCCACCGAAAGCGTGACCAAATGGCCGCTGCGCAACCGTAACCCGTTGCCGCTGTGGAGCCGTGGCCGCCTGGTGTTGCTGGGCGACGCCTGCCACCCGATGAAACCGCACATGGCCCAGGGCGCCGGCATGGCCATCGAAGACGCCGCGATGCTCACCCGCTGCCTGCAGGAAACCGGCATCAGCGACTACCGCACCGCGTTCCAGCTCTACGAAGCCAACCGCAAGGAGCGCGCCTCCCGCGTGCAAGCGGTGTCCAACGCCAACACCTGGCTGCGCACCCAGGAAGACCCGGACTGGGTCTACGGCTATGACCTGTACGCCCAGCCACTGAAATCGGGGGTGGCCGCGTGAGTACCTTTCTCTACGGCGGCAACGTCCAGGCCAATGGCATTCGCCAGCACTACCTGCGTTACGGCGGTAAGGGCCCGGCGCTGATCCTGATCCCGGGCATTACCAGCCCGGCGATCACCTGGGGGTTTGTGGCCGAACGCCTTGGCGCGCAGTTCGATACTTACGTGCTGGATGTGCGCGGGCGCGGGCTGTCCTCGACCGGCCCGGCGCTGGATTACAGCGCGGACACCTGCGCCGACGATATCGGCGCGTTTGCCGACGCACTCAAGCTGGGCAGCTACCACTTGGTCGGCCACTCCATGGGCGCGCGCTTTGCCGTGCGCAGCGCGGTCACGCATCCTCAAGGCGTCAACCGCGTGGTGTTGATCGACCCGCCGGTGTCCGGCCCCGGCCGCCGTGAATACCCGAGCAAACTGCCGTGGTACGTCGATTCGATCCGCCAATCCGCGAGCGGCATGGACGCGGAGGCGATGCGCGCCTTCTGCGCCACCTGGACCGATGAACAACTGCAGCTGCGCGCCGAGTGGCTGCACACCTGCTACGAGCCGGCCATCGTGCGCGCGTTCAATGACTTCCACGACGTCGACTTCCACCAGGACCTGCCCCACCTCAAGGCCCCTGCCCTGCTGATGGTCGCCGGGCGTGGCGGCGTGATCCTCGACGACGACATCGCCGAAATCCAGGACCTGCAACCGAGCATCCAAGTCGTTCGCGTACCGAATGCCGGGCACATGATTCCCTGGGATGACCTCGACGGCTTTTTTTTTTTTTTTTGCGACTTCCTCCTACAACAATAAGGACACCCCCATGCAGAAGCTCTACCGCATCGGCCAGATTGTGCCGAGCTCGAACACCACCATGGAAACCGAGATCCCGGCGATGCTCAATGCGCGCCAGGCGATCCGCCCCGAGCGTTTTACCTTTCACTCCAGCCGCATGCGCATGAAGCAAGTGCGCAAGGAAGAACTCGCGGCGATGGACGGCGAGTCCGACCGCTGCGCCGTCGAGCTGTCCGACGCCAAGGTCGACGTGCTGGGTTATGCGTGCCTGGTGGCGATCATGGCCATGGGGCTGGGCTATCACCGCAATTCCGAGCTGCGTTTGCGCAAAGCCACTGCCGACAACGACGCCAACGCACCGGTGATCACCAGCGCCGGCGCCTTGATCGAAGGCCTGAAAGTGATGGGCGCCAAGCGCATCGCGATCGTCGCGCCGTACATGAAACCGCTGACCGAGCTGGTGGTGAACTACATCCGCGAAGAAGGGTTTGAAGTGGTGGACTGGCGCGCGCTGGAGATCCCCGACAACCTCGAAGTGGCCCGTCATGACCCCGCCAACCTGCCGGCCATCGTCGCCGGCATGAACCTGGAAGGCGTCGACGTGATCGTGCTCTCGGCCTGCGTGCAGATGCAGTCGCTGCCGGTGGTGGCCAAGGTCGAAGCACAAACCGGCAAACCGGTGCTCACCGCCGCCATCGCCACCACCTACGCCATGCTCAAGGCCCTGGACCTGGAACCCATCGTTCCCGGCGCCGGCGCCTTGCTCTCCGGCGCTTATTGAGGAATGTGTGCAATGACCGAACAATCCGCCGACGCCAACTACCAGGGCGTGTGGGGCAACCGCATCGGCTTCGGCAAAAAGGTCGCGCTGCTGATGATCGATTTCATGCAGGGCTATACCACCGAAGGCGCGCCGCTGTTCGCGCCGGGCGTGGTCAGCGCCGTGGCTGAAAGCGTCGAGCTGCTTGCCGCCGCACGCCAACACGGGATTGCGGTGGTGCACACCAATATCCGCTACCATCCGGGCCATTTTGCGGACGGCGGTATCTGGGTGAAAAAAGCCCCGGTGATGAAGGACATGGTCGAGGGCAACCCCCTCGCTGCGTTCTGCACCGAGGTGCTGCCGCAGGCAGACGAGGTGGTGATCACCAAACAGTACGCCAGTGCATTTTTCGGCAGCAGCCTGGCCCCGATGCTGCACGCCCAAGGTATCGACACCGTGGTACTCGCCGGTTGCTCCACCAGTGGCTGCATTCGGGCGACGGCGGTGGATGCGGTGCAACACGGGTTTCGCACCATCGTCGTGCGTGAATGCGTCGGTGATCGCCACAGCGCGCCGCACGAAGCCAACCTGTTCGACATCGACAGCAAGTATGGCGATGTGGTGAGCAAGCAGGAGGCGCTGAGCAAGTTCAAGGAGCAATAAGGATTCACCAGGAACCACGACAAAGAGCGTGGTCCGGAAAAAACTGAGTGCTCCCCCGTTGGAATGCAATCAAAGGTGGGAGCGGGCTTGCTCGAGAAAGCGCTGGATCAGTCAGCACATTTATAACTGACAGACCGCTTTCGCGAGCAAGCACGCTCCCACACTTGATCTCCTTCAGCAGGGAAACCTCAGTCTTCTGACACTGCCTTTGGAAGTCGCTTTCTACAGCACTCCGAAGTGCTGGAACAAAAGCGGCTGTATAAAAACCATAAGTCACCGCCAGGAGACACCCAATGCCCATTGCGAATGCAGCGCCCGCGACCACGGTCGCCGACCCCGTCAACACGCTCTACCACAAGATCACCTGGAAGCTGATTCCGTTCCTGTGTTTCTGCTACCTGGCCGCCTACCTCGACCGCATCAACATCGGCTTCGCCAAACTGCAGATGCTCGACCAGCTGCACTTCAGCGAAACCGCGTTCGGCCTCGGCGCCGGGCTGTTTTTCGTCGGCTATATCATCTTTGAAGTGCCAAGCAACCTGGTGCTGGAACGGGTGGGGGCGAAGATCTGGATCGCGCGCATCATGATCACCTGGGGCCTGCTCTCGGCTTGCACCATGCTGGTCACCACCACTACCCAGTTCTACATCCTGCGCTTCCTGCTCGGCGCCGCCGAAGCCGGCTTTTTGCCGGGCGTGCTGTATTACCTGACCACCTGGTTCCCGACGCACCGGCGCGGGCGCATCATCGCGTTGTTCATGATCGGTTTGCCGCTGTCCAGCGTGATCGGCGGCCCATTGTCCGGCTGGATCATGGGCCACTTCGACAACCTGGGCGGCCTGCGCGGCTGGCAGTGGCTGTTCCTGATCGAAGCGGTGCCCAGCGTATTGCTCGGCGTGCTGACCTTCTGGGCTTTGCCCAATACCTTCCAGCAGGCCAAATGGCTGTCGGACGAGGAAAAAGCCCTGCTCGAAAGCGAGCTGCGCAAGGACGACGCCGACGCCACCGGCAGCAAACACAGCTTCCGTGACGGTTTCTTCAACCTCAAAGTGTGGATGCTCGGCGGTATCGACTTCTCGATTCTGCTCAGCGCTTACGCCATGGGCTTCTGGATGCCCACCTTCATCCGCAACGCCGGGGTCACCGACACCTTCCATATCGGCATCCTCACCGCACTGCCAAGTGTTGCCGCCCTGCTCGGCATGCTGCTGATCGGCGCCAGCTCGGACAAACACCGCGAACGCCGCTGGCACATCATCGTGCCGTTTTTCATCGGCGCGGCGGCGATGGCCACCAGCACCTTCTTCACCCATAACGTCGCGGCCACCGTGGCCCTGTTCGCGATTGCCTCGGCGGCGATCATTGGCGCCGTCCCGGTGTTTTTCAGCCTGCCGGCAACCTTTCTCAAAGGCACCGCCGCCGCGACCGGCTTTGCCCTGGCGTGTTCGGTGGCGAACATCGCGGGCCTGGTCAGTAACTCATTGATGGGCGTCGCGATCGACGTCACCGGCAGCAGCGCCGGCGCCTTGTGGTTTTTCGCCGGCTGCCTGATCCTCAGCAGCTTCCTGGTCATCGCCTTGCCGGCGAAACTGGTGAACCGCTGATAAAAAACATTCTGTCGAGTGAACCACGATGTGCGCCGGGTTGATGGGCGGCCAGGGGGCGAGAGCCTCCGCAGCAACGCAGAGGCCGCCCTCAAATCAATCACCACTGGCCTATAAATTTAATCCCGCTAAAATCAGCGCCTTTCCTGCGCCCGCCCCACAGACACGAGC
>NZ_UTBG01000130.1 GCF_900580675.1 Pseudomonas viridiflava
TGGGTTGTGCATGGTGGTTTAGTCAGTGAGAGCGAGTTGTCCCCATCGCAGGCAAGCCAGCTCCCACATTTGACGGTATTCACAGATCAAAATGTGGGAGCCGGGCTTGCCCGCGATGGGGCCCGAACAGGCGCTAAATCAACGTCTCTATGCGCAGCGAATTGGTCGACCCCGGCTGCCCGAACGGCACCCCCGCCGTGATCACCAGCGTATCCCCGCGCTGCGCCATGCCTTGGGCCTGGGCAATTTCCAGCGCCGTGGAACACACCTCATCGACCTGGCGCAGCCGGTCGTTGACCACCGAGTGCACGCCCCAGGCCACGCTCAAACGCCGCGCCGTGGCGATGTTCGGCGTGAGGTTGAGGATCGGCGCCACGGGCCGTTCCCGCGCCGCGCGCAGGCTGGAGCTGCCGGATTCGCTGTAGTTGACCAGCACCGCCACCGGCAGGATGCTGCTGATGCGGCGGATCGCACAGCTGATCGCGTCCGACACCGTGGCATCCGCCTTGGGCCGGCTGACGTCGAGTTGGGCCTGGTAGTCCGGGCCGTTTTCCACTTGGCGGATGATCTTGCTCATCATCTGCACGGCTTCCAGCGGGTATTCGCCCGACGCGGTTTCCGCCGACAGCATTACCGCGTCCGCGCCTTCGGCCACGGCATTCGCGACATCCGTGACTTCCGCACGGGTCGGCGCCGGGGAGAAACGCATGGACTCAAGCATCTGCGTGGCCACCACCACCGGCTTACCCAACTGGCGGCAAGTGCTGATGATGTCTTTCTGGATCTGCGGCACGCTCTCGGCCGGCACCTCAACGCCCAGGTCGCCTCTGGCTACCATGATTGCGTCGCTCAGCTCGGCGATTTCGCGCAGGCGCTGCACGGCGGACGGCTTCTCGATCTTGGCCATCAGAAACGCCTTGTCGCCGATCAGCTCGCGGGCCTCGCGGATATCCTCCGGGCGCTGCACAAATGACAGCGCCACCCAGTCGACGCCCAGCTCCAGGCCGAAGCTCAGGTCGCGGCGATCCTTGGCGGTGAGTGGGCTGAGTTCCAGCAGCGCTTGTGGGACGTTCACGCCTTTGCGGTCAGACAATTCGCCGCCATTCAGCACTGTGGTGTCGATGGCATCGGCATGCTTGGTGATCACGCGCAGGCGCAGCTTGCCGTCGTCGAGCAGCAGGTCCATGCCCGGTTCCAGCGCGGCGATGATTTCCGGGTGGGGCAGGTTGACCCGGCACTGGTCGCCCGGCGTCGGGTCGAGGTCCAGGCGCAGGGCCTGGCCGCGCACCAGTTGCACCTTGCCCTCGGCAAATTGCCCGACCCGCAGCTTCGGCCCTTGCAGGTCCATCAGAATGCCCAAGGGGTAATTCAGCTGGCGCTCCACCTGGCGAATCCACTGGTAACGCTGGGCGTGATCGGCATGGTCACCGTGGCTGAAGTTGAGGCGGAAGATGTTCACGCCGGCTTCGACCAGTTCGCGGATGTCATCGATACCGTCGGTGGCCGGGCCGAGGGTGGCGAGGATTTTGACCTTTTTGTCAGGCGTCATGTTTGGCAGTCTCAAGGATCAGAATGGCGCGGAAATCGTTGACGTTGGTGCGCGTCGGCTCAGTGATGATCAAATTGTCGAGTGCGGCGAAATAGCCGTAGCCATTGTTGTTATCCAACTCATCGCTGGCCGACAGGCCCAGGGCTTCGGCGCGGGCGTAGCTGGTCGGGGTCATGATCGCGCCGGCGTTGTCCTCCGAGCCGTCGATGCCGTCGGTGTCGCCGGCCAGGGCGTAGACGCCGGGCAGGCCCTTGAGGCTGTCGGTCAGGCTCAGCAGGAACTCGGCATTGCGCCCGCCACGGCCATCGCCGCGCACGGTGACGGTGGTTTCACCGCCGGAAAGGATCACGCACGGCGCCGCCAGCGGCTGGCCATGCTGCACGATTTGCCGCGCGATGCCGGCGTGCACCTTGGCCACATCGCGCGCTTCGCCTTCGAGGTCGCCGAGGATCAGCGGGCTGAAACCGGCCTGGCGCACTTTGACCGCGACGGCTTCCAGCGACTGCTGCGGGCGCGCGATCAATTGGAAATGACTGCGCGCGAGCACCGGGTCGCCGGGCTTGACGGTTTCCGATGCCGGGTTCTGCAACCAGCTGCGCACGGCAGTCGGGGCGTCTATGCCATAGCGCTTGAGGATCGCCAGGGCTTGCTGCGAGGTGCTTGGGTCGCCGACCGTGGGGCCGGAAGCAATGACCGTGGGCTGGTCGCCTGGCACATCGGAAATCGCGTAGGTGTAGACCGTCGCCGGCCATGCGGCTTTGGCCAGTCGCCCGCCCTTGATCGCCGAGAGGTGCTTGCGCACGCAGTTCATCTCGCCAATGGTCGCGCCGGATTTGAGCAGGGCTTTGTTGATGGCCTGTTTGTCGGCCAGGGTGATGCCTTCGGCGGGCAGGGCCAGCAACGCCGAGCCGCCGCCGGATAGCAGGAAGATCACGCGGTCGTCTTCGGTCAGGTTGCTGATCAAGGCCAGCACGCGCTTGGCCACGGCCAGGCCCGCCGCATCCGGGACCGGGTGAGCGGCTTCGACCACTTCGATTTTCTTGCACGGTGCGCCGTGGCCGTAGCGGGTGACCACCAGGCCCGAGACGTCGCCCTGCCAGCAGTTTTCGACGACGAGCGCCATGGCCGCCGCGGCTTTGCCGGCGCCGATCACGATCACACGGCCGCTGCGGTCGGCGGGCAGGTAGGGTTCAAGGACTTGCCGGGGGTGGGCGGCGTCGATGGCTGTGGCAAACAGCTCGCGAAGCAGGTGTTGCGGATCAACCGACATAAGCGGGCTCCCGGGTTTTTTTGTTATTAGGGCTGCATCAGTTTCGAGATGAAGTGCGATCAAAAATGTGGGAGCAGGCTTGCTCGCGAAGGCCTTTCATTCAACATCCATGCTGACTGATACACCGCTTTCGCGAGCAAGCCCGCTCCCACATTTGGATCGCATTTCAAAGAGCGTGCTGTGTGGGCTTACTTATCGCGAATCGAAAAATTCGCCATATGCTCCAGGCCCTTGATCAGCGCCGAGTGGTCCCAATTACCGCCGCCAATTGCGGCGCAGGTGCTGAACACTTGCTGGGTGCCGGCGGTGTTGGGCAGGTTGATCCCCAGTTCCTTCGCCCCGGCCAGGGCCAGGTTCAGGTCCTTCTGGTGCAGGTTGATGCGGAAACCCGGGTCGAAGGTGCCTTTGATCATGCGTTCGCCGTGCACTTCGAGGATCTTCGACGAAGCAAAGCCGCCCATCAGCGCTTCACGCACCTTGGCCGGGTCGGCGCCGTTTTTCGAGGCGAACAGCAGCGCTTCGGCCACCGCCTGGATGTTCAGCGCGACAATGATCTGGTTGGCCACCTTGGCGGTCTGGCCATCGCCATTGCCGCCGACCAACGTGATGTTCTTGCCCATGCTCTGCAACAGCGGCAGCGCGCGTTCGAAGGTCTGCGGCTCGCCACCGACCATGATGCTCAGGGTGCCGGCCTTGGCGCCGACTTCACCACCGGACACCGGCGCATCCAGGTACTGCGCGCCGGTCTGGTTGACCTTGGCAGCGAAGGCCTTGGTGGCAGTGGGGGAGATCGAGCTCATGTCGATCACCACCTTGTTGGGTGACAACCCCGCCGCTACGCCGTCTTCACGGAACAGCACGTCGTCGACCTGCGGGGTGTCGGGCACCATCACGATGATGAACTCGGCCTCTTGCGCGACTTGTTGCGGAGTGGCCAGCGCGACGGCGCCTGCGCTGATCAGGTCAGCCGGTGCCTTGCCGTGATGTTCCGACAGGAACAGTTGGTGCCCGGCCTTCTGCAGGTTCGCCGCCATGGGCTGGCCCATGATGCCGGTGCCGATAAATCCGATTTTAGCCATGATCAAAATCCTCTTGTTATTAGGTGGGCAGGCTTATGCGGTGCCTGCCGAACAATCGAGATCTATTGTGGGAGCTGGCTTGCCTGCGATGCAGGCACTGCGGTGTATCAGGCGTCACCCATTGATGCCATCGCAGGCAAGCCAGCTCCCACCTTGTTTTGTGTTGTGTCGGTTAGATGGCGTTGTGGGTTTTGAGCCAACCCAATCCCGCTTCGGTGGTGGTCAACGGCTTGTATTCACAGCCGACCCAGCCCGTGTAACCGATGCGGTCCAAATGTTCGAACAGGAAGCGGTAGTTGATCTCACCGGTGCCCGGCTCGTTGCGCCCTGGGTTGTCCGCCAGCTGGATATGGTTGATCTCATCCAGGTGCGCGGCCATGGTGCGGGCCAGGTCGCCTTCCATGATTTGCATGTGATAGATGTCGTATTGCAGGAACAGGTTGGCGCTGGCCACTTGCTCGCGAATCGACAAAGCCTGGGCGGTGTTGTTCAGGAAGAAACCCGGGATGTCGCGGGTGTTGATCATCTCCATCACCAGCTTGATGCCTGCCGCTTGCAGCTTGTCGGCGGCGTACTTGAGGTTGGCGACGAAGGTTTTTTCCAGAACTTCATCGTCAACGCCTTGCGGCCGAATCCCCGCCAGGCAGTTGATCTGGGTATTGCCCAGCACCTGGGCGTAGGCGATGGCCAGCTTGACCCCCGCGCGGAATTCCTCGACCCGGTCCGGGTGGCACGCCAGGCCGCGCTCGCCTTTGGCCCAGTCGCCGGCCGGCAGGTTGAACAGCACTTGGGTCAGGCCATGGGCGTCGAGTTGCGCCTTGATGTCAGCCGAGCTGAATTCATACGGGAACAGGTACTCGACCCCTTCGAAACCCGCATCGGCGGCCGCTTTGAAACGGGCAAGAAAGTCCTGCTCGGTAAACAGCATGGACAGGTTGGCGGCAAAACGCGGCATAGGGTTCTCCTTAATCGAGCAGGGAAATGGCGGTCGGCGCATCGTTGCCGACCAGTGCCAGATCTTCGAATTCGTTGACGGCGTTGATCTCGGTGCCCATGGAAATATTGGTCACGCGTTCCAGAATAATCTCAACGATCACCGGAACCTTGAACTCTTCGATCATTTCCTGAGCCTTGCGCAACGCCGGCTGGATCTGGCCCGGCTCGAATACCCGCAGGGCCTTGCAACCCAGGCCTTCGGCGACCGCGACGTGGTCCACGCCGTAACCATTGAGTTCCGGGGCGTTGAGGTTGTCGAAAGACAGCTGTACGCAGTAGTCCATTTCAAACCCGCGCTGGGCCTGGCGGATCAGCCCCAGGTAGGAGTTGTTCACCACCACGTGGATGTACGGCAGCTTGAACTGCGCGCCTACCGCCAGTTCTTCGATCATGAACTGGAAATCATAGTCGCCGGACAGCGCCACCACCTTGCGGCTCGGGTCGGCCTTGACCACGCCGAGCGCGGCGGGGATGGTCCAGCCGAGCGGACCGGCCTGGCCGCAGTTGATCCAGTGACGCGGCTTGTACACGTGCAGGAACTGCGCGCCGGCAATCTGCGACAGGCCGATGGTGCTGACGTAGCAGGTGTCTTTGCCGAACACCTGGTTCATCTCTTCGTACACGCGTTGCGGCTTGACCGGCACGTTGTCGAAGTGGGTCTTGCGGTGCAGGGTGGCTTTGCGCTGCTGGCAGTCATTGAGCCAGGCGCTGCGGTCCTTGAGCTTGCCGGCGGCTTTCCACTCGCGGGCCACTTCAATGAACATCGTCAAGGCCGAACCGGCGTCGGAAACGATGCCCAGGTCCGGGGTGAAGACGCGGCCGATCTGCGTTGGCTCGATGTCGACGTGAATGAATTTACGGCCCTCGGTGTACACCTCCACCGAACCGGTATGGCGGTTGGCCCAGCGGTTACCGATGCCCAGCACCACGTCCGACTTGAGCATCGTCGCGTTGCCATAGCGGTGGGAGGTTTGCAGGCCGACCATGCCCACCATTTGCGGGTGATCGTCGGGGATAGTGCCCCAGCCCATCAGGGTCGGGATCACTGGAATGCCGGTCAGCTCGGCGAACTCTACCAGCAGCTCGCTGGCATCGGCGTTGATCACGCCGCCACCGCTCACCAACAGCGGGCGTTCAGCCTGGTCGAGCAGGGCCAGGGCTTTTTCGACCTGGATGCGCGTGGCCAGGGGCTTGGCCAGCGGTAGCGGCTGGTAGGCGTCGATGTCGAATTCGATCTCGGCCATCTGCACGTCGAACGGCAGGTCGATCAGCACCGGGCCTGGGCGGCCGGAGCGCATTTCATAGAAGGCTTTCTGGAACGCGTAAGGCACCTGGCCGGGTTCGAGCACGGTGGTCGCCCATTTGGTCACCGGCTTGACGATGCTGGTGATGTCCACGGCCTGGAAGTCTTCCTTGTGCATCCGGGCACGCGGGGCCTGGCCGGTGATGCAGAGGATAGGGATAGAGTCGGCGGAGGCGCTGTACAAGCCGGTGACCATGTCGGTGCCCGCCGGGCCCGAGGTGCCGATGCACACGCCGATATTGCCGGCCTTGGTGCGGGTGTAACCCTCGGCCATGTGCGAGGCGCCTTCAACGTGGCGAGCAAGGACGTGATCGATACCACCCACCTTCTGCAAGGCCGAATACAGCGGGTTGATTGCGGCGCCTGGGATACCAAAGGCGGTGTCCACGCCTTCACGGCGCATCACCAGGACGGCGGCTTCGATTGCTCTCATTTTGCTCATGATTTTGGTGCCTCTTGCGTTTTGTAATTGTATACAAG
>NZ_UTBG01000247.1 GCF_900580675.1 Pseudomonas viridiflava
ATTGAGATCTCTGCTGTAGTACCTTCGGATAACCGCCAACGGCGACCCAAGACCGATTAGCTCCGCGCAGCTCGGTCAAACTCTTCGAGTTCGGAGCCTCCTATTCTGCGGAATTTAATTCCCGTTTTTTCTCGACATGATTGTGGTGGCGGATGACCACTGTTGCCTCTACCAGGCAATAGCGGTCATCCGCTTCGGCGATCGTATTCAGTTCCGGAGCTCGCCGGGGAAACACTGGGCACCCTTTGTGCGCGGATGCGTGCCAGCGTATTCCGACCCAGGCCACGACAAGGGTCGGTTGGCGAATCATGGCGCAGTTAAATCAAGTGTTGCGAGGCGCTTGTCGACTGCGTCAGACCGCCTGAGGTGGCTTTTCTATTCCTCGCCTGGCACCCCGCCAGGCCTACTCTTCACTTTCTTCAGTCCAGTAATTTCCAATGTATTCCGGCCATAAAAAATCGGCTCGCGGCATCTTGACGCTCCCCTGTGACAGGCTTATACAAAGGGCGTGGTTCGCTGTCATTGACAGCCCAGCCCAGGTAGCTTGAACCTTCAAGGCTACGCCACGCTTGTGGTGGTTTACCCAAGTGCGATCAGCGTTCGGAGGCTCGCACGATTACCGCTTCAGCGGTGATGAATGCCCACTACCCTGGGTCCGCAGATATGCTGCGGATTTCTCCTCTGCTGCCCCCCTATTCTCCAGGCGCATCGATCTGATGGTCATCGGCTTGCCGGTGACGAGTCGTTCATCGTTCGCCTTCACCTAACCCACCCTGACGGGGACTCACTTCCCCGTCAGGGGCTGTGCGTCGCCGTTTTCCCTTGAAACAGGAGAACCACCATGGCCCACGCCAACCAATCTCAAGAAGCAACTACTTACTTCAATCTGCACACCGTCGGTATCGGCTACCTCAACCGTGTTCGTGAAGTACAAGTCCGCCGCGGCCAGCCGTTCATGGCCTGCGATATCGCGGCTCTGCACGGCGCCACTGATGTAGTCGAGTACACCCGCTTCGACTGCAAAGTCGCTGGGGGTGAAGCTGAGCGCTTGATCCGCCTCTATATGGATGCCGTCAATGCCGAGAAAAAGGTCTTGCTGTCATTCCGTATCGGCGACCTGTGGATTGACCCATTTCTCTATGAGAAAGGCGCTAAACAAGGCCAACCGGGCGCCAGCCTGAAAGGTCGTTTGCTCTTCATAGACTGGATCAAGGTCAACGGCGTATTCGAGTACAAAGCGCCTGCCAGGCAGGAGGCAACAGCACCTGCTGAGCCAGCGCCAAACAGTGAGCCATCCCCAACGTCAGCTGATGCCGAAGCTGAGGATACCGACAACCCAACAGAATCCAGGACAGAACCTGAATCTGCACCCACTCCCCGCACGGCCCGCCGTGTCGCCACACGTACTGTTCAGTCCGCCTGAACAATTCACGATGTTTACATCAAGGCGCTCAATCGAGCGCCTTTCTTCAATCCGCACAGGAGACCCCACATGGAATCCTTCTGGCTTTGCGACGATTGCCTGTTCGCTGCGGCTTACGAGGACTACAGCACGTTATCGCTCTACTACACGGCGGATGAAATCGAGAAACGCATCGCCGGTCTCCATCGCGGGCTGGTTCGGCTAATGCCCATCAGTGCCGACTTCGACCCCAAAACTGGCCGTGGCATAAGAACCTTCTCCCCATTGCCCTGCGCCGGTTGCGATTCACACCTGCACGGACAACGCCACCGATTCACTCGGTTGTAAACAGCGCGTCATCGCGCAAGGCCCGTCATTCTATATCCACCTCGGGGACACCACTCCCCTCGGGTGTGTACCCCCCGGATTGTTCCCTTCGGAGGTACGCCATGAGCACCCCACTCACCCTGATTGAAACCTCGGATGTCGAGGCTGATCGTATCGCCCAGGAAAACCAGCTGATCGACGAAGCGCTGCACATTCTGGATCGCCGGCTATTCACCCGCGGCCCGAACCTGACGTCACCTGACGCCGTGGCCTCATATCTGAAACTTCATCTTGCGCAACAAGAGCATGAAGTTTTCGGTGTGATTTTTCTCGATGCCCGCCATCGCGTTCTGGCGTTCGAGATCCTCTTTCACGGCAGCATCGATGGCGCCAGTGTTTATCCCCGCCAGGTCGTCAAGCGCTCCCTCGCACATAACGCAGCAGCCGCCATTTTTGTTCATAACCATCCCTCGGGATGTACGGAACCCAGCCAGGCAGATCGCGTCTTGACCGCACGGTTGAAGGAGGCCTTGGCGTTGATCGAGGTTCACGTACTGGATCACTTCATCGTGGGTGAAGGTCGCCCACTTTCTCTTGCCGAATACGGTTGGCTTTAACCCTTACAGGCGCCTTCGGGCGCCTTGTTCATTTTCATCCTGGAGAATACTCATGAACTCCACTACCCAAACCCCAGACATGCTGGGGGTCTCAAACCCATTCGTCCGCGGCTATGACAATCTATCTATCGAACGGCTGCTACTGATCACCTACGCAAACGACTGCCCTCCCTGCTTTCGCTCCATACACGACTCACAAGCTCATCTACTCGACGATGCGCTGGAACTGTTCGCCTGCCTGTTCAACGACGACTACGCTCTGATCAGCGAGGGGCAGGCCATTCCGGATGAATTGGATGAACGCTGCCAATCCACCGGACTGGTGCGCCAAGTGATCTACGCCGTGATGGGCGAAATGCTCAACGAGCGACATCATGTCGGTGACCTTTACTCCCTGGAAGAAGCCCAAGCTTTGGTCCATCGTTTGAGCTTCGACACAGGACACTACAGTCGAGCCTGGGAGATCAGTACCGCACACCTCACTGAAGATGCATTGCGCTACTTGGAACACTGGGCTGGCAGTTTCAGCGCTGGAGCAACCGGACTGCTGTTTGAACCCTTTGCCCTTCCAGACTGCAATGGCCTCGGGTGTAAGCTGATCGGCACGCCCTGGACCGACGAGAACCTGATGAAGATCGAGGGCCGTCCTTACGCATCGCTGAGGCAGGAGCAGCTCGACGCTGGCACACCGGAAGCCCTGGTCAACCTGCTGTATCTGGCTGCACTGGCCGATGTGCGATTGTTGATCTTCGACCCCGACGCCGCAGTCTTGGATGGGCTCGTCATTTTTGAAGAATAGCTACGTGTTCTGCGTAAACACGACCCATCTTGAATCAACTTCCTCACTGAATCGCTCCTTCACCTCATGTCAGGTTCTGCACTGAATCTGACATGAGGTTTTTTCCATGGAGCGCTTTTTCACGCCTGTCTGCCTGCTGGGTTTGTTGAGTGCCTGCACCGCGCAAATCCCAACCCCATTGCCGAATAATCCAGAGATTGACGGCGGCTCTAACCGGCCCCAGTTATCGCGGAGCCGGGCCGACGAAAGCCATCCGTCAGAGCTCCGCTATGGCCGCTATACGCTGGTCAGCACCGAGCCCACCACGGAGCAACGTGATCTTCTCGCTCAAATCATTGACGTGAGCATTCCGTCCAACCTGAACCCCTCGGTACAGGAGGCGATGCACTACGTGCTGCAGCGCTCGGGGTATTCGCTCTGCCCCGCTACCGCGTCGGTGAAGGTGCTGTTCACCCGGCCTCTGCCCGCTGCCCATTACCGGCTCGGGCCGATCTCTTTGCGCAGCGCGCTACAAGTACTGGCTGGCCCCGCCTGGCAACTCACAAGCGATGAACTCAGTCGTTCGGTCTGCTTTGAACGGCAGAACAATGATGCAGGCATGGTACGGGTCACACCAACCTCGTCCCATCAGTCGGAGGCACGCCTATGAAAGCCACGACGTTTCAAACCCTTATTGTTGGCTCACTTTGCCTGGCGGTCTCCGGGCTGAGCGGTTGTTTGTATAACCAGTATCAACGCGTGACCGAGCTACAAAACGCGAATGCCCAGCACCTCCAGACGCTAGACGCCCTGCAACGTGATTCGAGCGCTATCAAGGATGCACAGGAGAAGCTGCAGTACGCACTGAAAGACCTGAAGCAGATGGTCGATACCGGTGAGCAACAGGCCAATACCCTAGATCCGATGTTGGATCAATGGGCGCAAGAGATACAGGAGCTACGCGACGGTCTGGCAGACCGCGCCACCGAAGCCGACATGATCGCGCTACGCGCACGACTTGAACATGTCGAGCAGCAACTCCTGGAACTCAAGACCCAGCCATCACTTCCACCACCGACGCCCTCCTCGGCCAAGCCGAAAAAAACCGCTCGCCCCAAGCCTGTCCCGCTCTCGCCGCCCTTCTCAGTGTTGGGTGTCGAGTCTCGCGGTGGCGAGCGCTTTCTGGCGGTCGCTCCTCCTGACAGTCGCTCGCTTAATGATATCCAGTTGCTGCACAACGGCGAGCAGTTCGGCACATGGCAACTGAAGGTGCTAGAGCCGAACGCGGCTATCTTCGCGGTGACCGCTCATCCAGACCAGACCGTGCACCTCCCTTGAGAAGCGATCATGAACCGAGCTCCGCTGAGCCCCATCGTCTGTTTCATTTCATTGCTGAGCACGGGCGCTGCGCTGGGCAACCCCGTCACGACACCGTCACGGACCCAGGACACGCAGTCTGCTCCGCTGGAGCGTTCGCACTCTGAACAGGCGGCAAGCTGGGGTCTGACGGAGCAAGAGTGGACACGCTTCAAACAGATCCAAGCCGGCCCGCGAGGTTTTTGGAGCCCGAATATCGATCCGCTGACCGCGCTCGGCGTCGAGGCAGAGACCGACCAAGAGCGCCAGCGCTATGCCGAATTGCAGGTAGCGCTGGAAGCCAAACGTGCCGAGCGCGAGTTGGCTTACCAAAACGCTTACACCGCGGCCTGGGCCAAGCTGTTTCCGGGGCTGTTGCCGATCCAGGGTATGGCATCCCCGTCCCCTGCCAGCTCATCGGTAGAGCCGCGCCAAGCGCTGTTTGTCGAGGACCGTTGCCCAGCGTGCACCGCCGAAGCGCAGCGTCTGCAAAGCAGTTATACGGCGTTCGATATCTACCTGGTGGGTAGCCAAGGTGAGGATGAACATGTCCGTGGCTGGGCCCGGCAAGCGGGCATTGATCCGAGCAAGGTTCAACGCCGGCAAATCACCCTGAACCATGATCGTGGTCGCTGGTTCAGCCTGGGTGCCCCGAGACCGCTACCCGTGAAATTTCAGCAGGTAAATGGACAATGGCAACGCCTAGACTGAGTGGACTTGCGCTCATGCTGACGATGCTCGCAGCCCAGGCTGACGAACTTCCGCCGCCTGCCTATCAACTAGCGGCGCATGACGCTGGCATCCCTTCAACGGTGCTGTTCGCGATTGCGCTGCAGGAGAGTGGTGCCCGCCTTCGTGGTCGACTACTGCCCTGGCCCTGGACGCTGAATATTGCCGGTAGCCCTTACCGTTTCGCCAATCGTCAGACCGCCTGTCACGCCTTGCTTCAGGCGCTTGCTCGGTATGACGCCAAGCGCGTCGATGCCGGGCTTGGGCAAATCAACCTGGGTTATCACGGACAGCATTTTTCCAGTCCCTGCGAAGCCCTCGAACCCTACCGCAATCTGGCCGTAACTGCCGCGCTGCTGCAAGAGCATCACGCCGTCACCGGTGATTGGGTGTCAGCTGCTGGCCGATATCACCGCCCGGCAGGAGGAACGCCGGCCGCACGTTACCGCGCCGGCTTTTCTCAACAACTCGAACGACTGCAGGTTTCCTCTAAAGAGGGCACACCACCATGAAGCGAATTCCCAGTGCGTATAACTTCGCCATGCTCTTGGCAGCGTTCGCCCAGCCGGAAATGTCATTTGCAGAACATCAGCCTGGCGGCTTAACCCGCCCTCAGTTTGAAGCTGTAAGGCCGCCAATAAACAACAAGACCCAGCCTGCTCGGGCCATACATGCAGACCTATCTGCATTTGCCGATGAAACCTGGATACTGCCCGTGCGCAGCTCTCACTTGAGCCCAGGCCAAATCACAACTCGTACCCTGGACATGCCGGGCTTGCAGCCATTTTTCCTTGTCGGGGAGGATTCCCAATCGTTGGCTTGGCTGCATCAGCGCGCGACTGAACTGCATGAAATGTGGGCGGCCGGCCTCGCCGTCGAAGTGACCGATAATGAAGCCCTGGACCGAATTCGAGCAGCCGCGCCAGGCATCACCATCCTACCGGTCAACGGCAACGACATCGCCTCTCGCCTAAAAATTGAGCACTACCCTGCCTTAATCACAGCCACCTCACTGGAACAGTGAGTCTGGGTCATGGCCGGGCACGCGATGGAGTCCAAGCTCCGACCCGCAGTGGAGCTGTACACCGTTGCGATCTGCATCGCGTCCGTGGTGTTGTGCCTGTATTCGCCCTGGGCTGTGGCGCTATCGCCCGAGATAGGTCTGGTTGCGGCGCTGGCCTACGCCCTGCTCGGTCTGATCCGACTGCGGCAAGCCTGGGAGGTGCTGCGCTATCGGCGCAATATCCGCCGGCTGCCCCGCTATGAGCTGACCAGTCAACAGATTCCGGTGAGCCGCAAACGTCTGTTCATGGGCCGCGGCTTTCGCTGGACCCGCCTGCACACCCAGCGCTTGGTCGAGGCCCAGGATCCGGCCGTCGCTCACTACGTCGACCAACCGACCCGTTACCGTCTGGCACGTGGACTCGAACGTCGCCTAGAACATGCACCGTTTCCGCTCTCGACACTGGCCCGTGTCACGGCCTGGGACAGTGCCTTCAATCCGTTGCGTCCTTTGCCCCCGGTCGGTGGCTCGCCGCTGTTGCATGGGGTCGAGCCCGACGAAATGGAAGTCAGTCTGCCGCTGGGCGAACGGGTCGGACACACACTGGTGCTGGGCACGACCCGTGTCGGCAAGACGCGGCTCGCCGAGGTGTACATCACCCAGGACATACACCGCGTCGAACACGAGGTAGTTATTGTCTTCGATCCGAAGGGCGATGCCGACTTGCTCAAACGCATGTACGTCGAAGCCAAACGCGCCGGTCGAGAAAAGGAGTTCTATGTTTTCCATCTAGGTTGGCCGGAGATCTCCGCCCGCTACAACGCCGTGGGACGTTTCGGGCGCATCTCGGAAGTGGCGTCGCGCATCGCTGGGCAGCTCAGTGGCGAAGGTAACTCGGCGGCGTTTCGCGAGTTCGCCTGGCGTTTCGTCAACATCATTGCCCGCGCCCTGATTGAGTTGGGTCGACGTCCGGACTACCTGCAAATCCAGCGACATGTGGTCAACATCGACGCACTGTTCATCGAATACGCCCAACAGTTTTTCGCCAGAACCGATCCGAAGGCGTGGGAAGTGATCGTCCAGCTCGAAAGCAAGCTCACCGAAAAAAACATTCCCCGGCATATGATCGGGCGAGAAAAGCGCGTGGTGGCCATCGAGCAATACCTGGCGGCGAAACGGGTGTTTGACCCGGTAATGGACGGATTGCGTTCGGCGGTACGATACGACCGTACTTACTTCGACAAAATCGTGGCTTCGCTACTGCCGCTGCTGGAGAAACTCACCACCGGCAAGACCGCCCAGTTACTGGCCCCCAACTACACCGATCTGGACGATCCACGGCCAATCTTCGACTGGATGCAGATCATCCGAAAACGCGGCATCGTTTACGTCGGCCTGGACGCACTGACCGATGCCGAGGTGGCTGCCGCCGTCGGCAACTCCATGTTCGCCGACTTGGTCTCGGTCGCGGGCCACATCTACAAACATGGCATTGACCACGGTTTGCCCGCATCGGGCAGCAACGGTGACAAGCTGCCGATCAACCTGCATGCCGATGAGTTCAACGAGTTAATGGGAGATGAATTCATCCCGCTGATCAATAAGGGCGGCGGTGCCGGCATCCAGGTGACGGCTTACACCCAGACCCTCAGTGATATCGAAGCACGCATCGGTAATCGGGCCAAAGCCGGCCAGGTGATCGGCAACTTCAACACTCTGCAGATGCTCCGCGTGCGCGAAACCGCTACCGCGGAGTTGCTCACCAAGCAGTTGCCTATGGTGAATGTACTGACAAAAACGCTGGTATCCGGAGCCACAGACACCTCCGATCCTGAGGCCAACACCGATTTCACTTCGTCTTCGCAGGATCGCGTCAGCAGCACCAGCGTGCCGTTGATCGAGCCCGCTCACATCGTCAGCTTGCCCAAGGGGCAAATGTTCTCCTTCCAGGCCGGTGGGCAGCTCTGGAAAGTCCGCATGCCGTTGCCAAAACCCTCCAACGACGATGCTATGCCCAAAGACCTGCAGGAGCTTACCCAGCGGATGCGGGCCACCTATAACGAACAGGCGGGCCAATGGTGGAGCGCGAGCGGTGGTGGTCCAACCACAAACTTCGATCTGGATCAGGTGGGGTAGCCCGCCCCGCTACAGGTTCTGATTCAGCAGAAACGATCCAGAAGACAACGTGACGACATCAGCGCTGCAACGCATTGGAGTAAAGGATGGCGACTTCCGTACAGAACACGCCGCCACAACCGATCCAGCGCCCGGGATTGATCATCTCGGCGATCAGCCTCGTCCTGCACATCATCGGCCTGCTGATGGCCTCGCTGCTATTCTCGATCCTCATCGAGTTCGCTGGTTTGCTGCTGTTCTGGAGTGACCAGGGTTGGCGGCACAGCCAAGCCATGTTGAATAGCGAATTGGGATGGCTCAGCGAGCACTTCAAAGCTTCACTCATTCTTCAACAACCTGAAAAGGCGATCATCCAGTGGCTGGAAGTCCTCAATCAGTGGTTGCTGGTCAAGACTGGCTTTGCGGATTTTGCCCAGCAGGCACGCGCGTCGAGCCAGAGTAACGGCTTCTGGAGTTGGGCCAATCAGTTCTACGTGAGCATTGAGGACTTCGTGCTGGCGGCGGTGTATGTGACCTTTACCTTTGTGGTGCGCCTGACCATTCTGGTCTTGGTCACACCCTTGTTTCTGCTGGCCTCGCTCACTGGTTTTCTCGATGGCTTGATGCGTCGTGACCTGCGCAAATTTGGCGCGGGGCGTGAGAGCAGTTTTGTCTACCACCGCGCCAAGCGGACAGTGATGCCTCTACTGTTTGTGCCTTGGATCATTTACCTATCCCTACCTATCACGCTCAATCCAATGGCCGTTTTTATACCTTGCGCCGTATTGCTTGGTGCGATGACGACTATCACAGCAGCCACTTTCAAAAAATACATCTAACAAGATCCAACCCATTACAATTTATACGAAAAGCTCACTTTTCTTGCAACCGGAAGCAAACTTCACCTTAATGCAGTCGCTTATAGTCCCGTGACCTTAAAAAAACCAAAAATTAAAGAACATCACTCTCGCCACACATAAAAGCCAAGACCTAGACTTCATGCTGCCCTCCCCAATCAACGATAGCGATGCAGTGGCTGCCTTCCCTCCCGCAAGAAAAGAAACAATACAAAACAGAAAATATTTCAAATTTTCATGCTCGTGCGCCACTTTTACCTTATCGACCAACTTTCCAAGCCTGTCATACAACTTGCGTACACGCTCCCCTTGATCTGGTAGCGGAATATAATCCTTACGTCCAAACGATTGACTACTTACCATTAAATGCGAAGGCGTTTCACGACACGATTCGTTTATATCAGTACCGGAGCAAAAAAATGTGTTTATTCTGGCGATATCACTAGCTTCTGGCAGCGATTCCAGCCAGGAATCACCGTATCGCCTTAATTCAGGCTCATCCCCGACAACGTTAAATGAGAGCACGGAAAATATTTGGGTAGCGGCTTTACAGGCCGCCTTTTCGTCCTTGGAAAACGAGGTATCAACCAGGCAGTAATCTTTCAAACTTTCATATCGCCCTTTATAGAGCTGCAAATAATCCCCTAACAGCTTATTCGTTTCTAACATTTGTTCCCGATCAGACTTCGCTTGCGAATCAACAACTAAATACATGCACCCTACGAGACTTAATAGGCAAAACAAGTGGTTATATCCGTACTTGAACTTTGGGCTTTTAAATAAGTTAGCCGGCATCAATACCGCTGACCACCCGAAAACGAATGCAATCACAAAATTTATACCACTGCTCCAGAAGCCACCTATATATCCGGCCCCCAAATGAAATTCTTCAGGTATGAGTAACCACCAACTCGGTGAAAAACCCATCAAGGATAAAAAGCCTGGCATAAACACGATTAACAAACTCGCCAAACCCAACTTTCTTCCTAGGACGTACGCTCCTCTAACAAACATAAAATTCATCAAAGCAAAAAACAAAAAATACAACAAAGAGATTGTTTTCACGCCCGTAACAGGGCTGAGATTCAACAACGGATACGGTATGCCCGGCTCATATATATTATTAAAATAGCCAAACCACCCTATCC
>NZ_UTBG01000170.1 GCF_900580675.1 Pseudomonas viridiflava
ATTGGTTGGCCGCCAACAAATCCTGCAAACGAACCTGTTGTTCCGGCGTTTTCAGATTCTGCGGATTGCGCAGCAACAGCCATCGCGCCTGCTTGATGACCTTGCGAGCCGGCTTGTCATGACGCAGTCGATTGGCCTCGTCGACGCGGACCCGATCTATCACCTCTCGGCCATATTTGGCCACCACATGAAAGAGGTCGTAGACCACTCGCGCTTTCGGGCAGTGCTGACGGACCTCCAGGTCAAAAGCGGTATTCATGTCCATCGCAACTGCTTCGATTCGAGCACATCCCTCTGGCCCCAGCTCTTCGAAAAAGGGCCGAACCGCCGCCCGGCTGCGGCCTTCGCCAATCCATAGCACTCTTCGCGTATCGGCATCCAACACCACACTGGCGTAGCGATGCCCTTTGAACAGCGCGAATTCATCCATCACCAGGCGTCGTGGTTGCGCCTTTGGCAGCGTGCTCAACGCCGCCTGTAAGGCTCGACGCTCCAGCAACCGAACGGTGTCCCAATGCAGGCCAAACATCTGTGCCACGTGCAGGGTTGGAAGGCGCTCGCAGGCTTGAATGACCGCATCCGCCAAGCGGCGCGTCATGCGGGCATAGCGATCCAGCCAACTGACGGCCTCCATGCGTTTGCCACAGTCGCGGCAGCCAACCCGCCTGAGCAAAACGCTGAGGCGTACCGCGCGACCGAGAATGGGAAGATCACGAACGGTTCGCTCGCAATACTCATGAGTGGTTGAGCAAGGTTTTTGGCAGCCACCGCAGGAAGGAAATCGAGTGGCGTGGGGAGTCAGATCGATCTGTAGTGTGTCACCATCAGTCTTGATCGTGACGACAGAAAAGCCCTCCCAAAAAGGAAGGAAAGTATTAATATCGCGCATAAGAACGCCGGTTTGTTAGATGTGTTTGCTCGCACGAACATCATCAATCAAATCGGCGTTCTTGTTTCTGTCTTTCCCGGGATTCCGTGAAGAACCTTTTT
>NZ_UTBG01000057.1 GCF_900580675.1 Pseudomonas viridiflava
CTCGGCGATCAGCGTCAGGGCGTTGGCCAGTTGGTATTCGACACCGGTGCCCCAGGTCAGGCGATGCTGTTGATCGCCGTCGTTGTAGGCATGGCTCCAGCCGGCGTTCAGGTTCAGGCGCAGCGGCGCCAATGGCTGCCAGGTCAGGGGCAAATTGAACTCCGCGCCGTCAAACCCGTGGTGCCGATCCAGTGCCAGGTGTGCTCCGGCGGCAACCGCGAGTGCCAGGCCGAGGTCTGGCCGCGACAGCACCTGCGTCTTGAGCTGCGGGCTGACCTGGGTCTCGCGGTTGGCCCGTGACAGCGCCGCGCCCCATTGCACCGAAGGCATTGTGCTGAACGTGCAGGCCGGTGACAGTGTCTCGCTGTGGCTGCCGCCATCGTGCCGGTTGGCGCTGTACCAGGCGTCGACGTTGCATTCACCCGGTGCATTGATCGCGCCGTCGTCGACCACATAGGCGCCACCGGCGGCGTGGGCGTTGGAGATCAGTGCAACCAGCAGGACCAGGCCCAGGGTCGCGCCGATGAACATCAAGTTGCGCTGCAACGCTCGGCGTTGGGCCGGTGGCAACAGCAGCAAGGTTTTGCGTGGGCTGCGAGCGTGGCGCGCGCGGTATTTGGCGAACCCGTCCATTGGATGAGGGATGTGTTTTTTGTGCATGATGCACCTCGCTTGAATTCAGCTTTCTACGGTCAGCACCGAAATGCCGCTGGCTTTGGCCTGGCAGACCAGCTCGGACGTGTCGTCACCACCCGGCAGGGCGATGACCACATCGGGGCGGCTGTCGGTGAGCATGAAATGGTTACGCTGGCGTTCCGCCTGCTTGCCGTGGCGTTGCCAGTTGGGCGGGTAGCGCACCACGTCGATGCCGATTTCCCGGGCCCATTCCTCGATGTCGCTGCCAAGGAACTGGTTGCCGCCGTGAATCAATACCTGCACCGGACGCAGGCGGTGGTAGGCGTCCAGCACTTGGCGGGACTTTTTGGTGTCGGCGTAATGACGACCTGCACAGATCAAGACGCGCATGGTGAGAATCCTTGTATTGCGCGGTGGCGGCCGGGCGACCGCCACCGTTTAAACGGCGGGGGTGATCAGTACCACTGCTTGAAGCGGCGGATGTAGATCGTTTTCATCAGTTGGGCCACGCAGCAGTAGGCGAGCAAGGTGCCGACCAGCCAAGGGAAATACGCCAGCGGCAGCGGCTGCAGGCCCACCAGGGTGCCCAGCGGCGAGAACGGCACGTAGATCCCGAGCACGATCACCACACAGGTCATCATCAACACCGGCCACGCGGCGGTGCTCTGGAAGAACGGGATCTTGCGGGTGCGCAACATGTGCACGACCAGGGTTTGCGAGAGCAGCCCTTCTATAAACCAGCCGGACTGGAACAGGGTCTGCATCTCGACACTGTTGGCCGAGAACACGTACCACATCAGCGCGAAGGTGGTGATGTCGAAGATCGACGAGGTCGGCCCGATCCAGATCATGAAGCGGCCGATGTTTTTTGCATCCCACTTGCGCGGCTTGGCAAGGTATTCCTTGTCCATCTTGTCCCAGGGCAGGGCCAGCTGGGAGATGTCGTACATCAGGTTTTGCAGCAGCAAGTGGATCGCGAGCATCGGCATGAACGGGATAAACGCGCTGGCCACCAGCACCGAGAACACGTTGCCGAAGTTGGAGCTGGCGGTCATGTTCAGGTACTTCATGATGTTGCCGAAGGTTTCGCGGCCCTTGAGCACGCCTTCTTCGAGCACCATCAGGCTCTTTTCCAGCAGGATGATGTCGGCCGACTCCTTGGCGATGTCCGTACCGCTGTCCACCGAAATGCCCACGTCGGCGTCACGCAGTGCCGGCGCATCGTTGATCCCGTCACCGAGGAAGCCGACGGTGTGGCCGTTGGCTTGCAGCGCCTTGAGCACGCGGGATTTCTGCAGCGGGGTCAGCTTGGCAAACACCGTGCGTTCTTCCACGCGACGCTGCAGGGTCGCGTCGTCCATTGCTTGGATTTCCACGCCCAGCAGCGGCTGGCCGGGCTCGAGGCCGACCTGGCGGCAGATTTTGCTGGTGACCACGGCGTTGTCGCCGGTCAGTACCTTCACTGCCACGCCGATCTGTTGCAGGGCAGCAATCGCCGGGCCGGCGGTTTCCTTCGGCGGATCGAGGAAGGTCAGGAAGCCCTGAATCACCAGGTTGCGTTCATCGGCCGTGGTGTATTGCTTGCGCGCCAGGGCCTGCGGGATATTGCGGGTCGCCACCACCAATACGCGGAAGCCGTCTTCGTTGTAGTCATTGGCCAGCGCCAGCAACTCATCGCGGCGACGCTGATCCAGCGGCACGGCCATGCCCGCTTCCATCACGTGCGTGGAAATACCGAGCATCTCTTCCACGGCGCCTTTGCACACCAGCAGGTGATCGTCGGCAGCGTCCTTGACCACAATCGACAGGCGACGGCGTACAAAGTCGAACGGCAATTCATCGACTTTGCTGTAGGCAAACGGCACCTGGAATTTCGGATTTTGCTCCGAGAACTGCACCACGGCCTGGTCCATCAGGTTTTTCATGCCGCTCTGGTGGTAGCTGTTGAGCCAGGCCAGGGACAGCACCGCATCATCGCGCTGGCCGAAGGCATTGACGTGATGCTCAAGGATGATCTTGTCCTGTGTCAGGGTGCCGGTCTTGTCGGTGCACAGCACGTCCATCGAGCCGAAGTTCTGGATCGCATTCAGGCGCTTGACCACGACCTTGCGCTTGGCCATGGCGGTGGCGCCCTTGGCCAGGTTGGCGCTGACGATCATCGGCAGCATTTCCGGCGTCAGGCCCACGGCGACCGCCAGGGCAAACAGGAACGCGTCGCCCCAGTCGCCTTTGGAGAAGCCATTGAGCAGGAATACGATGGGCACCATCACCAGCATGAAGCGGATCAGCAGCCAGCTGACGCTGTTCACGCCACGGTCAAAGGCGGTCTGCACCCGCGAACCAACAATTGCCTTGGCCAGCGAGCCAAAGTAGGTGCGCGGCCCGGTGGCCACCACCACGGCTTTGGCCCGGCCGCTGACCACGTTGGTGCCCATGAAGCAGATGTTTGGCAGGTCGAGCAGGTTATCGCGGTCGGCTGCCAGGGAACTGGCGGATTTTTGCTGCACATCGCCCAGGGTGTCGTATTTCTCCACCGGCAAGGCTTCGCCGGTGAGCACGGCCTGGCTGATAAACAGGTCGCGCGATTCGATCAGGCGGATATCGGCGGGGATCATGTCACCCGCCGACAACTGCACAATATCGCCGGCCACCAGCTCGCGCATCGGCACTTCGCGCAGGCCTGGCTGGCTGCCCACTTGCTCGCGGCGCAGCACGGTGGCGGTGGTGCGCACCATGGCTTTCAGGGCTTCGGCGGATTTGGCCGAGCGGTGTTCCTGCCAGAAGCGCAGCAGGCTGCTGAGCAGCACCATGGTCATGATAATGATGACTTTGGTCAGGTCGACTTCTTCGCCCGCCTGCAACGGCAGCCAATAGTCGGTGACAAAGCTGATGCCGGCCAGCGTCAGCAGCACGTAGATGAACGGGTTGTTCAAGGCTTGCAGGAATTGCACGATGGCGTGAGGCGGCTTGTCATGCGCGACTTCGTTGTGGCCTTCGCGTTGCAGGCGGGCGGCGGCGTCCAGTTCGGTCAGGCCATCCTGAGTGGCACGCACGTTGGCCAGGGTGGCCGACAGGCCGTTATGGGCTTCGCGGGCGGCACGCATCGACAGTTTGGTGTCGGCGTCGGTACCGGTTTTTTTGTGCAGCGGCGTGTTTTTTACAGCGCTCATTGTGTGTACTCCTGTCGCCAATTCTCGACAAAACATACCCGTTACTTACCTGGCTGCAGGCGAGCGAAAGCATGCCGAGTCGCGGACTTCGCGATCGGTTTAAATAAGGGTTTGCATAACTTCTACAGCGCGCGTTAGTTAACTAACGGGCAGCCGACTACAACTGGAATTGTTCATCAGGAACACCAGGTTATTAATCAGGAAGTTGTTGTTTCCAGCAGGCTTAGGCTGCGCGAGTGCTCATAGCCAGGCCGAGCATCAGGCCAGCTTGCGCCAGGCTGGAAACGCTCGGTCTCTGAGGGTCTTGCGGGTCGGCGTGAACCCACTGCTGCTGCAGTTGGCCGGTGGCCGGGCAGATACGCCAGTGCGCCAGCGGCTGGGCCGGGCGCACTTGAGAGGAGGGTGTGGCAAAAGGGGAACGGGCACGTGAGAAACCCACAGGCTCGCGGCACAGCTTGGCACGCAGGGCCATGGCCAGCGTGCGCAGATCAGGTAAAACAAGGAGTTGGAAGGTCATAACACACCTCGGGACCGGACGCGTATCCGGTGAGGCAGTTACGGTGGAGCATCGAGCTCTAGCGCAGCGTACCGGACCGGTCAGGCGAGTCCTGTCATATTCTGGGTTTGGCGCCCGATGTCCGCTAAAGCGGCGCTCGGACAGCGACTAGATACTGTGTCCATTGGCTTCTTTTGTGAGGTTTAAAAAAGGCCCCAGTTGCGGGCACGGGCAATCTACTCAGCCAGTTACAAAATGTCAACGCATGATCAGTTAAATAACGCGCTGTTCAGAGTTCGTTCAGGCAAGAAGCACTTCGAAGTGGCGAGTTATATAACTTCATATACCGTGGGCGGCCAGAACGGCGAGATACATCAATACCACGCCGCAGACGCCATAACTGATGCGTTGCCACCGCGGTGACGCGTTCTTGCGTAGCAGGTTGACCAGGGCGGCCGTCAAAAAACATGACAACACCGACGCGAGCATGAAGCCGGCAAAAAACATCAGGGTCTGCGCGTGGCTGGGCGTGGCGCCGACGATCCCGGACAACGCGCTGCCCAGCGCGCCCCAGTACACAATGTTCTTCGGGTTGGCCAGGGAAATGGCCGCGCCCACCGCCAGCGCATTTTTCCCGGAGCTGGCCGGTGCGTCGCCCGTTTCGGGCAAATGCCAGGCATCGATCAGGCTGCGCACGCCCAGCCAGGCCAGGTACAGCGCGCACACGACCGTCAGCGGCACTCGCACCGCATCATGCTGAATCAGCAGGGCGATGCCGGTCAGGCCGATCACCGCCCATACGGCGTCGCCCACCAGCGAGCCGACCTGTACCAGCAGCGCCGGGGTAAAACCGTGGAGCAGGCCACGGCGCAGGGTCTCTGCCAGCACGGCGCCGGGAGACAAACAAAATACAAAACCGAATACCAGCGCGTAAAAGAAGATCGTCAGCATGCCCGCGTTCCTTCAAATGATCGTGGGCAGTCTGGGCAGGCGCGAGCGAATTGTCTTGGACCAGATTGCGCTGTTCAGCGTTTCAGCACGCTTTGATAGCGCCCAGGGGTGATGCCGTAGGCCGCGCGAAAATGCCGGTTGAGGTGGCTCTGGTCGGCAAACCCCAGGTCGTGTGCGACTTCACTCGCGGCCTTGCCATCGCGTAACAGGCCCTTGGCGCGGCAGGTGCGCAATTGCATGGCCCATTGCCTGGGGCTGAGCCCGGTTTCTTTCTGGAAAGTGCGCAGCACGTGGAATTTGGACAAGCCCAGCTCATCGCCCAAGTGCTCCAGTGGCAGTGACTGATGCAGGTGCTCGGCCAGCAGTTCCTGCGCGCGACCGACCAGGCTTTTACCGGCGGCCGTGCTGCCGGGCAAGCGCACGCCGCTGAGGCTGACCACTTCACCGAGCAGCAGGACCAGGGCGTCCTCATTCAACTCGCGTATTTGTGCATCGCCGCTCAACGCACCTTTCACCGTTGCTGCCAGGCGCTGGGCGAGTTCCGGTTGAAAACACAGCGACCGCTCGAATTCCACCTGCGCCAGCCCCAGGTCGGCGGCCAGTTGCTCGGCCGTGACGTACAGGCTCACAAACTGCCACGGCGCGCCATCCGCCGCGCCGCCGCCCTGAATCTGCCCAGGGTTATACAAGGTAATGGAACCAGGCCCGGCCTCGAATTCGCGGCGGTCGAGCCAGACCTTTTCCTCGCCCAGAAGGTTTACGCCGATCACGCATTCGTCATGGCTATGGCGCGCGAAGGTCAGGCCGGTGCAGGTGGTGCTGCTGATTTCGTAGTTGCCCAGCCAGGCGTGCTGCATGGCGCTCATTGAGATGGCTCTGCAAGGGGATGGGCGTCAGCATACGACGACAGCCGCGTTCAAATCGACCGTTGATTGACGCGTTGCGAGAGTTGCTCGGCGCTCTCCTTGCGCTCCGAATAACGGTCCACCAGATCCGGGCGGTCGCGCAGCAGCAGGGTGAATTTCACCAGTTCTTCTATCACATCGACGACGCGATCATAGAGGGCCGACGGCCGCATGCGGTCCTGCTCATCAAACTCCATGTAGGCCTTGGGCACCGAGGACTGGTTCGGGATGGTGAACATGCGCATCCAGCGGCCCAGCACGCGCAGTTGATTAACCGTGTTGAAAGACTGGGAACCGCCGGACACTTGCATCACCGCCAGAGTTTTGCCCTGGGTCGGGCGCACGGCGCCCAGGGCCAGCGGCACCCAATCGAGTTGCGCCTTGAACACCGCCGACATCGAGCCGTGGAGCTCCGGGGAGCACCAGACCTGCCCTTGCGACCAGTGCATCAGCGCCAGCAGCTCCTGGACCTTGGGATGGTCACTTGGTGCGTCATCGGGCAAGGGCAGGCCGCTAGGGTTGAAGATGCGGGTTTGCGCGCCGAAGGCCTGCAACAGGCGCGCAGCTTCTTCCACCAGCAAGCGGCTGAACGAACGCTCGCGGGTAGACCCTTAGAGCAGCAGGATGCGTGGGGCATGCGCCGTGTCATCAGTGCGTGGGGTGATCAGCGACGCATCCAGGTTTGGCAGGGTAGTCATAGGGTCTCCGGCTACAACCGCGCAATGCGGCCCAGTTCTGATTTCAGTTCGGCAGGGTTCAAGCTGTTGAAGGGCAGGGCGAAAAACGCTCGGCAGCGCTTGGCGATAGTCGCAAGCGTGGCGTCGAAGGCGGCTTGAATAGTCGCTTCATCACCCTGGACATCCGAGGGGTCTTCCAACCCCCAGTGTGCCTTCAGTGCGGGTCCGAAATACACTGGGCAGGCTTCACCGGCCGCCTTGTCGCACACGGTGATGACCAAGTCCGGCGGGCTGCCTTCGAAGGCCTCGTTGCCTTTGCTGTACAAGCCCTCGGTACTCATCCCGGCAGCCTGCAACGTGCTGAGGCTGCGGGGCAGGACCTGGCCCTTGGGGAAGCTGCCGGAGCTGATCGCCTCGAAACCTTGCGGCGCCAAATGATTGAACGCCGCTTCGGACAAGATGCTGCGGCAGCTGTTGGCGGTACACATGAACAGGACTTTCATTCTCAGATACTCAAGCGCAGGGCGAGGGCGGCGAGGGTGATCAACAGCACCGGCAAGGTCAGCACAATCCCGACCTTGAAGTAGTAGCCCCAGGTGATGGTGATGCCTTTGCGCGCCAGGATGTGCAGCCACAGCAGAGTGGCCAGGCTGCCGATGGGAGTGATTTTCGGGCCGAGGTCGCTGCCGATCACGTTGGCGTAGATCATTGCATCCTTGATCACGCCCACGGCATGGCTGGACTCGATCGAGAGCGCGCCGATCAACACGGTCGGCAAGTTGTTCATCACCGACGACAGCAAGGCCGTCAGCACCCCGGTGCCCATGGCCGCGCCCCACACGCCGTAATGCGCGAACGTATCGAGCCAGGTCGCCAGGTAAGTGGTCAGCCCGGCGTTGCGCAAGCCGTAGACCACCAGGTACATGCCCAGGGAAAAGATCACGATCTGCCACGGCGCTTCTTTCAGCACTTTACGCGTGGAGATCTGGTGGCCCTTGGCGGCGATCACCAGCAGCAACACGGCGCACGCTGCGGAGATGGCACTGATGGGAATGCCCAGCGGTTCCAGGGCAAAGCAGCCGACCAGCAGGATGCCCAGTACCCACCAGCCGGCGCGAAAGGTGGCGCGGTCGTGGATGGCACTGGCCGGGTCATCCAGGTCAGCCGGGTCGTAGGTTTGCGGGATATCGCGGCGGAAAAACCACAGCAGCACGGCCAGGGTGGCGGCAACGCTGACGAAGTTCACCGGCACCATCACCGCGGCGTATTCGTTGAAGCCGATCTTGAAGTAGTCCGCCGAGACGATGTTGACCAGGTTCGACACCACCAGCGGCAGGCTCGCCGTGTCGGCGATAAACCCCGCGCCCATCACGAATGCCAGGGTCGCGGCCGGGGAGAAGCGCAGGGCCAGCAGCATCGACATCACGATCGGCGTGAGGATCAGCGCCGCGCCGTCATTTGCAAACAGCGCCGAGACCAGTGCGCCGAGCAGCACCATATAGGCAAACAGTCGCCGGCCGCGCCCGCGCCCCCAGCGCGCAACATGCAGCGCGGTCCAGGCAAAAAAACCGGCCTCATCGAGCAACAGGCTGATGATGATCAGCGCGACAAACGTGCCGGTGGCATTCCAGATGATGTGCCACACCACCGGGATGTCGGCCAGGCTGATCACGCCACAGGCCAGGGCCAGGATTGCGCCCATGGTTGCACTCCAGCCCACCCCAAGTCCCTTCGGCTGCCAGATGACCAGGACGATGGTGAAGATAAAAATCGCAATTGCGACAAGCATGAATAAACGCTCCGATGGTTCAGCAGCAGGTGCTGGTCCGTTGTGGTCTGTCGCCCATTGCATCCAGACGCTGCGCGTCGCAGTGCAACCATGGCTGGTTGGCTTGCAGGGTGGTTTGCAGCACCTCAGTCACCCAATCGGGCAGTGCCGGGTGGATGCTGTAGTAAATCCATTGCCCCTGACGACGGTCCAGCAGCAATCCGCAACCTCGCAGTTGTGCCAGGTGGCGGGAGATTTTCGGCTGGCTGTCGTCCAAGGCATGGATCAGTTCGCACACGCAAAGTTCGCCTTCGCGCAGAATCAGCAAGGTCAAACGTGCTCGGGTGGCGTCGGCCAGGCATTTGAACAGTTCGGGAGGGGAGAAGAGGTCGGACATGATTCGGATCATTTACATATGGTTATCCGAATATACGGATGGCCATATATGTAGGTCAAATCCTGAATTCGACTGACATGGATCAAATCCGCAGAAATCAGCCACAACTGCCTGAAATTAAACTGAAACACGAATGTCCTAAAGTGCCTGCCATTGCTGATGAAGGAAGACCCCCGCGTGACCCGTGCCACTCGTAACCTGCGCAAGACCCTGGATTCCGTTGCGGAAAATAATGAAACCGCAGCGTTTGACCTGATGCGTGCCGTCGAAAAACTCGGCGATGAAGTGCTGCGTCAGCGCTTGCTCAATACCATCCACCGGCTTAACCAGGACGCCCACGAACTGCGCGAAGCCCGCGATTCGGTGGAGCAGGTGTCGGTAAGGCTGGCCTGAGCAAGATCGTTCAAGACAAGCCCCTTGTTCCGCTGGCATGCTTGTCGACTGTCTGTCGATGAGCCGTCTCCATGCCTACCGCCTTACCTCATTACGCCTTCGCTCGCGGCGCGATCGCCGTCATTCCACTGTCCCTGGCGTGTGCACCCTGGGGCCTGTTGGCCGGCTCGATGGCCATCGATGCGCAATTTACTCCGCTGCAGGCCCAGGGCTTGTCGGCCATTGTGTTTGCCGGCGCAGCGCAGTTGGTCGCCATCGGCATGGTCAAAAGCGGCGCCAGCCTGATTTCCATCGTGCTGACCACGTTGCTGCTGACCTCGCAGCATTTGCTGTATGGCATGCATCTGCGTCCCATTGTTTCGCCACTCAAGACCCGCTGGCGCATGAGCCTGGGCTTTCTGCTGACCGACGAATTCTTTGCGCTGGTCAGCCACTACGACCGCGAAACCTTTAATCGTTGGTACGCGCTGGGCGTCGGCCTGACGTTCTATATCGCCTGGAACCTGTTTACGCTGGCCGGCATCGTGCTGGGTAAAAGCATCCCCGGTCTTGACCAACTGGGCCTGGAATTCTCGATTGCCGCGACCTTTATCGCGCTGATCACCCCGGTCGTGCGCGATGTGCCGACGGTGGTCTGCGTGGCGGTGTCATTGCTGTTTTCGGTGTGGTTGAGCTTTCTGCATTGGGAATCGGCGGTGGTGGTGTCCGGCGTGCTGGGCATGAGCGCGGGGTTTGTGTGCAAGCGGCTGGGAGTCGGGCAGCGATGATTTACCTGATGATTGTGGCCATGGGCCTGGTGGTGTTCCTCAACCGTTACCTGTTTATCGAGCCGCGTTTGCCGGTGCGACTTAACCGTGGGGCCCGCGAATTCCTCGGGTTTGCGGTGCCGGGCATGCTCACGGCGATTTGCGGGCCGATCATTTTTCTCGCCGATCACCAGTTGAACCTGAGCGTGGCCAACCCTTACCTGTTGGCGGGCATCTGCGCCGTGGGGCTGATGTTCTGGACGCGCAGCGTGCTGATTACGGTGCTGCTGAGCATGGCGCTGTTCTATCTGTTTCGCTGGTTGTTATAAAAAAGCGACCAAAAAAAAGCCCGCGGGAGGGCGGGCAGAAGGGAGACTTCTAAAAATGAGCCTGCCGACTATAGGCGGCGTGGTCGCCCTTCACAGTGAAACAAAATTCATGCGCTTCACCACGCCAATTCACGGCCGCCCACACACTCCATGCAAATGGTAAAGTCGCGTTTTTTCCAAGGAAGCGATGGCATGCGGAAGGTCGTAATGGGCGCAATGGTTCTGGCAGCGCTGGCTGCACTGGCCGGTTGTGCGGGTTCGAAAATGAAAGAGGCGCGCGCAGGCAGCCCCTACAAAAGCATGGCTTCGGACAAGGCCACACTGGCAG